>JAZRQW010000013.1:0-38371 GCA_045650165.1 Acutalibacteraceae bacterium | reverse complement strand
TTGGCTCACAGAACGACATGGCTACGATCCGACTTCGTTCAGGATATGGAGCTTATCAACGCCCTTTCAAGACGAAAACTCACACAGGATGAGGTCTACACCTTCAACCTTGTACTTTGCGACAACGAAATTGACAGAGATTTTGAGCGTTTCAGCGTCGAGGCACTTACCGCACTTGCACCCATGTTTGAGGGCAGGACAGGTATCGCAGACCACAGTATGAAAACAGAAAACCAGCACTCAAGAATTTTCAAAACATGGATTGAAGAAAGTGAAATCCGCAAAACTTCAACGGGTGAAAACTACACCGCTCTCAAGGCAAGAGCATATATTCCCATCACACCCAAAAGCGGGGAGCTTATTGAGCAGATAAAGTCGGGAATCAAAAAAGAAACAAGCATCAGCTGTGCTGTGAGCAGTCACATTTGCTCGGTTTGCTCGGCAGAACTTAAAAAGAGTAACTGCAAGCACCGCAAGGGTGAGGTTTACGACGGCAAGGTGTGCCACACCGTGCTTTGCAAGCCGACGGATGCTTACGAATTCAGCTTTGTTGCCGTGCCTGCTCAACCCGAAGCAGGTGTAACAAAAAGCTTTACTGCACCCGACGGTATGGAGTTGGACAGAATCGCAAAGGCCGCCACGGGCTGTGAGGCAATCACGCTTAGTATTGAAGCGTTTTCTCAGCTTACCACAAAAATTCACAACCTTGAAAAGCTTTCAAAGGACGCCGAAAAATACAGGCACGCACTTGAAAAACAGGTTGCAAGACTTGGCGCAATGTCTGTACCCGAGCTCGCAACAGATGAGCTTGAGCAGATTTGCAGGCAGCTTCCGACAGACAGCCTGACGGTCCTTGAAAAGGCGTTTTCGGCAAATGCCGCAAAGCGTTTTCCGCTCACACCACAGCTCAGCACATTCACTAAAGAAACCAAAACCGATAACAAGGAATTCAAAATTTAAGGAGGATAAAAAATGTCAGTTTCATTCAAAGGTATAAATGAACAGGTAATCACATTCAAAGCAGAGGAGGAGCTTGCCGAAGGCACGCTTGTAACATTGAGCGCTAACGGCACGGTCAGCCCCTGTGCGGCAAACGACAAAATTGTAGGTGTTGTTATTTCCTGCAGAGATAATCTCGCCGCCGTACAGATTTCGGGCTATGTCACCCTGCCCTACTCAGGCTCTGCACCTGCACTCGGTCTTACGGCAATCTGTGCCGCAAGTGACACAAAAATCAAGGCAGACGCTACAAACGGTAAGATAGTCACCGTACTCGAAACAGACACGGCAGCACTCACAGCAGGCATACTGCTTTAATGAAAGGAAGGAGTAAATAACTATGGCAAATTTTGACAATATCAGACTTGAAAAGGGACTTTACTGCGGCGGTTCATTCACATCCGCTCTTGAGAGCATTGACCCGTCCGACAACTATAAGGGCAGTGCACTTGAAGGCCTTGACGCCTATCAGCGACAGCTCAAGCGTTTTGACATAAAGGTAAGCGGTGCAGGCAGTGACGTTGTTGAAAAGTTCTTCAAGACAAGCGACAGCGCAACACTTTTCCCCGAATACGTTGCAAGAGCAGTAAGACAGGGTATGGAGGAAGCAAATGTGCTTCCCAAGCTTGTTGCAAGCGTTACAAACATCGATTCGCTCGACTACCGTTCAATCACAAGCATTCCTACAGATGATGACAAGGCACTCAAGGAGGTTGCAGAGGGCAGCACAATTCCCCAGACAGTTGTCAAGACAAGAGAAAACCTTGTAAAGCTCAAGAAGAGAGGCAGAATGCTCGTTGCATCTTACGAGGCTATCCGCTTCCAGCGCCTTGACCTTTTCACCGTAACACTCCGCCAGATTGGCGCATATATCGCAAAGGCACAGCTTGCCGATGCAATTGACGTTATTGTAAACGGTGACGGCAACAGCAACTCAGCCGCCGCAACTAAGGCACTCACCTCGGGCACACTCGGCTACGCCGATATCGTAAACCTCTGGAAGGACCTCGACCCGTATGAGATGAATGTACTTATTGCAAACAATGCAGATGCAGTGAATATGCTCAACCTCCCTGAATTCAAGGATTCTGCGGCAGGCCTGAGCTTCCACGCAACAGGCAAGATGATTACACCCATCGGCGCAGAGCTCATCCGTTCTTCTGCTGTTGAAAGCGGTAAAATTATCGGTCTTGATAGAACTTGTGCACTTGAAATGGTTAAGGCAGGCGAGGTTATGACCGAATACGACAAGCTTATTGACAGACAGCTTGAGCGTGCCGCAATCACATCGATTGCAGGCTTTGCAAAAATCTTCACGGATGCATCCCGTGTGCTTGAAGTTTAATTTATGGGGGTAAGTCGCTTTGATCGGTAATTATACTGTACTTAACGGATTAAGGCAGCTTATGACCCTCGACGAGAAAGAGGCAGAGAACGCTCTGCCTCTTTGCTCAATCTGCCTTAACGAAATAAGAAATCGCCTGCGCGAGGGCGCAGACGAAAACGACAGCCGCATTGCCTCTGCCGCTGCAGCACTCGCCTTTTATCGCATAACAATAAGAAACGCCGCAGATTCACAGGGCACGACAAGCTTCAAGGCAGGCGATGTTACAGTCAGCCGTACACCTGCGGCAGCGGTTGAACTGGCTGTTACGGTGAGGGATGAAGCCTTTGCCGCAGCGGCAGACCTGATTGAAGATTCAAGCTTTGTTTTCAGGCAGGTGGGTATATGAAAATCGAAAAACTTTTTGACACCTACGGCAGAACAATTGAATTCAGCACAGCCGATTCAGTAAAAAAATACAAGGCATTTATTCAGCCGTTAAGGTACAAAAACAAGATGTACCTTGACGGTGTTTACACACAAATCGGCTTCAACAGCCAGGGACACTACCTTTATATAGGTCCGCCCGACCCAGACCTGACACTTGCGGAAGATGAGGCTTTTCTGTTTTCAGACGGAACAAAGTACCAGATTGACCGTGCCGAAAGAGTTTACAACGGCGACAAGATCTTTTACATCTGGGCAATTATCAGAACGATAGTGGAGGTTGAATGATATGGCAAATTCAATAAGCGCAATGCCCAAGGACATTGTAAAATGGCTCAACGAACAAACCGAGGTTTTCGGCGAAATAAAATTTCTCACGGAGTTTCCACCCATACCAAAGGCGACACCGCTTAAAAACCCGATTATATCGGTAGGCCTTGACAGCGTTAAAATCAGTGATTTTTTCAAAGAAAACAGTGAGGGTGAACTTGTGCCTGACGAATACTGCCGCATGGCGGATATCAGGCTGCGTTTTTCAATCCATGTGCCATACTCAATGGGAGGTACGGCCTGTCACGACGCGTTCACAAGAACAATCGACTGCCTTTCCTTCAAGAGCGATCTCAACCTTGTTCAGTCGGGCTGCGAAGCGATAATTGCCGACAGAGAAACTGATGCCTTTGTTATGAAAAGCTGGGCGGATGTTCAGGCACAGTTCTGCCCTGCAGAATCGAGCGACGTGCAATACGAGGCGTTTCTGCCCAAGACGTTTTTCTGTGCCTCGCATATGAATGACACCACCCTGCACGTTTCGCAGGAGGAAAAGGCAAAGTGGAATTCGTCAATCACTGTAGGCTCATACTTCGGTACGGGCGCAGCAAGCATGAGCATAAAGCTCGGTTTCAGACCGAAGGCAGTTATTGTTATACCTTCACTCGTACCTATGTTTTACACCGCAACGGGCGCATCCTACTGCATGAGCGGTATTGCGGCACAGAACTATTCAACGGCAGGTGTGACCATCAACGACAACGGCTTTACAATAAAACAGGGCACCTCGGAAAACTACGGCGACACCTATGTACAGCTCAACAAGCTGAACATTGACTACTGCTACATAGCTTTAAAATAATATTTTATAATATTACTTAATAAAATTGTTGATTTTTAACGCCGTGTGAGTTATACTGTAGAAAAATTTAAAAACAGAACCGAGGGTTAATATTATGGCAAACAAAGCTTTCGACAACAAAGGCGTTTATTCACTTCTTCTCACTCCTTTCAAGGAAGACCGTTCAATTGACTTTGAGGTTTACAAAAAGTACGTTGAGTGGCAGTCACGTCAGGGTGCACAGCATCTTTTCGCTTGCTGCGGCAGCTCCGAAATGACAACGCTTACTCCCGACGAAAGAATTGAGCTTGCTACTCTTGCAGTTAAGCACGCAAACGGCACTTCCGTTGTTGCTACAGCCAACATTGAACCCACCTGGCACGGTCAGGTTGAGGAAATCAAGCGTATGGAGCAGACGGGCGTTGACGGCCTTGTTTTCGTTACCAAGGGCTACGGCGACAACAACGACAGAATGTTTACATACCTTTCTGAGCTTGCAGAGCACACCACTCTCCCCATCATTCTTTACGAGTTCCCCGGTATGCAGCCCCACCTTATGGATGCATCCGTTTACGGCAAGCTTGTTGAAACAGGCAAGTTCCACGGCATCAAGGACACAACCTGCCGCATCGAAAAGATCAAGGAAAAGATTGCTGTTCAGGGCGATTCTGCTGTTCTTCAGGCAAACATCCCCTACCTTATGGAAGCATACGAAGCAGGCGCAAGAGGCGTTGTTGCAACACCCACAAGCTGTGGCGCTTACCTTTTCTCCAAGATGTATGACGAATTCTTTGTTCAGAACGACAGAGAGGCTGCAAATTATACACATCAGCAGATCTGTATGCTTGACAACGCTATTGACTCCGGTTTCTGTGCAAGTGCAAAGTACCTCGTCAGCCTTTGCGGCATAGACGGCTTCAACTGGTACACAAGAGGCTCACACCACCTCAACCCGCACAGACTCAAGTCAATCCGTGTATTCTTTGACTGGGCAAAGGCAACTGGCTTCAAGTTCTACAACGACTAAGTTTTAATTAAAGGCGGTATCCAAAATGGCCGATAACAACAGCTTTTCTATTTCGAGAAAGGGTTATAACTGCGCTGAGGTTGACGAGTATATCAACTGTACCCGCCAGTCGGAGGCTCAGCTTCGTGAAAGCTACGCTTCTCTGCAGGAAAAATATGATGCTCTCTTTGAGGAAAACTCAAAACTGCGCAAGGATTGCACCGCTCTTGCGATAGCACTCCAGAAGCTGCGTGAAACAGCTGCTTCAGAAGAAAGCAAGGGTGACGACGAAGCATTGTTTGAAGAAATCGCCGCACTTAAAGCTGAAAATGAAGCACTGACGGCAGAGCTTGCAACAATCCGCGAAAAAGACGGCGAGGCAGCAAACTGCTACAGCGATGCGGCTTCCAAAATGATTGCAGAGGTTGCACAGGTTGTGCAAAAGCTTGAAAAGGATGCACAGCGCAAGGCAGACGCAATTACCGCTGCCGCACGCCTTGAGCAGGAAAAGGCAAGGCTCATAAAAGAGCAGGTCAACCACGAGGTGCGCAGCCTTATGTCAATGCTGGACAGCTTTGCAGAGAATGCAGACGAAGAAACCATTGTTGAAGTAATCGGCGAAGAAGAAACCGAATAAAAAACACAAACAGGCACACAACGATGTGTGCCTGTTTTAGATAAAGGACAAATCAGCTATGAGAATGAGAAAAAAGAAATATCTTGAAGAGCGGCTGACTGAATGCGGCGATAACATAATCAGACTTTTCAGCGACGACCGCAACTTTTTAACGGCAATTGAAAAGAAGGAATACTTCGATTTCAAAGAAATTTTCGGCAACGACAAGCCCGTTGTGCTTGAGGTTGGCTGCGGCAAGGGCAAATTCGCCTGCGAGCTGGCAAAGCTCAACTCCGACATCAATGTACTTGCACTCGAAAAGGTTGCAAACGTTATTGTTGCGGCAAGTGAAAAGGCAAGGGAAGAAAAAATTGAAAACGTACGTTTTCTTCACGGCGGTGCAGAGTACCTTGAGAAATTCATTGCACCCAAGTCAATTGAGCGCATTTACCTCAATTTCTCCTGCCCATACCCCAAAAACTCATACGCCAACCACAGGCTTACCAACGCTCGCTTTCTCAAGAGTTATGCTGTAATTCTCAAAGACGGTGCAGAAATACACCAGAAGACGGACAATATGCACTTTTTCGAGTATTCGCTTGAGCAGTTTTCCGCCTTTGGTTTCAAGCTCAAAAACATTTCCCTCGACCTGCATAACAGCGGCTTTGAGGGCAACATAGAAACAGAATATGAGCACCGCTTTGCTTCGCAGGGCATGCCCATTTACAGACTGGAAGCGTATTTATGAAAACCTGTTTGCTCGTCGGCGGCGGCGACTTTTACGCCGAAGGCTTCAAGCCCGAAAAGGACAATCTGATAATAGGCGTTGATGCCGGCTATGAAAAGCTCACGCAGCTTTCAATTACCCCTGACCTTGTAGTCGGGGATTTTGACTCGCTCGGCTTTGTGCCCAACCACCCTAACACCGAAACTCACCCGAGTGTGAAGGACGATACTGACACAATGCTTGCCGTAAAAAAAGGCGTCGAAGCAGGCTGTGACCGTTTTCTGATTTACGGCGGCACAGGCGGCAGAATTGCACACACTTTCGGCAACGTTCAGGTGCTCACCCACCTTGCAAACGAAAACAAGCAGGGCTTTATTATTGACAAGGATTATATAATCACAGCCGCAAAGGACTGCACACTTCGTTTTGATGAAAATATGAGCGGTTATATTTCCATTTTTCCGTGGGGGTGTGATACCTGCACAGTAACGCTCAAAGGGCTTAAATATGAGCTTGACTGTGCTCCTCTGCCGTATGACAGGCCCGTAGGCATAAGCAACGAATTTACGGGCAATTCCGCCCGTATTACAGTGCACAACGGCACGGCTGTAATCATAATCGAAAGCTCAGGCACCTTGCCCGAAAGAGAGGAAACCGATGGCAAATAAAATTTCCGGTGCAATTTTTGACCTTGACGGCACGCTTATAGACTCTATGCCGATATGGAACGATTTAAGTTTTAATTTTCTGATGGCAAGAGGTGTAACTCCCAAGTCCGATTTGCGCGAAAGGGTTTCAACGATGTTTCTGCGTGAATCCTCGCAGTATGTTGTAGATGAGTATAATCTGGACTGCACGGCTGACGATGTTTTAGACTTTATGCACGAGCAGATAGACAATTTTTACATAAATCTGGTTCCGCCCAAAGAAGACATCATACCGTTTCTTGAGCGATTGAAAAATGCAGGCATAAAATTGTGCATAGCCACAGCAACGGAAAGAAGGCTTGCAATTCCTGCACTTGAGCACAACGGTATGCTCGGATTTTTCGATGAGATTTTCACCTGTGCTGAATTGGGTGAGAGCAAAAGAAGCCCGCTGATTTTTGAAAAGGCACTTGAATTTCTCGGTACACCTAAAGAGGAAACCTATGTATTTGAGGATTCCTTCCACGCCGTTGAAACTGCGGCAAAATCAGATTTCCCCGTAGCGGCGGTTTTCGACGAATCAGCTACACATAAAGAAAAGGAAATCCGTGAGCTGAGCAAGGTGTTTTTTTATAAGTACGAAGAACTTAATAAATTTTTTGACATATAACAAAGGACAGCACCGTTACAAACGTGCTGTCCTTTATCTGTTTTATTTACCGAAAACCGTATCGCAGATGCGTTTTGTGGAATTGCCGTCGCAGGCTGACATGAAGTCATTTTTGAAGTTGATTACCTTATTCTTGTCAAAGTCCGTTTCAAGGCGTTTCACTTCGTTTATGATGCCCTCGGTATCTTCAACTATTTCGCCGGGGACAAAGCTTCTGTAATCGAAATAGAAGCTGCGGTCATTCTCGTACTTTTCAAGGTCGTAAGCGTAGAATAGCATCGGGCGTTCAAGCAGTGAATACTCGAAGATAAGTGAAGAATAGTCGGAAATAACTATATCCGCCGCACAAAGTGCCGTGTCGATATTTGCCGTCTGCGAAACATCGTAGAGGAAGCCGCTGTACTTTTTCTTCTGCTCGTCTGTAAGCTTAAAAGCTTTTGCGGTGAGCGGATGGAGCTTCATAACAAAAACATAATCATCGTGAAGCTGCTCATAGAGCGCATCAAGGTCGAGCGTGTTGCGCATATATGATTTTCTCAGGCTGTTACCGCGGAAGGTGGGAGCATAAAGGATAACCTTTTTGCCATCGATACCGGGACAAAGCTGATTGAGTGTATCTCTGCCGCTTTTTACAAAATCGGGGTCAAAATAGACATCCGTTCTCGGTGTACCCAGAGGCATTACTGTTTTTTCGTCGCAGTTGAACGCTTCGGCATAGGCAAAACTTACCTTGGGCGAAGAAACACAGACGTGAGTGTATGTATTGTGAACGGGGAACTTGTCAAGAGAATCCTTGTTGGCACCCCATTTTTTATCTACCGTGGAGTAACCCCACATTTTGAAAGCACCGCAGGCGTGCCAGAGCTGAACTATGCTCTGACCCTCACGGGGTTTGTTTGCAAAGGCAGGGAAATAATAATCCACAAGGAAAAGTGCACGGCAATTGCCGAATTCTTTAAAGAAGAACTTGCAGTCAATAAACTTTGAAAGCTCGTTTATAACCTTGTTCTTGTAGCGGTTGTCGCCCTCTCCCCTGTTGACTATAACACAGTTATAGCCTCTGCCCTCAAGCTCTTCCTTGATGCATTTAAGGTTATCAGGCAGGGTTTTGTAAAGGCTTGAATACGCAAGCACAACCTTTTTTTCGTCAATGGGCTGTTTTGAGTATTTTTTATAGTAATGAGGCCACAGGTGGTAATACCAGAAACTACGCCTGATATCGCCCAGCTTTTTCATAAACTTGCGTTTAATAAGTCTTAAAATGTTTATTACAGCAGCTTTTTTACTCAAGGTAAATTCAACTCCTTTTTCAAATGAACATTATATACCATTCTGCAAAAAAATTCAATAGCCTTAAAGAACAATGAAAAAGAGACTATCGGGAAAACCGACAGTCTCTAAATCAACAAAATTGCGTCAGATAGCGCGGGTAACCTTTCCGGAACGAAGGCAACGGGTGCAAGCATAAACTCTCTTGGGAGAGCCGTTTACAACAGCCTTAACGCGCTTGATGTTGGACTTCCATGTTCTGTTGGAACGTCTGTGGGAGTGAGAAACCTGGATACCGAAAGCGACGCCCTTACCGCAGAATTCACATTTTGCCATTGGTGAAAACCTCCTTTTAAGCTTTTACTAAACGAACATTAAGTATTTTAGCAGATTAAACACTAAAATGCAAGAGCTTTTTTATATTTTTTCGTTTTATATAAGTTGAACCGAAAAAAGCGTGTTTGTTTGGGCAAAAATTACATTTTTGCCACAGTTTCAAGCTGTTCACGCAGCCAGTTTATAGCCTGAGCGGTACCATCATCGTCCGCAGGGAAAAATTCTTCGGTGATTTTTTCCTTGTCAACTATGTCATAGGACTGCCAGCCTATATAATACGATGCGCTGATTTTGTTGCCGTTTTCCTCGTCCACCTTAACGGTTAATCTGTAGCGGAAGCGGTCATCAAAAACGCCCGTATTCTCCTTGTAGGTTACGGAGCCATACCAGATGTTTGGCTTACCCCAGATAGGCACGGCACCGAGAAGATATTCAAATGTTATATCGGGTATAGTGTTCATAAATCCCCCTCAATATGCGGATATTTTTTCAATTTCCGCCCTGCCTCTGGACGAAGTGATAATCACCTTGAAGGCATCGCATTCGTTTACATCAACGCAGATTTTGCGGCTGCCGATTGTGGTATAGCTTGAACCGAACTGCTCCCAATGACCGTTATTCCTGCAGACAATTCTGAAGGCGGTAACACGCTGACCGTTTGCGATGTTTTCTGCGAGTTCAAAATACTTTATCTTCTTTTTCTCGCCCAGCTCAACAATATACTCTGACTGTGTATCGGAAATATGGTTACAGGTTATTACTGCGTTTTCGCAAAGGTCAACAGCAAACTCATTTCTGATTTTTTCGCCCAGCTCCCTGAGTCGCTGTACATCCCTCGGGTCAAACCTGCCGTTGGGCATAGGCGGAATATTCAGGTTGAATGTTGCATTGGAGCCGACCGTATTGATATAGGTATTAAAGAGCCTTTCCAGCGAATAAGGCTCTTCCTCGGGGTGATAAAACCAACCCGGACGGATAGACATATCAAATTCAGACGGAGCAAAGACAAGGCCCTCGGAATACATAATATTTTCAAGTGTGCCTATGTCCTTGTTGCTGTTGTATATGCCGGCAAGGCTGCCTTCCATAAGCTTGCCCTCAGTCTGCTTTTCACAGAAATAGCAAAGCTCATACGGCACTACTGCCCACTCGCTTGCCCTTGCAGTACCGCTTTCATTGCCGCACCAACGCAGGTCAGGACCCTCGTCCTTGAAAATAGTAGCATTCGGCTGATATTTACGTACAAGTTCAAAATACGACTCAAAATCGTAAACCTGTTTTTTGCCCGTCGGACCTTCGCCGCAGGCACCGTCAAGCCAGACGTGGAAAACCTCACCGTAGTTTGTCAGAAGCTCTGTGAGCTGTGCACGGTAAAAATCGTTATACTCATCCGTACCGTAGCAGGGAGCGTTTCTGTCCCACGGAGAAAGGTAGAAACCGAACTTTATACCTCCCCTTTTACAAGCCTCGGCAAGCTCGCGCACAATGTCGCCCTTGCCGTTCTTATAGGGGCTGTTTTTGATTGAATGCTCCGTCGTAGCGGTCTGCCACAGGCAGAAGCCGTCGTGATGCTTTGCGGTTATAACCGCACCCTTCATACCGGCAGATTTTATAGCCTCGACCCATTGGTCGCAATCAAGCTCTGTGGGGTTAAAAATTGCAGGGTCTTCCTTGCCCGTACCCCACTCAAGGCCCGTATAGGTGTTGGGGCTGAAATGGATAAAGGCATAAAACGGGGTTTCTCTCAGGCGTTCAAGCTGACGAGAGCTGGGAACAACCTTACCTGCATTTTCAAGATATTTTGCAAGATCGATCATTTTGTGACAACTTCCTTCTCTTCTTTTACAAGAGCCTCATCAATCGACTTGTGAACGTCGTACTTGCCCTTATGGTGATAGGGATAAACAAGAAGGAATACATAGGCAAGAATACCGCCGAGGGAGTTACAAAGAATGTCTTCCATAGTGTCCATAAGTGCCCAACGGTAGTCAAATGTTTCTGCTGTCCAACCCTCTGCCCAAAGGCTCTCATCTATTACGTGAGGGATTATGTGCGGATTTGCAAGGAAGTCCTTACCGTATGTTTCAGCTGCTGCCTGTGCTTCCTGATAGCACCAGTGCTGAGCATCGGAGCCGAAGAACTGGTCAAGAACGAACTCTACAATTTCCCAGGCATTACCGGCAATAAAGGAAACGCCGAAGGCGGCAAGAGCAACAAGCGGAACGTGGTGCTTTAACTTATCACGCACCTGCATAGCCGTAATTGCCTCGTAGCCGAAGAGAGCACCTGCTATACCGCCGAAGATGTGGAAAATAAGGTCGTAGAAGCGGAAATAATAGTAAAGATTGATGTATGCACCGCAGAAGGATGCCATAAAGAAGCCTACAACGGAAATATCCTGAATATAGGAAGGCAGATAGTGCATGAAGTTCTTCTTGCTTGTTGCCATACAGATTTCCCAAGCGAACATACCGACAAGGTTAGCCGCCATCTGCTTTACCATCATAGGTCTGCCGCCAAGCGGTGTAAAGCCGAATATCGAATCGAGAATACCGAAAATCATAATACAGCGGAAAATCCACCACCATACAATTTCTATCGGCTTTGCGTTAGCCTTAATTCTTGAAATATAGTTTTTCATAAATCTTTCTCCCTGAATTTATAATGTCACGGCAAAGCCGTACACAACTTCAAGTTTACCAAACAAAAGCCAAAAAGGCAAGAGTAAATTATTATCTTAAAAAATTTGCAATAATCTGTAATAAATAAGCAGAACAACCCGAATTGGTTGTTCTGCTGTCATTATAGTTGTTCCGATGTTCCAATAAGCGAACATACAATTTATAATATTTTTTCTATTACCTCGCCGATTTTTTCCGCCATAAGGTAAAAGCCGAGGTCATTCGGATGAACGTAATCTACAGTTGCAAGATCTGCCTTGTCACCGTAAATCTCCTGTCCATCTATGAAATAAACATTTTTGTCACCGTTGGCAACTGCCGTATCATAGGTTTTGCGGATTACGGCTTTTCTTTCCTCTATGCTTTCACCATAATGCTTATCTGCAACAGAAACCATAATAACGGGCAAATCGGGCTTTGCCTCACGGAGAATTTCAAAGAAACGCCCGTGAGTTTTTCGGAGACACTCAACGTCAGGAGCGTTATGATCGTAATCGTAAACAAAGACGCTCATATCAAGCGTTGCGATATAGTGTGCCATTTCGTCCTCCGCCTTGCAGTTGCCGGAAAAGCCGAGATTCACAAAATCGCAGTTGAGCTTTCGTGAAATTATCGCCTCGTAGCTGTTACCCGAATGGCTTGCACAGCCGCCCTGAGTGATTGACGAGCCGTAAAAAACAACAGGCTTTGAGTTAGCATATTCCTGCGCCTCGGCTACGGTTGCGCCGTCCTCAAGCAGCAGGCAGACCGCCGAAACATTGTTATAAAGCGGAAAGTTTATTATAATATCACGCATTTTTCTGCTGCCGAGATTTATTTCGGAGTAAAATTCCTTTTCGCCTTCTTCCCTCACCTTTGCGAAGAGGTCACCCTGCGGAATAAACGGCTTTATAAACTCGCCGTCAGCATATAAATCAAAGCAAGTAACACCCGTTACGGGCATGTGGGGAAACAGCCACACCTCGGGCAGGATACAGCGCAGAGCTATTCTTGCACTATCCGTTTTAAAGCGGATTCTGCCGCCTGCGGTATTGGTGTGCAGAGCAAAAACACCCTCATTCACTTTTTCGGCAACCTCGGCAGGCATACGCCTGTAGTTACCTTCTTTACAGTCATACAGACCGTGAATTTTAAAGGGAGAAGTATGTATATCATAGGTTTTCATACCGTCGGCATTAACCTCACCCACGGCAAAATTGGAATCAATCTTTTCGATTTTCATTTTATCACCCCATAATAAAAAACGGGAAGTAACGCATTACCTACTTCCCGATTTGTCGCTATTTCTTTTTTCTCTCGGGCAGTTTTGTGAGAATTATTGCAACGAACATTACAACGCACCCTATAAGCTCTCTCGTACTGAGTGCTTCGTGAAGCACTATCCAGCCGGCAAGCACGGCAAACACAGATTCAAGGCACATCAACAGCGAAGCCACGGCAGGCTGCGTGTTTTTCTGGCCGACAATCTGAAGCGTATAAGCAACGCCACTGCTTAAAATACCCGAATAAAGAATAGGAACCATTGCAGTATTTATATTTGCGAGTTGCGGTGTTTCAAAAGCAAACATACACACAACGGATATTACGCCTACAACGAAAAACTGCGTGCATGAAAGAATAATTCCGTCCACCTTATCGACAACGCTGTCGATATAAAGAATGTGAAGTGCATAGAAAACAGAGCATGCAAGGGTAAGAATTTCGCCCTTGCCTATAGTCATTGAGCCGTCAACACACAGAAGATACGCTCCGAAACAGCCAAGCGCAACTGCAAGCCAGACAAAAAGGCGCTGTTTCTGCTTTAAGAAAATTCCGAAAATCGGAACAAGGAGCATATAAAGTGCCGTAATAAAGCCAATTTTGCCCGACGACGTATAATTGAAAGCAAACTGTTGGAAATTACTTGCACAAAAAAGCAGAATTCCGCAAACCAAACCACATCTGAGCTGAACAAAAGCCTGTTTCTTTTTCTCCTGCTTTGCTCGTGTGTCTGTCTTGCTCTTTTTAAGTTGCATAAACACAATAAGCGGAATAAGCGCCGCACAGCCGAGCAGCATTCGTATGCCGTTAAAGGTAAATGCCTCTACCGACTCCATTCCCACGCTCTGTGCAACGAAAGAGGTACCCCATATAAATGCAGCTGTGAGCAAGGCGAGATTACCGCCGAGAGTTTTTCTTGAATTACTGTTCATATTAATACTCCATTGCCTCCGAGCCGTTTTCGCGGGAGATATCTGCAAGGAAAACGGTTTTGTGGCCTGCTACTGAATCGAAAATGCTCGTGCAGGAAACGGAGGGCTTTTCGCCTCTGACAAAATTAACAAAATCCTCCGCAAGGCCGAGGTCTCCGCCGCCGTGACCGCCGCCCTCACAAAATTCAGAAAGGTCTATAATTTCTTCGTCAAATTCCTTACCGGGGTCGGGATTTATGCGAAGCACGTGGATATCGTTGTGCTCAAACTCACCCCATATTTCGCCCTTGGTGCCAACAATTTCGATTCTGCGAAGCGGTCTTGCCGCACCGCCGACCATATTGTGTGTCCCCGTTGCGCCCGAAGCAAAATTGACCATTACGCTCTGGTGGTCAACAACGTTGTTGCCGCTCTTATAAATACACTTGCCGTAGGGACTGTCACCCTTGAGAAGGTTGATTTTATCTTCAATTGTAGCGTTTTCCATATCCTCAAGCGCAGACCAGACGTAGAATTCCCACCTGTCGGGATGGTCTATGTAAATTCTCTTTGCGGAATAGAGGCAGGTATCCTTATGGGGGCAGTCAACAAGGCACTTGGTACCTGCACCCTCGGGTGCCATTTCGGGCTTGAACTGAAAAATTGAGCCACAGCTGGAAACCGTCTTAGGCTTATCCTCGCCCATCATCCACATCATTATATCAAGGTCGTGACAACACTTTGCAAGGAGCATTGAGGTCTTGCAGTTGTCCGAATTGCCCCACTTGCCTCTGACATAGGAAGTGGAAACGTGGTGGTAACTGACGTGCTCAAATGTATTTATGCTGATTATATCGCCGATTTCGCCCGAAAGCACACGTTCCTTGATGGCAAGGTAAAACGGTGTGTAGCGGAGCACGTGGCAAATCATAACCTTGTTGCCGTTTTCTTCAACAACCTTTACAAGCTCGTCGAGCTCATCAAGATTTACGGCAAAGGGCTTTTCAAGCAGCATGTCGTAGCCTTTTTTAAGCAGCGGAATTGCTGTTTCGACGTGCTGATGGTCCATAGTGCCGTTGATTATCGCATCGGCAAACTTGGGCACACTTGCAAGCTCATCTGCTGACGAGAAGCAGTTTTCCTCGGGAAAACCGAACATCTTTCTCGCTTTTTCGCAGCGGAATGGATTCGGGTCAGCAATGCCGACAATCTTCAGCTTTTCGGGGTTTTGGAGAGCAAGCTCCGCATAGGTAAACGAACGGTGTCCGCCGCCGACGATAATGGCGGTTACGGGTTTAACTGACATAAACAAAGACCTCGGTTTATTCTAAAAATAACTAAAGTTAATAATATCATATTGTCAAAATTAGTCAAGAAAAAACAGCCACGAATTTTCGTGGCTGTAGGTTTGATTATTGATTTAATCAGAAAATTGTGAGGATGATCTTTGCTGCAAGTGCAAGTACAAAGAAGCCGATACCGACAAACTTTGTGAGCTTGACAAGCTTTGCTTCCATTGTGCGGCCCTTGTTCTTGCCGAAGAATGTTTCTGCACCGCCTGCGATTGCACCGGAAAGACCCTTGGAGTTACCCTCCTGAAGGAGAACGAGAGCAATGATTGCGATAGAGAGAACGATAAGAACTACGCCGAAAATAATTTCATATGCTACCATAATTAATCACCTTTTAACGCTTGAATTTGAAGCGAATACCCTTTCTTTTGTTACGGGACATAACACCCCGACATATTCGATACTTCGGTATTCTACCACAACAGAATGAGAAATGCAACACCTTTTTGTAAAAAGATGTATTTATTCGGTAAAATTTTGAGCGTATATCTGCCCTGACTTTAGGCAAAAATACTACTGACAGACAAAAAGCTGTTTTATTTCAGGTGTTTGTGTTTGCATCAGCTTTTGGTTTTGTCTTAAAGCCGTTGACAGATTTTTTCTGTTGCGGCTTTTGTTTTTTATTATATCAGGCTGAGTTGCTCGCCGGAATCCTCTGCGCTGAGGAGTGCACCTGTTGAGGGCAGATTCTTCGTGCGGTAGCGGTGTGGCTTCACAAACTCGCCTTCAACATAGGGTCTTACAGTCATCAGGCGCTGACCTTTTTTGAGGGTAAGCACGCTGACACCCTGGGTATCCTTTGTTGTTTTGGGTGAAACAGAGCCCGTATTGAAAAGAAGGTGTCTGCCTGCACTTGAAATGAGCACAAGCTCCGTATCCTCTTTTACATAAAGAGCCGAAACAAGCGGAGATTTATCGCAATATGCCTTAATCAGCTTCTTACGATTGGTCTTTGTAGCGTAAGCCGACATATCGACCTTTGCAACCTTACCGTTTTCGAAGAAGAAGAGCATATATCCGCTATAATCCTTTGTTACAGCCATATACATAAAGGCTTCCTCGGGCTCCATATCAAGCTTGGAGGGTACATAGTCGCCCAGCACACTTGCCTTGGTAAACTCGAAATCGTCTGCCTTTGCCTTATAGACCTGCTGTTTGTTTGTGAAGAAGAGCAGTTCAACATCGTTGGTAGTGTCGCAGGTGAAGGCAATCTTGTCGCCCTCTTTGACCTTCTGCTCGCCGCTCATACGAAGTGAGAGCGGTGTAATCTTCTTAAAGTAGCCGCCCTCGGACATAAACAGGTGTACCGGCTCATTGGAAACGGGATTTTCATCCTCTTCAGCAACGATTTCAGCATTGTAGATAATTTCGCTTCTGCGCTCCTTGCCGTATTTTTTAATTACGTTTTCAAGCTCGCAAACAATAATCTTCTTGACACGCTGACCTCTTTTGAGAATATCCTCCATATCCTTTATAGCTTCTTCAAGGCTTTCGATATCCTTGGTGTGCTTGAGGATATATTCACGGTTTAAGTGGCGCAGCTTGATTTCCGCAACGTACTCAGCCTGAAGCTCGTCGATACCGAAGCCTATCATCAAGTTGGTGACGACTTCCTTTTCCTCTTCGGTGTTGCGGATGATTTTAATCGCCTTATCGATATCAAGCAGTATCTTCTGCAAGCCCTGCAGGAGATGAAGTCTGTTTTTCGCCTTCTGTAAGTCGAAGAATGTTCTTCTGCGCACGCATTCTGTGCGGAAGGCAATCCACTCTTCAAGCAGAGCCTTTACGCCGAGCACCTGAGGCATACCGGCAATAAGCACATTGAAGTTGCAGGAGAAGGTATCCTCCATAGGTGTCTGTTTGTAAAGCTTTAACATCAGCTTGTCGGCATCGACACCGCGTTTGAGATCGATCGTGATTTTCAGACCGTTTTTATCGGTTTCATCACGCACGTCGCTGATTTCCTTGAGCGAGCCTGCCTTGAATTTTTCGATAATCTTATCAATTATTGCTTCCGCCGTTGTGGTGGGAGGAATTTCGTAAACATCTATACAGTTGTTTGATTTATCGTACTTGTACTTTGCTCTGACCTTGATACTTCCCCTGCCGTTGTTGATGACATTTGTCATTTCCTCAGGGTTATAGATTATCTGACCGCCGCCGATAAAATCGGGTGCTTTGATAATTTCGGAAACGTCGTAGTCGGGGTCTTTGATAAGCTCAATTGCCGCACGGCATACCTCGTTAAGGTTAAACGAGCAGATTGAGCTTGCCATACCGACGGCAATACCAGTGTTGTTGTTTACAAGCACACTCGGGAAGGAAACGGGAAGAAGCGTAGGCTCCTTCATAGTGTTGTCGTAGTTGTCAACAAAGTCAACCGTATCCTTGTCGATGTCCCCGAAAAGCTCGGCACAGATTGGCTCAAGCTTTGCTTCCGTATAACGGGAGGCAGCCCACATCATATCACGTGAATATGCCTTACCGAAGTTACCCTTTGAATCTACAAGCGGATGAAGCAGAGCCTCGTAACCACGGGAGAGACGCACCATTGTGTCATAAATTGCGGCATCACCGTGAGGGTTGAGTTGCATCGTGCGACCAACAATGTTTGCGGACTTTATTCTGCCGCCGTTAAGAAGACCCATTTTATACATTGTATAAAGCAGCTTTCTGTGGGCAGGCTTCAGGCCGTCAATTTCGGGGATAGCACGGGACATGATAACGCTCATTGCGTAGGGCATATAGTTGACCTCGAGCGTATCGGTAATACGCTGGTTTACAACCTCGCCTGCGCCGAGAATATGGGCTTTGGGATTAATTTCAGCTTTGGGCTGTTTATCCTGCTTTTTCTTAGCCATTCGTCCTCTCCCCTTTCTCAGCTTACGTCGGCCATATCAATATAGAGATGACCGTTTTCTGCAATATACTGCTTTCTGCCCGCAAGGTTATCACCAAGCAGAAGCTCAAATTTTTCCGACATAGCCTCAGCCATATCGGGCTCAACCTTGATAAGGCGGCGTGTAGCAGGATTCATTGTGGTGAGCCACATCATATCTGCCTCGTTTTCACCAAGACCCTTTGAGCGCTGAATTGTGAATTTCTTGCCTTCAAGTTCGGCAAGCACGTCTGCCTTTTCCTTTTCGGTGTAGGCAAACCAGGTTTCGTCCTTATATGTGATTTCGTAAAGCGGTGATTCCGCAATGAAAACATATCCCTCTTCGATAAGGGTAGGCATAAGACGGTATATCATAGTGAGGATAAGCGTTCTTATCTGGAAGCCGTCAACGTCAGCATCGGTACAGATAATAACCTTGTTCCAGCGAAGATTTTCAAGGTTGAAGGAAGCTAAATCCTTTGCCATTTTGCCCTTGACCTCAATACCGCAGCCAAGGACTTTAATAAGGTCGGTTATGATATCGCTCTTGAAAATTCTGTCGTACTCGCATTTGAGACAGTTGAGGATTTTACCTCTTACGGGGATAATAGCCTGGAATTCCGAATCTCTCGACTGCTTACAGGCACCAAGAGCAGAGTCACCCTCAACGATAAACAGCTCACGCATACTTACATCGCGGCTGCGGCAATCAACAAACTTCTGAACTCTGTTTGCCATATCGTTGCTGGTCTGCAGGCTCTTTTTGATTGTCTGTCTTGTGGTTTCAGCCTTGACACGGCTGCGCATATTTATAAGCACCTGATTGCAGATTTTTTCTGCCTCGAGCTTATTTTCAATAAAGTAAATTTCAAGCTGACGGCGGAAGAATTCAGCCATAGCCTCCTGAATGAACTTGTTGTTGATAGACTTCTTTGTCTGGTTTTCGTAGGAGGTCTGTGTTGAAAAAGAGGATATGACGAGAATCATACAGTCCTCAATATCCTGAAAGCTGACCTTCGGGTCGGTTTTGGAATACTTGCCGTTCTGCTTTAAGTAAGAGTCAATTGAAGAAACAAAAGCACTTCTTACTGCCTTGTCGGGAGCACCACCGTATTCAAGCCAGCTTGAATTGTGGTAATACTCCTTGACCTGCGTTTTGTTGGAAAAGCGCAGAGCAGCATTGATTTTGAGCTTGTAATCCTTCTGGTCCTCTCTGTCACGGCCTACACGCTCTGCATTCCAGAACTGTGTTGCGCTCATTGCCTCTTCGCCGCCGAGCTCATCAACATAATCCTTTATGCCGTTTTCGTAAAGATACTCAAATGTTTCAAAGGAAGCGGTATTGCCCTTCTGATTTTTGAGGATAAAGCGTACGCCTGCATTGACTATTGCCTGACGCTTGAGCGTGGACTGGAAATAGTCGAGAGGTACGTTGATATCGGTGAAAACGTCAAGGTCGGGCTTCCACTTGATTCTCGTACCCGTATCCTTTTTGGTGTATTCCTCTTTGAGCATTTTACCAACAGGCTTACCCTTTTTGAACTTGAGCTCATAACGGTAGCCGCCCGTTTTGATTTCGGCTTCCATATATTCGGAAGCGTACTGTGTTGAGCAAAGGCCAAGACCGTTGAGACCGAGTGAATACTCATAGCTGCCGCCGTCGTTGGTGTCGTACTTACCGCCTGCATAAAGCTCGCAGAAAACAAGCTCCCAGTTGAACTTCTTTTCTTTGGGGTTATAATCAACGGGGATACCTCTGCCGAAGTCCTGAACTTCAACAGAGCCGTCGGAGAAACGGGTTATGACGATTTTTTCGCCGTAGCCCTCTCTTGCTTCGTCTATTGAGTTTGAGATAATTTCAAAAATGGAGTGCTCACAGCCCTCAAGACCGTCCGAGCCGAAAATAACTGCAGGACGCTTACGGACTCTGTCCGCACCCTTGAGGGAGGTTATGCTTTCTACTCCGTATTCCGCTTTCTTAGGCATTTTATTACCTCTCTTTAATATTGCTCTTTATACTGCATATTGCCGGCATCGCATTAAGCGATGTCGGCAAAAAGAATTATTTATGCATTTTCGTTTTCTTCGGTTACTTCTGTTTCAACAACAGGCTCAACCTCTACCTTGGGCTCTTCACCGAGCATAAACTTCCTGAAAAGCTCGCCGTTCATCTTCTCATTTTCGATAAGATAGCCTGCTACCTTATGAAGCTTATCGAGGTTATCGGTGAGAATCTTTTCGCAACGGTTGTAAGCACCCGTGATGATAGAATCAATCTCGCTGTCGATAGAGCCTGCAACGTTTTCGGAATAGTTGCGAGTCTGGCCGTAATCCTTGCCGAGGAACACCTCGTGGCTGCCTGAGGTAAAGGAAATTGGGCCGAGAGTGTCGCTCATACCGTACTTTGTAACCATATTTCTGGCAATTGAGGTAGAGCGCTCAATATCGTTTGAAGCACCTGTTGAGATATCGCCGAGAACGATTTTTTCTGCAACACGGCCACCGAGAAGCGTAACAATGTTGTCAAGCATATCGTTCTTGGTGGTATAGCTCTTGTCCTCCTTGGGGATGGACATGGTATAACCGCCTGCCATACCTCTGGGGATGATTGAAATTTCGTGAACGGGGTCCTGTGATTCGAGCGCAAAGGTTGCAACGGCGTGACCTGCCTCGTGATAGGCGGTGAGACGCTTTTCCTTGTCGCTCATCTTGTGGGACTTCTTTTCCGTACCGACTATTACCTTGACGGTAGCCTCTTCAATCTCCTGCATTGTGATAGCTTTCCTGTTCTGTCTTGCGGCAAGCAGAGCAGCTTCGTTAAGCAGGTTTTCAAGGTCAGCACCCGTAAAGCCTACGGTTGAACGGGCGATAACGGACAAATCAACATCCGGCGCAAGGGGCTTGCCCTTTGCGTGAACGTGGAGAATTTCTTCTCTGCCCTTGAGGTCAGGATAGTTAACCGTAACCTGACGGTCAAAACGACCGGGACGCAGAAGTGCAGGGTCAAGAATATCGGGGCGGTTTGTTGCGGCGATGATGATAACGCCCTCATTTGCGCCGAAACCGTCCATTTCAACAAGCATCTGGTTGAGGGTCTGCTCACGCTCATCGTGACCGCCGCCCATACCTGCGCCTCTGTGACGGCCTACGGCATCAATTTCGTCTATGAAAATAATCGACGGAGCATTCTTTTTTGCCTGGTCAAACAAATCTCTTACACGGGAAGCACCGACACCGACGTACATTTCAACGAAGTCGGAGCCCGAAATTGAGAAGAAGGGAACATCCGCCTCACCTGCAACGGCACGGGCAAGAAGAGTTTTACCAGTACCGGGAGGGCCGACGAGCAGAACGCCCTTGGGAATACGTGCACCAAGCTCGTTGAACTTCTGCGGGTCTTTGAGGAACTCGACGATTTCGGCAAGCTCCTGTTTTTCTTCGTCTGCACCTGCAACGTCAGCAAAGGTTGTCTTGCGCTTTTCATCCTTAGCGTTTTTGATTCGTGCCTTGCCGAAGCTGAGGGTTTTATTGGTTTCGTTATTGAAGGTCTGACCCATACGGCGTACCATAACAAACATCAGCACACCGAGCACGCCCATAAGAATAATTGTGGGCAGCACCTGAAGCAACCAGGAATTTTCGGCACCTCTCTCAAGTTCAGCCTTTATGGGTGCTTCGGGGTTAGCCTTATTGTGTTCCATTACGTCAAAATGAACGTCCTCAAGGAACAGGTTTACATTCGGCACAGTGTACTTTTTGGGAGCTTTTTCACCCTCCTCATAGTAAACAAGTGCACCCGAGCTGAGGTTGAGGGTATATTCCGTTACCTCGCCCGCCTGAAATTTTGCTACTACCTCATAGTACTTTACCTTTGTGCTCTCGGTTGAAGAGGTCACAAAATAGAAGGCAAGACCTATTATCACAACGGGGATAATAAGGTAGGGCAAAAAGCTTTTTAACTTCTTTGTGTCCATTTTTTCACTCCTTAAATATATACGAAAAGAATTTTACTTCTCATAGACCTCGGGCTTGAGTATACCTACATAGGGCAGATTACGGTACTTTTCATCGTAATCCAGACCGTAGCCGACTATAAATGCATCGGGAACGCAGGCACCTATGTATTTTGCATAAACATCTGCCTCGCGACGTTCGGGCTTATCGAACAGAGTACAGATTTCAATGCTCTTCGGCTTTCTTGTGGAAAGAATTTCCATAAGTGAACTGAGTGTTCTTCCGCTGTCGAGAATATCCTCTACGATAAGAAGGTCGTAACCTTCGAGCGAAATATCAAGGTCTTTAATAATTTTAACATTTCCCGAGCTGTTTATGCCCGAGCCGTAGCTGGAAACAGCCATAAAATCTATACGGCAGGGAAGGTCTATGCTTCTCATAAGGTCTGCCATAATGGCAACCGAGCCCTTGAGTATGCTGACAAGCAACAGATTCTTGCCCTTGTAATCTTCTGTTATCTGTGCACCGAGGCGGCTGACAATCGCCCCAAGCTCTTCTTCCGAAAAAAGAACGGACTGTATATCATTCTTCATAGCTTTTTTCTCCCACGGTTTCGAGAATCAGAAACCTTTGTGTATTTTCGCCGGCGCTCACACGCTCGTCAACGCCGACACCGCTGACCCACACTACACCGCACTCATCACGCAGTACGGATATACGGTTGCGGTGTGAAGGCGGAACCTGATTTTCGTTAAACAGACGGCGGAGTTGTTTTGTTACCCCTCTGCCGTTGGGGCGGATTTTATCGCCCTGTTTAATAGAGCTGAAAATCAGCACTCCTTTTATTTTATCATAATCTATAACATTCGCCAATAGTTCTTTGTTAAATTTTTGTATATTTATTTTGTCATTTTTGTCATAAACGGACGAATTTACGGTTTCATAGGGCAGAAAGTTCATCCCCTGAACAAAAGCCTGCTCCCATTCGTCAGCAGAACTTTCTTCCTTGGCAAGCACACCGTTGTAAACGCAAAGCGAAACACCCGTAAGAATCTGTGTGCTGCCGCCGTTTGAAAGTATATCACACACCGCACCGATGTGATGTGCCTGAGGCTTTTCAGCGGTAATTTCTTCGATTATTTTTGCAACCGCTCTGCGTCTGAGCGAAGGATGAACGGTATTGAGCATTTCAACGCGGTATCCGTTTTTTGTTTTTGCATTTTCAAGCACGGAAATTGACAGAATATCAAGTAATTCTTCATCCTCGCGAAGAGAGCAAAGGCATCTTTCAAACGCCGAATCAAACGACGGATTTATTTTTTTGAGCTGCGGCACAATATTGTGCCTGATACTGTTTCGTGTGTATTCATCACTTAAATTTGTGCTGTCTATTACAAACGGGATTTTATTTTCGAAACAGTAGTTTTCAATATCATCCCTTGAGCAATAAATAAGCGGACGGATAATATTATCTCTCACGGGAGGGATAGAGCCGAGACCTTTAAGAGAGGCGCCTCTTGCAAGGTTAAAAAGGAAGGTTTCCTCGCAGTCAGAAAGCGTGTGTGCCGTTGCTATTTTGGCTTCAGAAGCTACCTTTTCAAAAAAGGCGTAACGCTCTTTTCTGCCGCATTCCTCAACACCCAAGCCATTTTCCTTTGCAAGTGCAGGGATATCCGCAGAGCCGACAAAAAGTTCCACACCAAGGTTTTTACACACCTCAACGCAAAAATTCTCGTCACGCTTTGCCTCCTCACCACGGATGCCGTGGTTGAAGTGAGCAGCAACAATTTTAATGTTATATTCGTCTTTAAGCGAGTATAAAACGTGAAGAAGCGCCATCGAATCTGCTCCGCCCGAAAGAGCTGCCAAAACGGTATCTCCCGGGTGAAGCATCTGATGACGCTCAATTGCACGGATTGCTTTAATCTTCATTGCGAGTTTTTTCCGCCGTCGAGAACAGAGTGAATGCACCGTTCCAGTGCAGGGGCACGGTTTCAAGTGAGCCGTGTCTGTTTTTGGCTATGATAAGCTCTGCCTCGTTCTTCTTGGCGAGATCCTCTTCGGTAAGAGGACCGTCCTTTTCATTAATATAGTAAAACGGTCTGTAGAGCATAAGGACTATATCGGCATCCTGCTCGATTGAACCCGAGTCACGCAGGTCAGCCAGCATCGGGCGGTGAGATTTACCTCTGCCCTCGGTAACTCTGGCGAGCTGTGAACAAACGATAACGGGAATATTAAGGTCCTTTGCCATAAGCTTGAGGTTACGGGTAATATCCGAAACCTCCTGAACACGCTGTGCACCGTAATCCTTTTCGGACTTGATAAGGCCGAGGTAATCGACAACGACGGCATCGACATCACGCATACGGCGTATTCTTGCCTTCATTTCGGGCACAGTGATTGTTGAAGTATCATCAAAATAGAGCTCGCAGTTGACAAGCGATTCTATCGCAACACCCATACGCTGCCAGTCGGCATCGTCAAATTCACCTGAGCGCATTTTCTTGACATCGACTCTGGCTTCCGTAGCAAGTACACGCTCGGCAAGCTGAGCCTTTGTCATTTCAAGCGAGAACATTACAACCTTTTTGCTGCCGCAGATAGCGATATTGCGTGCAAGGTTGAGCGCAAAGCTTGTTTTACCCATACCGGGACGGGCACCGATGATTACAAGGTCGGACTTGTTGAAGCCGGAAATGTGCCTGTCGAGCATCGAGAAGCCCGAGGGCAGACCCTTGTGCTTTTCACGCTCTTCTTTATTTGATATAACCTTGAGACGTTCAAAAACCTCGTTGTTGATAATATCGTTAAGGCGTGAGGGCGCATCCGTATTTCTGCCCTGACGGATGTTGTATATCTTCTGCTCTGCCGAATCGAGAAGCAAGTCCGCAGAGTTGTCCTCGTTCATTGAGCTGTCGATAATTTCGCGTGAAGCGGAAATCAGCGAGCGGAGATAGAACTTTTCACGCACTATCTTGGCGTATGACTCAACATTCTGCACCGACGGCACAGCCTGAGCCAGCTGATAGAGGTAGGTTTTACCTGCCGCATCGTCGTAAACGCCCTCTTTTTTGAGGCGTTCAAGGACAACGAGCGGGTCTATGGGCTGAGCGTTAGCATCGAGCATTACGGCTGTGGTGAAAATAGCCTTGTGCTGCGGCATATAGAAATGCTCCGCCTTAAGGTGAATAAGCACGGTAGGCATACAGCGAGGGTCCTTGAGTATTGCGCCGAGCACCGCCTGCTCCGCCTCAAGGCTGTAGGGCATATTCATACCGTCGTAATTTGTGGATACATCTGCCACGCTGCATCCCCCTTTCTTTTAGTCAATTCAATTATTCACAGACCTGAACATAGAGTGAAGCTGTTACGCCGTGGTTGAGCTTTACAGTTACGGGATAAGTGCCGAAGGACTTGATATCTTCAACGTCTACCTTTCTCTTGTCGAGCTCAACACCGAAATCGGCCTTGATCTGTGCGGCAACTTCCTTTGAAGTTACGGAGCCGAAAAGTTTGCCGTTCTGGCCTGCCTTGGCAACAACCTTAACGGTCTTGCCTGAAATTTTTGCGGCAGCTGCCTTTGCAGCGGCTGTTTCTGTTTCAATGCGGTATTTCTCCGCCTGCTCTTTGTTTTTAAGCTCTGACATAGCCTGAGCATTTGCTTCGGAAGCAAGGTTCTTGGGGAAGAGGAAGTTTCTTGCATAGCCGTCAGAAACGGTTACAAGCTCGCCTTTCTTACCGAGTGACTTTACATCCTGCTTGAGAACAACTTTCATTATATAATTCTGCCTTTCAAAATTGTGTTTTCAGTAAGTTTTGATAAATTTATTTGGTACCAAAAATTCTGTCGCCTGCATCGCCGAGACCGGGCATGATATAGCCGTGGTCGTTGAGGCAATCGTCAAGCGCAGCGATATAAACTTCAACATCGGGGTGTGCCTTTGTGAGAGCCTCTACACCCTCGGGTGCGGCGATAAGGCACATGAACTTGATTTCCTTGGGGCCGCGTTTCTTAATCTGTGTAATAGCGTCTATTGCGGAGCCGCCCGTTGCAAGCATAGGGTCAACAACAATAACCTCTCTCTGCTCGATATCGGCAGGCAGTTTGCAGTAATACTCTACGGGTTGGAGTGTATCGGGGTCACGGTAAAGACCGATATGACCTATTCTTGCATTGGGAACAAGTGTGACAACGCCGTCCACCATACCAAGACCTGCACGAAGGATGGGAACAAAAGCAAGCTTCTTACCTGCAATAACCTTTGTGTGTGCCGTTGCAAGAGGAGTCTGAACATCCTTATCCTCAAGCGGAAGATCGCGTGTTGCCTCGTAGCACATAAGCATTGCTATTTCGCTTACAAGCTCGCGGAACTGCTTGGAGGTGGTTTTAACATCCCTTAAAACGGAAACCTTGTGCTGAATAAGCGGATGATCCATTACATGAACTGCCATATGTTTATCCTCCTGATTTTGTTCTCAGTTATTTTCTTCTATTTCTGTGATAAGGCCTACTCTGCGTGCGTGTCTGCCGCCCTCAAACTCAGTTTCGAGGAAGGTGTCAACCATCATGCAGGCAAGACCTGCGCCGATAACTCTGCCGCCCATTGCAAGGATATTGGCGTCGTTGTGAAGTCTTGTATAGTGTGCGCTGAAGCAATCCGAACAGCAGGCGCAACGGATACCCTTTACCTTATTTGCGGCAATGGAGATACCTACACCCGTACCGCAACAGAGAATACCTCTTTCGCACTCGCCGCTGACAATTGCATCGGCAACCTTCTTGGCTATAATCGGGTAGTCAATAGCCTCACCCGTATATGAGCCGTAATCTTTATACTCTACACCCTTTTCATCAAGGTGTTTTTTTATGCTTTCCTTGAGTTCATATCCGCCGTGGTCTGCACCTAAAGCTATCATTGGTTTTCGCTCCTTTTCTTTTTCAATTCTCTTTCCGCCTGCGGTACTCGCAGATATACGGGCTTGAGGGCATCTGCCTCAATAAGCTCGCCTGCATATTCCGCCGCAAGTGCAACACCCGCCGCACGCTGATAGCGCACGTTTACGGGGGCAAGAGAAACACCGTTACAAACAGTTTTCAAATAATTATAACACAACTCAGCGCCGTCGCCAAGTATAATCACGTCTTTTTTTATATATTTTTTGGCATTTTCTATCATTTCAGGCAGGTCTGCTATCATTACTGCCTTATCTTCGCACAGCCTTGCGATTTTTTCGCCGCAGTCAAACATAGCCGTATACACCTGCGAACAACGGGCATCCATAACACACAGCGCTATGCAATCCGCACCGAAAAGATTATAAGCCATAGCCTCGAGAGTTGAAACACCTATACATTTTTTGCCGCCGAAGCAAAGGCCCTTTACCGCCGCAACACCAATACGGATACCCGTGAATGAGCCGGGACCGTTTGCAATTGCAACTGCATCCATATCTGAAACGGTTGCATTTGCCGTTTTCAAGCAGGCGTCAACCATAGGCAGAAGCGTCTGCGAATGGGTGAGCCCTGCGTTGACAAAATTTTCGGCAACGATTTTACCGTCAACACTTACAGCAGCACCTGCACTGACTGCAGAGCTTTCAAGCGCCAATATTTTCAAGCCGCTCATCCCCTTCTATCTCAATAATTCTCGTTTCGTCCGTTTCGCCCTTTGCTATATTAACGAAAAACGAATTTTCGGGCAGTACATTTTCTATATTCTCGCTCCACTCAACAGCAAGCACCGCATCATCCTCAAGGTATTCAAAATACCCCGTGGTACAAAGGTCGTCCCACCCGTCGATACGGTACATATCAAAGTGACAGAGCATGGGTGAGCCGTGATAGACATTGACAATAGCGAATGTCGGGCTGCTGACATCGGCAGATATACCCATACCCTCGGCAAGCCCACGGGTAAAAGCGGTTTTGCCGACACCGAGTCCGCCGAAGTAGGCGACAACATCGCCACGGCGAAGCACGGAGCCGAGTTTTTTGCCGAGAGCTTCGGTTTCGTATGCACTTTTTGTTGTGAAAACTTTTTTCAAAACACTCACCTGATGCATATAAATTCGGTTTTATCTATGGGATTATAACACAAAAGTTTAAAGATATAAAGTATTTGCTTGTAATTTTTTTCACATTGTAATATAATATTTTCGGTTTTACTTTACAAACCGTGAGGTGAGTCAATGCGTTCGGTCACAAATTTTCTTAAAGAAACCGATATATACCTTGTCGTGCTATGCCTTATTGCTTCAGTTGCAGGCATAATTGCCGTTTTCAGTGCAACGATGCACGACCTGGAGCAGGGCGAGTTTATTGCGCGTGAGGCTATTGTTATGATAGCCGCCGTTGCTATAGGCTTTATAATGTGTATGGTAATTTCCGCAATAGATTATGAGGTAATACTGAAACTTTGGCCTGTTGTTGCCGCCGTTTCCGTTGCGCTTATGCTTGCGCTTTTCAAATGGGGAACCGGCCCGAGCGAAAGAAGCGAGGTTATAACCTGGCTTCCCTTCTCTATAGGCAGTTTCAGCATTTATTTTCAGCCGTCTGAGCTTCTTAAAATTGCATTCATAATCACCTTTTCCGTTCACCTTGAACTTATAAGTGACAGACTTGACAAGGTCATAAACGTGCTTCTGCTTGCCGTTCACGGTGCAATACCGACCCTGCTTGTCGTTGTTACGGGCGATATGGGCTCAGCGCTTATCTTCCTTATGATGTTTGTCGTAATGATGTTTATGGCAGGCGTAAAGCTGAGGTATTTTGCAATTGCACTCGCTACTGTCATAGCCGCCTTTCCGCTTGTATGGGTAAAGGTTTTCAGCGACATTCAGCGCAACCGTTTCCTTGCCCTGCTCTACCCTGAATCCTATTCAGATATCATTTACCAGCAGCTTCAGAGCAAAAACGCAATGGGCTCGGGTCAGCTTTTCGGCCAGGGTCTTTTCCAGGGTCCTTACACACAGAACGGCGTTGTTCCCGCCGCCGAAACAGATATGATACTCAGCGTTTTCGGCGAGGAGCTCGGCTTTGTCGGTTGCCTTGGTATTATGGTATTGTTTATGCTGATTGTTTTCAGAACAATCAAAACCGCACGTCTTGCCAACGATACACCCGGCAGAATGATGTGCATAGGTGTTGCGGCTATGATAGGCTCACAGGTTGTTGTCAACGTCGGCATGTGCCTTATGCTCCTGCCCTGTATCGGTATCACCCTGCCGTTTATGAGCTCGGGCGGCACATCCAACCTTTGCATTTATCTTGCAATGGGCATTGTTTTCAGCGTTTACAGAATGAACTGCGAAAGAGCACCCGTTGATTTCAGGGCAATAAACATCCGAACTCCGTACATTTAAGGTGATATTTTGAACTACGAACAGGCTATAAACTATATACATTCGCTCAACCGCTTCGGAATTCATCCGGGGCTTGAGCGCATTGAGGAGCTTTGCAGGGCTGTGGGAAATCCGCAGGACAGACTGAAATTTGTCCACGTTGCAGGCACAAACGGCAAAGGCTCAACCTCCACAATGATAGCGGGAGCACTTACCGCAAGCGGCAAAAAAACGGGACTTTTCACGTCACCATATGTCAGCGAATTTCTGGAGAGAATACAGATTGACGGCTCCCCTGCCGACAAAACGCTTTTTGCCCAATGTGTTACCGAGCTTGAACCGATAGTAGCCGAAATGGCAAAAAAAGAAATGCAGCCGACGGAATTTGAGGTAATCACGGCCGCCGCATTTATGATTTTTGAAAGAGAAAACTGCGACATCTGCGTACTCGAAGTAGGTCTTGGCGGAAGGCTTGATTCAACAAATGTAATAGGCACTCCGCTTGTGAGCGTAATTGCTTCAATCTCACTTGACCATACTGCGATACTCGGCGAAACAGTTGAGGAAATCACAAAAGAAAAATGCGGAATAATTAAGCAAAACGGTAAAACCGTGTGCTACCCGTGGCAGGAAGCTGAAGCTTTTGAAGTTGTTCATAACACCTGCAAAATTAAGAACAATACTCTTTATATTCCCAATGTGCGTGGAATAATTGCAGTTGAAAACAAAATTGACGGTGTAAGATTCACATACAACAGCACCGAATACAAGCTTTCAATGAGCGGTGAATATCAGGTGTACAACGCCGTAACGGCAATCGAAGCCTGCCGTTTGCTTGGGCTTGACGAAGAGAGCATAAAGCAGGGAATTGAAGCGGCAAAGGTACCCGCAAGAATGGAGGTCATAGCCTCCTCCCCTCTTGTACTGCTTGACGGCGGACACAATGAAGACGGCGGAAAAGCGGTTGCCGAAAGCCTTGAAAGTATGCTCGGCGGAAAAAAGATATTCGCCGTTATCGGTATGATGGCGGATAAGAACGTTGAAAGCTATCTTGAAAAGGTAGCATCACTTTGCTCCTTTGTTGCGGCAACCACAGTGGCTGACAACCCCAGAGCAATGACCGCAACTGAATTGGAAGATAAAGCAAAAAAATATTGTAATAACACGCTTTCATTTGATACGGCAATCAAAGCAATTGAGTATGCAAAAGAAAATATTGCAGACTATGACTGCCTGCTCGTATGCGGCTCGCTCTACCTTGCGGGAGAAGTGAGAAGCAAACTTAAAAATATTTTTTAAGCATCGCCTTAAAATGACACAGTTTTCAATACCAAACCTCTATCCTATACGGGTAGAGGCTTTATTTTTTGAAAGGAAGTAAGAAATGATTGAATTTTCGGTTTCGGGAAAATGTATGACTGTTTTCCTGAGCGGTGAAATTGACCACCACACCGCCGCGGGAATACGCAAAAGGATTGACGAAGAAACGGACAGGCTGTTGCCGCAACTGCTGGTGCTGGATTTCGGTAACGTCAGCTTTATGGACAGCTCGGGTGTCGGGCTTGTGATGGGCAGATACCGCAATGTCAGCGCACACGGCGGACGGCTTGAAGCGGTCAACCTGTCACCGTGGTGCTACAAGATAATGAAAATGTCGGGACTTGAAAAAATTGCAAAAATACAAATGACGGGGGTGCAACGATGAAAGCACTGAACAAATTCACAATGACTATGGACAGCCGAAGCGCAAATGAGGGCTTTGCGCGCCTTGTGGCTTCGGGCTTTGCCGCACAGCTTGACCCGACGGTCGAAGAGCTTTGCGACATCAAAACCGCCGTAAGCGAAGCGGTTACAAACTGCATAGTCCACGCCTATCCTGACGGCGTGGGCAACATCTACATATCGGCAGGCATATTCGAAAACGGCCTTGTGAGAATAAAAATCCGTGACAGAGGCTGCGGAATCGCCGATATAAAAAAGGCTATGGAGCCGCTTTATTCGAGCCTTGGCGGTGAAAGAGCAGGGCTCGGCTTTGCGGTTATGGAAAGCTTCTGCGACAAAATCTCCGTGCGCTCAACACCCGGTAAAGGCACGGCGGTAACGCTCGACAAATATATAAAGGGCAAAGAATTTGGCAGTTAAGACAGACGAAAGAGAAAAACTGATAACGGAAAATATGGGGCTTGTCCATTCCTGCGCCTCTCGCTTCAAGGGCAAGGGCGTGGAATATGACGATTTGTTTCAGGCAGGATGTGTGGGACTTATCAAGGCGGCAGACGGTTTTGAAGCAGACAGAGGCTTCGCCTTTTCAACCTATGCAGTGCCCGTAATTTTAGGCGAAATACGAAGAATATTCCGTGACGGCGGCTCGGTAAAGGTCAGCCGTATGTTAAAAGAAAAATCACGGCTTGCGCTCAGCCACAAGGAAAGGCTCACCCGCCTGAACGACCGTGAGCCTACAATTGAAGAGCTGGCAGATGCTCTAGGGCTTGACGTGCAGGAAACGGCGCACATTCTTAACGCCGCTATGCCTGCCGTTTCGTTGACCGCAAGCGAAGAGGACAGCCGAAATCCACAGCTTGACATACCCGTAGATTCTCAGGAAACGGAAATTTCGGACAAAATTGCCCTGCACCAGACAATGCTCACACTTCCCGAAAGGGACAGAAAACTGATTGAACTGCGCTATTTCAAGGGATTGACCCAGGCAAAAACCGCAGAGCAGCTCGGAATGTCGCAGGTGCAGGTTTCACGAAGGGAAAAAGTGATTCTTGTTGAGTTACGGAAAAATCTCATATAAAAGAAAAGAGCCATACACCGTAAAAAGTGTATGGCTCATCTGTTATTATTCTCCGAAACAGTAACGTACAAATTCTCTTGCAGTGCTGTCGCTGTCGTATTTTTTCTCCTTGAATATCCCCGTCATATCGTGTCTTTCAAACTTTTCGGCATATTCAAGAGATGTCTTTGCCCAGAGTTTTGCATCACCCAAAGGCAGATACTTCACACGGCCCGTGATATCCGCATCGGAGGTTATTCTGTCCGAAATAACACAAGGCAAGGAAAGCGCCTGCGCCTCGATTACGGTGTTGGGCATCCCCTCATAAAACGACGGGAACACAAAAATATCCGCCGCACACAGCAAATCGGGTATATCCTTACGGATTCCGAGAAACACAACGCTATCAATTATGTCAAGTTTATTCACTTTACGCTTGACATTTTCTTCAAGTTCTCCGCCACCGACAAGGTACAGTTTTGCATCGGGCTGCAGCTTTAGTATTTCAGCAAACACTTCCAGCAGAAAACCGTGGTTTTTAGCCAAAGTAAAGCGCCCGACATGGAACACGGCAAGCTCATTTCCAAGCCCCAGCTGTGCTCTCATAACAGACCTTCTGTAATCCGCATAGTAAAACTGTTCTGTATCGACGCCATTGTAAAGTATATCAACTTTACCCTTCTCGACACAGCCCTTGCCGAAGCAATATTCTGCCGCCTCTTTTGACGGCGCAATTTTCACATCGGGAACAACCTTCGCAAGCTGACCTACGGTAGAATGAAGAAGTTTTCTTTTGAATCCGCCATCTGTACCGGCACTGCTTGAACGGTAAATCAGCCTTTCGGCGCCGCCTTTTTTTGCGGCAATAAGTTCAAGCACCGTTCCCGGTTTGACAGACGAACACATAACGCATTTGTATCCGTTTTCTCTTACGATATTTTCAAGCCCTTTGAAAGAAGCTCTGAAATCCTTGGACTTAGGCGGGATACGGTAAATTTTTCCGCCGAGTGCTTCTATTTCGTCGTCGTAATATCCACGCTCGTTTATATTAACACAAAAGTCCATCTGATACTTTTCACGGTCCAGCTTGCGGTACTGCTTCATCAAAAAGCTTTCCGCACCGCCCGCATTCATACTGCTCATACAGCAGAGCAATCTTTTAACACTCATACCTGTACAGCCTCTTTCTGAGCACCAAGCTCCTTAAGCAGAATCGGAACGGCACAATCCGCCTCGAAATGAGCCGCCCTTTTAAGACAATCCTTTTTCATACCGTTAACAAACTGCGGCTTGTTTGCGGCAATGGTAAGAATTTTTGCAAGTTCCCCTTGCTTGTAGGGATCGTAAACTATTCCGTCAACACCGTTACGGATTATATGTGAATTATAATGCCAGTCCGTAGCAATTACGGGAACACCGGCAGCAAAAGCATCCACCACCGTACCGGCAAATCCCTCGCCCTCGCAAACAGTCGGGAAAAGCAAGGCAAAATAAGATTTCAGTTCATCCGTACTCTGATCGGTATTAATATAACCTTTATATCGTATAAATGGCTCAAAGCCCTCACAAAGCTCATTAAAGCGGTGTGCATATTCCGGTTCGATCTTGCCGAAAATATCAAGCGTAAAAACAGTTTTACCAAATTCACGGTTAACTGTTCTTACGGCATCTATAGCCTCTTCTATGCCCTTATCGCGCATAACACGGGAAAAAGTACAAAGCTTGTACGGCATTTTTTCGCTGTATATGAGTTCATCCTCACGCAAAGCGTTGGTTTCTCTGAAATTGGGCATATACACAGCGTTCTCCACACCAAGACGGTGCAAAGCCTCTTTCATAGGCTCCAATTCAACATAAACTCTGTCCAGCTTTTTAATGGGCGGAATGAGTCTTCCGTTTTCTTCAAGCCTGTCAGCTATCCAACCGCCGACCACAACATAGTGAAGCTTTCTGCCAAGGCCTCGGTTCAGGAATTCAAAAACCGAAGGAAACACCTTGAAACCGTTTCTTGCAGGCATCATAATAACGTTTTCGCAGTTTTCAAGCAGCTTACGGCAACCCCAGAACATAGCCGCAGGGTTACTTTTCCAGCCGCAGGTATCAAGTGTGGTTACATATTCACGGCCCAATGCTTTTATAAGCGCATTGTAAACAGCCATTGTTTTATCCGTCTGCCCGTTAACAAGCTCCTTGCCGAAGCCAAAATGACCGCAAATACCAACCTTGTACATTTTTTCACCACACTTCGTTATTATTTAACTTTTTTATTATATATTAGTACGGCAAAAATGTCAAACGGTTGAAAATTACTCTTTACAAATTTATTTTTATGTGTTATTATCTTGTCGAACAAATGTTCTGGAGGTGAAAACAACGGCTGAACGGATAATACTGCATTGCGACCTGAACAACTTTTTTGCCTCTGTTGAGTGCCTTGGTAAAGATGAGCTGAAGGGCAAACCCGTTGCGGTCGCAGGCAATGCTGAAAAACGGCACGGCATAATACTTGCCAAAAATGAAACCGCAAAAAAGTTCGGCGTAAAAACAGCCGAAGCAATATGGCAGGCACAGCAAAAATGTCCCGAGCTTGTTCTGCTGCCTCCTCACTATGAACTTTACAACAGTTATTCCCAAACTGTAAGACAGATTTACGAAAGATATACTGATATAATAGAGCCTTTCGGAATTGACGAATGCTGGCTTGACGTTACGGGAAGCACCTTCCTTTTCGGTAACGGTGAACAGATAGCCGAAAGTATACGTCAAGCCGTAAAAACCGAAACGGGGCTGACAATTTCGGTGGGAGTCAGCTTCAACAAGGTTTTTGCAAAACTCGGAAGCGACCTTAAAAAGCCCGATGCGGTTACGGTTATAAGCCGTGAAAAATTCAGGGAGATTGTGTGGCCGCTTGATGTTGGTGAACTTCTGGGCGTAGGCAAGGCAACAAAACAAAGCCTTTGCAGGATAGGGCTTTTCACTGTGGGAGATGTTGCAAAAGCTAACCCCGATATGTTGAAACTTGTCCTTGGCAAAGCAGGCGAAAGCCTTTGGCGTTTCACAAACGGGCTGGATACCTCCCCCGTTATCAGCAGTGAATTTGCACCACCGCCAAAAAGCATAGGCCGAAGCACCACTCCGCCCGAGGACATGTGTACCTCTGAGGATGTTATGACCGTGCTCATAAAGCTGTGCGACAGAGTTTCCGCCTCACTAAGACAAAACCACGCCCTTGCAGGCGTGGTACAGGTACACATACGGGACACAAAGCTCAATATCACCGAGCACCAAAGAAAGCTCGATGAGCCTATAAGGCTGACTGAACTGCTGTTCCGTACGGGATGTGAACTGATAAATGACATCTGGGACTGCGAAACTCCGCTGCGCTCAATAGGAATCAGAGCAACCGAGCTTGTGCCGCAGGACGAATGTTTTCAACTGTCGATCGGCCGTGATTACGAGCGGCTTGAAAGGCTGGAAAAGCTCGAATGTGTAATCGGCTCAACCCGTGAACGCTACGGTAAGGATGCCGTTATGCGTTGCAGACAGCTGAGTGGTGAAACACTTGGAATATATTCTTCCTTCGGCAAAATTGTTCTTTGAATTATTTTTCTTTCGGCTTTGCAAGCAATGAAGCTACAAGTCCGCAAAAAACTGCCGCGCTTATGCCCGCCGCACCAGAAGATAACGGGCCCGTCAGCGCACCAAGCAGACCCTCCTCTTCTATTGCCTGCTTTGTACCTTTTGCGAGTGTATAACCAAAGCCCGTCAGAGGTACTGCCGCACCCGAGCCTGCCCATTCAACAAGCGGCTCATACAAACCCAAAGCTCCTAATACTACACCCGAAACCACAAAAGCGACAAGTATCCTCGCAGGGGTAAGCTTTGTAGTATCCATCAAAATCTGTCCTATGGCGCAGATAAGACCGCCTACCAGAAAAGCCTTTAAAAAAATCATAAAAAAATCCGCTCCTTCAAGGCTATTTTCTGCCTGAAAGAGCGGATTTATTCTTTTATAATTACATTTCTTCGATAAACTTTACGATATCGCCGACTGTTTCAAATCTCTCAAGAGCATTGTCGGGAACCTCAACCTCAAACTCGTCCTCAAGGCTGATTGCAAGATCGACAAGATCAAGGCTGTCAGCGCCAAGGTCGTCCTTGATGTTGGTTTCCATAGTGACATCGCTTTCTTCAAGCTCAAGCTGCTTGCAGATGATTTCTCTTACCTGCTCGAAAGGCATAGGTTTTTCCTCCTTCATAAAATACTATTAATTTAAATTGTTGGTTTAATTATTGCGTTTTTTATCTTATAGGCTAACGTGCAGTTTGTCAAGTGCTTTTTAAAAAATTCTTAACAAATTGTTCACGAATTGATTTTTCGCAAATCAGAAAGTTGAACTCATATCTTCCTGAACACGCTCATTCGTAACCTTGACAAAGCGGGAGTTATCAATTTTCCCCTGGAGCATACTGAAGTAAAGCTCCTTATCAATGGGAAGTTCTACTGTCTTGTCAAGCCAGCTGGAAAGGTGGGCACAGTTGGAAATAGTCAGACCGTTGATACCCTCTTCACCTCTGCCGACAAGCTCGCCGCCGCGCAGAATGTTGTCCGCAAACTGCTTCATAACCTGAACGTGCTGTGACCAGGGCTCGGGATCGGGAAGTACTGTGAAGGTCTTGCTGTTGAGTCTGCCGAATCCCTCGTCCGAATGGCGTGTATATTCGCTTACCGAGCCGTCAAGCTCTGTAATTTCAAGCCTTTTGTCCATGCAGACAATCTTTGCCTTGTCAAGAGTAATCTCAAGTCTGTTTGTGCCCGGATAATCGCCCGTTGTGGTGATGAACACGCCTGTTGCACCGTTGGGGTATTCAACGTAAATTGTTACGTCGTCCTCAACCTCGATGTTGTGATACTTACCCTCGTGGAGGAAACCTCTTACCTTACAGGGCATACCGCAAAGCCACTGCCACAAGTCAAGCTGGTGGGGACACTGGTTGAGCAGAACGCCGCCGCCTTCGCCTGACCAGGTTGCACGCCAGTCGCCCGAATCGTAGTAGGACTGTGTTCTGAACCAGTCTGTGATAATCCAGTTTACTCTTGTAATTTCGCCGTATTTGCCGCTTCTGATAATCTCACGAAGCTTTATGTAGCAGGGGTTTGTGCGCTGGTTGAACATAATCGCAAAGGACTTGTCGCTCTTTGCGGCAACCTCATTCATTTCCTCAACCTGCTTTGTATAAACGCCTGCGGGCTTTTCAATCATAACGTGAAGCCCTGCTTTGAGTGCCTCAATAGCATAGGTCGGGTGGAAATAGTGGGGAGTTGCAACGATAACGGCATCAACCTCGCCCGAAGCGATAAGTTCGCTGCCGTCGTTATAAACTTTGATGTCGGGTTTTGTTTCAAGTGCTGCCTTGCGGCGTTCTTCCTTAAGGTCGGCAATTGCGGTAACCTCAAAATCAGGCAGACAGCCTTTTACAATATTGCTCATGTGGCTTGAGCCCATATTACCGTAGCCGATAATGCCAAGGCGGATTACACCCTTAGACATAGAATCAAGAATTTCCTTGAGCGCATTTACTGCGGCGTCGAAGGATTCATCCTTGCTGTTAAACACATAGCTCTGCTTCTTACCTATTGAATTGATTGTGCCGTTATCAGCTTCAAGGTTTTCAAGGCCGTCAAATACTGTGAGATGAGGCTCGAGCGAAAGGAACTTTTCACCGCTGTTACGTGCAAAACGCTTGATGATTTCTGCTACCTTGCCGTCACCCTTACCTGCGGGTACAACCTCACCGTTTTCAAAATAAGCATCTTTAACGTGGAGATACTTGACAAAGCCTGCAACCTTTTCGTAAGCAGCAAGAGGATCAACACCGCACTGAATGTAGTTTGCAGGGTCAAATACAAACTGCAACCCCGCAACATCGGCATCCACCAGCTCACAAACGCGTGTGAGGGTATCGCCGTAAACATCCTTTTCGTTTTCGTGGCACATCACCACGCCGTGCTCCTTTGCAATGGCACACATTTCAGCAAGATAGTGCTTGACGGCGGCG
>JAZRQW010000012.1:0-79132 GCA_045650165.1 Acutalibacteraceae bacterium | reverse complement strand
GCATTCTGGATTATGGCTGCACATCCGTATGAGGCACAGTACTCACAGGGTGGTATTGGCGGCGCAGAAATTGATATTTTCGAAGCCCCTTATTTCGGCAAGACTCTTTCACACAACGGTGTCACACAGACTATTCACTGTGCAGGCGTTGACGGTGCAACAGAGGGCTATCAGTCCCGTATGCTCGGCGCTTTCTACGGTAACGATATTTATAACGAATATAACACCTACGGTCTGAAATGGACAGAGGATGAGTACATCTTCTACATCAACGGCGTTGAAACTGCACGCTCCTCCTTCGGCAACGGCACATCACAGGTCGAGGAAGAGGTAAGAGTTTCACTTGAAGTACCCGATGCAGAAAAGCTTGAGCCGCTCGACAAGGAAACCTACCACAGCGAATTTGTAGTTGACTACGTAAGAATTTATCAGCCTACACTCACACCTACAGAATAAAAAAGAAAACAAGACGGAGCTTCAAAACGAAGTTCCGTCTTGTTTTTTCGCTTATAAATAAATCAAAACATTGCAAAGATATTAAAGAGTTTTACAGCAAAGAAAGTATTCTCCGCTTGTACTCCAGAAAGCTGGCTGTCAGGTTGAAATCGTCACGGCGCGGTTTTGGTTCTCTGATTATAATTTCGCCTGTTATTTCTCCGGGTGAGCCTGACAGAAGGTATATTCTGTCTGAGATAAGGATTGCTTCGTCAATATCATGAGTGATAAACAGCGTTGAAAGCTGAATCTTATCCATAACGTTCAGATACCATTTATGCATTGAGCTTTTTGTTATAGTATCGAGTGCGGAGAAAGGCTCGTCCAGCAGAGCAACGTCACTTGAAAACATATACGTGCGCAGAAGTGCCGCACGCTGACGCATACCGCCCGAAAGCTGTGAGGGATATTTCTTTTGCGTTTCCTCAAGACCGAACTGTTCGAACAACGGTGACACCTGCCGGCGTGCCTGATTTTTGTTCGTACCCCTGAGCAGAAGCGGCAGAGCGACATTATCCTCTATTGTTCTGTAAGGCAAAAGCAAATCCTTTTGAAGCATATAACTGATATTTCCCGGCTGATTGGTAATATCTTTTCCGTCAAGCAGCACCTGACCGCTGTCGGGCGATAAAAGACCCGAAATAATATTGAACAGCGTTGTTTTTCCGCCTCCGCTGACACCGAGCAGACACACCAATTCGCCTTTATTTAGTTCAATTGAAATATCCTTCAATACATGATTATCGCCAAAGCTTTTACTGATATTTTTTACTTCTAACTTATCCATATCATTCGGGCAGATAGTCGTTTGTAAAGCCGAAATCGGGGTCGATTTTTTCTTCCAGAAGCTCGTTTTCATTCAGCCAATTATAGAAAGCCGACCAACGCTCGGGGTCAAATTCGCCCCACTTTGAAGCATCGGCTATGTATTCGTTTGCAAGGTACTCCTGACTTGCATACACAAGAGCGCTGTTTGATTTGAGCTCAGGTGCGGCATTCATAAGGATATCTGCAGCTGCTTTCGGGTTTTCCGTTGCAAAAGTATAGCCCTTTGAAAGTGCTTCAACAAAGGTTTTTGCAGCTTCGGGATTTTCTTCGAGCCAGGCATTGTTGCCGATAATAATCGGTGTGTAATAATCAAATACGGGATCAATGTCCGCAAACTCAAAGTAATCCGTTTCAAGCCCTGCGGTCTGACAAGCTATACCTGCCCAGGCGTAGAAAATCCAGATAGCATCTACAGAACCACTTTTGAGAGCCGACACTTCGTCGGTAACGGTAGACGGAATAAGCTCAACGAGGTCAAAATTGCCGCCGTCAGCCTTCATTACGTCGCGGATTGTTTCTTTTTCAACGTCCAAATCCCACGTTGCATATTTCTTGCCTTCGAGACCCTTGGGCGTGTCCATGCCTTCGCCTTTGCGCGAGATAATGCCCGAGGTGTTATGCTGAATAACTGCGGCAACCGCAGTAACGGGTATTACATCCTCGCCCACAAAAGCAGGAGCTATAGTATCCTGGAACGAAACACCGAACTGTGCTTTACCGGATGCCACCAGGGTTTCCGCACTGCCCTCGGCAGGCTGAACAATTTCAACGTCAAGTCCAGACTGTTCAAAATAGCCGTTAGCTTCGGCAACAAAAATTCCGGTATGATTGGTATTCGGTGCCCAGTCAAGGACAATTGTAATTTTGCTCTGTTCTGTTTTTCCGCAAGCAGACAAGCAGAACACGATTGTAAGCGACAGTAATAAAGCAATTAATTTTTTCATAAGTTTTTCTCCTTTTCATTAAGGTGACGATACGGCATAATTCTTTTCTCCGCAAAGCCGACAAGAGCCATAAGCGCAAGAGAAATAGCCGAGATAAGAAAAATAACGGCAAACATTTTATCAAAAGCAAAGGCTTTTCTGACCCTTGTCATATAGACTCCCAGACCGCCGAAGCCGCCAAGCCATTCGCTTATAACAGCTCCGACAACACTATATGCCGCAGCTATTCTCAAGCCCGAAAACAGTTGAGGCAAAGCCGACGGAATTTTGATATAGCGGAAAATCTGCAAACGGTTTGCCCCCATAGAACGAAGCAAGCCGATTGTGTCTTTATCCGCATTTCTGAAGCCGTCAAGCAGTCCGACTGTTACGGGAAAGAAGGTTGATATAATTATCAGAACAATCTTAGGGGTCATTTCATAACCGAACCAGAGCACAAGAAGCGGTGCAACAGCAACGGAAGGAATAGTTTGCGTGATAATAAGCAACGGATAGAATGCTTTGTACAGAATATCAAACGTATCCATTAACACAGCCGCCAGAAAACCTACGCTGACTCCGAGAAACAAGCCGACAAAAGCCTCCTGCAGAGTAATAACGGAATTTTCGGCAAGCAAAGGCAGTTCACTCACAAAAGCCTGTACAACTTCTATCGGTGACGGCAGCATAAAGGAAGGTATAAGCCCCGTCGAACACAGCAACTGCCATAAAACCAATAACGCAGCAACGGCGGTGATTGACGGTATATTACGCCTGAGCATGTTTTTTAATCTTTTTGTCAATGGTCAGTATTTCGCCTTCAGGTCTGTAAACAACCTTTACATAAGCCGAAACGCTCTTTGCACCTGCTCTGATTGCAACGTGCTGACATTCCTTGACAATATCCATAAGCTGGTCATAGCTTTCGCCCTCAATTGTTGTTTCAAACGGACCTACGTGGCAGTTCAGACCGCTGCTTCTGATAAATGCGATAACCTCATCAACGATGCGGATAAGGTCATCCGTGTCTTTTGCCGTGGGAAGAACCTGGATTGCGATACTTGCTTTCATAAATTTACCTCCAAAAATAAAAATTGCCTCCGCCGGATAACAAGGCGAAGGCTTCCTGAAGTACAGCTTTGATAATTGCAGATTTACAATATATTTCTACTATGCTTCCTACGCCGGCATTATCCGGATCAGGTTTACGGGTCGCAGGTTTACCTGCCTCTCAGCCGTTCATAACAGCTCCCCGGAAATAAAATAAAAACAGGAAACACTCCTGACGGATGCCTCCTGTAAAAAATCCTTGACTATGACTTCCTACGGCGGCATTATCCGCATCAGGTTATAGGGTCGAAGTTGGATTACTTCCTCTCAGCCTGCTGATACAAGCTCCCCTGTATTTATTTCTTTCTGTATTATACATCTGTTCACTCAAAAAAGTCAAGAGTGATTTTTATTTCTTCTCCAAAAGCTTCTTAAGGTACTGACCCGTATAGGATTTCTCGCACTCTGCGACCTCTTCGGGTGTGCCGCAGGCGACTATTTCACCGCCCTTGTTACCGCCCTCGGGTCCGAGGTCAATAATATAGTCGGCTGTCTTGATAACGTCAAGATTGTGCTCAATTACAAGCACTGTGTTGCCGCTGTCAACAAGCTGCTGCAGTACCTTTATCAGCCTTTCTACGTCAGCTGTATGCAGACCCGTTGTAGGCTCGTCGAGGATATAAATCGTTTTGCCCGTTGCAACTCTTGCAAGCTCTGTAGCGAGCTTGACACGCTGTGCCTCACCGCCCGAAAGAGTTGTTGCGGACTGACCGATTTTGATGTATCCAAGACCGACGTTATAAAGCGTTTCGAGCTTGCGCTTGACTTTAGGCACGGCAGAGAAGAAGTTCATACCCTCTTCGACCGTCATTTCAAGCACGTCGTAAATTGACTTTCCGCCGTACTTTACTTCAAGCGTTTCACGGTTATAGCGTGTGCCGTGGCACACTTCACAAGGCACGTAGATATCGGCAAGGAAGTTCATTTCAATCTTCACTATACCGTCACCCTGGCAGGCTTCACAGCGACCGCCTTTGACATTAAATGAGAAGCGGTTAGGCTTGTAGCCTCTTATCTTTGAATCAGTTGTAGCAGCAAACAGATCACGTATATCGGTAAACACACCCGTATAGGTTGCGGGGTTTGAACGGGGTGTTCTGCCGATTGGTGACTGGTCGATATTGATTACTTTATCGAGATACTTTATACCCGTAATCTTATCGTGCTTGCCTGCAAAACGGCGTGCACCGTTGAGCTCGGCAGCAAGCTTTTTGTTGAGTATTTCGTTAATCAGCGAGGATTTACCCGAGCCCGAAACACCTGTTACACACGTGAGCGTGCCCAGTGGTATTTCAACGTCAATATTTTTAAGGTTATTTTCCTTTGCGCCGGAAATTTTAATACTCTTGCCGTTCCCCTTCCTTCTTGTATCGGGCACGGCAATTTTCTTTTTACCGCTCAGGTACTGACCCGTGAGCGAGTTTTCATCTGCCATAATTTCCTCGGGCGTGCCGCAGGCAACGATTTCACCGCCGTGAATGCCCGGACCAGGACCGACATCAACAATATAATCCGCGCTTAACATTGTTTCCTCGTCGTGTTCAACAACGATAAGTGTATTGTCTATATCTCGCAGGTGCTTGAGTGTTTCAATAAGGCGGCTGTTATCACGCTGATGCAGACCTATGCTCGGCTCATCGAGAATATATAACACGCCTGTGAGCGAAGAGCCAATCTGCGTTGCAAGGCGGATACGCTGGCTTTCACCGCCCGACAGAGTGCCTGCAGGACGTGAAAGCGTGAGATATTCTAAACCGACACTGATAAGGAACTGCAGCCTTTCACGGATTTCACGCAGGATAAGACGTGCAATCTGCATATCACGGTCGGAAAGCTTTAAGTTATTGATAAACTCAAGCTCTTCCGAAATTGAAAGCTGGGTAAGCTGCTCGATATTGATACCGCCTACGGTTACGCAGAGCACCTCTTTTTTCAGCCTTGCACCACCGCAATCGGGACAGCTCTGCTCGGTCATATACTGCTCGATTTCGCTGCGCGACCATTCGCTTGAGGTATCGTTATAACGGCGCTCGAGGTTGGTTACAATACCCTCAAAATCGGTTTTATACGTACCCGTCATATACTGTGTGGTACGCTCCATTGTAATCTTCTCGCCCTTTGTGCCGTAGAGAATAATATCAATGATTTTCTTCGGAAGCTCTTCAACGGGCGTATCGAGCGAAAACTTATAGTGCTTTGCAAGACCCTCAAAATACATTTTGGCTATACTGCCGCTGTCGCCAATGCTCCAGCCGCTCGCCTTGATTGCGCCGTCGTTGATGGAAAGAGTCTTGTCGGGAATTATCATATCAGGGTCGATTTTATGAAAAACTCCAAGACCCGAGCAAGTCTGGCAAGCACCGTAAGGGTTGTTGAAGGAGAACATTCTCGGCTCAAGTTCTTCGATACAGGTACCGTGGTCGGGGCAGGCATAATTCTGCGAAAAGAGCAATTCTTCGCCGCCTATGACATCGCAAAGCACAAGACCTTCGGACAGACCCGAAGCTGTTTCAACGGAATCGGCAAGGCGTGAGCGGATTGATTCCTTTACGACAAGTCGGTCAACGACAATTTCGATATCATGGCGCTTATTTTTTTCAAGCGCAATTTTTTCGCTTAAATCGTAAACATTGCCGTCAACACGGGCACGGACATAACCGCTCTTACGGGCGTTTTCAAACACCTTCTGGTGCTCGCCCTTCTGTCCCCTGATTACCGGTGAAAGAAGCTGAATCTTTGTACCCTCGGGCATAGCAAGGATTTTATCGACAATGTCATCAACGGTCTGCTTCTTTATCTCTCTGCCGCATTCGGGACAATGAGGTACACCCACACGGGCGAAAAGCAGACGAAGGTAATCATATATTTCCGTTACAGTACCGACGGTTGAACGGGGATTTTTTGAGGTTGTTTTCTGGTCGATTGAAATAGCAGGAGAAAGACCCTCTATATAATCAACATCTGGCTTATCCATCTGCCTTAAAAACTGCCTTGCGTAGCTTGAAAGGGATTCAACATACCTGCGTTGACCCTCGTCATAAATCGTATCAAAAGCAAGGGACGACTTGCCCGAGCCTGAAAGACCCGTAAAAACGATGAGCTTGTCACGGGGAATCTGCACATCGATATTCTTGAGGTTGTGCTCCCTTGCACCCTTTACAATAATTTTTTTCTCTCTCATTTTCTGCTCCGTTATTTCATCTGTCTTAATTTCTCTATTCTGTCACGCAGATATGCGGCGTGTTCAAATTCAAGTATCTTTGCCGCCGCCTTCATTTCGTTTGTAAGCTGCTTGATAAGCTGTTCACGCTCTATGCGGCTGAGCTGTTTGTCAGGCTTATCTGCCTTGTCTGCTTTGGAGGAAATTTCAAGCACATCCGAAACATCCTTGATGATTGTTTTCGGAATTATTCCGTGCTCCTCATTATACGCCATCTGCTTTTCACGGCGGCGCAGAGTTTCCTCAATAGCACGCTCCATTGAAGGAGTTACGCTGTCGGCATACATTATAACCTCGCCGTTTGAGTTTCGTGCCGCTCTGCCTATAGTCTGTATGAGCGAGGTTTCGCTTCGCAGAAAGCCTTCTTTATCGGCATCAAGAATTGCAACGAGTGATACCTCGGGGATATCAAGACCTTCACGAAGCAGGTTGATACCTACAAGCACGTCAAACTCGCCGAGGCGAAGCCCACGGATAATCTGCATACGCTCGATTGTATCAATATCGTGGTGCATATAGCGCACACTTATACCCATATCGGTAAGATAATCCGTTAAATTCTCTGCCATTTTCTTGGTGAGTGTTGTAACGAGCACACGTTCTTTTTTCTCAATGCGCTTGTTGATTTCACCAAGCAGGTCATCAATCTGACCGTCCGTACTTCTTACTGAAATTTCGGGGTCGAGAAGACCCGTGGGACGGATAAGCTGTTCAGCTATATTATCGCTCTTACTGCGTTCAAATTCGCCCGGAGTTGCGCTGACAAAAATGCGCTGATGCGTTCTTTCGTAAAATTCATCAAATGTGAGCGGACGGTTATCGTACGCCGAGGGCAGACGGAAACCGAACTCGACAAGGTTGTTCTTTCGTGCCCTGTCGCCGCCTATCATACCCCTTACCTGCGGAAGAGTTACATGCGACTCATCAACAAAGAGCAGAAAATCATCGGGGAAATAGTTGAGAAGCGTGAACGGCACAGACCCGGGCGGCATACCCGAAAGCACGCGGGAATAGTTTTCTATACCCTTACAAAAGCCCGTTTCACGCAGCATTTCCATATCGTATTCCGTTCTCTGCTTTATACGCTGGGCTTCAAGGAGCTTGCCTTGCTCGACAAAATCAGCATAGACGGTTGTCATTTCATCGAAAATTCTGCCGATTGCTTCCTCCATCTTTTCTTGCGGAATAACGTAGTGGGAGGCAGGATATACGGCGGCGTGGTTGAGCACAGCCTTTACTTCGCCCGTGAGAACGTTGATTTCGCTCAACCTGTCAATTTCATCACCGAAGAATTCGACACGGATAGCCGTGTCAGACGAGTAGGCAGGGAAAATTTCCACAACGTCACCGCGAACACGGAATTTATTGCGGATAAAGTTTATATCGTTTCTTTCGTACTGAATACTCACGAGCTTTTCAATAAGCTCCTCACGGCTTTTCTCCATACCCGGGCGCAGGGAAATAAGCATATTTTTATAATCAAACGGGCTGCCCAGAGTGTAAATACAAGACACACTCGCAACGATAATTACATCTCTGCGCTCTGCGAGGGCACAGGTTGCAGAGTGGCGGAGCTTATCTATTTCATCGTTAACTGCAGAGTCCTTTTCGATATAGGTATCGGTTGTAGGCAGATACGCTTCAGGCTGATAATAATCGTAGTAAGATACGAAATATTCAACAGCATTTTCGGGAAAGAACTCACGGAATTCGCTGCAAAGCTGTGCGGCAAGTGTTTTGTTGTGAGCGAGGACAAGCGTGGGCTTATTGACCTTTGCGATAACATTTGCCATCGTAAAGGTTTTACCCGAGCCCGTAACACCGAGCAGGGTCTGCTCTTTAAGACCCCTGTTTACGCCATCAACAAGTTGCTCTATTGCCTGCGGCTGGTCGCCCGTAGGCTGATATTTTGAATGGAGTACAAATTTGTCCACGCTTTTTTCACTCCTTGCTAAAACGGATTTTATGTGATATTATAACTACTTAGGGTGATATTTTTGAAAAGCTTTACAATTAACAAAAACGATGCCAACCAGAGGCTGGACAAGTTTATAACCAAGACCGTACCCTTACTTCCGCAGGGGCTGATGTACAAGTACATACGCCTGAAAAGAATAAAGGTAAACGGCAAACGAGCTGAAATTTCTACAAGACTTCAGGTAAATGACCTTGTTGAAATGTACATCAATGACGAGTTTTTTGAAGCCGCACCCGAAAAGTACGATTTCCTGCGCGCATCGACAAAGCTCGATATAATTTATGAGGATGAAAACATTATTCTGCTCGACAAGAAAGTGGGGCTTTTAAGCCACCCTGACGAGGGCGAATATGTTGACACGTTGATAACAAGGGTTGAACGATACCTTTACGAAAAAGGTGAGTACGACCCCAAGGGCGAAAATTCCTTTGCACCTGCGTTAGCTAACAGAATTGACCGCAACACGGGTGGTATAGTAATTGCCGCAAAGAATGCGGAATCCTTACGAATACTCAACCAGAAAATCAAAGACAGAGAGCTGAGCAAGGTTTACCTTTGCATAGCTCACGGTTATTTTGACAAAAAACAGGCAACGCTTACGGCTTATCTGAAAAAAGACGAAAAGAAAAACAAGGTTGCGGTTTACGATAAGCCGAGAGATGACGCCAAGGAAATCCGCACACGGTACAAGGTGCTTGACGAAAAGGACAACCTGAGCCTTGTGCGTGTTGAACTGCTCACAGGCAGAACACACCAGATAAGAGCGCACCTTGCGCACGAGGGGCATCCCCTGCTTGGTGACGGCAAGTACGGCACAAACGCCCTTAACAAAGAAAAGGGCTACAAAAAGCAGTGCCTTTATTCCTACCGCTTACAGTTCACATTTACTACCGATGCAGGAATACTCAACTACCTCAACGGCAAGTGCTTTGAGGCAAAGGACGTTTGGTTTGAGCGTGCCTTCAAAGACGGTACTTTATGATATCATTTCGTTGAAAGTCGCTTCATCAATAACCGCAACGCCGAGGTCGTTGGCTTTTTTGAGCTTGCTGCCTGCTTCCTCACCTGCAAGAACGTAGTCCGTTTTCTTTGAAACGGAAGACGAAACCTTACCGCCGAATTTTTCGATTATGGCGGCAGCTTCATTTCGGGTGTAGGTAGGCAGAGTGCCCGTTAAAACAAAGGTTTTGCCCTTGAATATATCGCTTTCAATTTCCTTGAGCGATTTCATATTAAGACCAAGGTTGGTAAGTTTCTCTATCAATTCTGCGGTCTGCGGCATTGTGAAATACTGCGCTACGCTCTGTGCCATAATTCCGCCAAAACCCTCTATTTTTGAGATATCCTCAACGCTTGCGTTCTGCAGAGCTTCCATTGTGATAAAGTGTTCACTCAAAAGCTTTGCGGATTTCTGACCTATGTGGCGGATACCCAGACCGAAAACAAGTTTATACAAATCATTCTGTTTTGAATCGGCAACAGCCTTCACGAGGTTGTCTGCCGATTTTTTTGCAAAGTGTTCAAGACCGATAAGGTCTTCAGCGGTAAGCTTATATATATCCTCAACACCAGCTATAAGCCCGTTATCGACAAGCATTTCGACAACAGCCTCGCCGAGAGATTCGATATCCATAGCATCCCTGCAGCAGAAGTGAATAAGCCTGCGCTTGAGCTGTGCAGGGCAGTCTGAATTGTTGCAACGGATTGCGGCTTCATCGCCCTCTTTTACTGCGGGTGCACCGCACACAGGGCAGATATCCGGAATACGGAAGGTTTCGTTGCCGCCTTTTTCGACAACGGAAAGCACCTCGGGAATAATATCGCCCGCCTTACGGACAACAATTGTATCACCTATTGCTATCTGCTTTTCGTTTATAAAATCCTGGTTGTGGAGCGTTGCACGGCTGACGGTAGTGCCCGCAAGCTGAATCGGGTCAAAAACGGCTGTGGGAGTAAGTACACCCGTTCTGCCGACATTGATTTCAACCTCACGCAAAACCGTGGGCTTTTCCTCAGGCGGATATTTGAAAGCAACCGCCCAACGGGGGAATTTTGCCGTGCTGCCGAGGATTTCACGCTTTGAAAAATCGTCTACTTTAATTACTGCACCGTCGATATCAAAGGGCAAAGTGCCGCGCATTTCGCCGATTCTGCGCACCTGCTCAACAGCAGAGTCGAAATCCGAAAAGCGCTTGTAATCAGGTACGGTTTTAAAGCCGAGTTCCTGAAGGAAATCGAGCGATTCTTTATGTGATGAAAGTGTTTTGCCTTCTACCTGCTGAATGTTGAAAATAAACGCATCAAGCCCACGGGTAGCTGTGACTGAGCTGTCCTTCTGACGAAGTGAACCTGCGGCGGCATTACGGGGGTTTTTGAAAGGCTTCTCATCTGCCTCCTCCTGCCTTATGACAAGCTGTTCAAAGCTTGAATGTGGCATATAGACCTCGCCTCTGACTTCTATAAAAGGCAGATTTATATTGAGCTTGTGAGGTATTGATTTTATTGTAAGGATATTGTGGGTTACATCCTCGCCGACGTCGCCATCACCTCTTGTTGAGCCACGGACAAGCTCGCCGTTGACGTATTCAAGCGAAACTGAAAGGCCGTCAATTTTAGGCTCGACAACGTAAGCCGCCTCACCTGCACCCTGCTCTACTCTTGAAGCAAAGGCGTAAAGCTCCTCTTCGCTGAAAGCATCGAGTAAACTTTCCATTCGCACGGTATGCACGACGGGCGCAAACTTTTCCGAAGCTGTGCCGCCGACACGGCGTGTGGGTGAATCCGCCGTGACAAGCTGCGGAAATTCCTCTTCTATCGCCTTCAATTCACGCATAAGCATATCGTACTCATAGTCGGAAATTTCGGGCGCATCCTCGTCGTAATAACGCTTTATATGATAATTGAGCTGTTCTTTTAATTCAGCCGCTCTTACACGGGAAATTTCAAAATCTGCCACAATAAAACACCTCGTTATATAATATAACTTAACTGTATTATTTTATCAAAAACAATTATATAAGTCAACCACCTTATAGAACAAATGTTTTGCTTTCGCGCAAAAAAATCCTGCTTCCCGAAAAGAAGCAGGATTGATTTTTGATTTACTTAGAAAGTAACAACGTAAGAGGATCTTGTGCCAAGCGGGATAGCAGCGCCCATCTTATCGAAGTTGATTGTCCACTGGATATCGTACTCAGCTGTCTTGACATTGCCTGTAGCAGCATCAACTGTGATAACAGCCTTACCCATAGGATAGTTAACTGTTGAAAGACCTACAAGGCTTGTTGCGATGCCGGGGATGTTATCATTGATAACGCCGGGAAGAACAACATTGAAAGCCTTGGGGCAGTGACCCTGACCGTGCTTGACGTTGTCAGACTTGCCGTCTGCCTTGGCAACAACTGTGATTGTGTAAACGCCGTTCTTTTCTGTGCAGGTAGCGGACTTAACATCGGAAGGAGTGAGCTTGGAAGCCCATGTCTCGCCTTCTACAGGGAACTTGGCATCGATATCTGCACCTGTGTATGTTGCAGAACCCTGGCTGTTGTCTACAAGCATCTTGTCAAGCCACTCATCTTCACCGAGCATTTTGTAGATGCCGCCGATAGCACTGGGAAGTGTGGGAGAAGCTGCAAGGTAGTTTGTTACATGGTTCTGCTTAACGCTCTTTGCGTCTGTCTTAACCTTGTTGACAGCTGTGTTGAAGTACTCAACGATTTCTGCTGTACCCTGAGGAGCCTTTGCAGTCTCTTCAGTTGCTTCTTCTGTAGCAGCTTCGGTTGCCTCTTCTGTTGCCTCTTCTGTGGAAGCCTCTTCGGAAACAGCCTCGGTTGCTTCTTCTGTGGAAACCTCTGTAGCGTCTGCTGTGGGAGCTTCTGTTGCGTCAACAGCCTCTGTGGAATCTGCTACGGGAGCTTCTGTAGTGGTTTCGGGCTCATCGTTGCCGCCGCAAGCTGCAAAGGAAAGGCAAAGAACAGCTGCGAGGAGAAGAGCAATAAGTTTTTTTGCGTTCATAGAAAATACATTCCTCTCAAATTATTTTTAGCAATGCGTAATTGGATTATATAATAACGCATTGATTTTATTTTTCTAAAATAGAATATTAACGAAACTTTAACATTTTTTGTTGCTTTTTCTGACATTATGCAGAATGTTTATCAGAAAAGCAAATCTGCGCAATATCAGAAGTGCTTTCTCAGTTTATCAATCACCATCAGAAGCTTATACCTGCGCATTTTCAACAGTTTAAGGCGCAGTTGTTTGGCTGTTCCGAACACAGTAAGATCAACTGATTTGACGGCTTCGCTAAACATAGGCATCTCGACAATATCCTTATAGCAGGTTATTTTCTGCCCGTCAGGCATTGAGCTCATACTTATTTGCAAAGCCGTATCTGCCGCACGGCGCAAAAAGCCCGTGTACAACACTTTCTTGTTTTCTTCACTGTCAATTCCGAGCCGTTCAACTTCTGCCCACAGCAAACTGCGCGAAACCGCAAATTCCTTAAGCACTTTTTTGTTGTAACTGTTGGTAATACTCGAAGTGTTCGGTCGGTAATAATAGAGCACGTCGGGTATATAACTTATACCTTTTGCCTCTTTCACAAGCATAACGGAAAGAATCAGATCTTCAGAATTGCGGAAAGAAGTAAAATCCGACACATCGACATTCTCAAACAATCTGCGTGCAAACGCCTTGATAACAAGACTGTTCATTCCGGTTTCGGCAAGATTGACCGTAAAATACTCTGCGTGAGTTATATCGCCTTTTTCGCCTTTAAAGAAGTCGTGTCCCGGCTCATCACCCTTGCGCAAACGAAAAATAAGCACCTCGCAATTGTACTGTAATATTTTTTCGTTCACTTTCTCAAGCAGACCGTCAAGCCAGTAATCATCGCTGTCCAGGAAAAGAATATATTCGCCCTTCGCCTGCTTTGCACCATTCATACGTGCAGCCAGATGACCGCCGTTAGGCTGATGTATAACCCGTACGCGCTTATCGTGCGAAGCGTACCTGTCGCAGATACTGCCGCTTGCATCGGGCGACCCGTCGTCAACAAGTATAAGTTCAAAATCTGTTACACTCTGACGCAAAACGGATTCTATGCACTTTTCAATGTATTTTTCCGCATTATAAACGGGAACAACCACGCTGAATTTAGGCACAGTTTACCACTCCATAATCTGCTCGGGATTATCACAGATATCCTGAATTTTCTTAAGGAAGCCTACGATATCGCCGTATTCACAAACACGGTGGTCAAACATAATTGTCATCGGAAGAATCTGACGGATTACAATTTCCTTTTCGCCGTTTTCGTTAACCTTTACTACAGGTCTGTCATTTGCTGCCCAGAGAGCGATAGCCGTGGTCTGCGGCGGAATAATCTCAAGCAGCGCGCAGAATCCGTATCTGTTACGGTCAACAGAGCCAAGGTTGCTGACGGTGATTGTACCCTGCTCGATATCCTTCTTTGTGATTCTGTCTGTTACGGGAATGCTGTTGTATTCTTTCTTCGCCTTACCGCTGAGGGTTTTGACCTTGTGCTTGCCGATTTTCGCACCGAAAAGGCGGCAGAAAACGGTCTTGAGCTTACCCTTGCGCAGGGCTGTAAGTGTATTGTCAAGCGATACTTCAAACATAGCCTCAGTGAGGTTTGTGTTCTGAAGTCTGCGGTTGACATCAATCATATATGCAGACATTTCGTCGAGTGTTTTGCTCTCAAAATTGTGGCAGTTGATAGTCATCATCTCGCCGTTGGGAAGCTGCATCGGAACAGAAAAATGAACTTCATCAAAATACTTTATCTGACCCTTTACAAAGTGGCGGTTGAACTCGAAATGAGCGTTCATTTTGGGCGATTCCTTAAGAGCAATGGCAATAGCCTTGAGCATAAGCGTGTTAATGCTCAGCTTATACTGCAGTCTGCCCGAAGCACGAAGCTCGTTGAATTTTGCCATAAGGTCTGTCACGTCAAATTCAATAACGGGACCTGCGTGGGGAATCTCCGTCCACGACTGTGTTGTCATATTGGATACGATTTTTCGCTGAATGCCAAAGTGTTCTGTTCTTACAGGTTTCATCAAAATACTCCTTTTAATAATTTTATTCATAATTTAAGTTTATAGAGTTATATGCAACAAAAATATGTTCACTTTTTGCTCATACCTGAAACAAACCCAATTACCGAAATATTATCATATCCGCTATTTTATGTCAATTACGCAAGGAAATATAATTAAATAAAATGATAGATATTTTTTAATATAAAACACTTTACTAATGCGTGATTTTGTTGTATATTTATTTAGATTAAGTATCTTTATCGTAAGGGACGGTGATTGCCGTGAAATTCAATATAAACCCGCAGATGATGTTCGGGCTTTCTTTCAGCGTACCTGCACAGGTTGCAGACAAGCACCTCAAGCTTGCAGGTGCAGCACAGCTCAAAGCACTGCTCTGGCTTTTACGGCACGCCGCTGAAAACCCGTCGAGCGAGGATATTGCAAAAGCACTTAATATGCAACACGCCGATGTTTGCGACGCTATGCAGTACTGGATTGAAAGCGGCATAGTAACGCAGGACGGGCAGGCACCCGTTGAACCGGAAACACCATCCTACGCCGAGCCCGAAAAAGCCGTTATCGCTGAACAGTTGGTTGAGCAGGCCGTTTCCACCAAACCCACGGCCGAACAGATTGCAAAGCGTGCTAAGGAAAGCCCTGAAATACGCTTTATGTTAAACGAAGCACAGCAAAAGCTCGGCAGAACTATAGGCTACGATTCGCAGGCAACTCTGCTGATGATTTGCGACAGCTACGGTCTGCCCGTAGAAGTGCTTTTAATGCTTATCGAATACTGCGTTTCAATAGGCAAGGGCTCAATCAACTATATTGCAAAGGCCGCAAAAAGCTGGAGCGACAGAGAAATAGATTCACTTGAAAAGGCTGATGAGCAGATAAGAATACTCCGCCGCTGCGAGGGACTGTGGAAACAGCTTTGCGAAATGACTGGCATCAGCACCCCCAGACCCACCTCCGCACAAAGCGCATACCTGCGCCAGTGGAGCAATGAAATGGGCTTTGACATTGAAATGATATACCTTGCTTACGAAGAAATGGCAAACCACACGGACAAGATAAGCTTTCCGTATATGAACAAGGTGCTCGCCAACTGGCACGAGGCAGGTATCAGGACACCTGAAAAGCTTGAGGAAAGCAAGACACAGCCTAAAGTCGAGCAAAGACCTGCAAGGAAGAAAAAGCAGGGAGGCTATGAGGCCTCATACGATATTGAAGAATTCAACCGCCGCTCTATGGAGGAGCCGTTGGTTTACAAAAAACAGGAAGACTGAGAGGTGTAATCACTATGGGTTACAGCAAAAACATATATATGACCGCTCAGAACAAGCTTGACAGCAGAAGAAAAACAGCAGTTGAAGAGCTTGAGAACAGAAGAGCAAAGGCTTATTCGGCAATAACTGAGCTTATTGACATACAGAGCAGGATTGCTGCCTGCGGTGCACAGGTTATAGGCGCATTTGCAAAGGGCGCTGACGGCAAGTCGTATGTTGAAGCACTTGCAAAAGAAAGCCTTGCCGCTCAGAAAAGGCGCAAGGAACTTCTTGTTGAAGCAGGACTGCCTGAAAACTATCTTGAAGCACAGTATGTGTGCTCCGTTTGTGAGGACACAGGTGTTACAGAAAACGGTATATGCGACTGCCAACGTAAATTGTTGGTTGAAACGGCAAAAGATGAAATCTCAAAGCACGCTCCGTTGAGAGCCTCCACCTTTGAAAAATTTTCGCTTGATTTTTATCCCGAGGCAGCAGACGCCAACGGAATCAGCCCGAAAAAGAGAATGGGTGAAATCGCGAAATTCTGCGAGGACTACGCAAACGATTTCTCGCTCAAATCCCCTTCCCTGTTTATGCACGGCGCAACGGGTCTCGGAAAAACTCACCTTTCGCTCGCCATTGCAAATGTTGTAACAGAAAAAGGAATGGGTGTTATTTACTCGAGCGCACCCAACCTCTTCGGCGAACTTGAAAGAGAACATTTCAGCAGGCAGAATCCCAACGAGCGTACCTTTGAAAAAGAACTATTCGAAACAGACCTGCTTATAATCGACGACCTCGGCGTTGAGTTTTCAACGCAATTTACCGTCAGCTGTGTTTACAACATCATAAACTCACGTATTCTCAGCGGCAAGCCCACAATCATCAGCACTAACCTTACACCTGCCGAGCTTGAGGACAAGTACACACAGCGAATTACATCACGAATCATAGGCAGTTATATATCCCTCAAATTCACAGGAAGAGATATACGGCAGCTTAAAAGATATTAAAAGAGGCGAAATAAAATGAATGCAGTCAAAAAATTTCTCAACAAGCTTTTTATTGACGGTCTCAGCGGTATGGCATTCGGCCTTTTTTCAACGCTGATTATCGGTACCATTCTCCAGCAGATAGGTAACGCCATCCCCAATGAGATAGGCACCTGCATCTTTGCAATAGGTAAGATTGCAGCTTCGCTTATGGGTGCTGGCATAGGCTGCGGTGTTGCAGCAAAATTCGGCGAAAAGCCGCTTGTAACCCTCTCCGCCGCTGCAACGGGTATGATAGGTGCATTTGCAACCAAAATTCTTGCCGGCGGTATGATTGATGGTGCAGTCGTTTCCTACGCAGGCCCGGGCGAGCCTATGGGCGCATTTGTTGCCGCCTTTGTAGGAATTGAGCTTGGTCACCTTGTTGCAGGCAAAACAAAGCTTGATATAATCCTCACTCCCATAGTCACAATTGGTACGGGTGCGGTTGCGGGTCTGCTTTTAGGCCCATACATTTCACAGTTTATGACTTGGCTTGGCAGTCTTATCAACTGGGGCACAGAGCAGCAGCCGATTCTGATGGGTATTGTTGTTTCCGTGCTTATGGGTATATTCCTCACACTTCCCATAAGCTCCGCCGCAATCGGTGTTGCGCTGGGTTTAAGCGGTGTTGCCGCAGGTGCGGCTGTTGCAGGCTGTTGTGCAAATATGGTTGGTTTTGCAATTGCAAGCTACCGTGACAATGGCTTCGGAGGTCTTGTTGCACAGGGTATCGGCACAAGTATGCTCCAGATGCCCAACATTGTTAAGAAACCGATTATATGGTTGCCTGCAATTATCGCAAGCGCCGTAACAGGCCCGATATCCTCTGCCCTGCTTGGCATGGTAAACAACTCAACAGGCGCAGGCATGGGCACGGCAGGTCTTGTCGGCCAAATTATGGGCTTTGAGGCTATGACAACCGCAGGTGTCACGCCCACGGTTGCCCTTATCGAAATGGCTGTTGTCCATTTCGTCCTTCCCGGTGTTATTGCCGCAGGAGTTGCACAGTGCATGAGAAAGCTCGGCTGGCTTAAGCCCGGCGATATGAAACTTGAAGTTTAATTTGTTTTTACATAAGGAGAAAATTTGTGGACATCATTACTGCTTTAACCACAGAATTCAACCTGCAGAAATGGCAGGTTGAAAACACCGTAAGCCTTATTGACGAGGGCAACACCATTCCCTTTATTGCCCGTTACCGCAAGGAGGCGCATGGCACGCTTGACGACCAGGTGCTGCGTGAAATTTCCGAAAGACTTGAATACCTGCGTAACCTTGACAAGCGCAGAGAAGAGGTCAGAAAGTCAATCACCGACCAGGAAAAGATGACGGAAGAAATCGAAGCCGCACTTGAAAGCGCCAAAACACTTGCGGAAATCGAGGACATTTACCGTCCGTTCAAACCCAAGAGAAAGACCCGTGCAAGCGTTGCAAGAGAAAAGGGTCTTGAGCCGCTGGCAAAGCTGATTTTTGCTCAGGAGGTTATGAACACCCCTGCAATAGAAGCGGCGGCAGATTACATAAACGAAGAAAAAGGTGTTTCTACAGCGGAAGAAGCACTTCAGGGTGCGATGGACATCATTGCCGAGGATATTTCGGACAACGCTGACATAAGGCGCAGAATCCGTAACCTTTTCAGCGTTGTTGGCGTTGTAAGCTCAAAGGCGGCAGACGCCGAAAAGGACAGCGTCTACGCACAGTATTACGATTATTCCGAGCCCGTCAACAAGATTGCCAACCACAGAATCCTTGCACTCGACAGAGGCGAGAAGGAAGGCTTCCTCAAGGTTGACGTTACACTCGACATTACTAAAGCACTCGGTGTTATCACAAGTGTTACACTTAAAAACACAGGCTCTCTGTTTACCGATACGGTAAGAGATGCAGGTGCAGACAGCTACACAAGACTTATAATGCCGTCCATCGAGCGTGAAATCCGCTCAATGCTCACGGAAAGAGCAGATACAGATGCTATAAAGGTATTCGCTGCAAACCTTCGTCCCCTGCTGCTTCAGCCGCCCGTAAAGGGTAAGGTAGCCCTCGGTCTTGACCCCGGCTACAGGACAGGCTGTAAGGTTGCAGTTGTTGACGAAACAGGCAGAGTACTTGACACGGGCGTTATTTATGTAACACATTCCGAAGCACAAAAACTCTCCGCAAAGCAGACTGTTGCAAGCCTTATAAAGAAGCACAACGTTGAGATTATCGCAATCGGCAACGGTACAGCTTCCAAGGAGACAGAAATTTTCACCTCAAACCTGCTTAAGGAAATCGGAAGCAAGGCAAAGTATATGGTTGTAAGCGAAGCCGGTGCTTCGGTTTACTCCGCTTCTAAGCTTGCCGCAGAAGAATTCCCGCAGTTCGACGTATCGTTAAGAAGTGCAGTTTCAATTGCAAGACGCCTGCAGGACCCGCTTGCAGAGCTTGTCAAAATTGACCCGAAGGCTATCGGCGTTGGCCAGTATCAGCACGATATGCCGCAGAAGGAACTGAGCAACGCGCTTGACGGCGTTGTTGAGGACTGTGTTAACAACGTAGGCGTTGACCTTAACACTGCTTCCCCCTCACTTCTGACAAGGGTTTCGGGTATCAACTCAACGGTAGCGAAGAACATTGTTCTTTACAGAGAGGAAAACGGCGCATTCACAGGCAGAGCACAGCTCAAAAAAGTTCCCAAGCTCGGTGCAAAGGCATACGAACAATGTGCCGGCTTCCTGCGAGTTGCGGAAAGCAAGAATCCGCTTGACAACACGGGCGTTCACCCCGAAAGCTATGACGCAGCAAAGGAGCTTCTCGATATCTGCGGTTATGATTTAAAGGATGTCAAGGCAGGCAAAATAATTGACCTTGCACAGAAGGTTGAAGAAAAAGGCTCCGATAAGGTTGCAGAAAAGCTCGGAATCGGCGTTCCCACACTCAACGATATTGTAAAGGAAATGCTCCGACCGGGCAGAGACCCGAGAGACGAGCTTCCGCCCCCGATGCTTCTGACAGACGTTATGGATATGAACGACCTCAAGCCCGGTATGGAGCTTAAAGGCACGGTCAGAAACGTTATTGACTTCGGCGCATTTATCGATATCGGTGTTCATCAGGATGGCCTTGTTCACATTTCACGCATTACAGACAGATACATCAAGCATCCTTCCGAAGTACTCACCGTCGGTGACATTGTCACCGTATGGGTTGTCAGCGTTGACACCGCAAAGAAGCGCATTGCGCTCACTATGAAGAAACCCAAGGAGGCGGAAAACGTTGGCTGATAACTTTCACAAGGATTTAACGCAGGGTAGTGTAAGCAAGCAACTTATCAAGTTTGCCACACCCTTCCTGCTTTCCAATCTTCTTCAGGCGCTTTACAGCGTTGCGGATATGATAATAGTCGGTCAGTTCTGCGGAAAAGCAGGCATAACCGGTGTTTCCATAGGCAGCCAGATAAACATTCTGGTAACCGGTGCGGCAATGGGCCTTTCCGTTGGCGGAACAGTTCTTATAGCACAGTACGGCGGACAAAAGCTGTTCGGCGAGCAGCGTAAAACGATCGGAACTATGACCACGCTTTATATGATTCTTGCCGTTGTTCTGACAGCTGTAATGATGTTCCTGTGCGACCCGTTTCTCACCCTGCTCAACACTCCTGCCTCAGCTTACGGCGAGGCTGCGGATTACTACAACATCTGCATGGGCGGTATGGTGTTCATGTTCCTCTACAACGCCATAAGCGGCGTTCTGCGAGGAATGGGCGATTCAAAAAGGCCGCTCTACTTTGTGCTTATCGCCGCAATTACAAATGTTGTGCTCGACCTTATTCTCGTCGGCAAGTTCAATATGGCTTCTGCAGGTGCAGCTTGGGCAACAATTTCCGCACAGGCACTGAGCGTAATTATTTCGCTTATTTACCTTGTAAAGAAAAATTTCTTTGCCGAATATAAGCTCAATGATTTTAAAATCAGCAAGGAAAAGCTCCGACCTCTTATGCAGATTGGTCTGCCCTCCTCTATTCAGAGCCTCGTTGTTTCCCTTTCGTTCCTTACACTTACTGCTCTTGTAAACTCCCTGCCCAACGCAGAGGTTGCCTCAGCATGCCAGGGTATAGGCGGTAAAATCAACTCGTTTGCAATTCTTCCCGGTCTTGCAATGAGCAGCGCAATTTCCTCGATGGCGGGTCAGAATATAGGTGCAGGTGAATACAACCGAGCCAAAAAGACGATGAATACGGGTATGATAATGGCGTTTGCAATTTCAATTGTTGTTTTTGCCGTTGTTAATCTCTTCCCCGAATTCCTCATCAGACTTTTTGACAGCGAACCCGAGGTAATTGAAACAGGTGCACGATATATTAAACTTATTTCCTATGACTATCTGTTCGCAACCATAATGTTCTGTATGAATGGTCTTGCAATTGCGGCAGGCAGCACATACATTGCCCTTATCAACGCAGTGTGCAACAGCATAATCATAAGAGTTCCGCTTGCTTATTTCCTGGTAAAAGTTATGGAGTTGGGCTTTGACGGCGTTGCACTCGCAATGGGCTTTGCCTCATTAGGCGGCATCATTATCGGTGCAATTTACGTTCAGAGCGGCAAGTGGAAAAAGAATATGATTAACTAATAGAAGAAAGTAATATTATTTTATAAAGGAGGTAATACCGAAAATGAAAAGATTGTTGGATTTTGCAGCGTCGCTTTTTGCCTGCATTCTGCTCTTTCCGTTGTTTTTGGTGATTGCCCTTATTATCCTTATTTCCGACGGCTCTCCCGTTATTTACAAGCAGGAGAGAATCGGCAAGGATATGAAAAAATTTACTATTTACAAGTTCCGCACAATGAAAAACGGCACAAGAGTTGCCGCCACGAGTGAACTTACCGAGGCAGATGACAGAATCACAGGCTTTGGCAGGATACTCCGCAAAACAAGTATTGATGAACTTCCTCAGCTTTTCAACATCCTCAAGGGCGATATGAGTTTCGTCGGTCCCCGACCGCTGATTACCGAAGAGGGCGAAATACATAATCTTCGCCGTGATGCCGGTGTCTATTCCGTGCGCCCGGGTCTTACAGGCTGGGCACAGATTAACGGCAGAGACCGTGTCAGCGACGAAGAAAAGGTACATATGGACCGGGAATACATTAAAATGCAGAGTCTGTTGTTTGATCTTAAAATTCTTATAATGACTGTTGTAAGCGTTTTCAAAGCAGATGATATTGTCGAAGGCGGAAAAAAATAAGCACTGCTTTTTTCTCAAAACCCACAATAAAAAGCACACAAAAAACGGCAATTTTTCAAAAGAGAAATTTGCCGTTTTTTATTTTATCCAATATACCGTGATAACAAAAAAATATTGATTTATACTCAATTTTTTCTTGAAAATTTCAGAAAAATGGTTTACAATAATTGAGAATAGGTTATTATCGCTTTAATGGGCTATTTTTTCAACCCTTTTCTTTTGTGAACAGCAATTAACAGCGGATTACTGTTTGCAAAAGCACCACTTCTCCACATCAAAGGGGGTCATTTTTTGACAGCGGATTTACATTGTCACACCAAATTATCAGACGGCTCAATGGGCATTGACGAGCTGATAGTTCTGGCAAAAAAGAAAGGTATCGACACAATCGCAATTACAGACCATGACTGTCTTGCGGGTACGGTACGCGGTAAAATAATTGGTGAAAGGCACGGGGTAAACGTAATACCCGGTGTTGAGATTTCTGCGTTTGACAGCGCAACTCAGACCGAGGTACATATACTCTGCTACCAGCCGGACAGCCCTGACAGGCTTGAAGGTCTTTGCCGCCGCAATTCGCTCTCGCGCAAGAAGGCAAGCCAGTATATGATACTCAAAACAGCCCAGCGCTACCCCATCACACCCGACCTTGTTCTCAAATGCGCCACAGGCTCAACCAATGTATTTAAGCAGCACATTATGCACGCACTTATGGAGTGTGCAATTACAACCGAGCTTTACGGCAAAGTATATCGCGAGCTTTTCTCACCCGAAAGTGAGACAAATGTTATCGTCCGTCCGCAGTTCCCCGAGCCCAAGGAGGTTATCGAGCAGATTCGTGCGGCAGGCGGTATAGCGATACTCTCCCACCCCGCTCATTCCAAGTGTGCTCACCTTATTGACGAGCTTGTTGAAGCAGGCCTTCACGGCATAGAAGTCTGGCACCCTTGCCACAGCGCAGAGGACATTGCCGAGCTTACAAAAATTGCCAAGGAAAAGAAGCTTCTTATGACAGGCGGCAGCGATTTCCACGGAATGTACTCCCCCACAGCAGTTGGTGTCGGCGGAATTGAAATTCCCCAGCAGCAGCTGAGTGCTTTCCTCGGCTACAAGGCAAAGATGAAGCGTTTGCAGAAAAAAGCAGAAAGTAACGCATAAGGAACCAATATTTTAATATAAAGGATTTTCACTATGCACGACGACAGCGATATTAAAATTTTCAAAGGCGGCGATGACGAAGCGGACGGCGGCGACCTTTTTGCTCTTGCAGAGGAAATGCGCAGAAACATTGTCAACGGCAACTCTCGCAAGGCAAAGGCACTCGGTGCAAGGCTTGCCTCTATTTCGCCCGACAGCGACGACCTGGGCGAAGAGCTGAACAAGTATGTACGCAATACGGCGGCAGACGAAGAAGTTAAAGTACAGCTTCTCACGCTGATGCTTTTCTGTGCGGAATACACGCTCCTTAACGAACTATGCCCGATGCTTTCCACAAGTGCAACAGAGGCAATGTATGACGTTATAAAAGCCAAAGCACCCGATTACTATAACAGCATCTCAAACGGTGCGGCAGTCAGTTTCTACTACCTTGCCGTCAAGAAGAACAGATATGTTGCAAAGGCAGTCGGCGAAAGCTTTGCAATGCTCTGCGAGCAGGACAGCAAGCTGATTAAAACAATGGGCGAAAATGTATTCACCCTCACCTGCGAAAAGGTAAAAGAAATTATTTCGGAATACGGATTTGAAAAGTAAGATTATATAGCAAACGGCACACTTCACAAAGAAGTGTGCCGTGTTTTTTATTGGGCTTTTATCTCTTTTTGCACTCAAAGCACAGCCAATCGTTTTTATCGTGACGGGCTATGACTTCAAAGCCATTTTTCTCGAAGGCTTCAAGCACTTCGGGCTCACGGGGTTTGATAATACCGGAAGCAATGAAAACACCGCCGTCAGCAAGAAATTCACCGACCTGTGAGGAGAAGAGGATAATGATATCCGCAACGATGTTTGCGGCAATAACCTCAAATTTGCCCGAAACCATATCGGCAAGGTTGCCCTTATAAACGGTGTACTTCGGCTCTGTAAAGCCGTTTACCTCGCCGTTTTCACGGGCGGTTTTTGCGGCAAGAGCATCAATATCGACACCGACAGCCTTTTTAGCACCAAGCAGAAGAGATGCAACGCTTAAAATGCCGCTGCCGCAACCAACGTCGAGCATATTTACGTTTTCGTTAATATAAGGCTCAAGCGCCTCAAGGCAAAGGCGTGTTGTTTCGTGAGTGCCCGAGCCGAAGGCAAGACCCGGCTCAATTGAAAGCACCGCTCTGCCGTTGGCATCGTAATCGTCAATCCAAAGGGGACGGATAAGCAGCTTTTCGCCTATTTCCATAGGCTTGAAATATGCCTTCCAGTTGTTTTCCCAATCCTCATTGCGGCAGATGTTTGTATTCATCTCATAAGGAATTTTTTCAGCCGCAAAACGCTCCGTGAGGAAGGCTGTAGCTTCGGCAGGGTTATCCTCGGGCGAAATATAGATATGTATAAGTCCCTTTGTGCGGTCCTTTGCAAGCAGGTCCTCATCAATAAGGTCTATGCCTGCAATTTCAAAAGCTTCCTGCTCAAGGGTGCGGTAATCCTCGATATAAACGCCGGGCACAAGCACCTGCGCAATTGCCGCAGCCTTATCAAGGTCATTAGCATCAACGGTAATAATAATTTCAGTCCAATCCATAATACTCTCCCTTTATTTGTCCAGACCTAAATCTGTTTCTTTTGTAACATCCACTCTGCCATGGTTGTAGAAAGCTCTGTTGTCAAGTGCCCACTGACGGGTTGAAAATGCACCTTGTTCAACACCGTTGACTGCAGAATTCACTTCAACAATTCGTGCATCAAGCCTGTCAAGGGCAGCAAGTATATCCGCCTCGATAAACAGCGGTCTTACCGCCGCACCGAATTCAGGGTCGCCGTGGTGGGAAATGAGCATATGCTCGAGCAGAACAGCCTTTTCGTGGCTGACGCCAAGACGCTCTGCAGTTTTATCAACAAGCATTGCACCCTTTACAAGGTGGCCGAGGAGTGTACCCTCAACGCTGTAGCCCGATGCTATACCCGTTTCGTTTGCAACGAGCTCGTCGAGCTTTGCAATATCATGAAGCATTGCACCGCCAAGCAGCAAATCCGCATCGACAAAGGGATAAATTTTGCAGATACTCTGCGCCAAACGGACTATCGAAAGCGTGTGCTGAAGCAGACCGCTTCTCATAGCGTGGTGAAGTTTGAAAGCAGCAGGATAGTAAAGCAGCTTTTCCTCGTTTTCGGTGAGGATTGTTTTAACAAGCAGGGAAAGCTCGTTGTCGGAAAAGGCTTCTGCAATTGAAACAAGCTCGTCAAACATAGCCTTGCCCGAATAGACGGCACCGGCAACAAAGTCCTCTACCCTTACACCGTCGGCAGGAATAGCCGCACGGATTCTGTCCACACGGAACTGGTCAACATCGTTGAATTTATTTATTGTGCCCTGCACCTTGACAAGTGTGTTGGGCTGATAGAAGCCGTGGATATTTTCATCGTAATTCCAGAGTTTTGCGTTAATCTCACCGCTCTTGTCGCTGAGAACAAGGTCAAGATATGCGCCGCCGTTTTTGTTTGTTTTTTTCTCGCACGATTTTACAAGGCAGAAACCTGTATGTGTGCCTGATTTTTCGTGGTAGGTAAAATTCAAGGAAAATTCACTCCAATCTGTATATCTTATTTATTATACATTGCATAGTTTCTTTTTACAACAAAAAATATAAATTTTATGAGTTTTTAATATTTAATAAAATATTTATATATTTATGTGGATTATATTAAAATATGTGGTATAATAAGTCTGATTAAAATAGGTTAATATTGTTCAATGCAATTATTTTTGAAAGGAACGGCGGAAAATGAATTATTCTTTTGCTCTCTCCTCCCCTGTCAACGGGCTGGATATATGCAGTGTTGACACAAAATCAAATTTCAAGGTTGCTATTATCACGGCAAATTTCGCCCTGCCGCTTGGCAAGGATGCGGCGGTGAATGCGCTTATTCCCGGCCTTCTTAAGCGCACCTGCAAAAAATATCCGACACTTACCGAAATGAACAAGCACCTGGCTTCGCTTTACGGTGCAATGGTTTCCGCAGGCGTTTCGAAAGACGGCGAAAGCCAGGTCATAACGCTTCGCGTAACCGCTCTTGAGGATAGATTTTCGCTCAGCGATGAAAAGATTTCAGAAAAGGCTGCTGAGCTTTTGCTTGACCTTATTTTTGAGCCAAACCTTGCAGACGGCAGATTCTGCGAGGCGGATGTCGAGCGCGAAAAGCGCCTTATGATTGAGCAGATTGAAAGCGAACTCAACGACAAGCGCTATTATGCACTCAAGCGTTGCACGCAGATAATGTGCGAAAACGAGGTTTACGCCCTCAGCAGAAGCGGTGAGATCGAGGATATAAAGGCTGTTACACCCGAAAGCGTTACTGCAGCCTGGAAAAATATGCTCAGCACCGCAAAGGTATATATAGGCATTACGGGCAGTATGGATGCAGAACCTCTTAAAGAAAAAATTGCTGAGAAATTTGCTGAAATTGACCGCTCCGATCTTGCAGAACTTCACACGGAGTTTATTGTTTCGGCTGACGAATCAAAGAAAATCCGTGAAGAGCTCCCCGTAAAACAGGGCAAGCTCGTTATGGGTATGAGAGCAGGTATGACCGACTGCGAAGACAACTACGTTGCCATCAAGGTTATGTGCGATATTTTCGGCGGCGGCGTTTATTCAAAGCTCTTTAACAATGTCCGTGAAAAAATGAGCCTTTGCTACTATTGCTCTGCGGCATTCAACCGTGCCAAGGGTCTGATCATGGTACAAAGCGGTATTGAAAACGAAAACGAGCAGAAGGCTACGGACGCTATTCTGCAGCAGCTTGAGGATATCAAGAACGGCAACTTTACAGACGATGAATACGAATCATCAATCAAAGGTCTTACAAACCTTATAAACGGAGTTGGTGACACACCTGAAGGTCTTGACCGTTGGTATAGTGGACAGATGCTCGACAGCGAGATTATGACCCCCGAAGAATATGCAAAGCTGATTTCGGCCGTTACGCGCGAGCAGGTTATTGCTGCGGCACAGAATGTAACTCTTGACACGATATATATGCTTGCGGGCACAGGTACGCAGGACGACGAGGAATAAGGAGGGAAGAAAAGTGAGCATTAAGATTAACGAAATAAAAAACGAGTTGCTTGACGAAAAGTGCTACCACATAGAGCACCCGACGGGACTTAACATCTACGTTTTTCCAAAGCCCGGTTACGCAGGCGCTTATGCTGTATTCGGCACAAACTACGGCTCTATTGACACAAAAATCCTCACCGCAGACGGCACTATTGCCGACATTCCCGAGGGTACGGCACACTTCCTCGAGCACAAACTCTTCGAAAGTGAAGACCTTGACGCTTTTGCACGCTACGCCAAGACGGGTGCAAGCGCAAACGCCTACACCTCGTTCGACACCACCTGCTACCTTTTCTCCTGCACGGGTGATTTCAACGAATCCTTAAAAATTCTGCTTGACTTTGTTCAGTCACCTTATTTTACAGAGCAGACAGTTGCAAAAGAACAGGGAATCATCGGTCAGGAAATCACGATGTACAAGGATGTTCCCGACTGGGAGGTACTGTTTAATCTCCTTCGTGCGCTTTACCACAGCCATCCCGTAAGAATTGATATTGCAGGCACGGTTGAATCTATTGCCGAAATTACGGCACAGACACTTTACGACTGCTATAACAATTTCTACAACCTCAATAATATGGTGCTTGCCGTTGCGGGTAATGTTGAAATCGACGATATTATCAAAATATGTGACGAATTTCTCAAGCCCAGCGAAGAGTTCAAATTTGAGCGTAAGCCTCACGATGAGCCCGAAGCAATAGTTCAGGATTATATTGAAGAAAAGCTCTCCGTTTCCGCTCCCATATTCTCACTCGGTTTCAAGGAAAGCTACGGTCTGCCCAAGAGAAGCCTTAAGCAGAAAATCGCAGCAGACGTTCTTCTCGAGCTGCTTGCAGGCACAACCTCAGAGCTTTACAACAGCCTGCTTGAACAGGGCCTTATCAACACAAGCTTCGGCTTTGAGCAGTTCACAGGCTTTGGCTACGGCGCAACGATATTCAGCGGCGAAAGTAAGGACCCCGAGGAAACCGCAAGACAAATCAAAGCGCAGATTAAAAAGATGCGTGAAGAAGGCATCGACGAAGAAAACTTCGAGCGTATGCGTCGCAAGCTTTACGGCAGAACGGTTATGAGTTTCAATGACATCGACGAAATTGCAAACGACCTTGTCGGAGCACATTTTGATAAGGTAGGCGTATTTGAGGACATTGAAATTTTCCGTTCACTCACTCTCAGCGATATAAAAGAGGTTCTCGACAAGTGTATGCGTGAAGAATACTGCGCACTTTCGGTAATCAAGCCTATAGAATAAGAAGCAAAAGGAAGTGTAAACTATGGATTCGACAACCGTATATTTTTCGTTTCTTGACAAAGGAATAGAGGTCAGCTCAATTCTCGCCCAGTTCAGCCTTTTCGGCAAGGATATCACAATCCGCTGGTACGGCGCAATTATAGCTTTCGGCTTTTTGCTCGCTGTCCTGTGGGGCGGAAGAGTAGCCTACAAGTGGAAAATGAACCTTGACAAAATGATTGACGTGCTTATCGCAGGCACCTTCGGCGGTATTTTAGGTGCAAGACTTTACTATGTAATTTTCCGCTGGGAATATTATGCAGAGCACCTTGATGAAGTTTTTCAGATATGGCGTGGCGGTCTTGCGATTTATGGCGGTATAATCGGCGCACTTATTGCGGCATTTATTGTCTGTAAGTTCAACAAGCTCAACTTCTATAATCTCCTTGACTGTGCAGGCATGAGCCTGCTTATAGGCCAGGGTATAGGCCGCTGGGGCAACTTTGCAAACCAGGAAGCCTTCGGTTCAAACACAAATATGCCCTGGGGTATGATTAGCGAAAAGACCACAATCTATCTTGTTGACCACAAGGATGAGCTTGCAGAGCTTGGCGTAACGGTTGACCCCTACTCCCCCGTTCACCCGACCTTCCTTTACGAGTCGCTGTGGTGTCTGGGCTCGTTCTTTGTTCTTCTTTTCATTTACAAAAAGTGCCGCCGCTTCAGCGGTCAGCTTTTCCTGACATACGGTCTGCTTTACGGCACTGGCAGAGCAATTATTGAAGGCTTCCGTACGGACAGCCTGTACATCGGCTCAACTTCCCTTCGCGTTTCACAGCTGCTCTCAATTGTCGTTGCGGCAATTTTCCTGGTTATGCTCATTACTCTTACACTCAAATACAAGAGAAACCCGAAGCCCATTGAGGGCGTGGATTTTTTCCCCGAAGAAACAAAAAAAGATAAGAAGAGAAAAGGCAAGGCAAGCAACGCCGACCTTAAAACTCTCGCACAGAAGAGAGAGGAAAAGCTGCTTGCAGAGGAAGAAAAACAAGAAAACACAGCAACTTCCCCAACCGAAGAATAATAAAAAAGCAACAGCCGTTTTACTCGGCTGTTGCAATTACCTTTTCAGCTATTCGTTTTATATCGTCTATAACGGTTAATTCACAGATTTCACGACGCAGGGCTGCGGCACCCCGTATGCCCTTCATATACCAGGCGGCGTGTTTGCGTGCTTCAAGCATGCCTACCTTTTCGCCCTTATATTCACAGAGCATCTGAATATGCCTTAGCATTACTTCCATTCGCTTTTCAACGCTCGGCTCGGGGATTATTTCTCCACGCTCGATATAAGCGTTAATCTGCTCAAAAGCCCATGGTCTGCCGAGTGCACCTCTGCCGACCATTACGGCTTTACAGCCCGTTTCCTGCATCATTTTATATGCAGTCAAACCGTCGGTAACATCGCCGTTGGCTATAACGTCGATATTTACAGCTTCGGCAACCGCTTTGATATATTCAGGCAAAACGGGCGGAGCATACATCTGCACCTTTGTTCTGCCGTGCACGGTTATAGCCAATGCGCCTGCGTTTTCACAGCGTTTAGCAAGGTCAACACAGTTTATATTTTCCATATCCCAGCCGATACGCATTTTTACCGTTACGGGTAAATCCACGGCTTTTACAACCGCCTCAACAATTTTTTCGGCAAGGTCGGGTTGCTTCATCAGCGCAGACCCTCCGCCGTTACCTGCAATTTTCGGTGCAGGACAGCCCATATTTATATCAATTGCATCAGGCTTGAATTCAAGTGCTTTTACTGCCGCCTTTGCCATAAATTCGGGGTCATCACCGAAAAGCTGTGCGGCACAGGGGCGCTCAACATCGCTTATTTTAAGATGCTCTCTCGACTTATGGTCGCACATGCACAGCCCCTTTGCGCTTACCATTTCGGTTACGGTATAGCCTGCACCGAATTCGGCGCATATTTCACGGAAGGCTCTGTCCGCAACACCTGCCATAGGTGCAAGTGCGGCACATCCCTTCCAATCAATTTTACCAACTAACAAAAAATCACCTTTGAAATTTAATCTTAACCTTGGAAACTAATCTTAACGATTTAATATATTATCACATTTGAAACTCACAGTCAAACGGAGGAAGAAAAAATATGAAGCTGATGGTTATTGACGGCAACAGTATTTTAAACCGTGCATTTTACGGAATAAAGCTGCTGACCACAAAAGACGGCAAATTCACAAACGGAATATACGGCTTTATGTCTATTCTTCTTCGCCTGACAGACGAGGTTAAGCCCGACGGTGTAGCTATTGCCTTTGACGTAAAAGCACCCACTTTCCGCCACAAGATGTATGACGGCTACAAGGCACAGCGCAAGGGTATGCCACCCGAATTAGCCCAACAGATGCCACCACTCAAGGAACTGCTCCGTGCACTCGGCTACACGTTGCTTGAAAAAGAGGGCTGGGAGGCAGACGATATCCTGGGCACGCTTGCCGCCGCCTGCAAAGACGGTGATGAGTGCTTTATTGCAACGGGTGACCGTGACTCCTTACAGCTTGTTGACCAAAAGGTAAATGTACTGCTCACCGCGACAAAGATGGGCAAGCCGCAGACTATTAAGTATGACGAAGCAAAAATAGCCGAAACCTACGGTGTCACACCGCCGCAGCTGATTGAAATCAAGGCACTTCAGGGCGACAGCTCGGACAACATTCCCGGTGTTGCAGGTATAGGCGAAAAGACTGCAGGCGAGCTTATCAAAAACTTCTCAAGCATTGATAATATCTATGAAAATATTGATACAATAGATATAAAAGATTCTGTTCGAAAAAAGCTTATTGCTGACAAAGATATGGCTTTTTTAAGCCGTACGCTCGGCACAATCAGCCGTGAGGCCCCAATCGAAACGGATTACGAAAATTATATTGTCGGCACACCCAACGCATTTGAGTGCGTTAAGCTGCTTACCGAGCTTGAAATGTTCAGCATGATTGAGCGACTGCACCTTGACCCCAAGGCGGCACCTGCAATCAAAACAGACGAGCCGAAAGAAAAGTATGTCTGCACGGAATGTGACAATGTTTCAGCTCTCATCGCCGCAATCAAAGAAAACGGCAAGGTATATTTCACGCTTGAAAAGCAGGCTGATGAGGTTACGGGTATATATATCCGCAACGGAAACGAAACCACCCATCTTTCTGCGCTTAACCTGTGTTTTATGAGCCTTGTTGAAGAGCTTTTCGAGGACGAAACACTCGCAAAAATAACCGACGATTCAAAATCTGCCTTTGCCTTCGCAAAAGAAAACGGAATTGAACTGAAGAACGTCACCTTCGACGCACAGCTCGCAGGATATATTTTAAACCCTGCTTCAAACGACTATTCTGTTTCAAGACTTGCCATGGAATACGGCGTGGATTTACCCGCCGACGAAGACGAGAAATCCCCTGCCGTTGCCTGCTGGCTGCTGAAAAAGATTGAAGAAAAGCTGAGTGAAAAACTTAAAGAAAACGGTCAGACCGAATTACTGCTTGACATTGAAATTCCGCTTGCACGTGTGCTTGCCGATATGGAATCAACAGGCTTTGAGGTTGACCGAAACGGCATAACCGAATTCGGTAAAGCGCTTGAGGAAGACATAAACAAAATTACGCAGGAAATATATGACGAGGCAGGATATGAATTCAACCTCAACTCCCCCAAGCAACTGGGCGAAGCACTTTTTGAAAAGTTAGGTTTACCTGCAAAGAAAAAGACAAAAAGCGGTTACTCCACCAACGCTGAACAGCTTGAAAAGTTGGCTGCCGATTACCCCGTTGTTGCAAAAATTCTTGAATACCGCACGTGGGCAAAGCTTAAATCCACCTACTGTGAGGGACTTATAAAGGCAATAGAGAGCGACGGCAGAATCCGCTCCACGCTCAATCAGACCGAAACACGTACTGGCAGAATTTCATCGACCGAGCCGAATTTACAGAACATTCCCGTTCGCACAGAGCTTGGCAGAGAAATGAGAAAGTTCTTCCGAGCAAAGCAGGGCTGTGTACTTGTTGATGCAGACTATTCGCAGATTGAACTGCGTGTGCTTGCCGACATTGCCGACGATAAGACAATGATTGAAGCCTTCAATTCGGGAGACGATATACACACTATCACCGCTTCGCAGGTATTCAATATGCCGCTGAATATGGTTACTCCGCTTATGAGAAGCCGCGCAAAAGCTGTCAATTTCGGCATTGTTTACGGCATAGGCGCTTTCTCGCTTGCGCAGAATATAGGCGTTACAAGAGCAGAAGCAGATGCTTATATAAAGGGCTATCTTCACCACTACTCGGGCGTTGACAGCTATATGAACAGAGTTGTCGAAACCGCAAAGGAAACGGGATACGTTAAAACCCTGTTCAATCGCCGCAGATACCTGCCCGAGCTCAACAACTCCAACGGTATGCTTCGTGCCTTCGGTGAGAGAGTTGCACGCAATATGCCTATTCAGGGCACGGCAGCAGATATAATCAAAATAGCAATGGTCAGGGTCTATGACAGACTCAGAGCCGAAAAGCTGAAAGCAAAGCTTATCATGCAGGTGCACGACGAACTGATTATAGAAGCACCCGAAAGCGAAGCAGAAAAAGTAAAATCAATTCTCAAAGAAGAAATGGAAAACGCTGTATCACTCAAGGTTAAAATGCTTGCCGATGTAAGCGCAGGCAAGACCTGGTACGATGCGAAAGGATAATATAAAATGGAACTTGAACTTATAACAAAACAAAGCTATTCAGCCGCAAAGGAGCTTATTGAAAGGGCAGGTATGAAGCCCGGTCAGGTGCTCCTTATCGGTTGTTCGACAAGTGAGGTGCAGGGCTTTGACCTCGGCTCACATTCGGGACCAGAAACAGGCAAAGCTATACTTGACGGCATACTCCCTGCCGCAAAGGAAAATGGAATTTATCTTGCCGCACAGTGCTGCGAGCACATCAACCGTGCCGTAATTCTTGAAGAAGCGGCAATGGAAAAATTCGGCCTCACTCAGGTAAACGCAGTACCCCAGCCCAAGGCAGGCGGCTCATTTGCAACCGCACTTTACGGCGCACTTGAAAGCCCGGTAGCGGTTGAAGACATAAAGGCACACGCAGGCATTGACATTGGCGGTGTGCTCATCGGTATGCACCTTAAAGAGGTTGCTGTACCCGTACGCCTTGAAACAAGGAAAATCGGCGAAGCAATCATTATCGCTGCACGTACAAGACCGAAATTCACAGGCGGCGAAAGAGCCGTTTATAACGACGAATTGAGATAAACAAAATGAAAGTAATTTTTGTCTGCACAGGCAACACCTGCCGCAGTCCGTTGGCAGAGGGTCTGTTTAAAGATAAACTGCAAAAACTTAATATAAATGGCATTGAGGTAACAAGCGCAGGGCTTGCCGCCTTTGCAGGCGATGAGGTATCAGCAAACTCTGTCAACGCCGCACGAAACTTTGGTGTTGACATATCCACACACAAAGCGCGGAGTTTAAGCCCTTACGAGCTTGATGACAGTCTTATCTTCTGCCTCGGTGCTTCGCATTACAATGCGCTTACACCTTATGTTGATAAAGACAGGCTGTTTGTGCTTGGTGAAGGTATAAGCGACCCTTACGGCGGAAATCAGGAAATATATGACCGCTGTGCAAATCAAATCCATCAAGCGCTTGACGGTGTTCTGAAAACGGTTATACAAAAAGGTACGGTAATTGTACCGATGAAAGAAGAGCACATTTGTGAAATTGCAGAAATTGAAAGGCTGTGCTTTTCCCTGCCGTGGAGCGAAAATGCGCTCAAAGACGAGCTGGAAAACGAAAACGCACACTTTCTCACAGCTTTGACCTTCGGCAGAGTTTCAGGCTATATCGGCATTATTGAGATATGTGGCGAAGCGGATATTACAAACGTTGCAGTGCACCCCGATTTCAGACGTTTCGGCATTGGCAGAAAACTGCTTGATACTGCCGAAACACAGGCAAAGAGCAGAAACTGTGAAAGTATAACGCTTGAAGTAAGAGAGAGTAATAATGCGGCAATAAGACTGTATAGCGCAAACAGATATGAAACAGTAGGCGTAAGAAAGAATTTTTACGAGAAGCCCACAGAAAACGCCGTGCTGATGACAAAGAAAATAAACGGAGATAACAACAATGAAGATACTTGCAATTGAATCCTCCTGCGACGAAACTGCAGCAGCAGTTGTTGAGGACGGACGAAAGGTTTTATCGAGCATCATCGCCTCACAGGTTGATGCACACATAGTTTACGGCGGTGTTGTACCCGAAATTGCTTCGCGTATGCACGCTGAAGCTATCAGCGGTGTTGTACAGCAGGCACTTGAAAAGGCAGAATGCACATTAAACGATATCGAGGCTGTTGCGGTTACATACGCACCGGGTTTGATTGGTGCGCTTCTAATAGGCGTGAATTTCGCAAAGGGGCTTTCACTTTCAAGCGGTCTGCCGCTTGTGCCCGTGCACCATCTGCGTTCACACATTGCTGCAAACTACATAACACACGCTGAATTAGAGCCCCCGTTTCTTTCACTTGTTGTTTCCGGCGGTCATAGCCACATTGTAAACGTAAAAAGCTACACGGAGTTTGAAATTATAGGCAGGACTATGGACGATGCCGCAGGCGAATGTATGGACAAAGCGGCACGTGCCCTTGGTCTTCCCTACCCCGGCGGATTAAACCTTGACAGAGAGGCAAAAAACGGCAATCCGAATGCCTACAAATTCCCCAGGCCCAAGGTTGACGGCAGTGAAATGAATTTCAGCTTTTCGGGTCTTAAGACCTCCGCTGTAAACGCAATACACAACGCCAAGCAAAAAGGTGAAGAAATCAATATTGCGGATTTCGGTGCATCGTATATTCACGCTGTTGTAGGTTGTCTGACAGCAAATATGAAAAAGGCTATTGAAAAAACAGACGCAAAAAAAGTAGTACTTGCAGGCGGTGTTTCAGCAAATTCCGTACTCAGAAGCGAGTTTGATAAATTGAGCAAAGAAATGGGCGTAGAGCTGTATTATCCCGAACTGAAACTCTGCGGTGACAACGCCGCAATGGTAGGCGCACAGGGCTATTTTGAGTATATTTCGGGTAAAAAAGCCGATTTGAACCTTAATGCATACGCTACAATGCCTATAGATAAAGCCGAATTCTGAAAAGCAAACACCTTTACACCACATCATTTTGCGGTTTGCTTAAAGTTAAAACTAAATATTGAAAATCGTGTGGTCGACCTGTAAAGAACTAAACTTTACATGTCGACCCTTAAAAATATAATTTTTTACCCTATTGACATATATTCACCCCTTGCATCTTAAACAAAATTTCTTCATTTTCTTTTGCAAAATACACAGTTTTTTCCAATCAGCCAAAAATATACATTGTATTTCTTCAGCAAAAACGGATTATACATAAATTTGTGCATAATTATCGCATTTTTTCATTAAATAAATGTTAACCAAACTGATTTTTGCGAAAAGTAGTGTAAAGTTATTCATATTACAAATGTGGAAAAGCGTGTGAAAAATGTGAAAAAATCGCCGTTTTAATTCTTTCGAAGAATATTAAGCACCTGTTTTGTCAAGCTTTTTACTTTCCACGGTTAAAAATGCTGTTTTTCGGCAAAAAAATGCTCCCCTGAATATACAGCTGTATATTCAGGGGATGCGAAGTTATATTTTCAGTTGCAACTGTCCTGGGCAATGGTTCTGATAAGCGTAATTGCCTCTTCGGGGTTGTCCGCACCGAAGACTGCGCTGCCTGCAACGAACACATTTGCACCCGCTGTGGCTGCAACCGCAACCGTTTTTTCGCCTATACCACCATCCACCTGAAGGTGAACGGAAAGGTTTTTACCTTTACACTCCTGCTTGATCTCCGTTAGTTTCGGGCAGGTATCGGGCATAAATGACTGGCCGCCAAAGCCGGGCTCAACCGTCATAACAAGCACCATTTCAAGCTTTTCGAGGTACGGGAACACAGCGCAAGCAGGTGTATTCGGCTTTATTGCAAGACCTGCCTTACAGCCGAGTGAGTGAATAAGGTCGAGCGTTTCACCAATATCGCTGTCGCACTCGGTGTGAAACGTAATTATATCCGCACCCGCTTTTACAAAATCCTCAACGTATTTATGAGGCTCACTTATCATAAGGTGAACATCAAAAATAAGGTTTGTTCTTTTGCGCAGAGCTTTGACTATCGGTGCACCGAGGGTGATATTCGGCACGAAGTGACCGTCCATAACATCTATATGTAGCCAATCAGCACCACAGTTTTCCATTCGCTGTGCCTCTTCGCCAAGGCGTGAAAAATCGCTTGCCAGAATTGACGGAGAAATTAGCATATCCATAACTTTTCCCTTTCATATCTAATGATTTCATATAACATTTTAACTTAAATGCAAAAAAATATCAATATTTTACAAAAAAGTATTTGCAAAGTTATGATTTTAAATTATAATATACTTTAAAGAAAAATAAATTAATAAATATATAATATATTAGAGATGAATGTGAAATGAAGAGTAAAGAAAACAATCAGAAAAATATGCGTTTGCTCAAACGCTTTATGCCCTACCTTATGCGGCACAAAAAGGAAATTGTTCTGGACTGGGTCTGTGCTTCGCTGACAACCGTGTGCGAGCTTGCTCTGCCATTGATTGTAGGTCAGATTACGGACGACGCGGTTAACGACATCACTTCACTCACTGTGCAGAAAATACTCGGCGTTGCAGCCTTTTACATAATGCTGCGAATTGTGGATGCGATTGCAAACTATTATATGACCTGCGGCGGTCACGTAATGGGTTCAAAAATCGAAACAGAAATGCGAAACGACCTTTTCGGCCATCTGCAAGGGCTTTCCTTCTCGTTTTTCGACAACACAAAGGTTGGTCAGCTTATGTCAAGGCTGACGAGCGACCTGTTTGACGTTACGGAGTTTGCACATCATTTCCCTGAAGAAATACTCATAGCGATAATTAAAATAATTGGTTGCTTTGTTATCTTTGCAAGAATGAACATCTGGTTCACGCTGATTATTTTTGCTATGTTCCCACTTGTGCTTGTTATGACCAAGCGCAACAGACAGAAGATGCGTGAGACCTTCAAGGATTCACGCCACCAGATAGGCGAAATCAACGCCATTACGGAGGACAGCCTCCTGGGTATCCGTGTTGTACAGTCCTACGGCAACGAGCCGATTGAAAAGCAGAAGTTTGACAAGGGTGCTCAGCGCTTCCTCAAGCTCAAGAGAGCATCATACAAATATATGGCAAACTTCCACACCACCGTACGCCTTTTTGATGGACTTATGTACATTATAGTCCTTACAGGCGGTGCACTTTTCCTGCGTGTGGGGCAGATTACTGCAGGCAACCTTTCCACCTATCTGCTTATGGTTTCAACGCTTATGGGCACAATACGCCGTATCGTTGAATTCAGCGAGCAGTTCTCCCGCGGTATGACAGGCATCGAACGCTTTGACGAGGTTATATCCGAGCTCAGCGAAATCCGTGACAGCGAAAACGCAAGAGAGCTTGAAACAGTCAAGGGCGAAATAGCTTTCAAAGATGTTACCTTTGCCTACAGCGGAACGGACAGCAATGTTCTCACAAACATCAGCTTTACTGCGAAAGCAGGCGAAAGCGTTGCGGTTGTCGGCCCTTCGGGCGGCGGTAAAACAACGCTTTGCAACCTCATCCCCCGTTTCTATGAGGTCAGCGACGGCGAAATTCTCATCGACGGCGAAAACATAAAGGATTTCACGCTCAGATCTCTGCGTTCACACATTGGCGTTGTACAGCAGGATGTATATATGTTCTCGGGCACGGTTAAGGAAAACATTGCTTACGGCAAGCCCGAAGCAACCGACGAAGATATAATCAAAGCGGCAAAGAATGCAGGTGCTCACGAATTCATAACACAGCTTCCCGACGGATATGATACTTATGTCGGCGAAAGAGGCGTAAAACTTTCGGGCGGCCAGAAGCAGAGAATATCCATCGCCCGTGTTTTCCTCAAGGACCCCGAAATTCTTATTCTTGACGAAGCGACAAGCGCACTCGACAACGAGAGCGAAAGACTTGTTCAGCAGTCGCTTGAACGCCTTGCAAAGGGCAGAACAACGGTTACCATTGCCCACAGACTTACCACAATCCGCAACGCTTCGCACATACTTGTGCTTACCGAAGACGGTATAGCCGAGCAAGGCAGCCACAATGAGCTTATTGAAAAAGGCGGAATATATGCAGATATGTACGCTTTATATTCGGTCTGATATATAACAAATATAATTGGAGGTTTATAAGATATGCTTAAAAACATTTCACCCATCCTTTCACCCGAGCTTCTCAAAATCCTTATGGAAATGGGCCACGGTGACGAAATCGTAATCGGCGACGGCAACTTCCCTGCCGCTTCCGTAGCACAGCGCCTTGTCCGCCTTGACGGTCACGGTGTACCCGAGGTGCTTGACGCCATTCTCAAGCTCTTACCTCTCGACACCTATGTTGAGAGCCCCGTTGCACTTATGGACAACGGAGATGCTGCAAACGAGCCCCCCATCTGGACAGATTACAGAAACATCGTAAAGGATAACGAGGGCGAAAAGAGCTTTGAGCTTGTTGAGCGCTTCGCTTTCTATGACAGAGCAAAGAATGCTTACGCAGTTGTTGCAACAGGCGAAACAGCAATTTACGCTAACATCATTCTCAAAAAAGGTGTTGTTATCTGATGAAAAAGGTACTTGCTATTGACTTCGGCGCCTCAAGCGGCCGCGCAATTATCGGCAGCTTTGACGGCGAAAAAATAACGCTCGAAGAAATTCACCGCTTTTCCAACGACCCCGTAAGCGTCAACGGCACGACCTACTGGGATGTGCTTCGTCTTTTCCACGAAATCAAGCAGGGTCTTATCAAATCAAAGGGCTGCGGCGAAATTTCCTCAATCGGTATCGACACCTGGGGTGTTGACTTCGGTCTTATTGACGAACACGGCGATTTGCTTGAAAACCCGATTCACTACCGTGACACAAGAACAAGCGGTATGGTTGAGGAAGCTTTCAAGGTTATCCCGAAGGATAAGCTCTACGGTATGACGGGCATTCAGTTTATGGAGCTCAACACCGTTTTCCAGCTTCTCTCACTTGCAAAAAACAGACCCTATCTGCTTGAGAAGGCTGACAAGCTTCTCTTTATGCCCGACCTTTTCGGCTATATGCTCACGGGCAAAAAAACAACGGAATACTCAATCGCAACCACCTCACAGCTTGTTGACATCAAAACAAAGGGCTGGTGCGACGAAATATTTGACAAGCTCGGCATTCCTAAAGATATCATGTGCGACATTGTTGAAAGTGGTACCGTACTCGGCGAGCTTTCAGACTACGTTTGCGATGAATGCGGTCTTGACAAGATAAAGGTTATCTCCGTTTGCGGTCACGACACACAGAGTGCAATTACCGCAGTGCCCTGCCCCGACAAGCAGTTTGCGTTTATCAGCTCGGGCACATGGTCGCTTTTCGGTACAGAGCTTGACGAGCCTATCGTAAACGAGCAGACACTTGAAATCAACGTTACCAATGAAGGCGGCTACGGCAAATCCACAGGCTTCCTCAAGAACATTATCGGTCTGTGGCTGATTCAGGAAAGCAGAAGACAATTCGCGCGCGACGGCAAGGAATACAGCTATGCTGACCTTGAGCGTGAAGCTCTTGCGGCAAAGCCCTTCAGCTGCTTTATCGACCCCGATGCACCCGAGTTTGTGCCCCACGGCAATATTCCCGAAAGAATCAGAGAATTCTGCCGTAAGACAAACCAGTATGTGCCTGAAACAGTCGGCGAGATTATGCGCTGTATTTACGAGAGCCTTGCAATGAAGTATAAGCTCACATTTGAGAAGCTTTGCGAGTGCACAAAGCGTGATTACGAGGTTATCAACGTAATCGGCGGCGGCACAAAGGACACACTTCTCTGCCAGCTTACAGCCAATGCCTGCAACCGCCCTGTTACCGCAGGACCGATTGAGGCAACGGTGCTCGGCAATATCGCAGTTCAGCTTATGGCAAGCGGCGATATCAAGAGCATTAAAGAGGCTAGAGAAATTGTTGCACGCAGCGAAAAGGTTACAAACTACACCCCTGTTGACACAGCAAAATGGGAAGAGGCTTATGCATCTTTCCTTAAAATAGCTAAATAAAATTTATACATACGAAAGGAACGAATTAAAATGGCAAAAAGCAGATTTATCGGCGATTATCCCGTAATCGGTATCCGCCCCGTTATCGACGGCAGAAGAGGACCGCTCAAGGTAAGAGAAGGCCTTGAAGACCAGACTATGGGTATGGCAAAGGCTGCAAAGAAGCTCTTTGAGGAAAACCTTAAGTACTCCAACGGCGAGCCCGTAAAGGTTGTTATCGCTGACACAACTATCGGTAGAGTTGCAGAGGCTGCAGCCTGTGCAGAGAAGTTCAAGAAAGAGGGCGTTATGATCACTCTTTCCGTTACACCCTGCTGGTGCTACGGCTCCGAAACAATGGATATGGATCCCGGCACAATCAAGGGCGTATGGGGCTTCAACGCTACAGAGCGTCCCGGCGCAGTTTACCTTGCATCCGTTCTTGCTGCTCACGCACAGAAGGGTCTGCCCGCATTCGGCATCTACGGTCACGACGTTCAGGAAGCTAACGAGTCCGAGAACATTCCCGCAGACGTTGAAGAGAAGCTTCTCCGCTTTGCACGTGCCGCTGTTGCAGTTGCAACAATGAAGGGCAAGAGCTACCTTCAGATTGGTTCAATCTGTATGGGTATCGCAGGCTCCTCAATCGATCCCAACTTCCTTGAAGAGTACCTTGGTCTTCGTGTTGAGTCAGTTGACGAGGTAGAAATCATCAGAAGAATGACAGAGGGCATCTACAACGAGGAAGAGTTCCAGAAGGCCCTCAAGTGGACAAAGGAAAACTGCAAGGAAGGCTTCGACAAGAACCCCGAGTTCGTACGCAAGAGCGACGATCAGAAGGAAAAGGATTGGGAATTCGTTGTCAAGATGATGGTTATCATCAAAGACCTTATGAACGGTAACGATAAGCTTCCTGCAGGCTGTGAAGAGGAAATGGTTGGCCACAACGCTATTGCAGCCGGCTTCCAGGGCCAGAGACAGTGGACAGACTTCTACCCCAACGCTGACTTTGCAGAGGCACTTCTCAACACCTCCTATGACTGGGAAGGTATCAGAGAGCCCTACATCCTCGCAACAGAAAACGACGTTCTCAACGGCATTTCAATGCTGTTTATGAAGTTACTTACAAACAGTGCACAGATGTTTGCTGACGTTCGTACATACTGGTCAACAGACGCTGTTAAGCGTGTTACCGATTACGACCTTGAAGGTCACGCAAAGGACGCAGACGGCTTTATTCACCTTATCAACTCCGGTGCTTGCTGTCTTGACGCTTGCGGCGAGGTTAAGGACGAAAACGGCAACGCAGTAATCAAGCCCTGGTACGAAATGACTCAGGCTGATGCAGACGCTTGCAACAAGGCAACAGAGTGGTGCCCTGCTGACAACGGCTATTTCCGTGGTGCAGGTTACTCCTCACGCTTCCTTACAAAGAGCGAAATGCCTGCAACAATGATCCGCCTCAACCTTGTAAAGGGTCTTGGCCCCGTAGTACAGATTGCAGAAGGTTGGACTGTTGCACTTCCCGATGAGGTTTCCGACACAATCTGGAAGAGAACTGACTACACATGGCCCTGCACATGGTTTGCACCCCGTTGCAACGGCGAAGGCCCGTTCAAGTCCGCTTACGACCTTATGAACAACTGGGGCGCTAACCACGGCGCTATCTCCTACGGCCACATCGGCGCAGATATCATCACACTCTGCTCCATGCTCCGTATCCCCGTAACACTTCACAATGTTCCTGACGAAAAGATTTTCCGTCCCGCTTGCTGGAATGCATTCGGCACAAAGAATCTTGAAGCAGCAGACGTAAAGGCTTGCGAAGTTTACGGCCCGCTTTACAAATAAGACTTAAATAAAAAAACGCTGTCATCCAAAAGATGGCAGCGTTTTTTTGCAACAATACATATTTCTTCCTGTTCTGTAAAAACTACACATACCAAAAAGGAGGAGATAATTAATGTTCAAACACGAAAAGATGCTTTTTCACCCTGTTTCTGTTGAAAAGCCCAATCCGCAATATGCCGCTCTGCTTCAGGAGCAATTGGGCGGCGGCAACGGCGAACTCAAGGCGGCAATGCAGTATATGTCGCAGAGCTTTCGCATAAAAGACCCCGAAATCAAGGATTTATTTCTTGACATTGCCGCGGAAGAACTCGGTCACCTCGAGATGATTGCGCAGACAATCAACCTTTTGAACGGACACGATGTTGATGCGGCAAGTGTACCTTCAGGCGAAATTCAGACCCATGTTCAGCTCGGTCTCAACCCCGGGTTAATCAACGCTTCAGGCTACTCGTGGACAAGTGACTATGTAACCGTTACGGGTGATTTGTGCGCCGATCTGCTTTCGAACATTGCATCTGAGCAGAGGGCAAAGGTGGTTTACGAATACCTCTACCGCCAGATTAACGACAAGAAGGTTAAAGAAACGATTGATTTCCTGCTCAACCGTGAGGAAGCGCACAACGCAATGTTCCGTGAAGCCTTCAACAAGGTACAGAACAGCGGCTCAAACAGGGATTTCGGCACAACCAAGGCGGCAAAGATGTATTTCAGTATGTCCGAGCCTTCCCCTGGCTCCAATCCCTATGCAAACACTCAGGTAAGCGCACCGTCATTTAATCAATAACAACACAAAAACGGAACAGTACCAAAAGATACTGTTCCGTTGATTGTTTTATTCGTGTTTATGAGTTAGATGAGTCCCTGTGCCATCATTGCTTCAGCAACCTTCTGGAAGCCTGCGATGTTTGCACCTGCAACAAGGTCGTAACCAAAGCCGTTTGCCTCAGCTGCGGCAGCAGAGCTGTCGTGAATGTTCTTCATAATCTGCTTGAGCTTTGCGTCAACCTCTTCAGCTGTCCAGCTGTAGCGCATTGAGTTCTGGCTCATTTCAAGTGCGGATGTTGCAACGCCGCCGGCGTTAACAGCCTTGGAGGGAGCAACTGCCTTGCAGTTCTCCTTGAGGTATTCGAGAGCATCGTTTGTTGTGGGCATATTTGCAACCTCTACGTAGTAGGGAACGCCGTTTGCAACAATCTTCTCAGCCTCTGCCATATTGATTTCATTCTGAGTTGCGCAGGGCATTGCGATATCAACCTTAACGCCCCAGGGCTTCTCGCCTGCGTGGAATTCTACGCCGAACTTGTCTGCATAGTCCTGTACCTTATCACGACCGGAAGCACGCATTTCGAGCATATATTCAATCTTTTCGTCTGTGCTGATACCGTCAGGGTCGTAAACATAGCCGTCGGGACCGGAGATTGTTACAACCTTACCGCCGAGCTCTGCAATCTTCTTTGCTGCACCCCATGCAACGTTACCGAAGCCGGAGAGAGCAACAGTCTTGCCCTTGATATCCTCACCGAAGTGCTTGAGCATTTCAACTGCGTAATATGTTGCGCCGTAGCCTGTAGCCTCGGGACGGATGAGAGAACCGCCGAAGGAGAGACCCTTACCTGTGAGAACGCCGTTTTCAAATGCGCCCTTGATGCGTCTGTACTGACCGTAGAGATAACCTACCTCTCTGCCGCCGACACCGATATCACCTGCGGGAACGTCAACGTCGGGACCGATGTGTCTGTAAAGTTCGGTCATAAATGCCTGGCAGAAACGCATAACCTCTGCGTCACTCTTGCCTCTGGGGTCGAAATCGGAGCCGCCCTTTGCGCCGCCGATGGGAAGGCCTGTTAGGCTGTTCTTGAATGTCTGCTCAAAGCCAAGGAACTTCATAATACCGATATATACGGAAGGATGGAAACGAAGGCCACCCTTGTACGGGCCGATAGCACCGTTGAACTGTACTCTGTAGCCTGTGTTAACGTGAACGTTGCCGTTATCGTCTGTCCAGGTTACGCGGAAAGTGATCTGTCTTTCAGGCTCAACAATTCTTTCAAGAAGTGCTGCCTTTTCGTACTCGGGGTGATTATCGATAACGGGCTTGAGTGAGGAAAGAACCTCTGTAACGGTCTGCACAAACTCAGGCTCGTTTGCGTGCTTTTTAGCAACCTCTTCGATTACTCTGTCAACATAATTCATAAAACAAAAACTCCAAAATAAAAATTACGCTTTAGCGATGTAAACCATTATAACGCCGGTGCAATAAAAATGCAAGATTCTTTTCATAATATTTCATTTTTTGTCATTTTAACGGTCGTTTTCACCAATTTTATGCAAGAAATGTGCAATTTGTGCAAGAAGCGCAACATAGCACCAAATCTTTTTGCAATTTTTCTTGCAAATATTGAGCGTGATTCATACTATGATTTTCGTTTTTTGTTCAGTTTATTCCAACACCTGTTTCCTTGACACATATTATTAATAATGGTATAATATTTTATTATAGAACTATACACTATTATAATATGAAAAACAGAAGGAGTAGTGTACAATGAATTTGCAAGAGTTGTTCGAAGCAACCCTTGGCCAGTGGGAACTGCTTGTGCGCCTTCTTACAGCCTGCATATGTGGCTGTATTATCGGTATCGAGCGCAGTTTCAGACAAAAGGAAGCAGGAATAAGAACGCATGTCATACTCGCACTCGGTGCGGCACTGATGATGGTTGTTTCAAAATACGGATTTAATGACATAGGTCTGATGGATATGAACAGCCTTCGTGCAGACGCTTCAAGAATAGCCTCGAACATTGTTACCGGTATCTCCTTCCTCGGTGCAGGCGTTATCTTCGTTCGTGGCGGCTCAATCAAGGGCCTTACCACAGCGGCAGGTATATGGGCAACAGCTGGTATCGGTATGGCTATCGGCGCAGGTATGTACACAATCGGTATTTCCTGCACGGCGCTGATGATAATTATTCAGCTTCTTCTTCACAAGTTTATGCCCTTCTCGGAAAACATGGAAACCAACATTATTTCCATTAAAATAAACGAAGGCGCACATACGCTTGACGACATAACAAATCAGCTCACACAAGCGGGTATGGTTGTAACAGGCATACGCTTCAAGAAGCAGGATAACGGAATTACCAAGGCTGAACTTACTGTACGTTTTTCCAAGAGTAAGGAATCCATGAACGCTGTGCTTGATTTTATCAGTAATAACGAAGCTGTACAGGAGTTCACACTCGAAACCTAAAAAAGCAAAAGCATCTGTTTGGAAATTTCCTTACAGATGCTTTTATTATTTACATTATATTATTCAGCCGAATATACTTTAACTATTTCGCCGACATAGATGCGGTGATAATCGCCGTTGTAATTACCTTCTATACTCTCATCGAGGAAGCCTTCGGGATTCATATCCTGGAAGGCTATTTTTTTGCAGACAAGGTTGAATTTTGCCTGCTCAACAGCAGCTGTGCCGTCAAAATCAGCAAGTGTAAAGCCCGTTTCGGCAAACTTATCGACATTTCTGCCGCTGTTTCTGCCGCAGAAGGTAAGCTCCTTTTTGTACTCGCCACCGAAAAAGCTCATTGAAAAAGTATCAGTCTTTTCAAGCAGCTCATAGGTATATCTCTGCGGACGAATGAAAATAAATACAACATCTTTACCCCAGAGCTCACCCATACCGCCCCAGCTGACTGTCATTGTGTTTGTAACACCGTCTGCCGACGCTGTGACAAGTGCCCAATCATCGTTTATGATCTTTACTGCACTTTCCTTAATATCACGGATATTTATTTCTTTAAATGTCATTTTGAATCCCCTCCGAGTTATTTTATGCTGCTCACAAGCTCGTTATAACACGCTACACTATCGGGATGAATCGGGCTTTGCTTTTTCATCAGGTCGTTTATGCTGTAAACCTGTGTGTAGCGCATAGTTTCATCAAGGCTTTTTTGCGCCAATTCACGCACGACATCAACATCGTCATAAACTCTGTCTGCCGAGATAAAATCGGCTATATAGATAACTTTTTCAAGCAGGGTCATGTTTGCACGTGCTGTTGTATGATAGCGCACTGCATCAAGAATTTCCTTGTCGTCTATATTCAGCTTCTGCTTCATATAAGCCGCACCGCTCATAGCGTGCCAAAGCTTCGGATTGCAGCGCTCAAGCTCGGAAAGTTCCATTCCGCTTTCCTCAAAAAGAGCGAAATGTTCAGCTCTGTCCGCCTCTTTTGTTATGTCATGTAGCAGACCTGCGACAAGTGCCTTGGCAGGGTCTGCACCGTATTTTTTCGCCAATTCAACGGCACTCTGTGCCACGCACAGTGAATGGTTGTAGCGGTAATCCGACAGGCGGCTTCGCAAGAGTGATTTATATTCTTCAATCATCTGTAAAGCCCCTTTTCATCAATATAAAATCTTACCGCTTCATCAAGCATCTCTTTGGTGCTCTCCCCTTTTGAAATGCACTCTCTTATCTGAGTTGAGCTGAGTTCAAAGGGCGGAAGTTTTGTAATGACAACACGCTTACCCTGAAGAAAATCGGGCAATTCAAGCTCAACGCCGTCATCCTCTCTGTCAGCGGCACAAAGGGTAATCATTTCAAGGATTTCCTCGCTTTTGTACCACCTGTTGAAGCTGAGAAGCATATCAGACCCGACTATGAAAAACAGCTCGTCACCGGGGTACTGCTCCTTTATTTCACAGAGTGTATCGTAGGTATAGCTTTTACCGCCGCGGTTCATTTCAATTGTGCTGATTACCGCATCGGGAAAAGCGAGCATACACATATTTATCCTGTCCTCACCACTTGCAAGGTTATCCGCACTTTTGTGAGGCGGCTGATAGGTGGGTATAACAAGAAGCCTGTCGAGCTTCAGTTCATTGACAAAATGCTCGGCAAGCCTTGTATGGCCTATATGCGGCGGATTGAATGTTCCGCCGAAGATACCAATTCTGCTCATTTTTCTTTTTTAGCGTACTTTTTGCGTACAAAGTGAACCTTGTAGCCCTGCTTCTTTGCTTCCTTTTTGGTTGCGGGACGTTTTTTCGGCTCGCCCTTTGCCTTTTCGCCGTGAAGCTCGGGGCTGTAGCGGTAAAGCACGATTACGCCGCCTATAACCTGAACAACATCCGCACCCGTAGCAGCAGCCAGTTCATCAGCCGCCTGACGGGGTGTGATGGGTGTGGACTCAAGAAGCACCTTGAGTTTGATAAGCTCTCTTGCACGCAGAGCGTCATCCGTCTGCTTGATAAGAGCATCGGACATGCCGCCCTTGCCGAGCTGGAAAAGAGGCTCGAGTGTATTTGCCTGCGAACGAAGCGCAGCTCTTTCCTTACTTGTCAAAATAAATCAATCCTTAATTATTATTGGCTAAAGCCTCGGCAAGTGCTTTGAGTGCATTGCCTCTGTGGCTTATCTTATCTTTTTCTTCTGCGGTAAGCTCGGCAAAGCTCTTATCCCCTACCATAAACAACGGGTCGTAGCCGAAGCCGCCCTCGCCTTTGGGCTCATAGCCGATTTTGCCCTCACACTTGCCTGTTACAACAATTTCTCTGCCATCAGGATAGGTGCAGCAAACTGTGCACACAAAGCGTGCGGTGCGCTCTTCATCGGGCACACTGCTGAGTTTTTCAATCAGAAGCGCATTGTTTTTCGGGTCGTTGCCGTGCTCACCTGCAAAGCGTGCAGAATAAACGCCCGGTGCACCGTCAAGAGCATCTACCATAAGGCCCGAATCGTCTGCAATGCAGGGCATACCGCTTTCCTTGCAGCCGCTCTGACTTTTGAGGCGGGCGTTTTCCTCAAAGGTTTCGCCCGTTTCCTCAACATCAGTAAGCTCTACGCCTGCCTGCTCAGCAGTTAAAACGTTGACACCGAGCGGCTCAAGAATACGAGCCAGCTCGTTGCGCTTTTTCGTATTGTGGGTTGCAATGATATAATTCATTATTTGTCGCTCTCTTCCTCTGCTACATCAAACAGACCCTCTGCAAAGGCTCTCGGGTCGAAGGGCTGCAAATCGTCCATCTGCTCGCCTACGCCGACAAACTTTACGGGAACATTGAGGTCGTGCTTGATTGCGAGAACAACGCCGCCTCTTGCAGTACCGTCAAGCTTTGTGAGGACGATACCCGTAATTTCGGCAACATTCTTGAATTCTCTTGCCTGGTTAACGGCATTCTGACCCGTTGTAGCATCGAGCACGAGAAGGCTCTCACGGTCTGACCAGGGAAGCTCACGGTCGATAACCCTGTATATCTTTGCAAGCTCATCCATAAGGTTTTTCTTGTTGTGGAGTCTGCCTGCAGTATCGATAATAATTATGTCGGCATTTCTTGCCTTACCTGCGTTGATTGTATCGAAAACAACTGCAGCAGGGTCTGCACCCTCTTTGTGCTTGACGATAGCAACGCCTGCTCTGTCCGCCCAGATCTGAAGCTGGTCAATTGCAGCGGCACGGAAGGTATCCGCCGCACCGAGAATAACCTTTTTACCCTGAGCCTTGTAAAGCGCAGCCATCTTACCGATTGTGGTAGTTTTGCCTACACCGTTAACACCGATAACGAGGACTATTGACGGCATTGTAATCATTTCCATCTGCTCGCCGCCATCGATAAGCTCGGCAACGATTTCCTTGATTGCGTTTCGTACCTGCTTGCCGTTGCGCAGGTTTTCCTTTGCAACCTTGGCACGAAGGCGGTCGATAATCTCCGTTGCAGTGGTTACGCCAACGTCACCCATTACGAGGATTTCCTCAAGGTCGTCAAACATTTCGTCTGTAATTTCGTTGACACCGTGAAGAACGTTATCTATAGCGCCTGCCATTGACAGTCTTGTCTTCTGCAGGCCTTTGTTTATTTTTGAAAAAATACCCATTTTTTATCTCTTTTCGATTATTTTTCTTCAGCCGCTGCGGTAATGCTGATACCAAGGTCAGTAAGCTGAACACCGTCAACAGGTGCGGGGCACTCTGTCATAGGCTCTGTTGCGTTCTGTACCTTCGGGAAGGCAATAACATCACGAAGGCTGTCACAGCCGAGCATCTGCATAATAAGTCTGTCAAGGCCGATACCCATACCGCCGTGGGGAGGAGCACCGTAACGGAAAGCGTCAAGCAGATAGCCGAACTTTTCGTGTGCCTGCTCGTCTGTAAGACCGAGGAGCGAGAAGATACGGCTCTGAAGCTCGGGGTTGGTGATACGGATTGAGCCTGAAGAAAGCTCAATGCCGTTGAGAACAAGGTCGTAAGCCTTGGCGCGTACCTTTGCCTTATCTGTTTCAAGGTATTCGATACACTCATCCATGGGAGATGTGAAGGGATGGTGCATAGCAACAAACTGGCCAAGCTCCTCGTCCCAATCGAAGAACGGGAATTCTGTAATCCAAAGGAAGTTGTACTTATCCTTCGGGATAATATCAAGCTTACGTGCAACCTCGCAACGGAGCAGACCGAGAGTGTTGAGAACGAGAGCGTTCTTGGGGTCTGCGATGATGAGGACTACGTCGCCCGCCTTGGCGTCTGCCTTAGCAAGGATAGCTGCCATTTCGTCCTCTGTCATAAACTTTGCGAAGGAGGAAGCCATTGTGCCGTCCTCGTTGAGTCTTATCCAGGCAAGGCCCTTTGCGCCTGAGCCCTTGACAAACTCTGTGAGCTTATCAATTTCTTTTCTTGTAAGAATTGTAACAGCGCCCTTTGCGGTAATACCTCTTACGCTGCCGCCGTTTTCGGTTGCGCCTGTGAACACGCTGAAGCCGCAATCCTTGACAACGTCTGTAAGGTCATAAAGCTCCATTGCAAAGCGTGTGTCAGGCTTATCGGAGCCGTAGCGGTCCATAGCATCCTTATAGGTAAGGCGGGGAATTGCACCCTCGATTTCAACGCCGAGAACGTCCTTGAATACTCTCTTGACATAGCCTTCGCCTATTGCAAGAACATCATCCATTTCAACAAAGGACATTTCAAGGTCAATCTGTGTGAATTCGGGCTGTCTGTCTGCACGAAGGTCCTCATCACGGAAACAACGTGCAATCTGCATATATCTGTCGAAGCCTGCAACCATTGAAAGCTGCTTGTAAAGCTGGGGTGACTGGGGAAGAGCGTAGAAACTGCCCTTGTGGATACGGCTGGGAACGATATAGTCACGAGCACCCTCTGGTGTGGAACGGATGAGGATGGGAGTTTCGATTTCGATAAAGCCGTTTTCATCGAAATAGTCACGCGTTACCTTTGCAATCTTGTGACGAAGCATAATGTTTGACTGCAGGTCGGGACGGCGAAGGTCAAGATAACGGTGCTTGAGACGGGTCAGCTCCGAAGTCTGGCAATTGGGAACAATTTCAAAGGGAGGAGTTTCGCTCTTGTTGAGAACGCGAAGCTCTGTTACCTCGATTTCGATTTCGCCCGTGGGAATATCGAGATTCTTTGAGGAGCGCTCACGGACAACACCCTTAGCCATAAGGACATATTCACTTCTGGCGCCAAAGGCTTTGTCGAAAACTTCTCTGTCCGTATTATCGTCGAAAGCAAGCTGTACTATACCGGTACGGTCACGAAGATCGATGAAGATAAGAGCACCGAGGTCACGCTGACGCTGTACCCAACCTGCAACAACAACTTCCTTGCCCGCATCGCTTGCACGAAGTTCGCCGCAGTAATTTGTTCTTTTAAGTCCTGTCATAAAGTCCATAATATTCAAACTCCTTTGAGTGTTAGTTAAAATAAATCAGCAAGATTAATGCCGCTCATATCTATGCCGTCTGCGCCTGCAATTTCGGCAACGGCTGACTGAATAAGATAGTTCTGATAGCTGTCCTCAAAACCGTCCAGCTCCATTTCAACGCTTTCGCCGCCGTTCATATCCTTAACGGTGACTTTGCCGCTTTCAATTTCGCTGTCGCCTATTACGACGGTGTTACGTACGCCGAGCTTATTGGCAAACTTCATCTGCGCCTTGACGGAACGGCCTGCAACATCGTACTGAACGGAGATACCCTCTTCACGAAGAGAAGCAGCAAGCTTTGCAGCAAGTACCGTTGCCGCATCGCCCATTGAGGCGATATAAAGGTCAGGCTTTTCCTCCTCGGGCAGAGGTGTGTTCTGCGCCTGCATAAGAAGCATAAGGCGTTCAATACCCAGCGCAAAGCCGAGCGACGGAGTATTGTTGCCGCCGAGCTGTTCTGCAAGACCGTCGTATCTGCCGCCGCCGCAGACTGTGCCCTGAGCACCTATCTGTGTGGAAACAAACTCAAAAACGGTTCTTGTATAATAATCAAGACCACGTACGATGGTCGGATTGACAACATAAGGAATATTCATTGCATCGAGGTGTTTTTTGACTGTTTCGAAGTGTGCTGAGCACTCCTCGCAAATGTAATCAAGCACCTTCGGAGCATCCTTTGCGATTCCGCTGCATACGGGACTCTTGCAGTCGAGAATACGCATGGGGTTTCTGCCAAGACGGTCAAGGCAGGTTTCGCAAAGCTCGCTCTTCTTGGACTCAAAATAGCTGTGAAGTGCCTCATGATACTTTTTGCGGCACTCAGGACAGCCGATTGAGTTGATTTCAAGCTGAAGGTCCTCTATGCCGAGATGCGAAAAGATTTCGTGTCCGAGACAGATAAGCTCCGCATCCGCTGCAGGTGCGGCCGTGCCGAGACACTCAACACCAAACTGGTGGAATTCACGAAGTCTGCCTGCCTGAGGCTTTTCATAGCGGTAGCAGGAGGTAAGGTAGCTCACCTTCTGCGGCAACGGCTCGTTGAAAAGGCCGTGCTCAAGGAATGCTCTCATTGCACCTGCCGTACCCTCGGGACGAAGGGTAATTGAACGGCCGCCCTTATCGTCAAAGGTGTACATTTCCTTCTGAACAACGTCAGTTGTATCACCTACGCCACGGCTGAAAAGCTCCGTATGCTCAAACACGGGAGTACGTATTTCCTTATAGCCGAATTTGCTTGCAATATCGAGCATTGTCTGCTCAACATAGCGGGTTTTATAGCTCTCATTGGGCAACAAATCCTGTGTGCCCTTGATGGCTTTGGTCACTAATGCCATTGTAAAATATCCTTTCGCAAGTGGTTAAAAATATAATTAAAATATGACTACAGGGCGGACAAGCAAGTTGTCCGCCCCGATAACATCGTTATGATTTCGGGTTAACTATGTCACGCCAGTCGAGGTCGCCTCTCTCAAGGCTGTGTATGATAGCCTCGGCTGTTGCGATATTGGTTGCTACGGGGATGTTGTGCACATCGCACAGCCTTAAAAGCGTTGCTTCGTTGGGCTCGTGCGGCTTGGGGTTGAGCGGGTCACGGAAAAGAAGCAGCAGGTCAATTTCATTGCAGGCAATTCGTGCGGCTATCTGCTGGTCGCCGCCCTGCGAGCCGCTGAGGAAGCTCTGGATTTTAAGGCCCGTTGCTTCACTTACGAGCTTGCCCGTAGTGCCCGTTGCGCAAAGTGAGTGCCTGCTGAGAATTCCGCAGTAGGCAATACAAAACTGGGTCATAAGTTCTTTCTTTGCATCGTGCGCTATTAAAGCAATGTTCATACTCTTTTTCCTTTCTGTACCGCAAATTAGATTAAAATACAGTAAAACCTATTTTACTCGTATATTTTACCAAAATTCCCCTTATAAGTCAAATATTTTTTTAGATATATTAATAAATTTTTCAATATTCTTATTAATCAATTTCAAGAGGTACTCTCTTGCCCTCAAGACGTGAGGCGATTCTGGCAAAAGCCGATGCTGACGGACTTCTTTTAGGAAGAAGCTTGCCGCAGGTCATATTGTAGGAAAGTACATTATCCTGAGGCACAACGCCGATAAGACGAAGGCAGGTTGAGTCTATCACATCGTCAATATTGAGGCGTTTGCCCTTGATTGTAGCCTTTTTATCGAAACGATTGATAACAAGACGGCTGTTTTTTATCCCGAGAAGGCTGAGCTTATCTGCCGCAACGGCACCGCTGCGCACACACACGCTGTCGGGAGTGGCAACAACAATTGCGCTGTCTGCTGCAGCAGCGGCAAGTTTAAAACCGTTGCCTACGCCGGCAGGAGAATCAAAAAGAATAAAATCAAAGCGCTCTTCGTACTGCTCTGCCATACTGCGCATAGCCTCGGGGGTAAAGCTTTCCTCGAATTCTGACGGAGCACACAGAAGCGAGCAACCGCACACGGTACGTGTCAGCGCATCGTCACAGCTGCACCTGCTTGTAATTATATCGCCCCAGGTGAAGAGCATATCCGCACCTGCGCCGAGAATAATATCAAGGCTTCGCAAACCGATATCACAATCCACCACAAGCACATTATGCCCTGCATTCTGGAGAGCGCAGGCAAGACCCGCGGTAAAAGACGATTTGCCTACGCCGCCCTTTCCCGATGCAATTACAATCCTTGCAGCCATTTCAACTACTCCTCAAGTTATCGTTTTATGCCATTTCCTCTTGGTCAAGCATCTGTATGCCGTTTGCATGAAGGACATCTGTAGCCTTTTCGTTATCCGTTACACGGAATATCATATAAGCGGCATCCTGCTTTCTTGCGGTAAAAGCATACATATAGTCAACATTTATTCCCTCAGCCATAAGAACACTGAGTACTTTGTAAAGACCGCCCGGTGTATCGGGAATTTCAACAGCAATAACATCTGTTATTGAGAAGATGTACCCTTCTTCCTTGAGCACGCAAGCAGTTTTATATGAATCGTCCGTAATTACTCTGACTATACCGAAATCCTCTGTTTCGGCAAGAGAAAGTGCGCGCATATCAATACCGTGGTTGTTGAGCACCTCTGTGAACTTTGCAAGCTGACCGGGTCTGTTTTCAACAAAAGCGGAAATCTGTTTTACTGACATCTGAGTTTCCTCCTTAATAAAGATTGCGCTTATCGATAATTCTGACAGCCTTACCCTCACTGCGGGTAATTGTCTTGGGTGCAACAAGGCGTACCTTTGCATAGATACCAAGCATAACCTTGAGCGCTTCGACAAGTTCTTTTTCCTTGGCGGAAATTTCAGCGAGGTTGTCGGAGAACATTTCGGGTGTCATTTCAACATTGACCTCAAGCTGGTCACTGTATCCCTCTCGGGTGACAACAAGCTGGTAATTTGCGGGATAGCCCTTGTTAAGAAGTACAGTTTCAATCTGCGACGGGAAGACATTCACGCCCTTGACGATAAGCATATCGTCACTTCTGCCCATAGGCTTACTCATGCGGATAAGTGTTCTGCCGCAGGCGCAGGGCTCAGGGTTGAGAACACAGATATCCTTTGTACGGTAACGAAGAAGCGGGAATGCCTTTTTGGTAATTGATGTGAAAACAAGCTCACCCTTCTCACCGTAGGGAAGGACTTCGCCCGTTTTGGGGTTTATGATTTCAGGAATGAAGTGGTCCTCATTGATGTGCATACCACCCTGTTCAAGGCACTCAAACGAAACGCCGGGACCCGAAATTTCGGTAAGGCCATAGATATCGACCGCTTTGATACCAAGTCTTTGCTCAATATCATTTCTCATTTCCTGTGTCCATGCTTCCGCACCGAAGATACCTGCCTTGAGTTTAATCTGGTCTCTTACGCCCATTTCCTCAATTGTTTCGGCAAGGTATGCGGCATAGGACGGTGTACAGCAGAGAATCGTTGCGCCAAGGTCACACATAAACTGAATCTGTCTGTCGGTGTTGCCCGAAGACATAGGCAGAGTAAGACAACCCACCTTGTGTGAGCCGCCGTGGAGACCTGAACCGCCCGTAAAGAGGCCATAGCCGTAGGCAACCTGGACAACATCCTTTTTGGTTGCACCTGCCGCCATAAGGGCACGAGCACAGCACTCTTCCCAAAGGTCTATATCATCCTGAGTATAGAAAGCAACAACTCGCTTGCCCGTTGTACCGCTGGTGGAGTGGATACGCACGCAGTTTTCAAGCGGTTCAGCAAGCAAACCGTACGGATAGCACTCACGAAGGTCATCCTTTGTGAGGAAAGGAAGAAGATGAAGGTCCTGTGTACCCTTTATGTGCTCGGGTCTGACGCCCATTTCTTCCATAAGTTTTTTATAGTAAGGAACATTGTTCCATACATGCTGCACCTGAGCAACAAGACGCTCATCCTGCCATGCCCGGATTTGTTCGCGCGAAGCACATTCTGCTTCGGGCTGATAATAGTTATTCATTGCCTTTCACTTCCTAAATTGACTGAATCCTGAATTAATTGGTTTTAAGTAAAACTCTATCGTATTATTTTAGCAAATATTTATAAAAAAGTAAAGAAATATTTTATTCTGTCCTTTACTCTGCCGCAGGTGCCTTCCAATCAAAAATCAGTTCGGGCTGAGCAAAGGGTGTTTTTGAATAACAGGCGTTAAGCTCCTCACCGTATTTCACATGACGGATAACATTGGCAAGCATTTCAAGGTCGCGGTGGTGGTGAAAATGCACGCCCTTGCGGTAATACCAAAGAAGATTATCTTCTGCACCAAGGAATTTATACACTTCCTTTGCCGCCATTGTAGTGTGCCACGAGCCGACGGGATTGCCCCAGATATCACTTGCCGCTTCGGAAACAAAGAGCACGCGCGGCGCAATAAGTGCCTTTGTGAAGTGGGCATCAAAAGGCATCTCCGCCTCATTATTTGCATATTTTTCCATATCGGGACCCATCCAGAAACGGAAACGGTTAAGCAGATCGGCAAGCTCTTCGCTTCGTCCTTCCTCGCCATTTTCTTTTACTGCGGACATATTAACACGGTAGCACGCACATGAGCCTGCACAGGTTTCGTTGGGATTGACGATAGCGGCTCGCTCGTCAAGCACGCCTGCAAGTGCGGCAGTTTTACCGCCTCGGGAATGACCGGTAAAAGCGACACAGCTCATATCAACGATGCCGAGCTTTTCGAGCGCATCCACGCACCTTGAATAGCCCCACGCCCAGGCACCCAGAGCACCGAAGATGTATTCGGGATAGGTGTCGTAAAGCTGACCGTGACCCGGACCTCTGCTGTCAATATCGTGAGCAAGCTCGCAACGGTTGAAAAGGCATACGGTTATGCCGTTATCGTTGAAAATCGAGGTGTACTTTTTATCAAAGGGATAGTCAAAGCACATATCGCCGTCAATAACAACAGGGCGCTTATTTTCTCTGTCTGCACCCTTTACATACATCGTAAACACCACGGGCTTTGCATGTGTACCTGTATGAATACGGTAGGATTCGACAGCACCTGAATAAAGCAGCTCAACCTCAAGAAATTCAGGGGCGGGAGGCATTGTGCCGTACTGAAGTTCAACAACCGTTTTGTACATTTCCTCACGGCGTTTTTCCCAGTCCGCCTTGGTTTTGACACGGGTGCCGTCATCAAACAAAAACGGGTCGGGCAGTTTGCCGACAACCTCATACTTTGTTACCTTGATAGTGTTTTCATCTACGCAGTACTGACACATAATTATTCCTCCTGATGCATATATCCTACATAAACATAATACAACACAATTTTAAAAATATAAAGAGTATTTTACACATTCGGGTGAAGAATTTATGTCAGAACTTATTTTTACACTACGGGAGCTTTGTTGGAATCCGCTGTTGCTTGCGGCTTTTTTCGGAGTCGGATTATATTTCAGCGTAAAATCAGGCTTTTTACAAATCTGTCATCCTGTATACATATTCCGCTCAACCTTCGGCAATATGAAAAAAAGCGACGGCAAGGACGGGATATCGCCTTTCGCTGCACTTTCCGCAGCGCTTGCAGCGTGTATGGGCACAGGGAACATCATCGGCGTTGCAAGTGCACTGACTATCGGTGGCCCCGGTGCGGTTTTCTGGATGGTTGTTTCTGCAATTTTCGGCGAAATGACAAGCTGTGCTGAAAACATACTCGGAATTGAATACAGAGCAAAAAATGACAAAAATGAGTGGATGGGCGGCTCGATGCTGTACATAGAAAAGGCATTCGGCAGAAAAGCCGCCTGCGTTTTCAGCGTTTTCTGTGTCGGTGCCGCACTCGGAATGGGTAATATGACACAGGCAAATGCAATCGGCACCTCTGTTTCCGAGCAGACCGCAATAATTCCGGGGGCTCTGGGTGTTGCGGTTGCCGCCGCTGTCGGAATGGTTATTTTCGGCGGAGTAAAGCGTGTTTCGGGTGTTACGGAAAAAATCATTCCTCCGCTGTCCCTGATTGTAATAATTGCGCTTTGTGCAGTAATAATCAAAAACCTGAACTGTATTATTCCGTGCATAAAACAGATTTTTGTTTCGGCGTTTGATTTTGGTTCTGTGTCGGCAGGTTTGGGCGGATACACACTTTCAAAGGCACTCAGAGAAGGGTTTGCACGCGGTGTGTTTTCAAACGAGGCAGGCCTGGGCTCATCGCCGCTTGTGCATGCCTCGGCAGATGTAAAAGAGCCGTTGACACAAGGTTTATGGGGAATTGTTGAGGTTTTCATCGACACAGTGCTTATGTGCACGCTTACCGCTCTTGCGCTTATGACGAGCGGTGCTTATGCGAGCAATTCTACCCTTTCGCCTGTGCAGATGAGTGTCGCCGCTTTTTCGGGTATTTTAGGAAGTGCAAGCGGAATTTTCGTGTGCGTCGCGCTTTGCCTTTTTGCCTTTGCAACAATAATAGGCTGGGGCTTTTACGGCGAAAAAGCGATTGAATACGCCTTCGGGGAAAAAGCCGTAACACCGTACAGAGTTGTATTTTTAATCTGTACAGTTGTCGGTACCTGCACTTCACTTGATACCGTGTGGGCACTTTCCGATATTTTCAACGCACTTATGGCTGTACCGAACCTTGCGGCAATTATACTTTTGCGAAAGAAGGCGGTTTACCACATAAAAAAATCAGCCACGGATAACCGTGACTGATTCATAAAAATTAATTGTAATTACTTAACTGCCTTCTTGGCTGTTGTAAACTTGATGATAAACATACCTGCAAGCATAACAACAATCATAAGGGGAAGAACGATAGCGGCATTGGGAACGAAGCCTGCAATGATGTAACCGACAAAGGAGAATGCAGCAACCGTGAGAGCGTAGGGAAGCTGGGTTGATACATGGTTGAGGTGGTTACACTGACCGCCTGCGGAGGACATGATTGTTGTATCGGAGATGGGTGAGCAATGGTCGCCGCAGACTGCGCCTGCAAGACAAGCGGACATTGCAACAATCTGAAGAGGATCGCCTGCTTCGAAGATAACAACAACGATGGGGATAAGGATACCGAATGTCCCCCATGATGTACCTGTGGAGAAGGAGATGAAGCAAGCAACAAGGAAGATGATAGCGGGAAGGAAGTTTGCAAAGGTACCTGCATTACCCATAACATCGTTAACGAAGGGCTGTGCACCGAGAACGCCTGTCATGTTCTTAAGAGCTGTTGCGAATGTAAGGATAAGGATAGCGGGAACCATTGCAATGAAGCCCTTGGGGATGCACTCCATAGCTTCCTTAACAGTAACAACCTTACGAAGAACAAGGTAAGCAATTGTGAATACAAGAGCAATGATGCTGCCCCAGGGAAGACCGACTGTAGCATCTGTATCGCCGAAGGCTGTGATGAAATCTGCACCGTCGAAGAATCCGCCGACATAGATAAGAGCAAACACGCAGGCAACGATAAGAACAACAATGGGAAGAACAAGGTCAAGAACCTTACCCTTGGGGTTGAAGCCTTCTTCTGCTACCTCTGCCTTTTCGCCTGAGGTGTAGAGGTCGCCGTGCTTGATTGCATTGAACTCATGCAACTTCATCGGGCCGAAGTCGAACTTCATAACTGCAAGAGCAATTACGAAAACGAGAGTGAGAAGTGAGTAGAAGTTGAAGGGAATAGCCCTTATAAAGAGCGAAAGACCTTCACCCTCAGGAGCATAAGAGGAAACTGCTGCTGCCCAAGAGGAAATGGGAGCAATCATACAAATGGGGGCTGCCGTAGCGTCGATAAGATATGACAGCTTTGCGCGGGAAATATTTTTGCTGTCTGTTACAGGACGCATAACCGAGCCGACTGTAAGGCAGTTGAAATAGTCATCAATAAAGATGAGAACACCGAGAGCGAATGTTGCGAGCATTGCACCCGTGCGGGACTTGATATGAGTCTGTGCCCAACGGCCGAAAGCTGCAGAACCGCCGGACTTGTTGACAAGAGCAACAAGGACACCGAGAACAACAAGGAACACGAAGATACCTGCCGTGCCGGAAACAGCGGAAATAAGACCGTCGTTAGTGAGGATATCCATAGTGCCGGTGAAGCTGAAGTTAGCACCCAGAAGAGCACCTGCAAGGATACCGATGAACAGAGAGCTGTAAACCTCTTTTGTTACAAGTGCGAGACCGATAGCGATTACAGGGGGAACAAGAGCCCACCAGGAAGCTGTAACCTGACCTGCACCGCCGCAGGATTCGCAATCTGCACCGTCAACAAGACCTGCACCGCCGCAGTCAACACAATTGGCAGTTGCCATTGCGCCGCCTGAAACGCCTGCCCAGACGAGCAAGCCGACTATTGCCACAGCGACAACAGCCAGAAGTATTTTTCTTGACTTTGACATTTTAGTCACTCCTAAAAAATTATTTACATAGAACTATACATAAAAACGGCACGGTGAGTACACAAAATACCGACCGTGCCGTTTGAATGACAAAGGATATCTGATAGCACTCCACAGTAAATGTGACAGTCCGCAGGATATTTTCCGTGCGGCCCAGCAAAACGGATTAATGATAGGGAAACACCGTTTCACTTCGGCGACAGACCCTTTCGCAGAAAACAAATCCCGTTATACTTTTCTGCTACTGATGAAAGCCGCGCCTCTATCTGTATTTAATTTACACCGAGAATATAACACACTTAAACCTGTGTGTCAACAAAAAGAATACATTTTTGACACAATTATACGGTATATGTGTGTTCGCCTGCACTGACTTCGTATTCGGCATCGGGAAGAATTACCGTTGCGGTACAGCCTTCAGGCACGGTGAATGTGTAAACGGTTTTACCGTTTTCTGTTTTCCACTCGCTCTTTACAAGGCCGTTGCGTGTTTCAACGCTTGCCTTTACCCAGTCAATTCGGCTGTCAGTATAAGGTCTGAAAACAATGTGCTTATAGGCAGGATTCTTTTCGTCAACCTTGATACCTGCCATATCGCCGTACATCCAATCAGCAACGGCACCGTAGGCGTAATGGTTGAACGAATTCATATCCGTGCTCCACATTGTGCCGTCCTCACGCATACTGTCCCAATGCTCCCAGATTGTTGTGGCACCCATTCGCACAGAGAAGAGCCACGACGGATATTCCTCACGGAGAATGAGGTCATAAGCAGTTTTTACATAACCGTTGTCTGTAAGTGCATGGAGAAGGTACGGTGTGCCGACAAAACCCGTTTTGAGGTGACCGCACTCTGTTACAAGCTCGTTGAGCTGTTTTGCGGTTTCGGCAACATTATCGGAAATACCGAAGTGAACGGCAAGAGTAGCGGCAGTCTGTGTTGCGTATTCAGGCTTGATTCGGCCGTTTTCCATAAACTTGTTACGGAAGGCGACAATTGAAGCCTCACGCTTTGTTTTGTATTCGGAAGAGTCCTCACCGCAAAGCTCCATTGCCTTGATAAGGATTTCACTTGAATAGATGTAGTAAGCGGTTGCGATAAGGTCTTTGTTTGTGCCTATGTCGCACTTACCGACATCGCTTGCATCAAGGTTGAGCCAATCACCGAAATGCCAGCTCTTACACCAGATGCCGTCAACACTGCTGTTTTCGATGTACTCAATATAATTCTTCATTGACTCGAGCGATTCGGCAATAAGGTCCTTATTTGCATAGGACAGATACATCTGCCACGGACAAACCGTTACGGCATCTGCCCAGGCGGCGGAAGAATTTTCATCAACATCGAAAATATCGGGAATTACGTGGGGAATTGTGCCCCACGGTCTCTGCTCTGCCCTAAGGTCAGCAAGCCACTTGATAAAGAAGCGCTCAACATCAAAATTATAAGCGGCGGCCTTGACAAAGACCTGTGCATCACCTGTCCAGCCGAGTCTTTCATCGCGCTGAGGACAGTCTGTGGGAACGTCAAGATAGTTGCCCTTCTGACCCCAGATAATGTTGTGATAGAGCTTGTTGAGCATTTCGCTTGAGCACTCAAAGTGACCCGTGCGCTTCATTTCGGAATGCACAACTATTGCTGTAAAGTTCTCCAGCTTTACTTCATCGCTCCAATTTTCGAGCTTTATGTAGCGGAAGCCGAAGAAATCAAAATCGGGCTTATGGATGTGCTCTTCTCCGTCACAGACAAAGCAGGCCTGCGCCTTTGCAGCACGGAGGTTATCCCTGTAGAAGTTTCCGTCGGCATCAAGCACCTCAGCGTGGTGGATAACTGCGGTTTCACCCTTGTTGCCCTTGATTTTAAACTCAACATAACCCGTGAGATTCTGACCGAAATCGATAACGGTTTCACCCTTGGGCGTAATAATTATTTCCTTTGCAGCAAGTCTTTCCTGCTCAATAACCTTTTCGCCCTGACGGTCGAGTAGAATTTTGTTGTTATGAGGGAAGGCAACAGCCTTCATCGGCTCGGCATCAGCAAACAAAGGGTCATATGTATAGCCGTTATACAGGTCTGTGGAAATGTTTTTGCCAAGTTCGGCAATCCAGCTGCCGTCGGTGTATATAACCTCGCTTGTGCCGTCGGCATATTCAAGGGTAAGGGCGGCAATAAGTGCGGTTTCACGCACGCCGAGGAAATAGCCTGCGCAGCGCTCATTACCGGTAAAATATCTGCCCTTCCAGCCGGGACCGACACCGATTGAAACGGTGTTGCTTTCTTTAAGCATTGAGGTTACATCATATGTTTCGACCTGCAGGCGTTTCTGATAAGCAGTCCAGCCTGGTGCCAGAACATAGTCGCCTACTCTTTCGCCGTTGATATCAACAACATAGACACCGAGTGCCGTAGCCTCAAGGCTTGCGCTGACAAGTTCCTTCTTAACCTCAAAGCTCTTTGAGTAGCGGATTTCGCACTCCTTACAGAGCTTGGGGCTTTTAATCCATTGTGCGTTGGTAATGTTTTTCATTTTTATTACCTCCTGTTATTCAAGCTTGCTCTGGGTTTCTTCCCATTCTTCAAGCAGAAGTTCAAGTTTTGTGTTAAGCTCATCTATTTTTGCGGTAAGTTCAATTACCCTTTCGAAATCCGCCGCAGTTTCGGGCTTTTCAAGCTCGCTTTGTGCATTGTTGATTTCGTCCTCTGTTTTCGCAATATCGGCTTCGATTCTGCGGCAGGCGGCAGCGAGCTTACGCTTTTCGCTGTCCTTGAGCTTGCGCTGCTTGTAGCCGTCCTCTTTCTGCTCCTTTTCCTTGGGTTGAGCAGCCTGCTGAATCTTTATGGCTTCAAGTCGTGCGAGGTATTCGTCGTAATCGTTACCGAAATCCTCCGCACCGTTTCTGCCAAGGCGGAGAATACGGGTGGAAAGCTTGTTAATAAAATAACGGTCGTGCGAAACAATCAGCATAGTGCCGTCGTAGTCAAGCAGGGCTTCTTCGAGCGCTTCACGTGAGCTGATATCAAGGTGGTTTGTCGGCTCGTCAAGCAACAGAAGATTGTAGCCGCCGAGCATTAATTTCAGCATAGCAAGCCTTGCTTTTTCGCCGCCGCTCAGGTCACCTACCCTTGCAAAGACGTCATCACCCCTGAAAAGGAAGGCGGCAAGAGCGCTACGCACCTCGGTCTGACTTAATCTGCGGTATTGATCCCACACCTCGTCAAGCACGGTTTTATCCTCGTGCAGACCTTCAAGTGACTGGTCAAAATAGCCGACTCTTACGTTTTCGCCGAATTTGCGGATACCTGCCTGCGGAATATACTGACCAACCAGCACACGCAGGAATGTGGTTTTGCCGCAACCGTTGGCACCAAGCAAGAATGCACGTTCGCCTTTTTTTATAAGCAAATCAACATTTTCAAACAGAGGCTCAGGTCCGAAGCCTTTGGTAAGACCTTGAGTTATGAGCACATCATTACCCGTTTCGACAAGTGTGCCGAATTTAAATTTCAGCGTCGCCTCGTCCGACTCGGGCTTTTCAAGTCCGTCAAGCAATCTGTCAATAGATTTCTGCTTATGCTCTGCGGTACGGATATTACGCTCTCTGTTCCATTGCTTTTGCTGTTCGATTATTTTTTCAATTCTGTGAACCTCCGCCATCGTGTTATCGTAATGGCGCTGTTCGATTATTTTGTCCTTTTCCTTCTGCTCAATAAACTTCGTGTAGCCACCGTTATAAATTCTCATTTTGCGGTGTTCTATTTCCATTGTACGTGTTGTTACACGGTCAAGAAAATAACGGTCGTGCGAAATAATCAGCGCCGCACCCTTATAATCCGAAAGGAAATTTTCGAGCCATTCAACGCTTTCGATATCGAGATGGTTTGTAGGCTCGTCAAGCAGCAACAAATCAGGCGATGAAAGCAGGAGTTTGCCAAGGCTCAGCTTTGAACGCTGACCGCCGCTGAGTCTGTCACAAGCAAGTGTATGCATCTCAACAGGAAAGCCCAGACCCGTAAGCATGGATTTTGCACGGCTTCTGTAGGTCAGACCGCCGTCACGCTCAAACTTTTCGTGCAGACGAAGCTGCTCGTCAATAAGCGCATCGATATCGCCGCCCTTATCAATAAGGCGGTTGAGCTGCTCGAGGCGGATTTCAATCTGCATAAGCGGTTCAAAGACGGTGAGAATTTCATCGTAAATGCTTCGGACCGAATTGCGGCAGGCGTGTTGCTCCATATAGCCCACAACAGTATTTTTACCGGGATGAATACTACCCGAGGTAGGCAGCTCCTGACCGAGAATAAGACGGAAAAGGGTCGTTTTGCCGGTACCGTTTGCGCCGATAAGACCGACACGCTCCCCCTCCTTGATATCGAAGGAAACTTTGTCAAAAAGCGTGCGGTCGCCAAAGGACATATTTAAATTTTGCGCTGATAAAACTGCCATTGTTTAATTAGACTCTGCTTTCAAGTATTTCAATTTTGCCCTCAACGGTGTACTCGCCTGCATTTGCGGGGACAAAAACACCGTCGCCCTTTGCAATATCGAGAGTGACACCGCCGCATGAAATCTTACCGCAGCCGTCGAGAATCATGATATGTACGAATGAATTTTCGTCGGCAACGCTTGCATACACACCGTCGATTTCAACTCTGTTTACGCTGAAAAGTTCAAAGCTTACAAGCTGAGTTCTTGTTGCACCGTCAAACTTTTCAACCTTGCTGAGTGTGGGGACAGACGGGCACGGAGGCTCACACTTGGTAACATCAAGAGTTTCCTTGATGTGAAGCGGTCTCGGGCCGTTGCACTTTGCATCAAAACGGTTATAGTCATAGGCTCTGAAGGTAACATTTGAATTCTGCTGAACCTCTGCAAGCAGTATACCCTTACAGATGGCGTGGAGTGTGCCGGCTTCAATAAAGAAGAAATCGCCCTTCTTTACTTCGACGTAGTTTACAACATCCTCAATTTTATTTTCTTCAATTGCCTTTGCAAATTCTTCTGTTGTGATTTTGTTTTTAAAACCGTAGATAATTCTTGCGCCGGGCTCACAGTCCATAATATACCAGCACTCGGTTTTACCGAAGCCGCCGTTGTACTGCTGGGCGTATTCATCATCGGGATGAACCTGAACGGAAAGGTCATCGGCAGCATCTATAAACTTAATCAGAATCGGGAAATCGTCAAAATTTTCTGCATTTTTACCGAGTATGCCCTTACCTGCCTTCTCAATAATTTCAGGCATTGTCAGGCCGTCATACTCACCGCCGCAGGCTGTTGATTCAAAATCCTTAAAACAGGAAAGCATCCATGCTTCGGCACAGTTTTCAAGGTCTGTTTTGACGTTGTAATTTTCAATAAGTTTTCTGCCGCCCCAGATAGTGCGAACAGCAAAAGGGGTAAGTTTTGTGATATTCATTATAATTCTCCTTCATTGAATTGAATAGATATCAGAATATTTGTCCATTATCATTACATAAAAATGTTATACAATGTGTAATTTGAAAGGACAGATTATGGCTGCTTTAATTGATTTATTGAACCGTAAAAAGGCTGATGAAGAAAGCATAGACCTTCTCTATGAAATACAGGACATCAGCCGTGCGCTTGAAAGAGCATACGAACGCTTTGAGCTGCAAAGCGACAGCGACCTTGTCGAGGCGACAATTTTTGAAATTGAAGCACTCAAGGCACGTTACAGGTATATGCTGGCCCTTGCCAAAGAGCAGAACCTGACAGCACAAGGAAAGAGGGAATAGAATGAAAGCAACAACAATTGTTATAATCTTTGCCGCAGTATGTATACTGACAATGCTGACGGTTATGTTCAAAAGGAAGTGCCTTTTCAAGGGGCTTTTCGCCACGGTTTTCCAGGGCGTAGCCGCACTTTATGCGGTGAAGCTCATAGGGCTTGCGACAGGAATAAGCATAGCGGTAAACTGGTACACGCTCGGCACAGCAGCTGTTTTAGGCTCACCGGGTGTTGCACTCATCCTCGCCGCAGAGGCAATATTTATGCGCTGATTACATATTCTTTGCTTGCTTCGAGTGCACAGTCAACGATTTCGCCGTTTATTTCAACCTTTACGTTCTGTGCAGACTTTGAAACAAGCGTACAGGAAATAACCTTGCCTTCTTTAAACTGAGCGGAAACTTCCACATCACCTCGTGCCTTAAGGCCGTTGAATGAGCCCGAGAGGAAAGAAGCTGTTGCGGGAAGCAGAGAGATTACACCCTCGTGGCTCTGCATAAGCATTTCGCCTATACCTGCCGCACCGCCGAAGTTACCGTCAATCTGGAAAGGCGGATGAGTATCGAAAAGGTTGGGAAGAGTTGAGCGTGTGAAGAGCAATCTTATATGATTATAGGTTTCGTTGCCGTCACGCAATCTTGCGAAAAGATTTATAAGCCACGCTCTGCTCCAGCCCGTATGACCGCCGCCGTTTGCAAGTCTGCGGTCAATCGTAACTCTTATTGCGTTATATAAATCGGGGGTATTTCTCGTAATCTGTGAAGCGGGATAAAGACCGAAGGCGTGGGAAATGTGGCGGTGGCCGGGGTCAGCGTCCTCATAATCCTCAATCCACTCCATAAGCTGGCCATACTTGCCAACCTGCATAGGCGGAATTTTTGGAAGTGCGGCTTTTACCTTTTCTGCCGTTTCGGTTTCCATACCAAGAAGCTTTTCGGTTTCAAGGTAGAAACCAAACAGACCGCTGACAATCTGGTTATCCATTGTCGGTGCCATACACATACATACGGGCTTACCGTCTGCGCCGATATAGTCGTTTTCGGGTGATGCTGAAGGGCCTGTGAGAAGTCTGCCCTTATCGTCCTCAACCATATAATCGAGGAAGAAATCGACACAGGCCTTTATGTATTCATAGGCTTCGTTTTTCAGGAAATCAAGGTCACGGGTGTAGAGGAAATGCTCCCACATATGGAAAGCTAACCACGCACCTCCTACCGGCCACAGACCCCATACACCGTCTGCAGGGCCGTTGAAGCCATAGATATCGCTCAGGTGGTGGGTAACGGTACCGTTGCAGCCGTAGTAATCCATTGCTGCCTTTCTGCCGCCGACAAGCAGGTTTGTATTCATATAGTCAAACAGCGGCTTTGTGCACTCGCTGATATTTGCCTGCTCAGCCTGCCAGTAGTTCATCTGCAAGTTTATGTTGGTGTGGTAGTCCGCATTCCACGGGTTCTGCATTCTTTCGCCCCAAACGCCCTGAAGGTTTGCAGGAAGTGAACCGGGACGGCTTGAACCTACAAGCAGATACTTGCCGAACTGCCAGTAAAGTGACATCATCCCGAAATCTGTTGCCTTGTCGTCCTTCTTAAGTCTTTCAAGTCTTTTATCAACGGGTAACTTTTCAAGTTCCTCATCTGCCTCAAAGCAGACATCGGAACGCTCCATTATTGCAGAAAAGCTCTTTATGTGTTCAGCCTTGATTGCCTCATAATCAAAAGTCTTGCTCAGCTTTTCAACACAGGCAGTTCTGTAGTTTTTGTCAATGTTATCGGAAACAATGTTAATATAAATCACAGCAGAGCTTGCGTTTTCAACACGCAGGCTGTCTTTTTTTGCGATAACCTCGCCGTCGGTGTCTACCTTTGCCGCAACGCAGAAGGCGTGAGTTTTGTGCGCGGTATCACAGCAGGCAACAAGTTTGTTTCCGACCGCGGTTTTTTCAGCAACAAGGTCACGGTCGTAGGTAATATCAAACGAGGAAGGTGCAGAAAAACTGAATTTAACAACCATCAGCTTTTCTTCAAAAGAAACAAAGCACTCCTCAACGGTTTCGACAGCTTTCTTTGTGTAGCTGACGGTTGCAATACCCTTATTGAGATTCAGGTCACGGCGATAATTTTTCGCCTTTGATTTATCGTCGAATTCAACGTTTATTCTGCCTGCGACCTCAAAAGATGCAACAAAGTTAAAATCGTTTTCGAGATTTTCCTCTGCCCACTTTGCCGCCTCGAAATTCTTACCCTCAAGAAAAAGTGAGCGGATATGGTCAATCTTTTCCTTGAAATTGCCTGCGGGCTTCATTTCCGGTCTTTCGTCCCATACGGTTTCTTCGTTGAGGACGAAAAGCTCGCTGTCCGTTCTGCCGAAAACGCTCAGACCCATTGAGCCGTTGCCAAGGGGCGTACAGTTTTCCCACTTGTCCGCCGCATTTTCAAGGTGAAGTATGTAGTCTTTCATATTGTTACCTCTCTGTTTTATTTGTGTTTAAATTCCTTTATTTTTTCAAGTACGTTGTAAGGTATAACCATATTCCCCGTACCCTTACCGATTGAAATGTGGGGCTTCATTGCAGCGTGGAAATCCGTGCCGCCGCTGATTTCAAGGCCGTGTTTTCTTGCCATAGCCTGAAACTTTGTCTGCATTTCTTCGTCGTAATCTGTGTAATAGCCCTCAAGTCCGTCAAGCCCGTAGGATCTGAGTTCTGTAAGAAATTTTTCAAGTTCGTCATCAGGAAGCTTTACAAGGTGCGGATGTGCCAGAAAAGCGACACCGCCTGCGGAATGTATAGCTTCAATTGCAGTTTTCGCCTCTAACTTCTGGTTGCCGAAATACGCAGGCTTGCCGGAAGAGAGGTATTTTTCAAACGCTTCTTTTACAGAAGAAACATAGCCCTTGTTCATCATTACCCGTGCAAAGTGCGCTCTGCCGACTATGCCGCCCGGTGCAAGTGCAGACGCTTCTTCGAGCGTTACGTCAAAGCCGAGGTCCTGCAGAAGCTTTGCGGTCATAACATTGCGCTCTATGCGCTTTTCAATAATCTCACCGAGGATTTCTTTCAAAGCAGAATTATAAATATCAATGAAGTAGCCGAGTATGTGTGTTTCCGTCTTTGATTTAACGGAAAACTCAATTGCGGGTACAACCTCTACGCCGTACTCATACCCTGCCTTAACAGCTTCCTCAACACCGCTGACGGTGTCGTGGTCGGTCAGCGCAATTGCGGCAAGGCCGTTTTCCGCCGCGTGCTTTACCAATTCGGTCGGTGTCATCGACCCGTCTGAGCAGGTGGAATGGGTGTGCAAATCAATCAGTTTTCCACTCAAAGCCGTCACCTCTCAAATAATATAAATCCAATTATTTATATTAACAAAATCTTGTGTGTTTTTCAAGAGAAAAGCACAAAATATAAGATATAAATTTTCGTTGCACTTTGGTAATCATCTGTGTTAAAATATGATAATAGATTTCAGTAATCCCAAACCGTGCCCTGTTTTGTTGAGGGCTGTAGAGGAGGCGGTTGACAGTGGCGAAAAAGATTGAGATTAATGCAGTTAAGCCATACAGCGTTAAGATTGGCACAGTTCTGCTTGACAAGACGGGTGAAGAGGCAAAGGCACTCGGACTTGACGGTAAGGCACTCATAATCAGCGACGATAATGTTGCTGCACTTTATATCGAAAAAGTGAGCAACTCCCTAAAAAGCGCAGGCTTTGAGGTGTTCAGTTTTGTAATTTCTCACGGTGAAAGCTCAAAATCCGCAGAAAATCTGATAGCAATACTTGAATTTGCCGCAGAAAACGCCTTCAGTCGTACAGACACATTTTTTGCTCTTGGCGGCGGTGTGGTCGGCGACCTTTGCGGTTTTGCGGCAGCTGTATATATGCGCGGCATAAATTTTGTTCAGCTTCCCACTACCCTGCTTGCGGCGGTTGATTCCTCCGTTGGCGGTAAAACAGCAATAGACCTTGAAGCAGGCAAAAACCTTGCTGGTACCTTTTATCAGCCCGTGCTTGTGCTTTGCGACACATCAACTTTCGACACCATGCCCGATGAAGAATTTTCAAACGGTATGGCAGAGGTCATCAAATACGGAATGTTCTGCGACAGCGAACTGCTTGATATCCTTTCAGAAAACAACACAGATGCTGAGAGTATTGTGGCGCGCTGTGTTACAATTAAAGCAAAAGTAGTTGAGGCCGACGAATTTGACAAAAACGAAAGAATGTTTCTGAATTTCGGCCACACGGTTGCCCACGCTTTAGAAGCCCTCAGCAACTACACTACTCCACACGGAAGCGCAGTTGCCATAGGTATGGCGGTTATTACGAAAGCCGCAGTTTCTCTCGGCAAATGTAAAAACAATGTACTTGACCTTTTGCTTGACTTGTTGAAAAAATTTGATCTGCCTTGTGAATGTCCCTACGGTGCTGACGAGGTTTTTGAGGTTACACTCAGGGACAAGAAAAATGCCCACGGCAGAATAACGCTCGTTATCCCCACAGGCAAGGGCGAAAGCGTACTGCAAAAGTGCGATTATGATGAACTGAAAGAAATTATTACACTCGGATTGAAGTGAAAAAATATGAAAGCAATCATTCAGCCCTCTCCCCTTTGCGGTGAGGTTTCGGCACCTGCTTCAAAATCGCTGGCGCACCGTGCTCTCATCTGCGCGGCACTCAGCGAAAGAGCAACAGAAATTGAATGTTCAACAACTTCTGCCGATATTGAAGCCACGGCAGACTGCTTAAGGCAGCTCGGTGCGACGATTACAAAAACAGATAAAGGCTTTTGGGTTGAGCCGATAACCGAAGCAACGGAAAATGCAGTGCTCAACTGCGATGAAAGCGGTTCAACGCTCAGGTTTTTGCTTCCCGTTGCTGCCTCGCTTGGTAAAGCAGTTTCACTTTACAGAAGCGGTAAATTACCCGAAAGACCCATAGGAGAACTGTGCGAAGCTCTGTGTTTACACGGGTGCTGTATGAGCAGCAACTCACCCCCCCTTACGGTAAGCGGGAAACTCCTATCAGGTGACTATGTTATTGACGGAAGCATAAGTTCGCAGTTTATAAGCGGTCTGTTACTTGCGTTGCCGCAAACCCACGCAGAATCAACAATTACAATAAACGGAAATATTCAGTCAAGACCGTATATCGATATGACACTTGATGTTCTTTCCGCATTCGGAATCAAAACAGAATTCAGAGAAAACGTTATCACAATTTTCAAAAACAACGGTTATATTTCGCCCGGAAAATACACTATTGAGGGTGATTGGTCCAACGGAGCGTTTTTTATCTGCGCCGATGCACTCCACGGCAACAATGTAAAGTGTTTTAACTTGACAAGCGATTCAAGGCAGGGTGATAAGGTTGTTGCGGAAATTGTGAAAAAATACGGCTCGGATATCATAATTGACGTCGGAAACATACCCGACCTTGTACCTGTGCTTGCGGTGACAGCGTGCTTCTTTGATGCAAAAGCCGTATTTTGCAACGCCGCAAGGCTGAAAATAAAAGAAAGTGACAGATTGATTTCAACCGCTCAAATGATAAACAATCTCGGCGGTCGTGCAGTTGCAACAGACGACACGTTAACCGTTTACGGCACGGGCAAACTTAAAGGCGGCACGATCGATTCCTTCAACGACCACCGCATTGTGATGGCGGCGGCAATTGCCGCAAGCAGATGTGAAAGCGAAACAACAATAAACGTCTGTGAGGCTGTCAACAAATCTTACCCGACTTTTTTTGAGGAGTTCTCAAAGCTCGGCGGTACGGTAAAATTAATTTGACGGAGGTATTTTTATGAAATCCTCTATTGGTGAAAATATCAGAATAACAATATTCGGTGAGTCCCACTCCCCTGCCATCGGTGTAACAATAGACAGTTTACCGAAGGGAATCAGAATTGACGAAGAAAAGCTTGCGGCTTTTATGGCAAGACGTGCACCCGGTAAAGATGAATTCTCAACCACCAGAAAAGAAGCAGACAAGGTTGAATTTTCATCCGGTTTGACCGACGGTAAAACCAACGGAACACTTATTCGTGCTGTTATTTACAACAGCAACCAACGCTCCAAAGATTATTCCGAGCTTTGGGACAAGCCCCGTCCGGGTCACGCGGACTACACCGCAAGAATCAAATACGGCGAAAAGCACGATATTGCAGGCGGCGGACATTTTTCGGGCAGACTTACCGCTCCGCTTTGTATTGCAGGCGGAATATGTCTTCAATGGCTTGAAAGCATGGGTATTACAATCGGTGCACATATCGCAAGCATACACGGTGTTGAGGACAAAAGGTTTGACAGCGTAAACGTTACCGCAGATGAACTCAATACTCTTAAAGAAAAGCCCTTCACCTGTATAGACGATGAAGCGGCAGAAAAAATGAAAGCAGAAATCCTTACCGCAAAGGCTGACGGTGATTCCGTAGGCGGTGCGGTTGAATGTGCCGTTGTCGGTTTACCCGTAGGCTTAGGCGGCCCTATGTTCAGCGGAATTGAAAGCAAAATTTCGCATACGGTTTTCGGAATTCCCGCCGTAAAGGGCATTGAATTCGGCGCAGGCTTTGAAAGCGCAAATCTTTTAGGCAGCGAAAACAACGACGAGTTTTATTTTGCCGAAAACGGCACGGTAAAAACACGCACAAACAACTGCGGCGGCATACTCGGCGGCATTTCAAACGCTATGCCGCTGGTTTTCACAGCTGCATTCAAACCCACGCCGTCAATAGCCAAAACGCAGAACACAATTTCTTTTGAAGCCAAAGAAAACACCACGCTTAACATAGTCGGCAGACACGACCCGTGCGTTGTCCGCCGTGCCGTGCCCGTAGTTGAAGCGGCGGCAGCGGTAGCGATTGCTGATTTAATGATAAGTCATTTAAAGGACAGTGAATAAAATGGATATTCAACAGATCAGGCAGGAAATAGACTGTATAGATACACAGCTTGTTGAACTTTTCAGACAGAGAATGGAAAAGGCGGCAAGCGTTGCCGAATACAAAAAAGCAAACTCAATGAATATATACGACCCCGTCAGGGAAGGTGAACTTCTGCAACGTGTAGGCACACTTGCAGGTGCTGAACACGAAGCGGCAACAAAAGAACTGTTTGAACTTATTATGAAATTATCGCGAGCTTACCAAGCCGAGCTTTTTAAAAATTCCGAACAAGAAAGCTGACAATATGGGAGAAAACAAGATGCGCTTCGGACTACTCGGTCACAAACTCGGCCACAGCTATTCGCCGCAGATACATTCACTTTTAGGCGATTACGAATATCCCCTCTACGAAAAAGAGCCGGAAGAAATTGCCAATTTTATGGCAAGCGGCGAATTTGACGGAATAAACGTTACAATTCCGTATAAGGAAACAGTTGTGCCGTACATGGCACAGCTTTCAGATGCGGCGAAAAAAATCGGCTCAGTCAACACGGTTATACGTCTGCCCGATGGCAGACTTTACGGCGACAACACGGATTACTACGGCTTTTCATTCCTGCTTGACAATGCAGGCTTTGACGTAAAAGATAAAAAGATAGTTGTGCTGGGTAACGGTGGTGCGGCAAAAACAGTAATCTGCGTCTGCAAGGACAGGAAAGCAAAGGAAATTGCCGTAATATCCCGTTCCGATAACGAAAACAACTACGAAAATATTGCCAAACACACCGATGCGGAATATATAATCAACACAACGCCCGTGGGTATGTACCCGAATAACGGCGAGAGGCTGATTGATTTAACACTTTTCAGAAACTGCAAGGGTGTTGCAGACCTTATATACAACCCCTCTAAAACGCAGTTTATTCTTGACGCCGAAGCGTTGGCAATACCTGCGGTAAACGGACTCGTTATGCTGTGTGCTCAGGCGGTTAAAGCGGCAGAAAACTTTACAAAAACCGAATTTGACAAAAGCAAAACCTTTGAGATACTTTCTGCACTTGAAAAACAAATGAAAAACATTGTGCTTGTGGGCATGCCCGGTTGCGGTAAATCCACGGCAGGAAAGCTGCTTGCCCAAAAGCTGAAAAGAGATTTTGTCGATACGGACAGTCTTATAGTTGAAAACGAAAATATGCCGATACCGCAGATTTTTGAAGAAAAGGGCGAAGAATATTTCCGCAATACAGAAAGCAAGGCTGTTGCCCAAGCAGGGAAAATGAGCGGTAAAATCATCGCAACGGGTGGCGGTGCAATAATGCGTGAAGAAAACAAGGTTGCATTGAAACAAAATTCGGTTGTTGTTTTCTTGAACCGTGATATTTCATCACTTGACATTGCCGACAGACCGTTGAGCAAAGCAAACAAGCTTATGGATATGTACAACACCCGTCTGCCACATTACGAAGCGGTGAGCGATATTACCGTTGAGGTTGACACCGACCCCAAAGCAACGGTTGAACGAATACTGAAAGGACTTGAAATCAAATGAAAATACTTGTTATAAACGGTCCTAATCTGAATATGTTGGGCATAAGAGAGCCTGAAATTTACGGCAACCGCACACTTGGCGACCTTGAAGCAATGATAAAAGAGCATTGCGACAAAAAAGGAATCGAGGTTGAATTTTACCAATCCAACCACGAGGGCTGCCTTATTGATAAAATCCAGGAAGGCTACGGCAAAGTTGACGGAATAGTAATCAACCCCGGTGCATACACCCACACGAGCATTGCTTTGCTTGATGCGGTTAAAGCCGTAGACATTCCCACGGTAGAGGTACATATCTCCGACCCGGACGAGAGAGAGGAATTCCGCAAGGTTTCGTACATCCGCGCCGCCTGTGTAACGACGGTAAAAGGCAAGGACTTTGAAGGCTACCTTGAAGCGGTAGATATACTGACAAAATAAAAAAAGCAGCTGCAGACTCGTATTGAATCTGCGGTTGTTTTTATTTGCACTTTTACAAAATACAGCAAGTTTCTGTGCACATTTGTTGCAATCAAATAAAATATATGGTATATTTTATTCATAATTACTTCTAAAGGGTGGTAAGCTTATGAGCAAAACACTTATAATGGCATTTGATATTGGTACGACGGGTGTTAAAACCTGTCTTTTTGAGGTTGACAAAACCGTAAATCTCGTTGGTGCGGCTATGGAGGGCTACTCCCTTCACACAAAGCCTGACGGCTCTGCTGAGCAGATTCCCGCAGAGTGGTGGAGCGCAATTTGCAACACCAGCAAAAAGGTTATCGAAAAAACGGGCATTGACCCCAAGGAAATTGCCGGTATATCCTTCTGTTCACAGATGCAGGGTCTTGTAATTGTTGACGAGAAGGGCGAGCCTATCAGAAACGCCTTCAGCTACATGGACCAGCGTGCAAAGCAGGAACTCAAAGAAAATATGGCGTACGGCATACAGATTGCAGGCGCAAACATTTTTAAGCTTATTCCCTCGCTTCTTATCACGGGTGCTGTTTCCGCTAGCGTTAAAGACCCCGTTTACAAATACAAGTGGGTTGAAAAACACGAGCCCGAAAATTTCAAGAAGATTCACAAGTGGCTTGATGTTAAAGAATACATAATCTGCAAGATGACGGGCAAATGCGTTATGACGCAGGACTCCGCCTTCGGCACATTGCTTTACGATATCCGTGACGGTAAGAGAGGCTGGAGCAAAACTGTCTGCAAACTCCTCGGCGTTGATATGAAGCACCTGCCCGAGATTGTAAAATCAACCGACAAGGTTGGCGGACTGACCGAAGAAGCAGCTGCTGAGCTTGGCCTTTGCCCCGGCACAGCTGTTTTCGGCGGCGGCGGTGACGCTTCGCTTATCGGTGTCGGCGCAGGCGCAACGGCACTCGGCGACACTCACGTTTACTCCGGCACATCAGGCTGGGTAGGCACGGTTGTTGACAAGAGCATTGTTGACACCTCTGCTATGATTGCCGCAATTGTCGGCGCACAGGACGGCTATTACAACTACTTTGCCGAGCTTGAAACCGCAGGCAAGTGCCTTGAATGGGTAAAGGACCACCTTGCGCTTGACGAAATCGGCATCTACCTCAAGAAAGAGGATGTTGCCGAGAGTAAGGAAAGCGTATTCACAAGCCTTTACGATTACATGACAGACGCTATAAAGGACGTTCCCGCAGGCTGCGGCGGCGTAATTTTCACACCGTGGCTTCACGGCAACCGTTGCCCGTTTGAAGACCCCAACTCAAGAGGTATGTTCTTCAACATCAGCCTTGAAACAGGCAAGAGCGAGCTTATCCGCGCCGTGCTTGAAGGCGTTTGCTACCACCTGCGTTGGTTCATTGAAACGCAGGACAAGAAAATCAAGACGAGCGACACAATCCGCTTTGTCGGCGGCGGTGCACTTTCCGCACTCACCTGCCAGATTCTTGCCGACTGCACAGGCAAAACCATTGAAACAACCAAGAGTCCGCAGAACGCAGGCTCGGTCGGCGCAGCACTTACAGTTGCTGTCGGTCTTGGCGTTATAGAAAACCTTGAAAAGGCAAAATCGCTTATTCCTGCCGATGCAACTTACAAGCCCAACCCTGCACTCAAAGGTGTTTATGACAAGAATTTTGAGGTTTACAAGCAGCTTTACAAGGCAAACAAGAAAAACTTTGCAATGCTGAACGGTTAATGATATGAGAATCATCGACATTTCAAGAGATATTTTCGAAGCCGAGGTTTACCCCGGCGACCCCGAGCCCCGTCTGCAAAGAGTCGAAAGAATGGAAGAGGGCGACGACTGCAACCTTGCCGCACTCTATTTCGGACTGCATAACGGCACACACATTGATGCTCCGAGGCATTTTATTGAAGACGGTATGACAGCAGAGGAACTTGACCTGAGCCGCTTTATAGGCGAATGTCTTGTACTTGAAGCTCCCGAAGGCCCGATTAACGGCGATTTTATTGACGAAAATGTACCCGAGGACTGTGAGCGACTTATAATAAAGGCTGACGGCAAGGCGTATTTTTCGCAGAGCGGTGCTTTTGCTGCCGCCGCAACAAATCTGAAGCTTGTCGGTACGGACTCAAACTCTGTAGGCACGCACGGCGCACAGATTGCTCCGCACAGAGCCTTTCTCGGCGCAGATATTCCCCTGCTTGAAGGGCTTGACCTGAGCCGTGTTTCACCGGGCAAATACTTCCTTGTAGCCCTGCCGATGAAATTCGGCGGAGTTGAAGCCACACCCACCCGAGCAATACTTATATCGGACTTTGTTTTCTGGGGCAAAGCGTAAAATTCCCCTTGACTGCACACAATAAATTGTGGTAATATATTCGGGCGGTAAAAATCCGCCCGAAGCAAATACGCCTGCATAGTTAAATGGATATAATAAACCCCTCCTAATTGTTTGTTATGTCGTTCACCTTTTGATGAAAAGTGATTGACAGCGAGTTAATTTAATACCGTGTAATACCATAAAATTGGTATGAGCCTCCTTAGTTCAATGGATAGAATAAGCCCCTCCTAAGGGCTAGATATCGGTTCGATCCCGGTAGGGGGTGCCATTTTTTGAAGCCGAAACTCCTTGATTTATCAAGGGTTTGCGGCTTTTTTGTTTTTTGCACATTTTCAAAAAACTCATAAAAATCTGATTTTTTCGTTAGCAGAATCGCCTCCCCAAGTTGGAATAACAATCACCTTCAAGGTGATAATCCTTGCTAATCAAAATTAGCAAGATTTTTCAATTCTTGCTAACGATTTTAAAATTCTGCTAATTTTCATTTTTAGCACCTATTTTTCTTGCTAATTAAAAAGGTGATTGTCACGTTGTTACATCATTCTCTTTACGTTCTCTATACATAGATTTATATAGTATTAAAAACATCATATATCACTATTATTCGCTGCTTGTTCTACTTGTTGGAACAGGCAGCTTTTTTATTTGCAAAAAATTTTTTAAAAATTTTTTCAAAAACACCCTACAATTTGCCCTCTCCCAGTTCATACATAGTGAAGGGTATTTTTTACAAGCCTTTCAGAATTCAAATGAAAGGAGTAATACAATGCGTAGTTCAAAAGAAGCAGGATGTTTCCCATACAGGAGTAAACAGTATGTATGTTTTATGGAACTTACTCCCAACGGTGAATTAACTCAGTTATTTACACTTCAGCAAAGACTTGATGCGTGTATGAACGCCAAAGCGGGCAAAAGCAAAATCGTTGCTGTTTGGCCCGGTCAGTACAGAAGTGACCTGTTCATAATTGATGACCTCGATACCTTTTATACCGAGCAATATGTCCGCTGAAAAAAATTTTTTCAAAAAAATAAAAATTTTTTTCAAAAACACCCTACAATTTGGCCCTTCCCAGTTCATACATAGTGAAGGGGATTTTTCAAAAGCCTTTCCCGAACATTGAAAAGTGAATAAGTCACTCACATAGGACTTTATTTCTGATGAGTAGCTACGGTAGCAGGTACGCCTTGATTTCCGAAAGCGGAATTAGCGATAACCCCTGCACGATTATCGGATTGCAACCGATATGGCGATGACAGTCAGAATGATAATGATACTTCTCTACGGAGCTGGCGGAGTACCCGGCAGAGGTGAGATTCCTATGATACGGTTTAGCAAACTGTAACCTATGTGTTTCCCATAAAGCAAACGCTATGCAGGGGTGTCGAGGACAAATACTGCATTTAAACATAAGACCGATTCGCCAAGAACGGGTTTCGGTCTATTACATAGCCGTTCAATAACATTGTCGGCTATCTTCAAAAAGAAAGGAGAGATAGGAATGTATATTCTCGATGAACTTTAGTTAAACATAAAGTCACCCAAAACCAATTTAATAATGAAGGAGGAAAAAGTAATGATTCACGCTTTGCTTGTACTGCCCGGTCTTTACGGTGCTGTTATTCTTCAGACAATCAGCGAAATCGTTTCTCGCTTCGGCTTCTAATATAAGATGAACATACAGAGCGAGGAAAAAATAGTCCAAATCCCAATCAGCCAAATTCGAGATTTTCCCGAACATCCGTACAAGGTCAAAGACGATGAGAGCATGAATGAGCTTGTTGACAGCATTATGCAGAGAGGCCTAATACAGCCGGTCATCATAAGACCTACGGAGGACGGTAATTACGAAATGGTATCGGGACACAGACGAAAACGA
>JAZRQW010000011.1:0-58939 GCA_045650165.1 Acutalibacteraceae bacterium | reverse complement strand
GACTTCTTGCCGAGGTTGCGGACCTTCATCATGTCCTCTTCTGACTTATTGATAAGATCTTCAACCTTGTTGATTCCGGCTCTCTTCAAGCAGTTGAAGGAGCGCACAGACAGGTCAAGTTCCTCAATGGTCATCTCCAGAACTTTTTCTGTGTTGTTGTCGTCTTTGACAACCATTACCTCTGTGTCGAAAGCCTCATCCGACAGATCTCCGAAGAGACTGAGATGCTCGTTGAGGATCTTGGCGCCAAGAGAAACGGCTTCCTTTGCATTAATGGTGCCGTCTGTCCACACTTCAAGCGTAAGCTTGTCGTAGTCAGTAATCTGACCAACACGTGTGTTCTCGACTGTGTAATTAACCTTTAAAACAGGTGTGTAAATAGAGTCAATTGCGATAACGCCGATGATAGGCTGCATAATAGCCTTGTTGCGCTCTGCAGAAACGTAGCCGCGACCCTTATCGCAGGTAAGCTCCATGCTAAGGTGAGCGTCAGCATCAAGTGTAGCAATAGGCAGCTCGGGGTTGATGATTTCAACTTCGCTGTCTGTGCTGATGTCGCCGGCTGTGACAACGCCTGCGCCTGCAGCGTCGATGTACATTGTCTTGGGGCCGTCGCCGTGAATCTTGAGGATTACGCTCTTGAGGTTGAGGACGATCTCTGTGACATCTTCCTTAACACCCTTGATTGTTGAAAACTCGTGGTGAACGCCTTCAATCTTAACAGATGTGATTGCGTAACCGGGAAGCGAGGAAAGCAGAACTCTTCTAAGGCTGTTGCCCAGAGTTGTGCCGTAGCCACGCTCCAGCGGTTCAAGTACGAATCTTCCGTAATCACCGCTTGCGCTGAATTCGGCAGTTTCGATTTTGGGCTTCTCAATTCCGATCATTCAAAACCCTCCTTGTTAAATTGAGTAATATACGCAATAAATCAATATTACTTCGAGTAAAGCTCGACGATAAGATGCTCCTCAACGGGAGTATCAATCTGCTCACGAGTGGGGATGCTGAGGACTGTGCCCTTGAGTGTATCCTTCTCACGCTCCATCCATGCGGGAGTTGTGAAGATGGGAGCATCCTGACCTGTAAGGCGAGTGAAAGCTGCGGAAGAGCGGCTCTTCTCTGCTACCTCGATAACGTCGCCTGCCTTAACCTGATAGGAAGGAATGTTAACCTTTTTGCCGTTAACAGTGAAGTGAGAGTGGCTGACGAGCTGACGAGCCTGACGGCGTGTAAGAGCAAGACCAAGTCTGAATACTACGTTGTCAAGGCGGCGCTCGCAAGTGATAAGCAGGTTATCACCGGCCTTACCGGGCATTGCAACAGCCTTTTCGTAGTATGTGTGGAACTGCTTCTCAAGAATGCCGTAGATGAACTTAACCTTCTGCTTCTCGTTAAGCTGCATACCGTACTCACTCTTTTTTCTTCTCCTCTGACCGCCGGGATTACGGAAAGTTTCCTTGTTCGCATAACCCATAACTGCGGGAGAAATGCCCAAAGCTTTGCAACGCTTAGCAATGGGTTGCATATTCTTTGCCATTTGCTTGTTACCTCCTTATTTGTTATACGCGACGGCGTTTAGGCGGACGGCAACCGTTATGGGGAATGGGAGTTACGTCCTTGATCATGCTTACTTCAAGACCTGCTGTCTGAAGAGCTCTGATAGCAGCCTCACGGCCTGCGCCGGGGCCCTTTACGTAAACTTCAACATACTTCATACCGTGTTCCATAGCTGCCTTTGCAGCAGTCTCAGCTGCTGTCTGTGCTGCGAAGGGAGTGGACTTTCTGGAACCTCTGAAGCCCATTTCGCCTGCGCTTGCCCATGAAACTGCGTTGCCCTGTGTGTCTGTAATAGTGACAATCGTGTTGTTGAAGGTGGACTGGATGTGTGCTGCACCACGCTCGATGTGCTTGCGCTCACGGCGTCTGCGTGTTGCACCGGCTTTTTTAACGTTAGCTTTTGCCATGACTTATTCCTCCTTCACTTATTTCTTCTTGTTAGCAATCGTCTTCTTGGGGCCCTTACGGGTACGAGCGTTTGTCTTGGAACGCTGACCTCTTACGGGGAGACCCTTGCGGTGGCGTAAGCCACGGTAGCAGCCGATTTCTACAAGTCTCTTGATGTCGAATGCGGTTTCTCTTCTGAGATCACCTTCGACCTTAACGTTGTGGTCGATATACTCACGGAGCTTGGAAACCTCGTCTTCTGTGAGGTCCTTTACTCTCGTGTCGGGATTAATCCCTGTTGCCGCGATAATGTCTTTAGCTGTCTTAGGACCGATGCCGTAGATGTATGTGAGGCCGATTTCGACTCTCTTATCTCTGGGCAGGTCAACACCTGATATACGCGCCATTTTTCAGTTGCACCTCCGTTAATGGTTTGCGTCAATTAACCCTGACGCTGCTTGTGCTTGGGATTCTCACAGATAACCATGATCTTACCCTTGCGCTTAATGACTTTGCACTTCTCGCAAATTTTCTTTACAGAAGGTCTGACTTTCATTTGGAATACCTCCTTGATAATACGCTGTGCTTATTTTGTGCGCCACGTAATGCGGCCCTTGGTCAGGTCATACGGTGACATTTCAACCGTTACCTTGTCGCCGGGAAGGATTCGGATGTAGTTCATTCTCAGCTTACCTGAGATGTGAGCCAGCAGCCTGTGTCCGTTCTCAAGCTCTACCTGAAAGGTTGCATTCGGGAGTGCTTCGATTACTGTACCTTCAACTTCAATCATATCCTGTTTTGACATTAACTTTTACCTCCCTGAGTTCATTGAGCCTTGCCGTCAATTGCGGCGAGTGCTTTTTTTAAACTGCGATTGGTTGCCATTGTGCTTTGTTCGAGTACCGTGTTTGTGGGCGCTGTGTGCAACGGATTTTTGAGTTTGGGGCTCTCGAGCCTTCGCTCTTTTCCGTCAGCGAGCAACAGCATTCTGCCCTTTGTACCGACAACAGCCATTAGCTTATCTTTGTCGCGTCCCGCCTTTGAGCGGACGACGCTTCCTGTTCTGAGCTCCATATCAATTCTCCTCATTCTACGGTGAGAATCTTCGGACCGTCGTTTGTTATTGCAACGGTGTGCTCAAAATGTGCAGACAGACCTGCGTCTTTCGTTTTTATAGTCCAGCCGTCTGACAGCTGTCTGACCTCATAGCCACCCGCATTTATCATGGGTTCAATGGCCAAAGTCATGCCCGGTAACAGGCGCACACCTCTGCCGGGTGTGCCGTAATTGGGTACGCTGGGGTCTTCATGCAGCTTTGTGCCGATTCCGTGGCCGACAAAATCGCGGACAACGGAAAAGCCTCTCTCCTCGCAGTAGCGCTGTACCGCAGCGGATATATCGCCGATTCTGCCGCCGGCAACAGCCGCCTTGATGCCTTCGAAAAGGCTCTCTCTGGTGGTGTTGATCAGCCGCTCCGCTTCAGGGCTGATTTTGCCCGCTGCGAAAGTGGCGGCGTTATCGCCGTGATAGCCGTTGATTGTTGCGCCAAGGTCAATACTGACTATGTCGCCTTCGCGGATAACACGCTTTTTGCTCGGAATGCCGTGAATAACCTCGTCGTTTATGGAAATGCATGCGGTGGCAGGAAAGCCGTTGTAGTTTAAGAAGTTGGGCTTAGCACCCTGCTTGATAATATACTCATAAGCTATGCGGTCGATTTCCTCGGTTGTTACGCCGGGCTGAACCGCTTCGCCTGCCACTCTTAATGCCCCAGCCGAGATTCTGCAAGCCTCTCTCATGAGGGCAAGCTCCCGATTGGTTTTCAGCACTATCATGCTTAATCCTCCAAAGCCTTGAGGGTGAGTGCTGTTGTATCAGCAACTTCCTCCTGACCTACAACTATGCGAAGGATGCCCTTCTTCTCATAGTAATCCTTGAGCGGCTCTGTCTGCTCGTGGTAAACGTGCAGTCTGTCGAGAACCGTGTCGGGATGATCGTCTTTTCTCTGAACCAGCTCACCGCCGCATGCGTTACATACGCCGTCCTGAGCAGGTTTCTTGTATTCGAGGTGGTAAGAAGAACCGCACGCTTTGCAGACACGTCTGCCGGACATTCTGCGAACGATCTTTTCGTCCTCGACCTCAATGCTGATAACTCTGTCAATGGTTACGCCCATTGTGTCGAGTGCTTCAGCCTGGGGAATTGTTCTGGGGAAGCCGTCGAGAATGAAGCCGTTGGCACAATCATCCTTTGCAAGGCGTTCCTTGATGATGCCGATAACAACATCATCGGGAACAAGCTGACCTGCATCGATGAATGATTTTGCCTTGAGGCCCATCTCTGTGCCATTGGCAAGGGCTTCACGAATGATATTGCCGGTTGAAACAGCAGGGATAGCAAGCTTTTCGCTGATAACCTCAGCCTGTGTGCCCTTACCTGCGCCCGGAGCGCCGAGAAGAATCAGTTTCATATCAATTGTCCTTTCCGGCTTGACTCTTAATCAAGGAAGCCCTTATAGTGACGCATCATCATCTGGCTCTCAAGCTGCTTAACGGTTTCAAGTGCAACACCAACCATAATGATGATCGATGTACCGCCGAGGGAAATGTTGATACCCTGGCTGTAGTAACCGTCGGAGAACTTGTCGAGGCAGAAGGTTGCAACCTGGCTGAAGAGTGTCGGGAAAAGTGCGACAACGCTCAGAAGGAGTGCGCCCATAAGTGTGAGTCTTGACAGAATCTTTGCAATATAATCGGATGTGGGCTTGCCGGGACGGATACCCGGAATAGCACCGCTGTTCTTACGGATGTTGTTTGCCATTTCGATGGGATTGTACTGAATCTGTGCATAGAAGTATGCAAAGAAGATAATCATTACGAAATAGAGAACAATGTAAACAGGGTGAGTTGCCTGGAAGATACCGAAGAAGGTCTCCCAGCCGCTTCCTTCCTTGACGTCAACAAACATCTGAATCGTGGGGGGAAGAGAAAGGATAGATGAAGCGAAGATGACGGGCATAACGCCGGACATATTTACTTTCATCGGAATGTGTGTGCTCTGGCCGCCGTACATCTTTCTGCCGACAACTCTCTTTGCGTACTGTACAGGAATGCGTCTTTCAGCATTGTCCATCCATACGATGAAGGCAATCATAAGGAGTGCCATAACACCGACGAAGGGAGCAAGTACATAGTAGGGACCGCCGAGCTGGAAGTATGAAACTACGGACATAACCATTGCGGGAATACGGGAAACGATACCTGCAAAAAGGATAATGGAGATACCGTTGCCGATGCCCTTGTTGTTAATCTGCTCACCGAGCCACATGATGAATGCGGTACCTGCTGTGAGGCAGAAGATGATAACAAGTGCCTGGAAGACTGCGAAGAAGCCTTTGAAATCAGCGCCGCTTGCGTCAGTCATAAGGTAATCCTGATTTCTCAGGTAGAAATAGTATGCGGTGGACTGCATGAGACCGAGGCCTACTGTAACAAAACGGGTGATGGACGCAATCTTCTTGCGGCCTTCCTCGCCTTCCTTGGAAAGTCTCTCAAGGGGAGGAATTGCTACAGTGAGGAGCTGCATGATAATTGACGAGTTGATGTACGGGGTAATCGACATAGCGAAGATTGTACCGTATGCAAACGCGTCACCTGTCATCATGCTCAGGTAGCTCATAAACGTGCCCTCTGCTGCATCGCCGAGGATACCGCCCTCAGCAATGTTTGTGAAAGGAACGGGAATTGCTGCACCGAGTCTGAATATAAAGATGATGAGAGCTGTGAACAGTATCTTTTTACGCAGGTCGGCAATCTTCCACGCGTTGATTATTGTTTGCAGCACCTCAGATCACCTCTGCCTTTCCGCCTGCAGCTTCAATCTTAGCCTTAGCAGACTCAGAAAATGCATTGACCTTAACGGTGAGCTTCTTTGTGATTTCGCCGTTGCCAAGAACCTTAACGCCGTCGAGCTCCTTCTTTACAAGGCCTGCTGCGATGAGAGCCTCAACGTCGACTACTGCGCCGTCTGCGAACTTCTCTTCAAGAGCGGAAAGATTAACAATAGCAATCTCTTTTGCGAAAATGTTGACGAAACCTCTCTTGGGGATTCGTCTCTGAAGGGGCATCTGGCCGCCTTCGAAACCAGCTCTCATGCCTCTGCCGGCACGAGCCTTCTGACCTTTGTGACCCTTACCTGCGGTCTTACCCTGACCGGAAGCAGGACCTCTACCGATACGCTTGCGTTCCGCTGTGGAACCGGGTGCCGGTGAAAGTTCATGTAATTTCATTTCTCAAGCACCTCCTTGCTTACGCTTCGCTAACCTGAACAAGGTGAACAATCTTCTTTACCTTGCCCTGAGTAGCTGCATTATCGGGCTGAACCTTTTCATCACCGATCTTCTTAAGACCGAGTGAGTGAGCGGTGGCAATCTGGCTCTTATTGGAACCGATCAGACTTTTGACGAGCTTGACCTTAATATCTGCCATTTGTTCCACCCTCCTTAACCAAGAATTTCTTCTGCTGACTTACCGCGGACTGCTGCAACCTCTTCAAGAGAGCGAAGCTGCTTGAGACCGTCGATAGTAGCTCTTACTACGTTGCAGGGGTTGTTGGAACGGAGAGCCTTGGAACGGATGTCCTTGATACCAACTGTTTCAACAACTGCACGGACAGGGCCGCCGGCGATAACGCCGGTACCGGGTGCAGCGGGCTTGAGCAGAACAACGCCTGCGCCAAACTTGCCGATAACCTCGTGAGGAATTGTTGTGCCCTTCAGAGATACTCTGAAGAGGTTCTTCTTAGCATCCTCAATGCCCTTACGGATAGCATCCGGAACTTCGCCGGACTTACCAAGGCCGAAGCCTACGAGACCGTTGCCGTCGCCGACAACTACGAGAGCAGCAAACTTGAATATACGGCCGCCCTTAACTGTTTTAGAAACGCGGTTGATAGTAACTACGCGCTCCTGGAGTTCTAATGCCGATGCGTCGATTTTAGCCAAAGTTTTACCCTCCTTACTCAGAACTTCAGGCCGCCCTCACGGGCGCCTTCGGCCAGTTCTTGCACACGGCCGTGGTAGATATAACCGCCTCTGTCGAATACAACGTTTTCAACGCCTTTTTCGATAGCGCGCTTTGCGACTAATTCGCCGACCTTACGGGCAGCGGACTTGTTTCCGCCGTACTCTGCGAAATCCTTCTCAACAGATGAAGCAGCAGCGATTGTTACGCCGTTAACATCATCAATGAGCTGAGCATAGATATGCTGAAGGGAGCGGAATACGCTGAGACGGGGGCACTCCGGTGTACCGGAGATCTTTTTACGCACTCTTGCATGACGTGCGTCTCTTGCCTTTCTTGTTTCAGGCTTTTTAACCATTTCGTTTCAACTCCTTCAATCTTATTTACCCTTACCGGCTTTACCTTCTTTGCGGCGGATGTGTTCGTCAACGTACTTGATGCCCTTGCCCTTGTACGGCTCGGGGGGACGCTTCTCGCGAACTTCAGCAGCAAACTGGCCAACCTTCTGCTTGTCGGGACCGGAAACAATGATCTTGTTGGGAGAGGGGCACTCAACTGTGATACCCTCAGGAGCAGTCATGATAACCTGGTGAGAGAAACCAAGGTTCATAACGAGATCCTTGCCCTGTACCTGTACACGGTAACCAACGCCGTTAACGTCAAGTTCCTTCTTGTAGGACTCGTTAACACCTGTAACCATGTTAGCAATAAGTGTACGTGTAAGACCGTGAAGTGATCTGTTCATTTTGTCGTCGTTGGGGCGGGAAACAGTGACTGTTGCGCCGTCCTTCTCAACGATCATGTTTGAGTGTACGGTTCTTGTAAGTGTACCCTTGGGGCCCTTAACCGTAACTGTGCTGCCGTCGATTGTTACGTCAACACCTGCGGGAATCGCAATGGGCATTCTGCCTATTCTTGACATATCTGCAGCACCTCCTTACCAAACGAATGCAAGGATTTCGCCGCCAACATTGGCCTTGCGTGCATCCTTATCAGTCATAATACCCTTTGAAGTTGAGAGGATTGCAATGCCGAGGCCCTTCATGACCTTGGGCATATCCTCACAATTTGTGTACATACGCAGACCGGGCTTGGAAACTCTGCGCAGACCAGTAATAACCTGGGACTTGTTGGGGCCGTACTTGAGGGTGATCTCGATCATACCCTGCTTGCCGTCGTCCTCAACCTTAAAGCTCTTGATATAGCCCTCATCAACAAGAATCTGAGCAATTGCCTTCTTCATGTTGGATGCGGGAACCTTCACTGTATCATGCTTAGCGGAATTTGCGTTACGGATTCTCGTAAGCATATCAGCGATGGAATCAGTGATTTGCATACCGTTACCTCCTTTGCAATTGCTCTTACCAGCTTGCTTTCTTTACGCCGGGAATCTGGCCATCGTGTGCCAGCTCCCTGAAGCAGATGCGGCATACGCCGTACTTACGAAGATAGGCGTGGGGTCTACCGCAGATCTTGCATCTGTTGTACTGTCTTGTTGAATACTTAGCGGGTCTTGCCTGCTTAACCTTCATTGATGTCTTAGCCACAGTATTCCCTCCTTACTTTGAGAACGGAGCGCCCATAAGAGTGAGCAGCTCGCGAGCTTCTTCGTCTGTGTTGGCTGTGGTTACGAAGCAGATATCCATACCTCTTACCTTGTCGATCTTATCGTAATCGATTTCGGGGAAAACAAGCTGCTCCTTGAGACCCATGGAGTAGTTGCCTCTGCCGTCGAAAGAGTTGGGATTGATGCCTCTGAAGTCACGAACGCGGGGAAGAGAGAGGTTGAAGAATCTTTCAACAAACTCATACATTCTCTCGCCTCTGAGTGTGACCTTAACACCGATGTTCATACCTTCACGAAGCTTGAAGTTTGCAACGGACTTCTTAGCCTTACAAACGATGGGCTTCTGACCGGTGATCTGAGAAAGGTCGGAGATGATAGCGTCGATAGCCTTGGGGTTATCTCTAGCCTCGCCGGCGCCGACGTTGATAACGACCTTATCAAGCTTCGGGATCTGCATGACGCTCTTATAACCGAACTTCTTCATAAGAGCAGGCGCAATCTCGTTCTTGTACTGTTCTTTAAGCTGTGCCATTTCAGTCATGTACCTCCCTTAAAATTCTGCTCCGCAGCCTGCCTTCTTGCAGGTGCGTACTTTCTGACCTTTAGCGTTGATTGTGCTGCCGGTTCTTGTCGGTCTGCCGCACTTGGGGCAGATGAGCTGAACCTTGTCAGCGTAGAGTGCGCTCTCAGCCTTTACAAGGCCGCCGGGCTCACCCATCTTGCGGGGCTTTACGTGCTTTGTTACGATGTTTACACCCTCAACAATAACCTTGTTTTCGCTGGGAGAAACCTGCATAACCTTGCCACGTGCGCCACGGTATTTACCGTTGATGACGACTACTTCGTCGCCCTTTTTAACATGAACCTTATTCATTATCAAAGTACCTCCATTAAAGCACTTCGGGAGCGAGAGAGAGAATCTTGGTGAAATCCTTATCACGAAGCTCTCTTGCTACCGGCCCGAAAATACGAGTGCCCCTGGGATTCTTGTCTTCCTTGATGATAACGGCTGCATTTTCGTCGAAACGAATGTATGTGCCATCATCACGGCGGATGCTGAATGCTGTACGAACTACGACAGCCTTAACAACATCACCCTTCTTGACAACTCCGCCGGGTGTTGCTTTTTTAACAGAAGCAACAATGACGTCGCCTACATGAGCATATCTCTTCTTGGTACCACCGAGAACACGGATGCACATAATTTCCTTTGCGCCTGTGTTGTCGGCTACCTTAAGGTAAGTCTGTTGCTGTATCACAGTATTTGCCTCCTTACACTAGCGTGAAATTACTTTGCCTTCTCGATGATCTCAACTACGCGCCATCTCTTGTCCTTGGACATGGGGCGTGTTTCCATAACGAGTACGCGGTCGCCGATACCACACTCATTGTTTTCGTCGTGTGCCTTCAGCTTGATTGTGTTGTTGATGATTTTCTTATAGAGCGGGTGCGGAACTCTGTCCTTAACGGAAACGACAACTGTCTTATCCATCTTGTCGCTGGTTACGATACCGACTCTTGTTTTTCTAAGGTTTCTTTCGCTCATTGAACTTGACCTCCTCTTTAAGCCTCTGTGCCGTGAAGTTCGATATCACGCTGAACTGTCTTGATTCTTGCGATATCCTTCTTTACAGCACTGATGCGCATCGGATTGTCGAGCTGATTAACGGCTTGCTGGAAGCGCAGTTTAAACAGCTCGTCCTTCAGCTCAAGCAGCTTAGCATCCAGCTCTTTAGCGGAAAGCTTTCTGATTTCACTGGCTTTCATTATTGCTCACCATCCGTTTCTTCCTTAGTTACAAACTTGCACTTGATCGGCAGTTTGTTTGCTGCAAGGCGCATTGCCTCACGTGCGACAGCTTCGTCAACACCGGCAACCTCGAACATGATTCTGCCGGGCTTAACAACTGCTACCCAATATTCCGGAGAACCTTTACCGGAACCCATTCGAGTTTCAGCGGGCTTCTCTGTAATCGGCTTGTCGGGGAAAATCTTGATCCATACCTGACCGCCACGCTTTGTGTAACGGGTCATAGCGATACGGGCTGCCTCAATCTGGTTTGAGGTAATCCATGCGGGTTCGAGAGCCTGAAGACCGAACTGGCCGTAAGTAACCTTGTTACCACGGTGAGCAGCGCCCTTGAGGCGGCCTCTCTGTACTCTACGGTATTTTACACGCTTCGGTAACAGCATTACTTTGCTCCTCCTTCCCTGCGAGGCTTACGAGCATCGTGAAGAACCTCGCCCTTGTAGATCCAAACCTTGACACCGATGATGCCGTAGGTTGTGTGTGCTTCTGCGAAGCCATAGTCGATATCGGCACGGATTGTCTGCAGCGGGATTGTACCCTCGTGATACTGCTCTGTACGAGCAATTTCTGCACCGCCGATACGGCCGGAAACCTGAGTCTTGATACCCTTTGCACCGAGCTTCATTGTGCGGCTGATAGCCTGCTTGAGTGCGCGGCGGAAGGAAACTCTCTTTTCAAGCTGAGCAGCAATGCTCTCAGCAACGAGCTGTGCGTCAAGGTCGGGCTGCTTAACTTCTACGATGTTGATGAAGACTTCCTTATCGCCGGAGATCTTCTTCTCGCAGATCTTCTTAAGCTTCTCGATCTCGCTGCCGCCACGGCCGATAACCATGCCGGGCTTTGCACAGTGGATGTTGATACGAACGCGCTTAGCGTCACGCTCAATCTCTACCTTCGGAACACCTGCGGGAGCAAGTGCCTTGAGGAGGTATTCACGGAGATTGTAGTCTTCAACGAGTGTATCGCCGAAGCTGTTTGCGTCTGCATACCAACGGGATTCCCAATCTTTGATTACACCGATTCTAAGACCGGTAGGATTAATTTTCTGTCCCATAATTTAACCTCCTCCTTTCTTATTCTTTCTCTGCTACTGTGATTGTGATGTGCGAAGTTCTCTTGTTGATTCTGTTCGCACGACCCTGTGCTCTGGGTCTGATTCTCTTGAGGATGGGACCGGGGCCAACATTGCAGGAAGCAACGTAGAGCTTGGAAGCATCCATATCATTGTTATTCTCAGCGTTAGCGATTGCTGACTTGAGCAGCTTGCCAACGGGTTCACACGCGGCCTTGGGCGTGTATTTGAGAATTGCAAGAGCCTTATCAACAGGCTGATTGCGGATTAAGTCAAGCACGATCTGAACCTTACGGGGTGCAATGCGCACGAAGGTTGCTTTTGCTGTTGCTTGCATTTAATTACACTCCTTTCGACCTTATCTGTTTGATGTTTTTGAACCGGCGTGACCCTTGAAGGTTCTCGTCGGAGCGAACTCACCGAGCTTGTGACCGACCATGTCCTCTGTTACATATACCGGAACGTGCTTACGTCCGTCGTGAACAGCGAAGGTGTGGCCGACAAAGTCCGGGAAGATCGTTGAACTGCGGCTCCAAGTCTTGAGGACTGTCTTTTCGCCGTTCTTGTTCATTTCCAAAACTCTTTCGAGCAGCTTGGGTTGCACGAAAGGTCCTTTTTTAACACTTCTACCCATTACTTTTTAGCTCCTTTCATCAACTTACTTGCCGTTACGACGCTTTACGATAAGCTTGTCGGAAGGCTTCTTGTGAGCTCTTGTCTTGAGACCGAGAGCGGGCTTGCCCCAGGGTGTTACGGGACCGGGACGACCGATGGGGGACTTACCCTCACCACCACCGTGGGGGTGATCGCAGGGGTTCATAACCGAACCACGGACTGTGGGTCTCCAACCCATGTGACGCTTGCGGCCTGCTTTACCGATCTTGACATTCTCGTGTGTGCCGTTGCCGACAACACCGACTGTAGCCATACAGGTAACAGGTACGTTTCTGAGCTCGCCGGAGGGGAGACGGAGAAGAGCGTAAACGCCTTCCTTAGCCATAAGCTGTGCGCAGTTACCTGCTGCTCTTGCAAGCTGGCCGCCTCTGCCGGGGTAAAGCTCAACGTTGTGTACGAAAGTACCAACGGGGATGTTTACAAGGGGAAGTGCATTACCGGCAATGATATCTGCATCTTCACCGGCTCTGACTGTTGCGCCGACCTTCAGACCCTCGGGAGCGAGGATGTATCTGAACTCGCCGTCCTCATACTTGAGGAGTGCGATGTGAGCGGAGCGGTTGGGATCGTACTCGATGCTCTGAACTGTAGCATCAACACCGAACTTGTTTCTCTTGAAATCAATGATACGGTACTTTGTACGGTTGCCGCCGCCACGGTGGCGGACTGTGATTCTGCCGTAGCTGTTACGGCCGGACTTTTTGTTCATCGGAGCGAGAAGGCCCTTGTGAGGTGCTACCTTTGAAAGTCCTGAATAATCTGTAACCGACATATTACGTCTTGCGTTTGTTGTCGGGCTATAGACCTTAATAGACATAAGTTTCACTCTCCTTAAAGCGGCTTCGCGGAGTATGTCTTGCTCCATACCTTACCGCCGGATAATAATTGTTTTAAATATTTATTACTTTAATATAACAAATATTGTGATTACATCATACGGTGGAAGAACTCGATGGTCTTGGACTCTTCTGTAAGGGTAACGATTGCCTTCTTCCAGGAAGCAGTCATACCCTCAAAGCGGCCGTATCTGCGGAGCTTACCGGTGCAGTTGATTGTGTTAACCTTAGCAACCTTTGTGCCCTCGAAAAGCTTTTCAACAGCCTGAGCGATTTCAATCTTGTTGGCATCCTTAGCAACTACGAAGCTGTACTTCTTGAATGCTGTGCCTGCCATGCTCTCCTCTGTGATAAGAGGACGGATGATGATATCCTGTGCTATCTTGCTCATGCGTAAACCTCCTCGATCTTTGCAACAGCATCCTTGAGAACTACGAGTGTGTCGCAGTTAAGAATGTCGTATACATTCAAAGTGTTTACAAGCGAAACTTTAACGCCTGCGATGTTGCGTGCGCTTCTGTAGACAACGTCATCCTTCTCAGGGAGAACGATAAGTGTCTTCTTGCCGGTGTTGAGAGCGCCGAGAACCTTGACAACTTCCTTTGTCTTGATTGCGTCAAGCTTGAAGGAGTCGAGAACTACAAGCTCCTCACCTGCAACCTTAGAAGAGAGAGCAGACTTCATAGCAAGTCTTCTGACCTTCTTGTTGATGTCGCCGCCGTAGGTACGGGGCTTGGGACCGTGGGCGATACCGCCGTGGTACCACTGGGGTGCTCTTGTGGAGCCCTGACGAGCGCGACCTGAACCCTTCTGTCTCCAGGGCTTCTTGCCGCCGCCGCTTACCTCTGAGCGTGTACGGGTTGACTGTGTACCCTGACGCTGGTTAGCCAAATAGTTGACTACTACGAGATGCATTGCGTACATGTTCGGCTCAATAGCGAAAATGCTGTCTGCAAGCTCGATATCGGAAACTTTCTTTCCGCTTACATCAAATACTGATACTGTAGGCATTTAGTACACTCCCTTCTTACGCTTTCTTGCAAGTGTCTTTGATTACGACGAAGCTGCCCTTGGGGCCGGGGATGGCGCCCTTGATAGCGATGAGATTGTTCTCTGCGTCGATCTTGACAATGCTGAGATTCTGAACTGTGACCTTCTCGTTACCGAGGTGACCTGCGAGCTTCTTTCCCTTGTAAACACGGGAAGGATCGCTACATGCGCCCAGGGAACCTGCGTGTCTTGCGACAGGACCTGTACCGTGGGTTTCCTTCAGGCGTGAGAAGTTCCATCTCTTAATTGCGCCTGCTGTGCCTTTACCCTTGCTTGTGCCTGTGACATCAACCATGTCGCCGGCAGCAAAGATATCAGCCTTGATAACGTCGCCGACGTTCACACCGGAAATATCAGAAAGTCTGAATTCCTTGAGAACCTTCTTGGGAGCGACGTCTGCCTTAGCAAAGTGACCCTTGAGGGGCTTTGTAAGACGCTCGACCTTTACATCCTGGAAGCCGAGCTGAACGGACTCGTAACCGTCGTTCTCGATTGTCTTCTTCTGTGTTACGGGGCAGGGACCTGCCTCAACAACAGTTACCGGAACAACCTTGCCGTTCGCGTCGAAGATCTGTGTCATACCGATCTTCTTGCCGATAATACCTTTTTGCATTTTGACTTTGTCTCCTTTCGGTTATTGGTTGGCGTTCAGCCAACATGACCTGTGAAACGAACTATATTATGATGTATATAATATAGGGAACAGGTGATTTTACAGCTTGATCTCGATCTCTACGCCTGCGGGAAGCTCAAGTGCTGTGAGAGCTTCAACAGTCTTGTTTGAGGGTCTGATGATGTCGATAAGCCTTTTGTGTGTTCTCTGCTCAAACTGCTCACGGGAATCCTTGTACTTGTGAACAGCGCGGAGAATTGTTACGATCTCCTTCTCTGTGGGCAGCGGAACGGGACCGGAAACCTGAGCGTTTGTACGTCTTGCGGTTTCAACGATTTTCTCTGCTGCTTTGTCTACGAGGTTGTGATCGTAGCTCTTGAGTCTGATTCTGATCTTGTTTTTGACTGCCATTGTTACGCCTCCTAAAATTTGGCGGGCTGCGCTTTCAGCACACGTGCCCGGGTGTTTCTAACCGAGCCATTCAAAATCCGAAAAGTATCTGAACTACTTTCCGGTGGCCATAAGCGCAATTTCACCCCTTGGTCGTCCGTGAGAAGACGCATCGAGGATGAGAACTATTACTAGTCGCCCGGTTCGATGATCGGACATGCTCCACGGAAATTCCCTGCTTCGGTGAGCAGCCACCTTCCGTTTCTACGCATATCTGCACACTATCTAATAGCATGCTCCAGTATAATAACATAACTTTGTGCAGAATGCAAGCGTTTTTTGAAAAAAATTTAGATTTTTTTACTTTTATTATATATACATATAGGAGCCCTTTTTCGGGTGTATTTTTCCGTCAAAAGCAACAAAATAAACAATAAAAATTCATAAGTAACCGCCAAAAATAAATTTGTAAGTTTTGACGAAGCATTTTTTATCAAATTACAGTTTTTCGGGAACGAACAATGCAAAATAGAAAATTCAAAACGCAGATTACCGTAAAAAAACAGCCTTGCTCCGAATTCAGAGCAAGGCCGCAAATTATTTAACTTCGCTATTTATAAGTTCATATACTTTAAGGAAACTCTTAATTGATTCCTTATCCTTGGCAGGAATAACATAGTCATACTGGTCATCATCACCGTCAAAGCGAACGATCGTCTTCTTTGAACTTGCTATAGCCTTTAACAAATCTATGTCGCTGTCACTTATAACAAAGTCCGCTTGTTCCCAAACATCTCCGCTGTCATTATCCCTGAGCATATCTGAGTATTTGAAATATTTTGTGTATATCTCACCGTCAACTGAGAAAATTGCTGTTTCCCAGAAAACCCAGTCGTCTCCGGTATAATTCATCTCCAGACGACATACGTACGATCCATCATTCACCTTTGCAATATACGGCAGAACATAACATCTTGTATCGACGTATTTGGGCTGGCTCGGAGCCATATACCAAACCGTACCGTACACCTGATCTTTTTTGGTTGACCAACCTGAAAGTGCCTCTTTAATTTTCTTCTTTCTCTCTTCTTCTCGCTTTTTCTTATCGGCTTCCGCAAGCTTCTTGAATGCTGCTTCTGCGTCCTCAAGCACCTTTACGTTTGTTACAGCCTTTTTGTTTTCTTCTGTAAGAGTATTATAGGCATCTCTTGCAGCATCAATTTTCTCCTTGCTGTCAAGTGTAACTGTGCCTATCTGATTAATCATACTAACGGTCTCACCAACAAGCAAGTCGTTATATTCTTTTTCTGCTGCTTCGAGCTTATCAAGATTGCCAACCTCTGCCTTTGCCTCATCAGACGCATCATCGTAAGCAGTTCTTGCAGCATTAATCTTGTCAGCAGCTTCTACGCTTACCTTACCGATAGCGTCAATAGCTTCTTCAATCTTCTTTACATTATCTTCAAAAACAAGCTTGTTGTATTTTTCTCTTGCTTTTTCGAGCTTATCGAGCTTATCAAGGTCGTCTTTATCGTCAGCAGAAAGATTGTTGACTGCCTTTTCAGCTTCCTCAATCAGAGCACCGCTCTCAAGTGAAACCTTGCCGATAGCCTTAATCTGATCATCAACAGCTTTTGCTGCATCACTCTTACCGCCGCCGGAAAGAATTATGATAAGCAGCAGCACAACAGCCGCAGCTATAGCAATAATTTTTTTCTTACCCAGCTTTTTCTTTTTGGGTGCGGGTGCAGGTGTCGGCTCATACGGAGTGTATGTATAACCCGTGTTTTCTGTGGACTCACCGGCAGGTACGGCTGTCTGTTCAACTTCAGCAGTCTTTGCTTCTTCGTTTGTTACGGTTGTTTCAACTGCTTCTTCCTGCGGAGTTTCGTTTGATAAAATATCTTTCTCTGACATTTTATTTCCCCCTCGACATAAAAATACTGTTTGCACTTATTTTAGCGCAAGTTTACCTTAACACACCGATAGAACAAAGTCAAGAAAAACTTACCTTTATCCAAATGTGCAGGAGGACTTGGTTTTTATGGATATACTTTGTGAAAAAAGAATAGGTAACAATATAAAAAGAATAAGAGAAAAACAAAATATGACTCAGGAAAATCTTTCCGCAAAGCTGCAAGCAAGAGGTTGCAACATCACAAGAAGTGCCCTTGCAAAAATCGAGGTCGGTCAACGGCACCTGTATGTTGACGAGTTAATACACCTCAAAGAAATTTTCTCGGTTTCTTTTGATGAAATATTAAAATAAAAATCTTTAAAAATGTATTATAGACATTTTTATATAACCGTGTTATAATCTATTACAATATATCCATATTCTGATTCAGGAAGTGATACCAATGTTAACAGATATTGAAATTGCTCAGTCGGCGAAGATGCAGCCGATAACCGAAATTGCCGATGCAGCAGGTATTTCTCAGGATTACCTCGAGCCTTACGGCAAATACAAGGCAAAGCTTGATTTTACTGCTATCCCCGATTCTGTAGACAAGAAGGGTAAGCTCGTACTCGTTACGGCAATCACCCCCACACCCGCAGGCGAAGGTAAGACAACTACCACAATCGGCCTTGCCGACGGTATGAAGAGAATCGGTAAAAACGTAATGGTCGCTCTTCGTGAGCCCTCTCTCGGCCCCGTTTTCGGTGTCAAGGGCGGTGCCGCAGGCGGCGGTTATGCTCAGGTTGTTCCGATGGAGGACATCAACCTGCATTTCACAGGTGACTTCCACGCTATCGGCGCGGCAAACAACCTTCTTGCCGCTATGCTCGACAACCACATCTACCAGGGCAACAGCCTGAATATCGACCCCAGAAGAATCACCTGGAAGCGTTGCGTCGATATGAACGACAGACAGCTCCGTTTTGTAACAGACGGTCTTGGCGGCAGAATCAACGGTGTTCCCCGTGAGGACGGATACGACATCACCGTTGCTTCCGAAATCATGGCTGTTCTTTGCCTTGCAACCTCTATGACTGACCTCAAGGAGCGTCTTTCCAGAATTATTGTCGGTTACACCTACGACGAAAAGCCCGTAACCGCAGGCGAGCTCAAGGCAGCAGGCGCTATGGCAGCCCTTCTCAAGGATGCTATCAAGCCCAACCTTGTACAGACTCTCGAAGGCACACCTGCACTTGTTCACGGTGGTCCTTTCGCAAACATTGCACACGGCTGTAACTCCGTTACCGCTACAAAGCTTGCAATGCGCCTTGGCGATTACGCTATCACAGAGGCAGGCTTCGGCGCTGACCTCGGCGCAGAAAAGTTCCTCGACATCAAGTGCCGCTACGCAGGTCTCACACCCAGTGCGGTTGTTATCGTTGCAACTATCCGTGCGCTTAAAATGCACGGCGGTGTGCCCAAGACAGAGCTCAACGGCGAAAACCTCGAGGCTCTTGAAAAGGGTATCCCGAATCTTCTCCGCCACGTTTCCAACATCAAGAATGTATACAAACTCCCCAGCGTTGTTGCTGTCAACCGCTTCCCGACAGATACAGATGCAGAAATCGACCTTGTAATTGCAAAGTGCAAGGAACTTGGCGTAAACGTTGTACTTTCAACAGTCTGGGCCGAAGGCGGCAAGGGTGGCGAAGAGCTTGCAAAGGAAGTTGTACGCCTTTGCGAAGAGCCCAATGACTTCACCTTCTCCTATGACCTTGACTGCTCAATCGAAGAAAAGATTGAAGCTATTGTCAAAAAGGTTTACGGCGGTGACGGCGTGAGCATTCTCCCCGCTGCAAAGAAGCAGATTGACGCGCTCACCGCACTCGGCTACTCCAACCTGCCGATTTGCGTTGCAAAGACACAGTACAGCTTCTCCGATGATCCGACAAAGCTCGGCGCACCCGAAGGCTTCAGGGTCACAATCAAGAACGTCAAAATTTCCGCAGGCGCAGGCTTCATAGTCGTTCTCACAGGTGATATTATGACCATGCCCGGCCTCCCGAAGGTCCCCGCCGCAGAACGAATCGACGTTGACGAAAGCGGCAAAATCACAGGCCTTTTCTGATTAACAAGCCATATTAAACTTAAACAGAGAGCAGTCGCTTTGACCGCTCTCTGTTTCACTTTTTCGCGGTATTATTACACCGCACCGATCATTCTACAATCGGATAGTTATCTCATATTCTGCTCGTAGGCCTGGATCATCTTCTTGACCATCTGACCGCCGACTGAACCTGCTTCACGGGAAGTAAGGTCGCCGTTGTAGCCCTGCTTGAGGTTTACGCCGACTTCGTTAGCTGCTTCCATCTTGAATCTGTTAAGCGCTTCACGTGCCTCGGGTACTACGCTCTTGTTGCTGCTGTTAGACATTTCAAATTACACTCCTTTGCTAAAACTTTTCGTTTGTGTTTGCTCTATTATTATTGTTTAGCAAAAGATTTTTATTATTGTTAAGTTTTGTTAAGAAATAATATAAATTAATAAACAAATTCAATTGCATTGCAATAATAAAAAAGCTATGATACAATAAAAATATCATACAGTCTTCAGGGGTGAGAATATGAAATGTCCCAACTGCAAAGGCGAAATAGGCAGGTTTGAGTTAGCGCCCGAGTGCAAGCACTGCGGTGCAAACATTTTCTACTGTCAACAGGAAAAACTGCTGACAGACGATGCAAAAAAATGCGAGCTCGAATTCGCCTCCTTCCGTATTCTTAAGGAAAAGCTTAAAGCCGCTTTCATCGGCGGACCGATACAGATTCTGCGCATAGTCGCAATGGTTGCAGCAATAGGAATTATTTTTATTCCGTTTGTAACGCTGAGCGCTTCCCTTCCGCTTTTTGAATCCAAATTCAGCCTCGGTGCGTGGGGAGTTTATCAGGCATTTTCAGGCGGTGAGCTTGTTGCTCTGTTGAGCCTCAGGGAATACATACCTGCCGCATTCGCGGCAACGCTCGCCCTGTGCGCATTATTTGTGCTGGTTTTCCTGATGGGGCTTGGCGTATTCGGCACTTTATTACTTTCTTTCATAAACATTAAAAAGAGCGCAAAGACGGCGTGCGGTTTTTCTGTTGCAGGTACAGTTTTCAGTCTTGCCGCCGCTGTTATGAGCTTTGTTATGCCGAAAATTACCGCAGGCACTTTTATTCAGGCAAAGCCCTTTATCGGTGCGTTTTTCTGCATCGCGGTTTTCGTTTTTGTTTTTGTACTCAACCACCTCGTTATAAAGAAAAACATCACACCCGACATTAAAGATGTGGATGTTAAGCGTGTTGAACTTCGCAAAAGAATAAAAGCAGGCGAAATTACGCTTGACGAGCTTCCCCTGCCCGTTTTCGAAACCGAAGAAGAAAAAGAAAAACGCCTCAAAGAGGAAGAAGAAAACAAATCCCTTGCCGATAAAGCGAGAGGCGGTGAGCACAATGGCTGATAATAAGAAAAGCAGAAAATACCAATACCTGATTTTTGCGTTGTGCAGTCTGCTTGCCATTGCGGCTTGTATGGTTGTGCTTGTTGTAACCGTGCGCACCGTTGAGGGTGACACTTCGGGCACGGTCGAATACGAAACGGTCAGCAAGACCGAAATCAAAGGCGAAACAGATGAGCTTCTTGCCTATATTAAAACTCTTACACAGAAAACTGCCGATAACCGATTTATCAAGGCAGATACTTATACAGACATTTCCGTTGACGATAACTCGATAGCCGTTTACGGTGACGACGACGGAACGGACAAGAGCCTGTTTATATATGCCAAAAACAAAATGCTCGGCGGTGTTGACGGCTACTACCCCGAAGATTACAAGGGTGTTTTCGGTACGGTTTATGAAGATATGCCCGTAATTGATTTGCCCGTTTCGCTCATTGACGAAAGCCGCTTCTCCGTCGGTGAGGCTGACGAAAACGGCAACCCCGTTTACAACACCGACACAGGCGAATTAATTGATGCAGACTACTATTTTATCACGCTTTATCTCAACGAAAACGCCGTGTCGGACGATACGGTTTCAAAGCTTTTCTCACTTGATGAAAAGCAGACAATCGCACAAAAGCTCAAGGCAGATTTGGCAGGCAAGTGTGTAATTGACGGCTGTGAAATTTCCGTTAAGGAACTTAAAGTATTTGCAAAAATCAACCGTCTGACAGACGAAATACTGTACATAAATTTTGAAAAAACTTACGCAATCAGTGCTGATGTTTCTTTCGCGGATGAGCTTGAGGTTTTCGGCAACAAGAAAATTGATTTTGAATACAAGGCTGTCGAAAGATACGAATACCGCTACGCAGGTATCAGCTTTGCACAAAATTCCGTTGCGGTAGCTCCGGGCGATGAGGCTGCGCTCACTGTTGCCGCAGTTATTGAAAACGATAGCGAATACACGGTTACCTTCACTTCGTCGGATGAATCAATTGCAACAATTGACGAAATGGGTTATGTGAAGGGCATAAAGGAATCCGATACACCCGTTACTATTACGGTAACGCTCGAATATCTCGGCGAAAAATTCACCGACGAATGTATTGTTTCCGTCGGCGAAACAGAGAATTAAGGAGGTGAAGGAATGGCTGACAAAGAACTTAAAACCAAGGAGCAGAACGCTGAAGTTTCCTACTACAAGGGCAGAAGCTATGTAGGCGTCAAGGAAACGGTATCCTACCTTTTCAACGACTGGTCAAACACCTTTAACATCAATTCCTTCTCCGAAAGATATATCTGGGACGTTGTTAACATCGACTTCACCGTCAACGCAGTTATGAACCTTGCAACGGCGGCGTGGGATGTAATCAACGACACATTTATTTCGGTTATCGTTGACGGTACAAGAACGAGAATAGGCAAATTCCGACCCTTCCTTGTCGGTATGCAATTGCCGCTTACTTTGCTTGGTATTTTCTCGTGGCTGCTGCCGCTTTTCTTCCCCGCAACAAACGGCACCTATCTGCCAAAGCTCATTTATTATTATTTCTTCCTTATAATCAACGAAACTGCAGGCACATTCACAAACGTTGCCAAAAGCGGATATATGTCAACCATCACACCGAACCCCGCCGAGCGAATAAGGCTGATTACACTTGCCGAACTGCTTACAGGTTATATGGGTGAAGATTTACCCCGTTACATAATGGGTGTGCTGATTGACCTTGTAAACAAAAAGGTTGTCAGCTGGAAATTGAGCTCCGTCTTTATGGTTATGGGCGGCGGCACGGCACTCATTTCCTCACTTTGCACGTTCTGGTTCTTTATGCAGTCCAAAGAGCGTGTTCCGCAGTCGCTCGAAAAGCCGAGTATAAAAGAGGGCATGAAGGCCATCTTCTCAAACTACCCTGTACTGCTGATGTGCCTTTCCGAATTCCTCGGCAACTTCTCAATCAGCAAGAGTGAAACCAACTACTTTATCGACGTTCTGGGCAGCTACTCGCTTATCACTATTCTGAATATCCCCTCCTCAATGAACGGCAGTATCAGCTACGGCTTTGTAAAACCGCTGAGAAAGCGTTTCTCTTCAAAATCGCTGTGGATATTCAATGACATTTACAACTCCGTTATTATGACCGCCGTTTTCCTTTTCGGTATGACGAAAAAGAAAACAATGTTCTACCAGACTGTACCGATGTGCATAGCCTTCGGTCTGAAGGAATGGTTCGTAAAATGGTCGTGGGGTATTTCAAAGGTTATCACCGCAGACCTGTGGAACGAAGCTATGGACTACTGCGAGTGGAAAAACGGCTACCGAATGGAAGCCACAACGGGCGTTGCAAAGGGACTTATTCTCAAAATGCAGAGTGCTCTGCTGGGCTCTGTTACAAGCATTATTATGAAGAAAATCGGCTATGTTCAGGGCCTTGAAATCGGCACACAGAACGACAGGACAAAGTTCTGGGAGTTTGCGCTTTGCACAATCGTACCCACCGTTACGGGTATACTGCGAATCGTACCGAAATTCCTCTGGCCGATTACAAAGCAGAAGCGTGAGCTTATGTATGAAGAGCTTGCAAAGCGCCGTCAGGAGAGCGTAATGGGCTATGCTGACAGTATCAAGGAAAATTAAAACACGAATTTTGCAACGAAACAAATAAGATGTATATATAAAACCGCAACGGGCTGCCTCATATCGAGACAGCCCGTTAAATTATTTTCTCTTTATAAGATTTTTTATTCTTGCAATATCCTCTTTTGAAGGCATCAGCAATTCACGCAAGCTGAAAGAGTAAAGCCTGCAGAAATAAACCGTCAGTACAATGCCGCACACGCTGTAGCTGATGACGCTCGCCCAAGCCGCACCATACATACCCCACTGAGGAACGGCATAGATATTGGCGGCGATGTTGACCAACGCACTCACGGCAAGTGTAGCAAAATGTGCGCCGCGTTTGCCCTGGGTTATCAGAAAAGCACCGATAAGCTTGAACAGCGCCATCGGAAACGCCCCAAGAATCAGGATAAGAACTATGCTGTAAGCAGGCAGGAAATCGGCACCGTAGACAACTCTTATAAGCCATTTGCCGAATACCGCAAAGCCAATCAGACACGCAAACATTATTGAAAACGAAAGCTTCACCGAAAAAGAAATTGCGCTTCTGTCATATTTTTTTGCCGACTTTGACAGCAAAACCTCACGGAACGCCTCGGGTAAACGCCAGACATAATCAATAATTGTTGCGGCAAAAGAATACTGTGCAACCTCCTCAATTGAGCAAAGACCCTTGAGGAAGAAAATATCGACACTGTAATTTATCCTGCTGAGCAGAACGGACAGCATCGGCAAAAAGCCGAAGCGTAGGACTTTTTTGAGAAAATCAAAATCCACCTGCCATATTTTCGGCATATACTGCAGCCTGTAAACAGAATAAAAAACTGTAAAGGCATCGATAACCACATTGACAAGAACAATAACCAATACGCTTGATTTGAAACAGAAATAAAGCACCATACACACAACTGCGTGCGCCACCTGACTGAACACAACAAGCGACATACGCAAGCGCATATTTTCCACCAGCAAAATGTTGGAATAGTGATTTTTCAACACAATAAGCGGTACAAGCAACGCGGCCATAGTCACGCTTGTGTCCTTCGACACAAAAGCCGTAACCGCGGCAATCACGGATAAAACCGCAAAGAGTAAAAAGCAGATATCGCCGTATTTCTTTTTGGTATCCTGCCCGTAGCTTTTATAATTATATGCATAGGACTGACATATACCGAAATCGAAGGCAATTGAGCCAATCTGTGACAGCTGAGTGACATAAGCATAAATACCTTTGTTTACCACACCCAGATATCTTGTGGAGAAGACAGACGAAATCAGGCCGATAAAGATTGTGGAAACTTTACCTGCCAGATTAAGAAAATAGTCGTTGTTGACCATTTTCAGTATTTTGTTGTCCTTCAAACGGTTTTTCGTTTTTAAAACGCCCTTCTTTTGTGCAGCTGCACAGTTATCTTTTCAAGTATATCACAGCACAAAAATACTGTCAATCAGACACAACAGCAAGTGTGAAACATTGACATTTTTTTGCTCAGCAATTATAATTGAATCAACAAAAATCACGGAGGAAAACGACCATGAAAAAACGCATTCTTGCGGTTGCTCTCGCCCTTTGCCTCATACTTGCAATGGCAATACCCGCAGCTGCAAAAGCCAAAAGCGATGCACTCCGCTTTGATGAAAACGGAGAGTTCAGAATCCTGCACATCTGCGACTGTCAGGATACCTACCCCGCACAGGCAAAGATGCTCGCTTACATCAACCATATGCTGGATTATTACAAGCCCCACCTTGTAGTCCTCGGCGGCGATAACACAATCGGCCCTGAAGAAACAAAAGAGCTTGCAATCAAAGAGCTTGTCACACCGTTTGTTGAGCACAAGGTTCCGTTTACCCTCGTTTTCGGCAACCACGACCACGAGCAGGGTGTTGACAAAGCTACTCTTCTCAAGTACTACCAGAAGCACGGCGGCAAGTACTGCCTTGCATACGATGCGGATACTTCTGTCAGCGGTTCCGCTAAGCACAACCTGCCTGTTCTCGCTTCAGACAGCAACGATATCAAATTCAACGTATGGATGTTCGACACAGGTGACTATGTAGCCGACGAAAACGGCAAACACCTGGGTTATGATTCCGTAAGAGAAGACCAGATTAACTGGTACAAGAAAACCGCAAAAGACCTTGCAAAGCAGGCAGGCGGAACAGTACCTGCAATCGCCTTCCAGCACATGATTGTCGGAGAAATTTACGAGGCTATGTTCCCCGAGGTTCCCTTTGCGCTTGACCCCATCACCGAAAGCTACAACAACGGCAAGAACTATCCCATCGTCTGCCCCGACACAAGCGTATTCAAGGGCCACCTTTTTGAGCCGCCGTCACCCGGCCGCTTCAACTACGGCCAGGTTGATGCAATGCTTGAAATCGGCGACGTCAAGGGTATCTTCGTCGGTCACGACCACATAAACTCCTACGAAGTAAACTACAAGGGTATCCAGCTTATCAACACACCCGGTGTTACTCACCAGGCCTACGGCAACGAAATGACAAGAGGCAGCCGCCTTATTACCGTCAAAGAAGAGAACCCCGCAAAGTTCAAGTCGCAGGTTATCACCTACAACGACTTCGCACTCAAGGACAAGGATTTCGCAAAGGAAGCCGGCATCAGCACCATCGAAGCTGTTTTCTGGATTTTCGTCGAGCACCTTCTCCTCTTCCTCAAGAACATTTCGGGAATCGGCTCAGCCATTCTTTATCTGTTCAACTAAAAGCATAAAGGTATAATAAAAAGCCTCGCTGTGCGAGGCTTTTTTGTTGCGCAAATTACGGTTTATTTAGTTGCCGAAAAACTGGGGAAGATAGTCCTTATGTGCTTCCTTCATTTCGTTGAAGCAGTTGAGAGCCTTTTCCCAGTCGCCAACGAGCGGATGGATAAGAAGAGCATTGAGTGCTGCTTCGTTGGAGCCTGTTTTTGCGGCTTCAACGGTGTAGCGCTCGTACTCCTTGACAACGCTCATAAGGCCGATGATGTGGCGGTTTGTGATTTCGCCGAGGTCAACGGGCTCTGCGCCGTTCTTGCCGATTCTTGCCGGAACCTCGATAACATCGTCGGGCTTGAGGAAGGGAAGAGTATTGCCATTCTTGATGTTGACAACCTGAACGTCGCCGACATCGTTTGCAATTGCATTGATAAGGGAAACCGCAACGAGTGAATACTTGTGGCCGCCTCTCTGGTCAAGAAGGGCAGGCTTTACGTAAAGGCCTTCGTCGGAGTACATTTCAAGCAGCTCTTCTTCAATTTCCATACACTTCTGCGCACGGCTCTTTTCACCCTTCATAAGGTACTCGAGCTTTGCGTTACGGCAGTAGTAGTACTGGAGATAGGATGAAGGCAGAGCGTGGATAGCGGCAAGAGTCTCGAGTGAGAAGCCGTCATCCTTGATGTTTGCCATAACCTTGGGTGAGAAGCCCTTTTCGATAAGCTCGTCAATCATTTCCTTGCCGTCAACCTTAACAGAAGTCATCCAGCTAAGGTGGTTAAGACCAACGTACTTGATTTCAGCATCCTCACCGACGATTTCCTTTGTATCGTCGAGCATATCAATCGGAACATTGCAAAGACCGATACACTTGACGTTTGTGTTGTTGAGAACATACTCGGTTACGATACCCGAGGGGTTTGTGAAGTTGATAAGCCATGCATCGGGGCAGATTTCTTCAATCTTGTTACAGATATTCTTCATAACGGGAATAGTACGAAGAGCCTTGAAGAAGCCTCCGATACCTGTTGTTTCCTGGCCGATAAGACCGTACTTGAGCGGAATTGTTTCGTCAATGTGTCTGCAGGGAAGCTTGCCGACACGAATCTGTGTAACAACGAAATCTGCGCCCTGGAGAGCAACGTCAAGGTCGTCTGTGAGGACTGTTTCGCAGTCGATGCCTGCAGCCTTGAGCATACGCACGCAAAGGTTGCCGACTATATTTCTCTTGCGGTCGTCGATATCCATAAAGGAAATCTTCTTGAGCTTGAGTGAATCTCTTGCCTGAAGGAAGCCGTCAACAAGCTCGGGGCAATATGTGCTGCCTGAGCCGATAACGCAAACGTTAATCTCTTTCATATTATTATTTCCTCCTTAAATTAAGCATACTGCTGAAGTATCCAGTTGATGCAACCGAATACGGGTGCGGCGGTGAGCTTCTTGAAGCAGAGCTTCTTTTCTGTGAGCTTGCCTGCCTTTTCAATCATAAGGTCAACATACTTTTCGCTGGGGAGCTTTGTGTGGATTGAGCCTGCGAGGACAACCTCTACCTCATCGTCAAAATCGAGCTGATTTGCGTGAGCGGCAATGAGGTAAGCACCTCTGTCTGCAAGGGCTTCAACAGCCTTCATAACGGGCTCGTCGCCCATATTTGCAGCAGCAAAGAAGAAGTCGATAAGGCGCATTACGAAGCGGTCAAACTGTGCTTCATCCTCATACATTGCAACCGTGCCGAGGAATTCTTCCTTGGTCTTGATTTCAAACTCTTCAAAGAACATATCTGTCATTGCGGTCTTTGCAATATTAAGCATTACGTCATCATAAATAATTCTGTAAGCGGTGATTGCAATCTGGTGGCCGCCGCCGATATCGCCGGAGAACTCGCCAAGACCTGCAAGCTGACGCATTTCGCCCTTACGGTCGATAGCGTTACAGCACATACCTGTGCCCATGTTGTAGCCGATAGCTGCGCCTGTTTCGCTGCCTGCCTTTACGCCGAGGAAGCCATCGTTATAAATAGCGTAGTTTTTGAAACCCTTTGCGTTGAGCTTTTCGCACATAATGTCGTGCTGGTAGGGGTGGTCGATACCTGCAAGACCCATAAGTGTGAAGCTGACATCGTCAAGGCTGATGCCGTGCTTTGCAACAAGGGATGTAAGGCCGCCCCAGATGATTTCGGAAGCCTCATCAAAAGAGCCTTCCATATTCTCGTGGTTACTGCCGGGGGTCTTTACCTCGTCGAGAATATTCTTGTTTTCGTCAAAAAGTGTATAGACGGTTTTTGTTCCGCCGCCGTCAACGCCTATGTAATACATAATATATCTTTCCTTTCCGTTAAATTACTTTATATCATAAAATTCGGGACAAACTTCGTCGAGGCAGTATCTGCCGCGCTCGTATGGCTCACGGTCTATCCACAGACCGTCTGTGAAATCGGGGAAGGGAATGCTTGTGCTGCCCGTTGCAATGGACTGCTCTGAAAGATATGTAACAGCCATCCACGTAGCGGCATCGTAAACGTCAATCGGGGGCTTCTTGTCGTTGAGTGCAGCCTCACCGAAAGCAGAGAGAACAAGGAAGTCCATACCGCCGTGGCCGCCCTCGTGAACGCCCTTCTGATAGTATTCCTTCCAGAGCGGATGCTCATATTCCTCGATGTACGGCTCAACTCTCTCAAACTCGTGCTGAGGTGAACGGCCCTCGATATAAATCTGGTTGTCGTCCTCTGTGTACATACCCTTTGTGCCGTCGATACGGTAGCCTCTTGAATAGGGTCTGGGCAGAGTACATTCGTGGGTGAGAAGGATTGTTTCGCCGTGAGCACACTTCATCATTGTTGTAACAACGTCGCCCTGTGTGAACGGATAGTCTGCAAGGTCATAATCCTCACCCTTGTTGTCCTTAATCCACTGGTTGAGACCTCTTGCCTTGGAGGACATTGAAACGAGAGAAACGATTCTGTTGCCTCTGTTGATGTTGAGAAGCTTACAGATCGGGCCGAGCTGATGGGTCGGGTAAACCTCGCCGTCACGGTTCATAAAGTTGAACAGTCTGCCGTGGCGGTTTTCTCTGCCAAGGGCAATTTCGTCACGAAGGTCGTGCTGATATGCGCCCTGTGTATGTACGATTTCGCCGAAAAGACCCTTTCTTGACATATTGTAAAGAGCCATTTCAAAGCGGTCATAACAGCAATTTTCAAGCAGCATACAGAACTTGCCTGTCTTTTCGCTTGTACGTACAAGCTGCCAGCACTCCTCTGCGCTTGCGGCACCGCCAACTTCCATTGCAACGTGCTTACCTGCTTCCATACAGTCAACAGCAATTCTGGAGTGTGTAATCCAGGTTGTTGAAACCATAACAGCACAGATATCATCTCTCTTGAGAAGCTCCTTATAATCCGTGTAGCCGTCAGGAGTGAAGCCGTGCTCCTCCTGGAATCTCTTCTGTGTGTCTTCGACTCTGTCAGCGTACTTGTCGCAGATTGCGGCAACCTCTACACCTTCAACGTTCTGAAGCTCAAGAGCCATACCCGAGCCACGACCGCTTACGCCGATAACGGCAAATTTTTTGTTGTTCATATTTTTGTTCCTCTTTATTTGAAAATTTTTCTAAAGTTTTTCCTGAATTTAATCATATAAAGCGTTATTAACTTTGTCAATAAAACATCATACATAATAAATACGACATTTGCAAGCGCAAGCAATACAGCCACGCCGTATTTACCCCATTCACCCATATCGTCAAACGGTATGCCCAGCACGTGAACGGTGAACAGATATCCTGCCACGGTAGCCGCATTGAACAAACCCAACTTTACCAACCACTCTACCACATTCGGCAGGTGTTTTTCAAGCGTTGATTTGATAATGGGATAATATCCGAAAAAGGCAACATAAAAGGTAGCCGCCTCTTTGTCAGGCACAACGAAAACTGCAAGCAGGCTGACCGCAACATAGACGATAAAAGCCCAGCTTTTGTTGATTTCGATTACCATAAGTATCAGCAGAGCACCCGCAACAAGCGGCAGAGCGTATGACATAAACGGAATGACCGCCGTCATAAGCATAAGCACTATGCTCAGCGCGCTGACTATACCGCCAAGAGCGGTTTTGGAGGATTGTTTCAATTTATCATCCTCCTTTAACAGCAGGGTATACAGTCGCCGCCCATACATTCACAGCAGCAGTCCGCACAAAGCAGACCCGAGCATATATCGCAGGCAGAGCAACCCGAGCTTTTATCGGGGTTTCTTTCTGTGCGGTAGCCGCCTGCCCTGTCGGAATTTATATTGTTGCAGGCACGGCGGTATTCGGCGTTGTTCGGGTCAAGCTGTGAGGCACGCTCAAAATTCCTTGCGGCATCCTCAAGCCAGCCCTTGCGGTGGGAAACCGTACCCTTGAGGTAGTACCACTCCGCTGTGCGCTGTCCTGCGGGAATGCCCTCAAGCAGAATTTCCGCCTCGTCAACCCTGCCCGAATTAATCTTGGCTCTGATATCACCGAAATCGGGCACAGAGCTGTCGTAGCGTGTATAGGTATTGTAACTGTTGTAATTGCTGTCGGCTGTTGAGCCGCCGTTGCCCGTACGACTTAAAATAATCGCATCGTACGCCGCATCAAGCTCTCTCATTCTTGCGGCATCAGGAAATTCACCGTTTTCGCTGTAACGGCGTGCCAGATCCTTGTAGGCGTTTCTGACCTGCTCATCACTTGCGCCCTGAGGCAGACCGAGCACTTCAAACGGGTCTCTCATTTTTTCTCCTCCCTTTTCTTCAGAATCTCATTCACAGAGTTGTGCAGACCGTCGTAAACAATGTTTTCCAGTATTTCGGAAAACCTTGCGGGATTAAGGTTTTTAAACTCTCTTACCAACTGACCTGCCGTAAGATTGATTACACCGAAGGCATAATCTTTTGCTTCCTTTTCATTATTATTTACAATATTAAAAACATTATAAGACTTTGTTTTTATGTCGTCTTCCATATCGTCAAGTGCATCAACAAGGTAAACCCAACGCCCGACAAGATAACCGAAACGGTTTAATTTCTCTTTTATTTCACCGTCAAAACCGAAACACAGTATTTCGCCCATCGCTTTTGCGGAAGGGTCTGCAGCAGCATCTATACCCGTTTCTTTTCTGTTTTCCGTTTCGCTCTGCTTTTGCATTGCACGGGAAATTATTTCGTCAAGCGCAGGATATTTTTTCATAGCCTTTTTGCGCTTGAGTGCAAAATACGGCTTCATAAAGCGTTTTGACAGTCCTTTTAAAAAGGATGAATCGGCAATATCGTCATTGACCTTATAGTAGCACATTATCATTGCGGCGGCGGCAGAAAAAGACAATTCTTCCGTGCCGTTTATACATTGCTTACACTTTTTCAGCGGATTGAAAGCACAGCGGCTGTCACTAAAACCACAGCATTCTTCGGCAAAGGCAAGCCGTGTAAGGGCAAGCAAAGTAAAATCGTAATTGAGTGTAAGCGAAGCCAAAACACCGTATTCTTTTTTTAGCGTTTTGCAAAGTGAGCAGTAAACGCCTTTGTATGCCTCGTAATGCTTAACTTTCAGCTCAGGCTTGTAGATTTTTACGTAGCCGAACATTACTTAACCTCTATAATACAAACAGCGTGTGCGGCTATGCCCTCTTCAGTACCTGTGAAGCCGAGTTTTTCTTCCGTTGTGGCTTTTACATTTATCTGCGAAACATCACATTCGCAGACGCAAGCAATATTCTCACGCATCTTTTCAATAAACGGCTTGAGTTTGGGTTTTTGTGCAATAACGGTAGCATCGATATTGCCTACCGAATAGCCGTTACTTTTGAGTCTTGCAACAACCTGCTTCAAAAGCTGCAGGCTATCCGCATCCTTAAATGCAGGGTCGGTATCAGGGAACATTCCGCCGATGTCGCCCATAGCGGCGGCTCCCAGAAGCGCATCGCTTATTGCGTGGAGAAGCACATCAGCATCCGAATGACCAAGAAGCCCGAGGCTGTGTTCAATTTCCACACCGCCGAGGATGAGTTTTCTGCCTTCAACAAGGCGGTGCACATCGTAGCCATGACCTATTCTTAACATAACTCATTCCCCTTTCAATATGCTCTCGGCAAATGGTATATCCTCTGCCGTAGTGATTTTTATGTTTGTGTAAGAGCTTGCAACAATTCTTACTTTTTTACCGCAAAGCTCTGCAAGACGGCAATCGTCCGTCATATCCTTTGCTCTTTCGCCTAACTGCGCTATACAGTCAAGATAGAGCTTTTTGTCAAAACATTGTGGGGTATGCACCGCACGAAGCGAAGCTCTTTCGGGCGTATCGGTGATAAATGAATTTTCGTCAATTATTTTTATTGTATCCTTTACCTCAACCGCGCAGGCGGCGGCACCGCAATCAAGAGCGGCAGAAACGGTATCGTTGATAATTTTCTGCGTTACAAGCGGTCTTGCACCGTCGTGAATTGCAAGAAGTGTGCATCTTTCATCACACGCCTCAACTGCGGCAGCAACGCTTTTCTGCCTTGTTTCTCCGCCTTCAACAATACATTTAACTTTTTTGTATTCTGAAAGCAGTGCAGTATATTCGTCAATATCCTCTTTCCTTGCGGCGAGGACAATTTCGTTCACGTTTTCGTTTTTCTCAAATGCTTCAACCGTTCTTTCAAGCACGGTTTTGCCGTCGAGAGTGAGCAGTAATTTATTTATACCACCCATGCGCCTTGAGCTGCCTGCGGCAACTATTACGGCGCTGACAAAGCGTTTTTCATTCATCTTCATCAATCCTTTTAACTGCGGCCTTGTATTCCTCAAAGCTCATAAAGGTGTTAATCATATCAATCAGAGCGGAGGTGGAAAGCCGTTGCGGTAAATCGAGAATCTTAAGCAGCTTTTCGCGCCTTGATTTGCTGTTTTCGCCGCCGCTTATACCGTCCTCAAAAAGGTCTATGACCTCGACCGCTCTTGATTTTTCTTTTGTTTCCTCGCAAAGCACGCCTGCTTTTTCGAGTGCGTCAAGCAGAGCCTGTGTCCGCATACCCTCGACGCCTATCTTTCCCTCTTTTGAAGGCTCGGTCTTGCGTTTTTCCTTGCCTAAAACATCAGGGATATACGCGTGGGTAACCCTTTCCTTCGGTATGCTTCCGCCTAAAAACGAGCGGATTTTGAAGCCTGCCGAATCGCTGTCGGTGAGGATGAGTATGCCACTTTTTTCGGCAAGACGGCGGATAAGTTTCTGCTTCTCTTTATCTTTGAAAATTGCAAAGCCGTCCGTCGGGATTATTGTTGCATCAAGCAACGCTTCAAGACGGATTTTGTCGTATTTACCTTCAACAATAACAGCCTGCTTTAATTTGATCATTTTGTTTTATCGCATCAGCTCATAAGAATGAGCTTGAGCATAACCTCTTCAAGTATTCTTCTTTCATCGAGTGCCGTGCTTTTCAGACGCATATCCGCATCAGCAAGAATATCAAGGCAACTGCGAAGCTGCTCCATAGACATATCCGCACTGTTTCTCGCGGCATTTTTCAGCCTGAATTCTTTGCGCTTATAATTAAAAACCTGCGCCGCGGCATCCGCATTTTCGCCCGAGGCAAGTGCAACCTGCGCACGGTACATATCGACATAAGCTGAAACGAGCGTGCCGAGAATTACGACGGGCTTTTCTTTCTGTGCAAGCAAGTCACCGAGGATATCAAACGCCTGCTGTGCCGTACCGCTGACAAGGGCTTTCGACAAATCAAACACGCTTGCATCAAGACTGCGCACACAGATTTCGTCAATATCGCGCCTTGTGATTTCGCCCTCGCCTTTATAGAAGCAGAGCTTATCAAGCTCGTTGAGCAGTAAATTCAGCTCATCGCCCACCCTTTTCACAAGGTAAGACGAGCAATCCCTGCTCATTTCACAGCCGCGTTTTTTTGCGCCGTTTTCAAGGAGCTTGAAAAGTGCCGTGCCGCTCATTTTGTCGAGCCGCAACACAACGCCTGCCTGATTTACAGCTTCGATAAACTGCTTTGTTTTGTCCTTCTTTTCGTCAAGCTGAACGCTGTCCATCCAGAAAACCATAACGCAGGTTTCGGGCGGGTCGCCAAGCAAGTCGAGAAGCACATCGAAATCGTCGTTCTTCATTTTGTCAACGGCAAGGTCTTTTACAACAACGCAGTTATAGTCGCTCATAAACGGCATTGACTGCGAAACCTGATAAAGCTCGTCAAAAACGAAGTTCTCGCCGCTGATGCGGTGAAGATTGAACTGTGCCATAGCCTCGTCCACACTCTTTTTTTCAAGCAGGGAAACGTAGTGCTTTTTCAGATAATCCTCATCGCCGAAAACAAGGCAAAGCGGCGGCAATTCGCCCGAGGATATCTGCTTTTTAAAATCCTGTTCATTCAGAAATGCCACAGCCTTAACCTCCTTTTATTCATTCATAAGAAATAATACAATCAAATTGATTATCACGGCAAAAAACGCCGTCAGTATGGCAGACCGTAAAAAGGTCTTGTTATCTTTTAATATAAACCGTTCAAGCACAATAACCGCCGTAACGGCAAGAAAACTTATTTTCACCACGGTATAGTCCGTGCTTATGTATGCAAATTCAAACGAAGCCAACCACCGCACAGCCTTTAATATATATCCGCATACCGCTTCGCACACAGCTGCCGCCGCTGAAGAAAGCAGACCCCACGGCACAAGAACAAAGATTGCCGAAATGAGTGCAACGGGTACGGCGTAAAGTGTGAGCAGGTTTGCCGGAAGAAACATTAGCGAAACCGTTTCAATAAAAAACAGCGTTACCGGCAGACAGAAAACTGTTGCCGACAAGGATATGAGTGATGTCGATATAACTGCACGGGTTATATGACGAAGCGGTCTGAATTTAATTCTTTCAGATACTCTGCCCAAAAGCAGATTAATATATTTCGAGCACAGCACAATTCCGAGCGTTGCGGAAAACGAAAGCATAAACGACCAATCGAGCACCGCGAACGGATTTGTAAGCGTTATTGCCAATGCCGCAAGTCCGAGGGAATTGAGCGAATCGGAACGCTTGAAAAAAGCAGAGCCGAGAAGCATAACAGCTAACATAATACACGAGCGCACAGCCGACATTGAAAAACCCGTTACTCCTGCATAGCCCAAGCTGACAAGGGTGCATATAATACCGGGCAACCACCTGGCACTGCGCATAAACAGCATCAGCAGTTTGTAGAGCCCCATTACTATTATGCTCATATGCAGGCCCGAAACCGCCATTGTGTGCGAAAGACCCGCTCGGGCAAAGTCTGTAATCGTTTCGTCAGAAAGTCCGTCTTTGTCACCTGTGAGCATTGCAACGGCAAGGTCTGCCGCTTCACCCTGCATAACAGCACCAAGACGTTGCACAGCGTATTCCTTTGCTTTGAGTAAGTAGTACCCTATCGGTCTGTCCGTGCTTCTGATAACCTCAATTTTACTGTGCCAGAAGGACTGAAGATATATTCCTTTAGGCTTGTAATAAGACTGCGAACCCGAATCTTCTATACTGTAAAGCTCTGCCCTGAAGCTGATTTCATCATAAGGCTCGGCAACAAGAAGCTCTTTTGAAAAGAAGCTGATTTTATATTCTGCCGCTTCACCGTCAATTTCGCTCGACCTGAGTGTATAAAACCAGCCCTTATTGCTTTTTTCGGGCAGGCTTATTATCTGCGCCGTCACCTGCTTATTACTGCCTGCGTACGATAAGGCAGCCCTGTAAACAAAACTGTCGTAAAGCGAAAACAAAACGCAGGCACAAATTACACACAAAAGTGAAACCGCAATTTTTCCTCTGCCCTCAAGGCGTTTTGCAAAGCAGCATATAATCAGACAAGCAATTGCGCTGAGCGAAATAACAAGAGCTGAGCCGTCAATCAGGTTGAGTGCAAGCAGTGTCAGCACAAAACTGAAGCCGACAAGAGCAAAAGGACGGTAAATCATTTAAAGAGCAAGGGCAGTTTTTCGAGAAAAACAATATCCGTTCTGTCTGCGGCATCGCCCTCTGCGAGCACAGCCGCCTTTGCGACAACCTGAACATCAAACTTTTCCATAAGCGCATCCATAGCCTTGAGTGATTCACCCGTGCTGATAACGTCGTCAAGAACGACAACGCGCTTGCCTCTTATCTGCTCGCCGTCCGCACCGTCGAGAATAAGCGTCTGCACGGCATCGGTTGTGATTGAGCGGACATTGACCTCAACGGGGTCACGCATATAGAGCTTTGCACGCTTTCTTGCGACAAAATATTTTTTGCCGCTCTGGCGTGACATTTCGTATGCAAGCGGAATACTCTTTGCCTCGGGTGTAACGATATAGTCAAACTCGGGCAGTTTTTTGAGCAGTTCCTCGCTCGCCTTTATTGTAAGCTCAACGTCACCGAAGATGATAAAGCCTGCAATATCTATATGTTCATTGAGAGGACAGATGGGCAGATGCCTTTCAAGTCCTGCAATATTCATCGTGTAAAATCCGGACATTGTAATCTTTCCTTTCACATTGCTCAGTTTTTGATGATTTATTTTTCGAGAATTTCCATCAACCCGGAGGCCAGGTGAAATCTCTGCCGCCAAGGAGGTGGAAGTGGATGTGGTGCACACTCTGTCCTGCGCTCTCGCCGCAGTTGGTAACAACACGGAAGCCGTTGTCAAGACCGAGCTGTTTTGCAAGCTTTGCCGCAACCTCAAAGATATGTGCAACGAGTACGGAGTTGCTCTCGTCAATCTCTGCGGCTGACTTGATGTGTTCCTTGGGGATAACAAGTATATGTGTGGGTGCCTGAGGGTCAAGGTCATAAAAAGCCAGGACCTTATCATCCTCATACGCCTTATTGCTCGGGATTTCTCCCGCCGCTATTTTACAAAAAATACAATCGGACATTTTTAATTCTCCTTTTGTAAAAATTACTTTAACATACCGCTTACGATACCGTTTGCTGCTGCAACAGCTTCATCGAGCTTTGCAAGGTCTTTTGCGCCTGCCATTGCAAAATCGGGCTTACCGCCACCGTTACCGCCTGCAAGCTGTGCAACTGCACGGACAATTGCGCCTGCGTTTGCGCCTGCTGCAACTGCTGCCTTACCGCAGGCAACTGCGATATTTGCACTGCCCTTTTCGTTGTTGATACAAGCAATAACAGCAACTACGTCGTCGCCCTGCTCTTTTGCCTTATCGCCGAGTGAACGGATATCATCCGCAGACATATCCTCAACCTTTGCGGTGATGAGCTTGACTGCGCCGACTGCCTCGGGTGCGGAGAAGATATCAGCAGACTTGAGGTCTGTAAGCTGAGCGGAGAGTGCGGCAATTTCTCTTTCCTTGTCCTTGATTTCTGCGACAATAGCTGTTGCCTTGCGCTCAAGCTCGTTTACGTTTGTGAGCTTCATTGCTCTTGCTGTATTTGTAACAAGAGTGTTGAGAGAAGCGATATATTCAAGCACACCCTTACCGGTAACTGCCTCAATTCTTCTTACGCCTGCCGCAACGGAGGACTCGGAAACAATCTTGAACAGACCAAGCTTGCCTGTGTTATCAACGTGTGTACCGCCACAAAGCTCTGTTGAGAATTCGCCTGCCTTGACAACGCGGACAACGTCACCGTACTTCTCGCCGAAGAGTGCCATTGCACCCATCTTCTTTGCCTCTTCGATAGGCATTTCCGTTGAAGAAACGGGAAGAGCCGAAAGAACAATTTCGTTTACTTTATTTTCAACCGCTACAAGCTCTTCGGAGGTAAGTGCCGAGAAATGAGTAAAGTCAAATCTCATAGCAGTATCGTTTACAAGCTGACCTGCCTGCTCAACATGGCTGCCGAGTGTTTCGCGAAGCGCAGCCTGAAGAAGGTGAGCAGCTGTGTGGTTTCTCATTGTGGCTTTTCTTGCATCTTCATCGTAAACGGTGACAGCTTTATCGCCGACCTTTACGCCATCGCCGACGAGTGCGCCCTGGTGGAGATATGCACCGTCGGGGTCTTTTGTTGTTTTTGCAACCTCAAAAACGCTGTCGCCGATTCTGATTACGCCGCTGTCGCCGACCTGACCGCCGCTTTCAGCATAGAAAGAGGTTTTGTCAAGAACGATAACCGCATTGTCGCCATCGTTGATGAAGTCTTTTCTCTCGCCGTCTGCAACAAGGGCGAGTATTGTAGCTTCTGTATTGTTTTCGGTATAACCCGTAAACTCAGTCTTTGCAATATCCTTGAATGAAACGCCGTTGTTTCTCCAGTCGGAATCGGCAGCGTTTCTCTTTGCACTCTTTGCCTTGAGTCTTGCTTCCTCAACAAGCTGACGGAACTTTTCTTCGTCAACGGTGATGTTCTTTTCGTTTGCGATTTCCTTTGTAAGGTCAATCGGGAAACCGTATGTGTCCTGAAGTTTGAACGCATCCTCACCCGAAAGAACACCGTTTTCAGCCTTTTCCATCATCTCGTTGAGAAGACCTAAGCCTGAATCAATGGTCTTGTAGAAGCTTTCCTCTTCCATTGCAATAACTTTTTTGATGTAATCCTGCTTTTCAACAAGGTTGGGATATGCGTTTGCGTTTTCGGCAATAACCGTATCGCAGACCTCTGCAAGGAAGGGTCTGTCAATACCGATAAGTCTGCCGTGTCTTGCCGCACGGCGGAGAAGTCTTCTGAGAACATAGCCTCTGCCGCTGTTTGAGGGAATAACACCGTCGCCGACCATAAAGGTTGTGCTTCTGATGTGGTCGGTGATAACACGAAGGGAAATGTCCTTCTTTTCGTCCTGATGGTATTCAACGCCCGCAATATCAATAATGTGCTTCATAATGTTGCGGACAGTATCTACCTCGAAAAGGTTATCAACATCCTGCATTATGCAGGCAAGTCTTTCAAGACCCATACCTGTATCAATATTGGGATTTGCAAGGCGTGTGTAATTGTTCTTGCCGTCGTTTTCAAACTGGGTGAAAACAAGGTTCCAGACCTCGATAAATCTGTCGCACTCACAGCCTACCTTACAGTCGGGGCTGCCGCAGCCCTTTGAAGGACCTCTGTCAAAGTAAATTTCAGAACAGGGGCCGCAGGGACCTGCGCCGTGCTCCCAGAAATTGTCCGCTTTGCCGAAACGGACCATGTGTGACGGGTCAACACCGACCTCTTTAGTCCAGATATCGTATGCTTCATCATCCTCAAGATATACGCTGACATAAAGAAGCTCCTCGGGGATTTCGAGAACCTTTGTGAAGAATTCCCATGCCCAGGCTGTTGCCTCGTGCTTGAAGTAATCGCCGAAGGAGAAGTTGCCGAGCATTTCAAAATATGTGCCGTGGCGTGCTGTTTTGCCAACGTTTTCAATATCGGGTGTACGGATACACTTCTGGCAGGTTGTAACTCTCTTGCTGGGAGGAGTTACTTCGCCCGTGAAGTATTTTTTCATAGGAGTCATACCTGCATTGATAAGCAGGATACTCTTATCGCCCTGAGGAACAAGCGAAAAGCTGGGCATTCTCAGGTGTTCCTTTGACTCAAAAAAAGCAAGGTATTTTTCTCTTAATTCGTTAAGACCTGTCCATTTCATTGTATTCAAAAATCCTTTCGGTTCAGTTTCTTTTTTATTGTAGACTTAGTATGTGAGAATTACGGCAACAACAACGAGTGTCTTGTCGCTTCTGTTTGCGATTGAGTGGGTCTGACCGCCAAGGCAAAGACAGCTGTCGCCCTTATTGAGTGTTACCCATTCGCCGTTGTCGAGGTACTGTGCCTCACCCTCGATAACATAGAAAATTTCTTCCTCGTTCTCGTGCACGTGTTCGCCGATTGAACAGCCGGGCTCGAGAGTGAGCGTTGCGACAAGCCTTGACTTGCCCTTGTATTCTCCACTTTCAAGAATGTTTGTAACTACAACCTGACCGTCGCCGTCACGCATATTTACCTTGACTGCGCTTGTCATTTCTTCTGCTCTTTTAATCATAGCTATTCTCCTTTGTTGTTATCTAACGGGTTACCCGGAATTTTTCTTGCATCTATCTGTGCGGTGCTGACGTTCATAACAATATCAACATCGCTTCCCTTATATCCCTTTTTAAAGAAGGTGCTGACAAGCCTTATCGCCCAGAAAAACGGAAGCAAAAGCACACACTTGCTGACAAGGGGATAATTGATTGCCATAAACTTTCTGTCGGGGAACAAGCGTTCCAACAAATATTTCAGCTTGCTCTGATTTTTTACATTTTCCGCTGAACGGTTTTCCATCGTGCCGTAGGTACCGCTGCCGAGAATGTAGTTGATGACAGATTTCTGTGTTTCGTCGGGAACTTTGCCGTCAAACAGAACTTTGTTTACGTCGATAATGATTTTTATAAATTCATCGAGCCGTATTTTTTTAAGCTCGCCAAAAACGTAATTCATATTAAGGTCAGGTTTCTTTCGCAGAAACAGCCATATATCCGCAAGCGACCTTAAGCCGGTGCCGCCCAGGAAATAGTGCTTTGCAAGGTGAGCCGCCATAAAAACGAAAAAGTCCTCGTCGGTATACTTTACCCTGCATCCGCCGTCGGGCACGGTGCGTTCAAAATCCGTGCCGAAGTAGCTGTTGTAAAGCGGAATATCCGTATCCATAAGCACACCGTGAAACTCAATATACACAAACGGTTTTTTGCTATAGGATATATTCACACCGTCGGTACCCGAAACCTCTGCAACCGTATAACCCATCGGGAGCATAATTTCATCAAGCTCAGCCTTGCGTGATGTGTCATACTGAATGTCAAGGTCACACATTGAGCGCAGATCGGGTCGGGGATAAAGGTGCTTCATCACACTGCCTTTGAGCGGCATATGCTTTATTCCCCTGCTTTCAAGCTGTGCAGAAATTTCCTCAAGCTCAAGCTCCTGCATCGCCTCTCTCGCCCTGCCCATTTTCAACTCACGGACAAAGGGCGCGGCATATTCTTCGGGAAGCATATTCAATTTTTCAAGTGCATAACAGACGGTGTTCACAATACTGTGAGCCTTCGAAAACTTGTAGAGCACAGAATAATCAATCTGCTCGTTTTTCAGTTCCTCACAAGGCACTCCGTCCGCCGCAAAGGCAAAAAGCCTTGAAGCGATAAGCCCCGTATTCATTATGTTTCTCCGTAATTATAAATTTATAAATCAGATTGTGTTGTTTCTTCCTGAGTTTCTTGTGACCCAAGTGTAAAACCTGTATCACCTTCAACGGTAAAGTCCGTGCGGACAATTTCGCCGTTTACCTCAACCGTATAAACTCCGCTTTCAAGCAGACAGGTCATAATGCCTGAAGCATCGGTTTCAAAAACGAACTCATCGGCATCTTCTGCCGTAAACTTAATCTGCGACATACCGCCGAGGTCTATACTGACGGTATTCATTTCGTATTTATTCTTCAAAGCCGCTTCAACGGCAAGCTTTGCATTAACTAAAGGATAGCTCTTTATGTTGAGCGAATCGGCAAAATAATACTCTGCCGCAGGGGCTACCGTATCGCAGGTGTTGGAGCAGACAATCCTCTTTACATCCGCACCGCTCAGACTGCTGTCAACCGACCAGACAAGCGAAGCAATACCCGTTACAACAGGCGCCGCCATCGACGTACCCGAAAGGCTCATATAACCTTCTGTCAAGCAACTGTAAACGTCAACACCCGGTGCGCAGATATCGACAACATCGCCGACGTTGGAAGTATCCGACTGAATATAACTGCCGTTTTCAACCCCTGCGCTGCCGACAATTATTATTCTGTCGAGCAAATCTCTTGCCTTTATGCCCGCATACGGAATGAAGGTATTGTTTTCTGTTATTGCACAGAAGCAACCGTTTGCACTTGCATCAACCGCTCTGCCCTCGGAATTGCCGTTACCTGCAGACTGCACAACCACAAAATCGTAGCCGTTTTTCAGTAGCGCTGCCATGTAGCAGGAATAAAGCATTGCATCAAGATTCTGAACAAGTCTGCCCCACGACTTCTGGTTTGCACCGAGTGAACCTGAAGCACCGAGCGAGAAATTGAGCACCTTTGCGCCCGCCTTGACAACCTTACCGAAGCCGAAGAAAATTGCAACATCACCAATCCACAGCTGTGAACCCGAAGGACTCCAGTCAACACAGATGAGCTCTGAGTTCTGACAGATACCGCTGATGCCTACACCGTTGTCGCCCTTTGCGGCGATAATACCTGCAACATGTGTGCCGTGGTAGCTGGGGTTGTTTCTCATCGCCTCTTTTGCAGAGGGAAAAACGAGTTTGCCTTCAAGATCCTCGTGAAGCTCGTTGAAGCCGCCGTCAACAACGCCGATATCGATATTCTCAAAATAGCTGTTGTAGCCCCACGCCGCTCTTGTCTGGGTCGCCTCAAGCCACCAGTTATTGCCTGCAGGCTCAGCTTCATTCCACTGCTCCGTGTACCAGTCGTAATCGGTGAACGGGTCGTTGGGCGTGTATTGCTCGGCTATTCTTGAAGCAGGGCAGACGCTTGCGAGTGCAACCGCCTCATCGAGCATTATCTCTTCGCACAGAGCCGTAAGCTTTTCGTAATTGAGGCCGCTTGTTCTCACAACGCAAAGCTCCGCCTCGGGCATACTGCCCACAACCGCTCCGCCTGTTTTGCGAAGTGCGGAAAGCTTATCAAAAAACGAGGCGTCCTCTTCAAAAAAGACAAGCAGCATATCTTTGATATAGCCGCTGTTTTCGTCAAACCGGGAAACATCCCCATCCGTTATATCCTCAAGGAAGGAGGAACGCTCCGTAACCAGCGACAGCGCTGAAGAAAACACGCCGTTCATCCCGGCAGAGAAAGCGGAGCTTCCCATACCGACAAGCGACGTTATAATCGCCATAAGGAACGAAACTATTTTCGTGAACATTCCATACTCCTCCTATTATAATTATAAATATAATATATAATAATACTTTTTAAGCGATTTGTCACTATCTGAAAGCAAATTTTCTGTAATTTATTTCTACTTTTTTCGCTTTTTGTTGCTACGGGATTATATGTGTGGTATAATCCCGTTAATGTTGTCGGGGAAACAGGTGAAACTCCTGTACGAGCCCGTCGCCGTGAGGCGCACAAAAGAATTTTTCTCTTGCCCGTAGGTCGCAAAACGGGGACAAGCCATTGGGAACGTTTCCCGAGAAGGTGAGGAAAATGCGCCGAGTCGAAATACCCGGAACAGGATTGCCCTTGAAACAATTGCGAGTGCCTTTTGAAAGGGAAAAACAAAATAAATTCAAGGAGATGCATACCTATGCAGAAAACACGATTCGGAAAACTCGTGTTGCTGTCGGTTTGCATAGTGCTTATTGCGGCTATAGCACTTATTGCAAGCTCTTGCGGCAACACCACGCCCACTGCCGAAGAAAGTTCCTCTTCCGAAACGCCCGTTACGCAGGCAACGCTGCTGGGCGAAGGAAAAACCTCTTTTCTTTTCACCGTAAAAGACGGTGACGGCAACACAAGCTCGTTCATAATTAAAACTGACAAAACCCTTGTCGGCGAAGCCTTGCAGGAATCAGGGCTTATTGAAGGCGAGGAAGGTCCCTACGGACTGTATGTCAAAAAGGTAAACGGCATCACCGCCGATTACGACGAAACGGGCACCTACTGGGCGTTTTACGTCAACGGCGAAATGGCACCGACGGGTGTTGATATGACCGAAATAGTGAGCGGTGAAAGCTATGGCTTTGTGGTAAGCAAATGAAACTGAATGTGCGTGAAATCGCTGTATTTTCAATGCTCGGTGCAATGATGTACGCTTCCAAAATACTGACGGACGTTCTGCCCAACATTCATCTTTTAGGCGTTTTTATTGTTGCAACAACCGTAGTTTACAGAAAAAAAGCCCTTTATCCGCTGTACATTTTTGTTTTTGTGACGGGTCTTCTCAACGGCTTTGCAACATGGTGGATACCGTATTTGTACATTTGGGCGGTACTGTGGGGTGCAGTAATGTTGCTGCCCCAAAATATGCCGTCAAAAATCCGACCAATAGTTTATATGGTCGTCTGCGGACTTCACGGTCTGCTTTACGGCGTGCTTTATGCACCTGCACAGGCAATACTTTTCGGGCTGAATTTTGACGGAATGATAGCGTGGATAATAGCAGGTCTGCCGTTTGACGTAACACACGGCATCAGCAACCTGCTGTGCGGCGTGCTAATTTTACCGCTTGCTTCCGTGCTGAAAAGAGCAGGAAAAATGAATGCGTAAAATGTAAATCTGAAACGGGGTTACTGTTATGATAAAAATCCTCTTCGTCTGCCACGGCAATATCTGCCGCAGTCCAATGGCGGAATTCATACTTAAAGATATGGTGAAAAAGAGAGGAATTGAAGATAAATTCCTTATTGCTTCCTGTGCCACAAGCACGGAGGAAATATGGAACGGCATCGGCAACCCCGTTTATCCGCCTGCAAAAAAGGAGCTTGCAAAGCACGGTATTTCCTGCGAGGGCAAACGTGCCGTACAGCTGACAAAGAGTGATTACAATAAATACGATTACCTCATCTGTATGGACGAAAATAATCTTCGCAATATGATGCGTATTCTGGGCGGCGACCCTGAGGGCAAAATCAGCAAGCTGATGAATCACACAAGCCGACCCGGCAATGTTGCCGACCCGTGGTACACGGGAAATTTTGAGACAACATATACAGATATAGTTGAGGGCTGTGAAGCCCTGCTGGGTGAGCTTTTATAAAGGGGGAACGGTTTGGAAATTCTTGTACTTTCGCTTTTCTGCGGTCTGTTGTTGCTGTGCATAATATTTGATTTTTCAATACTGTATGCCCTTGTTGCGGGACTTGTTCTTTTTCTCCTTTACGGAAAGAAGAAGGGTTTTTCGTGGAAAGAACTCGGCAAAATGGCACTTTCAGGCGTAAAAAAGGTAAAAAACGTGCTTATATCCTTTCTTTTTATCGGCATACTCACGGCTCTCTGGCGTGATGCGGGCACAATACCCACAATCGTCTGCTATGCCGCCGAAGTAATAAAACCGTCAATCTTTCTTGTGATGACTTTTCTGCTCAACTGCCTTGTTTCGTGCCTTACGGGTACAGCCTTCGGCACCTCGGCAACAATGGGCGTAATCTGTGCAAGCGTTGCCGCCGCAATTAAAATCGACCCCGTGCTCGTGGGCGGCGCCGTGCTTTCGGGCGCATATTTCGGCGATCGTTGCTCACCCGTTTCAACAAGCGCCCTGCTTGTTGCGCAGCTGACCCGCACAAGTATATTTACAAACATAAAAAATATGCTGCGCACCTGCATTTTTCCCTTTATCATAACCTGCGTGATTTACACTCTGCTCGGAATTTTTTCAGACCACTCGGGCGAAATACCCGATTTGCAGGCACTTTTCGGCAGCGAATTCACGCTTCACCCTGTTACGCTTCTGCCTGCGGCTGCGATAATCATCCTCTCACTTTTCAAGGTGAATGTACGGCTGACTATGACGGCAAGCATACTCATTTCCATTCCGATTTGTCTGTTTGTTCAGCACACTCAAATCGGTGAATTGCCCCTGCTGATGTTGAAGGGCTTTACAAGCGAAAACGCTCAGGTTTCCGAAATTCTGAGCGGTGGCGGAATAGTGTCAATGCTTCGTGCAGGTGCTATAGTCTGTCTTTCCTCCTCGTATTCGGGAATATTCAAAAAAACAGGGCTTCTTGACGGCGCAAAGGCTGCAATATCAACACTTTCAGCACGCACAACGCCATACACGGCAATGCTCTGTGCAGCAACGGTAAGCAGTATTATCGCCTGCAACCAGACACTTACGGTAATGCTTACCCACCAGCTTTGCGGACACATTGAAAAAAGCGACGAAAGCAAAGCAATCCACCTTGAGGACACAGCGGTACTTATACCTGCGCTCATCCCGTGGTCAACGGCTGCGGCCGTGCCGATAGCCTCGGTCGGGTGTTCACCGTTGTGCATTGTTTTCGCCTTCTTCCCCTACATATTGCCGCTGTGGCGACTGGCGGTTGAATTTATAAAGAAGCATAAAAAAGCTGCTTAACTTTTCACGGTTAAGCAGCTTGATTTTTATTTGTTTTCGGAGGTTGTATCAATCTCGTTTGCCTTGTCAATAATGCTCTGGCGGCGCTCCATAAGTTCACGGTACATACGCTCTCTCTTCTCACCCGAAAGGTCGTAGAAGAATTTGGGAATAAGACCGAATACGCTTGTAACCGTGGGAAGCAGGGTGCACATTGCAAAGAGCATATATTCTGTTCTTGCGGACTGGTTGCCGTAGCCTGCGCCCTCGACATAGCCGATTTTACTGAGCAGGAATGCCTTTATCGAAGCGCCGACAGTGCCGACAAGCTTTCTTGCAAGATCCTTTGCGACACCCGTCATACCCTCTGTTCTGTAGCCGTTTTTCCATTCGCCGTAGTCGATTGTTTCGTTGCGCATTTCCTCGGGGATAACGTTCATAAGACCCCAGCAGGTCATCCACAGCGTTTCCCTTATCATAAAGGCGGGAATCATAACGGCAAGTTTCTTGTAGTTCTTGTTGATTGCGCCGATGATATAGACAAAAATCATCAGGAAATCACCGATGTGAGAGCTGAAAATCCACAGTGCTCTCGTGGAAAACCTCTCACGCGCCTTGGTAACGAAAGCATAGCTTGTGGGTGAAACAAAGGCGCCCGGAATACCGACGACGGTTGTCATCGAAGCAAAACCAAGAACATTTATGTAGTAATAGTTCGTACCCGAATTCATACCGAAGGCGGTCATAAACTCCGTGATAGTGAGGATAAGCAGGGGTTTGTTGTTTATAACGGATTTTATACCCTGGAGAATACTGGGCTTTTCGGTGTTCTGGACAACCCTTTCCTTTGCCGTAAACACGAAGAACAGACCCAGTGCAGCGGAAACCGTTGCGGTGAACACACCTGCGGTAACATAAAGCGAACGCATGGGTATTTTCAGCTTGCCGTGGTTGATAAGGTCGATAAGCAGACCCATAAATATTTCGGGCCACTTTTCGACAAAGCCCGAAAACAGGCTTGCCTGCGTAATCAATCTTGTACGCTCAATAACGTTGGGTGTGATAGTGGAAAGCATACCCGTTCTGGAAATATTGGCAAGCGAACCGTTGAGATTACTTACAAGCTGGAATATCATATAAAACGCAAGCTTACCTGCGTGTTCGGGGCTTGTGCCCGAAAAGAGAATGGGCAGCAGCCAGTAAATAAGGGTCAGCAGGAAACCGGGACCCGAACAAACCAGAATCCACGGTCTGAACTTTCCGAAGCGTGTTCGTGTTTTGTCAACGATTGCAGCAAGAAAAACGTCGTTTATAACGTCCCATATACCGATAACAAAGGTAACAAGAGTCTGGAAGCTCAGGCTTATCTTAACAATATCCGTAATGAAAATATCCTGATATTTATTTATGTTGAAGCTTTGTGAAACATCATAGGCAACATAAGCCACGGTTTCCCTCGTGCCGACATAGCGGCGGTCACCGGACAATACCTTAAGTTTTTCCGGAGTTTCAACCGTGTTTTGTTCACGGACTGCAGTTTCTGCCATAAAAGCGACCTCCTTTTAATGATGCCTTTTGATTAATCGTAACACACATACCAAAAGAAAGCAACAAAAATAATATAAGTCAGATAAAAAAAAAGCAGGCTGTCTTCTTTAAAGGAAGGCAGCCTGCTGATGTTATTTTTTATGCAGCGAAAAGCTTATTAAGCGGGCACTTGCCACCCTGTTCGTACTTGGGTGTTTCGATTGAAGCATCCTTTACGATTGCAAAGGAGTCGATACACTCTGTACCCTCAGCGGTTACGCCGTAGGAATCAAAGTAGAGTGAGTTACCCTCAATACGGATAGCCGCAAATACGGGATATGTTGCGTCAACAATAGCTTCTGCTCTGGGGAAGAGCTCGTCTGTGTCTGCCGCATCCTTGGTCTGGTAGTACTTGACACCTGAGCAGGCATCAATTACATAAACAGTACCGTCGGGATTGACCTTTGCGGTGTAGGTCTTGCCGTTGTTGTCAACGCTCATTTCATAAACCTCGACAACCTCGTTGTTGTTCATTGCATCTGTTCTGAGGTATACGTGGTCGTGACCCTGGAATACCATATCAACACCGAGCTCGGGCATAAGGGTTGAAAGCTGTGCTCTGATTTCGATAACATCATCGTCATCATAGTGTGAGCCGTTGGAGTAAACAGCCTTGTGAAGCGCAACAAACTTCCAGTCTGCATCGCTTTCAGCTGCGGTAGCTCTCATCCACTCAATCTGCTCGTCGCTCAGGCCCTCATTCTCGTTGAGATTATTGGAGTTGAGCACCATATAGAGTGCATTGTTGTACTCGAATGAATAGTATGTACCTGTTACTTCATCCTGTTCGGGATGTGAGGGCAGGACAAAGTTATTCTGAAGCGCAAATGTACCGTGTTCCTCGTGGTTACCTGCCGTAGGCATAAAGGCGGTATTCATAAGGTTGGGTGCAGCCGTGTTGAACAGCCACTTCCAATGGTGGAAGTTGTCACCGTGGTCAACCTGGTCACCCGTGCTGAGGATAAATGCTGATTCGGGGTACATTGTAAATGCGGTATCAATAACATTTGCCCAGGTCTTGTACTGGCGCTCCATACCTGACTGCGGGTCGCTCATATGGAAGAAGGTGAAGGAGTCGGAATTGTCGGCAGTTGTGATTGTGCCGACAGGGCTCCAGTAACCCTTTGCAGCATCGCCTATACGGTAGTAATAGGTTGTGTCGGGCTCAAGGCCTTCAATCTTTACTGTATGGCGGTTGACATCGAAGAAATACTTGAGAAGACCTGCGATACCGATATCAATACCGTAGTTCATACGCTGTACGGTTTCGCTTGTTTCGGTAACCTTAACGCCCTCGGGAAGCTCATCCGTAAGTGAAGCCGCGTCGAGAGAAATCTGAATATCTGAACCTGTTACGCTCTTCTTTGTAATCCAGCTGATATTGCGTGTTGAAGCAGAATTATCGCCGAAGGTAACGGCAATATTTGAGGGCAGGCGGAGATTATCTGCAGTTGCCTCGGCCTCATAGCCGCCGTTTGTGTTTGCGGTAAGAACAATGTTACTGTCTTCGGAATTATCGTCAATACACAGGTCGTTGATAAAGGTTTTAAGCTCGCCGTCAATTGTTTCGAACTGGCTTGTGGTGAGGTATTCGTTTATGTAGTGGTCAAGAAGGCTGTTTATATCGGAGCCTTCAAAAACGCCGAATGCGCCGAGAAGACCGATAACCGTGTTGGCAATGTTTGTGAAGGACTTGTCGCCCCAGAGGACAACTGTAAGAATTGTATCAATTGCGCCGACAAGGAAATGACCTACCGTGCCAAAGGGGAAAGCGGAAGCAAGGTTGAGGTCGAGTGTGCTGAGCAAACCGTCAAGCAGGAAGCCGTTGACAAGGTGCTCAAGCAGGGCATCGAATACCTTTGAAGAAACCTCGCCCGTTTCAAGCTTTGCCATTGCGTCCTGAACAAAGGCATCGTCAGACATATCCGTGCCGGGGAAATACATATAAACAAGTATGCTTGAAACAAGTTCGCCGAAATTGCCGCCTCTTGAAGCGTCACCAAAGCCGAATTTGTCAAGGAACTTCGTGCAGGGGATGTCGCTTATCTTAATCTCAAGCAGACCGTCAAGCAGGTCGGAAACAAGGCCCATAAGCTCGTCGGGATTTTCAACATAAGCCTTGTCAATCTGTGCACAGAGGTCTTTTATGAGGCCCATAGCGTTCTTTGTGCCGAGGATTGTGATACCTGCAAAACCGATACCACCGCCGAGAAGGTCGTTGAACAGACCGTCAATCAGACCTTCAAGGCCGAGCATATCGTTGAGGAAGTTGTAAAGACCGCCGGCAGCAATAATCTGCGGAATGAAGCTTTCGACATAGTAGCCTGCAAGGTCCATTACCATGTTCTTTGCGCTGTCGCCGACAAAGTTGATACCGAAGCAGTAATCAGAGAACGGCTGCTCAAAAGTCTTGCCGTTCCACTCAAGAGGCTTGAGCTCATCAAAATTGTGGCTCTTTATATCAGCCTTGATAACTCCGTCCTGAGTGTTATCAAACTTAACTGTTCTGATAAGGTTGGGGAAGTTTATGAGAGAAGAAGTTGCAATATCGTAGATGATATTTCCGTTGTCGGAAACGAGCTGTGAAATATCGTGGATGTGCATATGGCCCGTAAAGACATACTGCATACCTGCATCCGCAAGCAGCTCTGCAACATACTGGCTGTCCTCGATAAGGAAAGCGGTAAAGGTTGCGTGCTCTTTATAGCCGAGGTGGGAAACAATATTCCAGTGGGTCATACCGATTACGCTGTAGCCCTTTTCCACAGAATCTTCAACCTGCTCAAGCACCCATTCAAGCGTAGCTTCGGAAAACTTACCTGCTGTCTCGTGCTCGTCAACTCCGTCGGGTGTTGCATCTGCCGAATATATACCGCCATCCATCATAACAAGGCGGTAGCCGTTTTCAAGCTGTGCAACATAGGAAAGCATACCTGCTTTTTCGCCTGAAGGAGGTGTGAATTCTTCAACAGCAAGGTCGTAGCCGAGGTTTTTGTAAAGCTCGCGGAACTGCTCGGGCGTTGTAATCTCAGCACCGTCCTTTACGAAGGCACCGTTTCTGAACACCTTTGCGTTGGAGTTATTTATATCGTGGTTGCCGTTTGCGACAAGCACCTGAACGCCTGTTTCCTCTTCCCAGTTTTCAAGGATTTCTGCAAGCTCCGTATGGCTTACAAGGTCGCCGTCCTTTGTCAGGTCGCCGGGAACAATAAGATAGTCCAGTTCGCCGTTTTCAGCCTTGACCTTGTAGAAATCAAGCGCTGTGAAAAGGATGTTGTTTGCAAGGTGGCTGGTTGTTATAGTCTTTTCGCAAACCTCACCGAAAACATCCATATCGTCAACATTTGAGGGCGAATAGTAGTGCAGGTCAGATACAACGCCGATATCAAGCTCGCCGCTGTCCGTATTCTGTGCAAATACCGTTGCGGGTACCGTTGCCGTAAGAAGCACGGCGGCAAGCACAACGGAAATAATTTTTAAAAACCTTTTCTTCATTGGTTTTTCCCCTTTTCCTTTTTATTTTCAGCCTTCTGTTCTCTTGATTATATCTTCAAATTCCTTTGCAACAACGTGCGTAATTTCAACACTCAGACCGTTTGTTTCGTGGTAGTGGTTGCGGTCCAGATTATCTCTGTAACTGGAGAGATATGCCTGAGTGGGATGAAGCACAACATTGTTTGTAGGAACCATATAACCCGTCATATCGTTTGTAACGCCGAAGATGATGAGTTTATCATCGTTTGCAATTTCACGCAGGGGCTTTGCATTGACCTCAGGGCCGATACCCGTGCCCGAATTTGCGGCGTCGAAATACTTGCCGTCAACATTTTCGGCAAAGGTTTCACCGCCAAGGGTAAGAATCTTCTGTGTGCCGATTTTTATGTAGTTCATTTCTGTAAGCAGAGCAAGACCGAGTGAGCTTTCCTTGTTGGGGTATGCTCTTGCGCTGCAAAGGCCGAGAATGAACATAAAACCGAGAACATAGTTCTCGATGGGTGCATAGTACGGCTGGTGAACAACTGTGATTTCGGCAGGCATAAGCTCGTCGTTATCAATAGCGAGAGCTGCTTTTGCAAGCATTTCACCGCCGAGTTTTGTTCTTTCAACCCTGTCCTCTGCAAGCTCGCCGTTGATGTTGATTGAAGCAATCGGACCAACGCTGAAAAGAACATTGACGTTCTTTTCTCTGTTGATAGCCTCACGCAGATAGTAGGGATAGTCTGCGCTGACCTTTGTGCAGTCGCCGCCCATTGTGTTGGGGTGTGCACCGAAATTGAGGAACCATGTTTCTGCACTGCCGTCCTCGGGAACAAAGCGGAAACGTGTCAGCCTGTCGTCAACAGAGGCTCTGCCCGTGTCAACAGCCTCGGGAACACGCACAGAGCCGACATACATCTTGCCCTCTTTGCGGTTTTCATAGGCTTCGATACAAACCTTTTTGATTGCAGCAAGAAGCTGCTCAAGGTATTCCTTGTCAACACCGCTCTGCGGAGGCATCAACCTGCCCCAGTAGCCGACGGTGTCAATACTTGCGTGTGAGTGTGTGCAGGAAATGCTGATAAGCTTACAGTTTGTCTGCTTTGTGAAGTCTGCAAGAGACTCACGTGCACGGTTTACCTCATAGCCCGTCAGACCGATGACATCTGCACTGACAAGCACGATACCGCCGCCGTCCTTACAGTCCAGCCACATTGCACGGACTGTGAGCGGGTCGTTGACGCCCGTTACGGGGTGATCCATTCTATAGCCTGCTATGTAATATTTTTTTGCGGTTACGTCCTTAGGCATAACCTCGGTGCAGGCAAAGCCTGCGTTAAAAAGGTCGTCCGTCTTGTTTTTCATAACAATCGGCTGTGCCTTTTCTATTGCGGGTGCATCCATTTTTTTGGCAAGGGATTTGCCCTTTCTGATTGCAATCGCCCTGAGGGCTTTGGTTGCAAGATCGCCTAAATCCATTTTTATATCCTCCTTGAATCTGACAGATTATTTAACGTATTTTTCGATATATTCGCCAAACAGCTCCTGCGCACGTGCCGATGCATCGGGGTCCTGGTCAAGACCGTGACCCGAATTAGGGTAAACGTTGAAAACGTGCTCAACGCCAAGCTCGGTGAGCTTTGCTTCAAGCGCAACAGCATTTCTGAAAGGAACTATATCGTCAACCATACCGTGGTTGATAATCGTGGGAACGGAGTTTTTGTTTGCATAGGTAAGCGGAGAAACCTCTGCAATTTCCTTGAGATAATTTGCCTTTGTTTCACGGGTCATTTCAACGCCCGTGCCCCAGCTGATAAGCTGTGAAACAACCTCGTCACCGCCAAGACCGTTACCCTTGCCGAGGTCTTCGTTATAGTAGTAATAATCGTCGGAAAGGTCTGTCGGTCCGCAGTCACTCATAACTGCAACGGGCGGAATTGCTGAGCCCTCGACTCTTGAATAAGCATAGAGCAGAGAAAGGTGACCGCCTGCCGAGCCGCCTGTGAGAATTGAGCGGTTAATATCAATACCGTTAAGTTTTCCTTTTATTTTTATGCACTGCATAGCGGCATCAATATCATCCATTATATCAAGCAGGGTAATCTTTTCGCTGATATAGCGGTAGTTGAGCGCGGCACAGGCAACGCCGTATTTTTCCGCCATCTGCTCAAGTACGGAAAAATAGCCTTCCTTGTCGCCGCCTATCCACGCACCGCCGTGAATATAGAGCACAAGACCCATATCATCGCCGCAATCTGTCGGCAGATAGAGGTCGAGCTTATGGCGCTCGTTAATGCCGTATGAGATGTTCTTATACACAACTGCATCATCCTTCTTCATTCCGATACCGAAAAGGCTTGTAAAAAAGGTTACAAGCGACATCAGGAAAGCGATTATTTTATCAAACATTAAAAAGATACTCCTATTATATTATTATCTTATAGAGTACAACATATTTTTCTTTATGTCAAATTTTTAATATTTTAAATAACTGTCAATATGATTCTGAAAAGGAAAATCCCGCTTGTAACAGTGTTGACAAAACGAAAAAAGCTTGCTACACTATATTTAACAGTTTGGTTAAATGTTAAATGCAATAAACTGAAGGGAGAGATAAAAATAGGTTTACAGCAAACACTAAAGGCGCTGGCAGACCCCATCCGCCGCGAAATACTCAATATGCTCAAGGGTGGCAGACTCTCCGCAGGTGAAATCTGCGAAAAATTCCCCGTCACGGGTGCATCAATTTCACGGCATCTGTCCGTGCTCAAGGAAGCAGACCTCGTGCGTGACAAGCGAGAAGGCCAGTTCATTTTTTATGAGCTCAACGCCTCGGTTTTAGAGGAAATTATGCTCTGGATTACAGACCTGAAGGGAGAAGAAAAAAATGATTAAGGCAAACAAAAAAACGCTTATAATCACATCCCTGCTCATACTTGCGCCGATTGTTTTCGGTTTGATTATGTGGGGCGAATTGCCCGAAAAAGTGCCCACACACTTCGGGCTTGACGGCAGTCCCGACGGCTGGAACAGTAAGGGATTTGCGGTGTTCGGCTTACCGCTGCTTGTGCTTGCGTTGCATTGGATCGCCGTGCTTGCAACAGAAAAGGATAACAAAAACAAGGACCAGAATCCGAAGGTGCTGACCCTTGTACTGTGGATTTGTCCGCTTCTTTGTGTCGGTGTAAGTGGCCTGACATATTCATGGGCGCTCGGCAAGGAAGTCAATGTCAAAACAGTATTATTGCTGATACTTGGTGTGATTTTCGTCGCTATCGGCAATTATCTGCCCAAGTGTAAGCAAAACCGCACGGTGGGTATCAGAATTAAAAGCACGCTTTCGAGCGAAGAAAACTGGAACGCAACCCACCGCTTTGCAGGCAGAATATGGTTCTTCGGTGGCCTTTCGATGGTACTCTGCGCCTTTCTGCCCAATATCGCAGCCATAATTATACTGTCGATTGCGGTGCTGATAATGTTAATTGCACCGTGGATATATTCACTAAGATATAACAAAAAGTCTTAAATAAAAACATCTGAAAAAAATCATCGCCGTGACGCAGCACTGAACTTCGTCACGGCGATTTTATTTTATCTTCTCTGTTTTATATCGTCTTTTTTCTTTTCGGGCTTAAGTCTGTCCTTACCTGCAACAAACTTGTCAAGGCTGCCGAGCATACCGGGCAGAACAACAAGGATGAGCAGTACCGCGCTGCAGCTACCGATTGAAATTGTAGTACAAATCTGACCTATTGTCGGATTTTCAAAGAATTTGCCGACAATGGCTGTGACAAGTATCATAATCAGACCCGAGGTCATAATCGTGTGCATTGAGCCGGCATAGGCGGCCTCGAGTGATTCCCTCTTGGGCATCTTGCGGCGGCTTTCACGGTAATAGTTGGTGAACAGAATACCGTAGTCTATTGTTGAGCCCATTAGTATACACTCAACAATCAGCAGGGCGAGATAGTAAATCGTGCTTCCCTGCAAGCCAAGGAAGGCAACCGTGATATAAACACCGCACTGCACGAGAAGAACAAGTACTGCGGGCACAACCAGAGAACGGAAAGTGATGGCGACAACTATAAAGATAGCTATTACAGTAAGCGCCGTAATGAAGAGAAGTTCCTTATCAAAGGTCTGCTGCATTTCGTAGTTCATTGCGCTGTTGCCGATAAGATAATATTCACCGCTTAAGTTTTCTTCAAGCGTTGCGTGGAGATTATCAAAGAAGGAAGTTGTTTCGGGAGACTCTTCTTCATAGATATTGTTGATTATCATTCGGGAATAGTCGGGCGAAACGAGCTGAAGTTTGCCGTCGGAAAGCTGGGTCTGCGCAGAGGAGAGCATATCCCTTGTTGATGCGTCAATGACAGCATCGAAACGGGGATCCTTGACCATATCGTTTACGAGGTGGTTGAACATCTGCTCAATGGACATAGTCCACGCAGGGTCGCTGGAATCTATACCCGCCTTGAAAACATAGGCAAGTTCCATCATTTCGGGGGTAAGCATATCGCTCATTCCGCCGAGCATATCCGACATTTCGGAGGCTGAATATTCTTTGCCCTCAATAACGGCCGAAACAATTGTCTGTGCCATTCCCAGCATTGAGGCGGTTTCGCCGTCAATCATATGCGCATAATCGGGATTAGTCAGCACATCGGAATTGATGAAGGATATGAACTGCTCAACACTCATTTTCCACGAGGAAGTATCGCCGTGGTTGGCTGTGTAGAGCAGATAAAGCTGCTCCGCCTGGCTCTTCTCCATACCCGTAAGAGCAGCAAGCTCGGAGGGCTTGTATTCGGTACCCTCGATACAGGCGTTAACCATAGTTTTTGCCTGAGCAATCTGTGCCGCCTGAGCTTCGTCCATCATACCGTTGAGGCTGTCTTTATTGTCGGCAAGGAAGTTTACAACGGTCTGCACGGAGAGCTTATAATCCTGCGCAGTTTCCGCCTGGATTGAGTTCATCATCGAAAGCAGACGAACTGTGTTGAGTCTGCCGTTTTCAAAGGCGTGGTAGTAGGCAAAGAGCATTCTTGCCGTTTCCTCGTCCTGACCGAGAAACTCTGCAATTTCCGCATAGGTTACGGGCTTTGTCAGCTCATCGGGCTTTGTGAACATTGAAAGTGAGGAAAGCTGTGCCTTTGTTTCATCATCAAAAAATGCGCTGTAGGTTTCGTTCTTCGAAACTTCATTCAACACGAAATCAGCGAAGACCGGCACGCTCATAGTACCTGTTGCAACGCCGCCGTTGGTTGTGAAATAAAACAGATATAAATCCTTTATATCCTTTTCGGGCATACCGAAAAGAGCGGAAAGCTCTTTAGCCGTCATCGGAGTTGTGAGAGCCTTTGCGTCGGTGAATTTGCCGACCATATTCAGGCTGTCACCCATTTTGTCCGCATCAATATACGAGGCAAAAAGCTCGTTGCCGACAACGTTTTCGCTTACAAATTTCAGAAAATCTCCGACAGTTATTTTGCCTGTTTCGCCGCCCGTGTAGTAGTCGTAATAGAGCATTTTTATAACGCTCTCATCAAGCGGCACATCGCCTGCCATACCTGCAACGGCAGTCAGCAACTTATCGGAAGTGTAGGGTCTGTTGAGCATTGTTGAATAGCCCATAACGGACACTACATTTTCGTCCTTTTCAATTTCGGAAGCGAGCTTTGAAACCGCTTCCTCGTCCTTGGTTTCATAAACCACAACAAGCTGACTTTCGGTCGGGAATACATCCGCAATCAGGTCTTCATCCTTGAGGGTATAAACTATACCCGTCATATTCTGAAGAATATAGCTGCCCACAAAAAGCACGACGAAAACAGCCGCAACGATGTGGCGCAGACGGTAGCTGAGTCTGCCTGCACCGCCCGTGGGAATATGAAGCTCCTTTTTGGCGGTCTTTACAATCAGCTTGTCGCAGGCAAGGATTATACCCGGCAGAATTGTGACAACGCAGAGCATACTTATTGCAACGCCCTTTGCAAGCACAACGCCAAGGTCCATACCGATTTTAAAGCTCATAAACACAAGCGCAAGCAAGCCCACAACCGTGGTCATTGCGCTTGAAGCAACCGACGGGAAGGCACGGCGAAGCGCCTTTTTCATTGCCTTTAAGTTGTCGTTGCTCTTTTTCTTTTCCTGTCTGTATCGGTTGATAAGAATGATTGAATAGTCCATCGACAGAACAAGCTGTAAGATAGACGCAATTGAAAATGTTATTGTTGAAACACTGCCGAGCACAATATTCGTACCCATATTGATAAGCACGGCAACACCTATTACGGAAAGGAAGAGCAGAGGCTCAATCCACGAGCCGCACATAATAAACAGTATTATGAGCAATATCGCCACAGCCGCAAGGATAATCCACATCGGCAAATCGGGCATAGCGGCAATTTCGTTACTGCGCCATTGGTAGTCGTAGCCCGAAACGCCGTCGTTCAGTGCCGTTTCGATGGCTGAAAACTCTTCGCTGTCATAGGCGTAATCGGTGTTTAAAACAAAGAGCGTGTACCCGTCTTTATTATGGTACTTACTGTTTGCATCGTAAGTAACACTTGAGACAAACTCCATTTTTTCAAGCCTTTCAAGAACCGTTGCCCATTCCCCCTCGGGCAGATTCTCGAACATAACTCTTACCGATTGCGTGGTCGGTGCGGCAGGAAATTCCTCGTTCATTATATCCAGACCGATTTTCATCGGCGAATCGTCTGCGAGGTATTTCGTCATGTCGTCATTGACCTCTACCTGCGTGAGCAGCACGGAGCTGATTACGCAGATAACTGCAGCGGCAATGAGAAGCAGCTTTCGTCTGTCAACAATAAAGCCTGCTAATTTTTTAAGCATTCCCTTTTATCCTTTCTATAAAATTATACCCTTTCACACTAATTTAGTATTATACCAAAATACAACACTACTTTCAACTGTCTGATGTAAATTTGTTAAAGAATTGTTAACATTTTTATTTATTGTTTGCGCCATATAAAAAAAGAGGGGTATCCCCTCTTTTTTCGCAATATTATTTCTGTTTCTTTTTGTGTCTGATCCGAAGTACAATTACAAGCGCTATGCCAAGCAGCATAACTATCACAACTGCGGCAGCGGCAATATTTTCGCCCGCCCAGAAAGGTATTTCGGTTATATGCGTTGCAACACCTATGGGCTTAATATCAAGCGTGCGGATATGTTCACCGTCAAAGGTTTCAGCATGCTCAAGCTCGAGGTCGAGGTTTACATAGTGGTTACCCTTGGGCTTGAAGCTCATACGGCAGAGTGTGCCGGCCTTATTGAGTGCTTCGGTAGCGGTATAGCTGATTTTGATTCTGCCCGGCTCTGTTTCAGTTGCGATAAGATAGGGCGAAACCTCCTCAGCCGCATCGCCCGTAACAACACTGCCCTCGACAAACTCCATCTTGTCACTCGGATAGATAATATAGAATTCCGCCGTATAGAGTGTAGAGTTTGCGGCGATATCAACCTTTACGTCAAGGTTGCTATTTTCGGGCTGAAAAGCATCAAGTGTGAGGTGACAATCTGCGGCAAGGGCATTTGACGCAAAACAAAGGCACAGCAGCGCCACGAGTATAATACTTGCAAGTTTTTTCACAAAAATCACACCTTGTTTCTAAAAACGGTCGCAGCCGGGTTGGACTGCGACCGCTTCGGTTTTATTTAAGAGTTATCTGTTAATTATCGGATTACTGCTTCTTGCTGAGGATGAAGAGGCAAACGCCTGCACCTGCAACAGCGGCAACAATAACAACGATGATGACAATCTTCTTTACATCTACGCCGTCGTCGTCCTGCTCAGCCTCTGTAGTTGTTTCGTCAGCAAATGTATACTGGAAGAGAGTAGTTGTCTCTGTGATGCTGATTTCCTCGGAGGAGGAGAGCTCTTCTGTTACGGGAGCTGTTGTTGTGTAATATTTCTTTGTAGAAGCAGGCTTCTTTGCGGGAGCGGGCTTCTTTGTTGTTGTGGGTTTCTTTGTTGTTGTGGGACGCTCTTCTCTTGTTACGATTTCGTAATCAGACTCTTCTTCAGTCTTCTTTTCTTCTGTTTTCTTTTCTTCAGTCTTTTTCTCTTCAGTCTTCTTTTCTTCTGTTTTCTTTTCTTCAGTCTTTTTCTCTTCGGTCTTCTTTTCTTCTGTTTTCTTTTCTTCAGCCTTCTTCTCTTCGGTCTTCTTTTCT
>JAZRQW010000010.1:0-16293 GCA_045650165.1 Acutalibacteraceae bacterium | reverse complement strand
CCCAGCACATCAACACATCAGGCAAGGGTCTTGACTATTTTGATCCCGAAACAAATGAGAGATACATTCCCTATGTTATCGAGCCTTCACTCGGTGTTGAAAGACTTTTCCTTACAATTCTCACAGAAGCTTATGATGAAGAGGTTGTTGATGAAGAAAAGAACGATGTAAGAGTTGTTCTTCGCCTTCTTCCCACACTTGCTCCTTTCAAGGCTGCTGTTCTTCCGCTTTCCAAAAAGCTCGGTGAGCAGGCTCAGGAAGTTTATGCAAAGCTTGCTAAGAAGTTTATGGTCGACTACGATGACGCAGGCTCAATCGGCAAGCGTTATCGCAGACAGGATGAGATCGGTACACCCGTATGTATCACATACGACTTTGAATCCCTTGAGGACGGTTGTGTAACAGTACGTGACCGCGATACAATGGAGCAGAAGAGAATCAAGATTGATGAGCTCGAAGCATATATCGAGTCACTTCTCGAATTCTGATAAAAAAGTATAGTACAATATATAACTGAAAAGGCTCTGACGGCAAAACTGTCGGAGCTTTTTTAAAGAAATTTCATCGCTGAAAAACTTTTTGAAAATTTTTTGAAAAAGTTGTGACCTTTCATTATTCTGAAACGTTTTAGTTACGGAGGGCTTGAGAAACGTGCTTTTTTCATTTGCCTCACAACCGAATAAAGCAGACCTCGAAGCCGCTTACGGCAGATATGCCGATATGCTCTACAGGCTCGCTCTTTCACACCTCGGTGTGCAGGAGGACGCTGAAGACGCCGTGCACGATGTGTTTGAAAAGTATATCAACACTTCACCCGAATTCAAGGACAGTGAACACGAAAAAGCGTGGTTTGTCCGTGTTACGGTAAACCGTTGTCACGATTTGTTTCGCAAACGCTCGAAGCGCAACCACGAAAGTCTTGAAGCGGCGTATGATATTGCCGCGGCGGACAGCGAAGAGCCTGAAGTATTCCGTATCGTACATTCCTTGCCTGAAAAATACAGGGCGGTAATAGTGCTCCACTACCTTGAGGGCTATTCTGTCGAGGAAACGTCAAGGCTGCTTAAAATAACCGTTTCGGCGGTCAAAATGCGGCTTGCAAGGGGCAGAGAACAGCTTAAGCAAATAATGGAAGGTGTTAATAAATAAATGTTTGACGAAAAACAGATTGAGCAGTATCGCTCGGTCAAAGCTTCGCCTGAATTAAGGGAAAGTGTTATGTCGCTTGAAAAAGGCGGCAAAATCTACGCTTTCAACCGTAAAACTCTCTCTGCAATTGCGGCGTGCCTTGTTGCGGTAATCGCGCTCGGCTCGTATTTCGGTGCAGGTGCAGGTGTAAACGCCGAGCTGGTTGCATCGCCGCAAATGGCTATGCACTACCGTTCAGCGGCGGATGAAAGAGCGGTCGTGAAGTTCGATATTGACGGCGGTTATACCGTAACTGTTGAGTCGGGCTATATTTCACAAAACGGCAAACAGGTAACAATGCTTGAACTTAATGGCTTGCAGGAAATAGAATGGTTTGTTCCCGTTGATGGCGAACACGTGCTCACGGTTAAAAAAGGGTTAATCATCAAGCAATACAGACTGTGCAACAGCGCACAGGGCAGTATGCTTGAAGAAATATAAAGAAGTATAAAAATTATTTTAAAGGAGAAAACTACAATGAAAAAACTTCTCGCACTCATTCTTGCAGGCGCAATGCTTCTTAGCTTTGCTGCTTGCGGCGGTAACGAAACACCCGAGAACGAAACAACAACAGAGGCTGTTGTTGAATCCACAGAAGCAACCACAGAGGCAGCAACAGAAGCAGTAGTCGAAAATGACACAAGCGTTGAAGCTACCCAGGCTCCCGAGGGTCAGGAAGGTGCAGCAGACGCAGCTGCTCTTCTCAACCAGGTATGGGCAAAGTTCGGTGACGATGAAAAGCCCTTCGTAATGGGCGGCTATGCCGACACAATGGTTGATGGTGCACCCGGCAAGTTTGATATTTCTCTCGTTGAGGATATGGACGCTATGCTCGGTATTCCCGCAGCTAACGTTGCAGATATCGACGATGCAGCTTCCGTTATTCACGCTATGAACGCAAACACCTTTACAGCTGCTGCTTACCGCCTCAAGGAGGGTAAGGATGCTTCCGCTCTTGCTTCCGCAATCGAGGCAAACCTTGCTGGCAGACATTGGATGTGCGGTATCCCCGAGACTCTTCTCATCATTTCTGTTGACGGCTTCGTTGTAACTGCTTTCGGTGCAAACGATATCGTTTCCAACTTCAAGACAAAGCTTGCTGGCGAATTCGCTTCCGCTCAGGTTCTTGTTGAAAAGCCCATCGCATAAGTTTTCCTATCGCATAATTTAAAATAAACTAAAGCGCACACGCAGGAGGAATCATAAATGTTATTTTCAAGTATCCCATTCCTTTACTTCTTCCTGCCGTGTGTGCTTGTTTTATATTTTGCTGTCCCGAGGTGTCTGAAAAACGCCGTGCTGATGCTTGTCAGCCTTTTCTTCTACGCCTGGGGAGAGCCTAAATATGTCCTGCTTATGGCAGCTACGATAGGTATAGGCTACGTTACGGGTCTGCTGATTGAAAAGTTCAAAGGCAAAGCGCTTTCAAAGGTTTTTCTCGGCTTATCTGTAGTTGTTGATCTCGGTTTCCTTGCCTATTTCAAGTATGCAGATTTCTTTATTGAAAACTTCAACGCCGTAACGGGTCTTTCTCTTCCGCTTCTGCGTATTGCTCTGCCCATCGGTATCAGCTTCTATACCTTCCAGATAATGAGCTATTCAATCGATGTTTACAGGGGAGATGTGCCTGCACAGAAAAACCCCGTAAATCTCGCCGCCTATGTAACGATGTTCCCTCAGCTTATTGCGGGTCCTATTGTTCGCTATGCCGATATTGCAAAACAGCTTGAAAACAGAACACACAGCTTTGAAAAGATTGCCGCAGGTATCCTCAGGTTTGTAATCGGTCTTGCCAAAAAGATTCTCATTGCAAACACTCTTGGCGAAATCTGCGATATCTTCCGTTCGTCCGACGAAAAAGCCGTGCTCTATTACTGGCTTTATGCGGTTGCCTTTGCTCTGCACATCTATTTCGATTTCTCAGGCTACAGCGATATGGCTATAGGTCTTGGCAAAATCTTCGGCTTCGACTTCCTCGAAAACTTCAACTATCCCTTTGTTTCTTCAACCGTTACTGAATTCTGGCGCAGGTGGCATATGTCCCTTGGCTCGTGGTTCAGGGACTATGTCTATATTCCGCTTGGCGGCAACCGTGTTTCAAAGGGCAGATGGTTCTTCAATATTTTTGTTGTATGGCTTCTTACAGGCTTCTGGCACGGGGCAGCGTGGAACTTCATTATATGGGGTCTGTTCTTTGCGGTGCTCCTCGTGCTCGAAAAGCTGTTCCTTAAAAAGTTTCTTGAGAAAACAAAGGTTATCAAGCGCGTTTATATTGCGCTTGCCGTGCTTATCAGCTTCGTAATATTCAACGCAACCGATATGAAGGAAGCGTTTGAATATCTCGGCGGTATGTTCGGTGCGGGCGGTATTCCGCTTGTAAGTGCCGAAATGCTTTATTATCTTCGCAGCTATGCGGTCGTGCTTGTGCTTGCAGCTGTCGGTTCAACTCCGCTTATCAAAACTACGGTGCTCCGCCTTTGCGACAGCAAAGCAAAGAAGCTTTTCAACGTGCTTGAGCCCCTTGCTATTGCCGCATTGCTTATAGTTATGACCGCCTATCTTGTGGACGGCTCTTTCAATCCGTTCCTTTATTTCAGATTTTAAGGAGGGGAGTACAGATGAAAACAAAAATCAAAAATATCGCGGTAACGCTCGTTTTTTCGGTTGTTATCTTCGGTCTCTCCGTTTCTTTTATCCTCAAGCCTGCAGGTGAATTTTCAACTTCTGAGCGCAGAGCACTTCTTCAGTTTCCTGTTGTGAGTGTTGAAAATATTATGTCGGGTAAGTTTATGACGGACTTTGAAAGCTACACGCTTGACCAGTTTCCGCTTCGTGACGGCTTCCGTACAATCAAGGCACTCTTTGCCGCAAATATATTCCGCCACAAGGACAATAACGATATTTATGTGGAGGACGGAATTGCTGCGCAGATTGAATATCCGCTGAATAACGATTCAGTTATAAATGCGGCAAAAAAATTCAATCTCATAAAAGATAAATATCTTAACGAAAACAATAAGATTTATCTGTCTTTAATTCCCGATAAAAACTACTTCCTTGCACCTGCTGGCGGCAGACTTTCGCTCGATTATGAAGCCTTTGTCAGTCAGCTTTGTGAGGGAATGCAGGGTGAAGAATATATCGACATTTTTCCGCTTCTTGATATAAATGATTATTATAAAACAGACACACATTGGAAGCAGGAGAATCTTAAAGAAACTGCAGAAACTCTGCTTTCAGCAATGGGCACCGAAGCCGATTTTACGGGACTGAAGGAAAATCGGCTTGATGTACCTTTTTACGGCGTTTATTACGGTCAGTCTGCCTTGCCGCTTGATGCAGAGCAGATTAAGTATTATACCTCTGATATAATAGATTCCTTTGAGGTCTATGATTATCAGAACAGCAAGCCTATGTCCGTTTATGATATGGAAAAGGCAAACGGCAAAGACCCCTACGAAATGTATCTTTCAGGTTCTCTTTCACTTATTACTATCGATAACCCCAACGCAAAGACGGAAAAGGAACTCGTGCTTTTCCGTGATTCCTTCGGCAGCAGTATTGCTCCGCTTCTTGCAACAGGCTACAGCAAGGTAACGGTTGTTGATATACGCTATATTCAGAGTGCGATTCTTGACCGTTTTATCAACTTTGAAAACAGCGATGTTCTGTTCCTGTACAGCACACTTGTTCTCAACAACAGCGAAACACTTAAGTAATTAAAAGGAAGTATAATATATAAAAATGCTTGTGATGCTTGTTGCATTGCAAGCGTTTTTTCTTTGTTCCGAGGTGCTTTTTCGCACAAATCCGGGTGAAAATTGTGGATGAAAAAATGTTCTCCACAAGATATATAAAGGTCGTCAATGCGCACAAAAAAATGGTAAAAATTTCTACCATTTGCACAAGTTTTTTTTGTAAAAAAACTTGACTAATGGGGCGCATAATATTATAATAAACCTAAAAGTGGAGCGAAAAAGCACCATTTAAGAGCAGAAATACACAGAAAAGGAGTGAATGGGCTTGGCATATATGAAATTTAAAGGCACATACCGTCACGGTCTGGATGCTAAAAACCGTCTTTTTGTCCCCGCCAAGTACCGTGAACCCCTTGGCACCAACTTTGTTATCTGCCGTGCGCCGCAGCCGTTGATCGGTCTTTACGTTTTCCCTGAGGAAACGTGGGACGAGCTTTGCGAAGAGCTTAACCAGAAAAACTCCATGGGTGAGCTTACCGAGGAGCAGGAGTGGGAGCGCAGAGATTTGTACCGCTACTCCGAAGACGTCACAATGGACAAGCAGGGCAGAATCACAATCAGTGCCGATATGTGCGAGTATGCAGGCTTAAAAGACGAGGTTACCATAATCGGTAATATGAAACGTCTCGAAATCTGGGACCCCGAAACCTTTGCAAAGGCAGAAGAAGCAAGCCACGCAGGCAGGGTAGTCGGCACCCCCAAGCTTAATTTCTGATTCGGGAGAGCAGCTGATGGAATTTAACCATAAGTCGGTTTTGTTCGACGAAACAATAGAGGCTCTCAACATAAAGCCCGACGGCACAGTGGTTGACTGCACGGGCGGCGGAGGCGGTCACAGCGCGGAGGCACTTTCTCACCTGGGCACAAACGGCAGACTTATTGTTATCGACCGTGACCCCGATGCGATAGCTGTGCTTACCAAACGCTTTGAAAACGACAAGCGTGTGACGATCGTCAACGACAACTTCTTTAACATAAAATCGATTCTTGAATCGCTCGGCATAGACGGTGCCGATTCGATAATGGCTGACCTGGGTGTCAGCTCCTACCAGCTCGATGAAGCGGAAAGAGGCTTTTCGTTTCACCACGATGCACCGCTTGATATGCGTATGAGCAAAAGCGGTACGAGTGCGGCGGATCTTGTAAACACACTTTCCGAAAACGAGCTTAAAAACATTCTCTACACTTTCGGCGAAGAAAAGTTTGCTCCCCGTATTGCTCAGGCAATAGTAAGGGAGAGGGAGAAGGGCAGAATAGAAACAACCCTTCAGCTTGCCGAAATAATCAAGGGTGCATATCCTGCTGCGGCAAGGCGCGACGGACACCCTGCAAGAAAAAGCTTTCAGGCACTGCGTATAGAGGTCAATGGCGAACTCACCAATCTTGACCGCGCAGTTCACGATATGTTCCATTCGCTTAACAGAGGCGGCAGGTTGGCAATCATCAGCTTCCATTCGCTTGAAGATAAAATCATCAAAAATGCCTTTTCTGACTTCACTGTTGGTTGCACCTGCCCGCCTGAATTCCCCGTGTGTGTCTGTGGCCAAAAGCCGCAGGGAAGAACACATAAGCCGAAAACGGCAACAAAACAGGAGCTTGAAGAAAATTCCAGAAGCCGCAGCGCAAAGCTGCGCACCATTGAAAAACTATAAAAATTAACGGAGGACAAGGCCTTGGTTTACATGAACGAAAACATTGCTTACGATCTTGACAGATTCTCTTCCGCGGCCCCTAAAAAAGAAAAGACCGTACAGCAGCCTGTGGCTCGTCCGACGCTTGTTAAGCCTCAGCGCAAGACAGAGCAGGAAATCAGAGCGGAGAGACGCTTCAATCTTATGAAGATTGCAAAGTTTGCCGTCGTTGCTGCTGTTTGCTTTGCTTTCATTGCTTCCAATATAAACTACAGAGTTCAGATTAACGAGCTCAACGGTGCTATTGTAAGCCTTGATAAGGAGCTTAGCGAAAAGAAGAGTGAAAATACACGCCTTAATATGGCTCTCAATTCGAAGATATCTCTTGAGAATGTTCAGGATTATGCGGAGAACGTGCTCGGTATGGTTAAAAGGGAACGTTACCAGATAATCTATTTCGACCTTGAAACAGGTAACGAAATTATCCCCGCACAGTAATAATATATTAAGGTATAAAATAGTAATATTAATAATATATAGTTACGGACGGGAGTTAAAGTTTTCTTAACTCTCGTCATTTTGCCCTCTGTATAATAAATATAAGTAACATTATTACAATAGAAAGGAAGCTGTCGTATGGCCTCAAAACCGTCAAAACTTATGATTAAAAGAGCGGGAATACTTCTGGCTCTCGTGCTTGTGCTCGGCTTCGGTACGGGTATGGTGCGCCTTGCAAAGCTTCAGCTTGTTGACGGCGAAGAGTACAGACAGAAAGCAGAACTCCAGCAATTGGGCGACAGCTCCGTCCAGGCGCTCAGAGGCACTATTTATGATTGCAACGGCAGAATCCTTGCACAGAGTGCTACTGCATGGAAGGTGTTTATTGATCCGTCAAATATAAAGGTAAATGAAAAAGATAAGACGGATGATGAAATCAAAGTTGCGCTTGAAGCCAAAAGACGCCTTGTTTCAAACGGTCTTGCCGAAATCCTCGGCGTAGAGGCTGAAAGCATTTACGAAAAATCCCTCAAATCCACAAGCGGATACCAGAAAATCAAGGGCGAGGTAGAGCTTGAAGCCAAAAACCGTGTCAGCGAGTTTATATCCGAAAACGAGCTTTACGACTGTATCGGTATCGAGCCCGACACAAAGCGTTACTACCCCTATAATTCCCTTGCTTCAACTATTATCGGCTTTACCGGTACGGATGATGTCGGTATCGAAGGTCTGGAATTCAAGTATGACAATGTTCTCACCGGTATCCCCGGCAGAGTTATTACCGCTAAAAACGGTACGCTCGGCAGTATGCCTATTGAATATACCGCCAGCTACGCCGCACAGCAGGGCACAAGCCTTGTTTTGACTATTGACGAAACGATACAGAGCCTGCTTGAAGCGGAACTCGAAAAAGCGTATGAGAGCGCAAATGCAAATGCTGCGTACGGCCTTGTTATGGACGTTGAAACGGGCGCAATTCTTGCCATGTCCAACCAGCCCGACTACGACCTTAACCAGCCCTACACAATTCTCAGCGAGTCTGTCAATACAGAAATAGAGGCTATTGAGGACCCCGCCGCAAAGAATGAGGCGGTTTCAATTGCCCGTCAGGCTCAGTGGCGAAACAGAACAATAAGTGATACCTACGAGCCCGGCTCGGTTTTCAAGGTTATCACTCTTGCCGCTGCACTCGAAGAAGGCGTTGCAAACAGGGATATGTCCTACACCTGTGTTGGCGGTATTCAGGTTGCTAACAATTACATCAAGTGCCACAAGCACGAGGGCCACGGCAGACAGAATCTTCAGATGGCTCTTATGAATTCCTGTAACCCGTTCTTTATCACCGTCGGTCAGAAACTCGGCGTTGAAAAGTTCTGTGAATACTTTGAGGCGTTCGGTTTTACAGAAACCACGGGTATCGACCTTTCGGGTGAGGCTGTGCCCAAGGCAGGCGTAACCTACCACACACAGGAAAAAATGGGTATATCACAGCTTTCGAGCTGCTCCTTCGGTCAGACCTTCCAGGTCAGCCCCATGCAGATGATTACAGCCATTGCAGCAATTGCCAATGGCGGCAAGCTGATGAAGCCCTACATAGTCGCAAAACAGCTCGACGGTGAAGGCAATGTAATAAAGGAAACACAGCCCACGGTTAAGCGTCAGGTTGTTTCCGAATCAACGGCACGTACTGTTCTTGATATGATGGAAGCGGTTGTCAGCGCAGGTACCGGTAAAAACGCCTATGTTGCAGGCTTCCACGTTGCAGGTAAAACAGGTACTTCGCAGAAAATCGGTGCCGCCAACAACCAGTATGTTGCTTCCTTCTCCTGCGTAGCACCCGGTGACGACCCTAAGGTAGCTATTCTTATTACAATCGACGAGCCTGTCGGTCAGATTAACGGCGGTCAGATTGCCGCTCCCGTTGCGGCGGCCCTTGTTGAAGAGGTTATGACATACCTGAGCGTTGAGCCCGAATATACTGAGGAAGAGCAGACACTTATCGATGTTGCTGCCCCTGCCGTTACGGGCAGAACGGTAGCTGACGCAAAGCAGATAGCCCAGGACCAAAATCTCAAAGTCAAGGTTATCGGCAACGGTGACAATGTTGTGAAGCAGATTCCCGCCTTCGGTCAGACTATGCCGAGAAACGGCGTTGTAATACTTTATACCGATGACAGGGCAGAAGAAATGACCACTGTACCCGAGTTTGCTGGAATGAGCCTGTCTATGGCGCGCCGGAGCGCAAATGACCTGGGTCTTAATATCAAGATTTCGGGTAACGCCTTCTCCGGTTCAGATATTCTCGCTTACAGTCAGGATATACCCAAAGATACCGAGGTGCCGTACGGCTCGGTTGTTACGGTTTACTTCAAATCGTATTCGGGCGTTTCCGATTCGCTCTACGGATAATTTTTTTGAGAGGAAAAGTAAATGAAACTAACTCAGCTTCTGGAGGGTGCAGGCTACAGCTTCGGCGGTATAAAGGACGCCGAGGTAACGCTTGTCACCGAGGATTCCCGCAAGGTGTGTCCGGGCAGCGTATTTGTCTGTGTAAAGGGTGCACGTTTTGACGGACACGATGCGGCACAAGATGCCGAAAAGAACGGTGCCGTGCTCATTGTTTCACAACACGACACGGGTTGTGGAAATCAGTTAATAGTTGAAGACACAAGAGAAGCGTTTTCGCTTCTCTCTGCGTCGTTTTTCTCCAATCCCGCTCGTAAGCTCCGCCTTGTGGGCGTAACGGGTACAAACGGCAAAACAACAACCTGCTTTTTACTCAAGGCGGTTTTTGAAAAGCTCGGCCACAAAACGGGCCTTGTCGGCACGGTCAAAAATATGGTAGGGGACAAGGAATATCCTGCTAACCTCACCACACCCGACCCGTTTGAGCTTAATTCACTTTTTGCCGAAATGGTTGAACAGGGCTGTGAATTCTGTGTTATGGAGGTTTCCTCTCAGGCGCTTGCACAGCAGCGTGTTGCAGGCCTGCACTATGAAAGCGCAATTTTCACTAACCTTACGCAGGACCACCTCGATTACCACGGCAATTTTGAAAACTACATTGCCGCTAAGCACAAGCTCTTTGAAATGTGCGATACCGCAATTATCAACTGTGACGATGAGGCGCATACCGCAATGGTTGCAGATACCGATTGCCGCAAGGTGAGCTATTCTGTGCTCAGCGATAGTGCGGATTATACCGCAAAAAACGCCGAATATAAAACAAGCGGCGTTTCCTATGTTCTTGTCGGCTTCGGCAGACTCGAACGCATAAAGATGCGTATTCCCGGCGGCTTTACCGTCTATAATTCAATGGGTGCGGCTGTCTGTGCCGTTGAGCTCGGTATGCCTATGGATGAGGTTGCAAAAGCACTCGGCGAAGCTGTCGGCGTGCCCGGCAGAATTGAGGTTGTTCCTACAGATACAGACTATACCGTTATAATTGACTACGCCCATTCTCCTGACGGACTTCAGAATATTCTTGCCGCTCTTCGTAAAATTGCCGAGGCAAGAGTTATCACAGTTTTCGGTTGCGGCGGCGACAGGGATAAGACAAAGCGTCCCAAGATGGGCAAAATAGCTGCGGATATGTCCGATTTTGTAATCATAACTTCCGATAACCCCCGTACCGAAGACCCGCAGACAATTGTTAATGAGGTTGCCGAGGGTGCGAAAGGTGCGAAAATTCCCGTCGTTACAATTACGGACAGAACTCAGGCTATAGAGTTTGCCCTCAACGAGGCAAACGAAAACGATATCGTTCTCCTTGCGGGCAAGGGACACGAAACCTATCAGATTATCGGCACAGAAAAGAAGCATTACGACGAGCGTGAGGTCGTACGCGACCTGCTCAATAAATAAACTCGGAGGTGCGGTGATGATACCGCTCAGACTTAAAGAAATAGCCGCTGCTCTGGGCACTTGCTGTTGCAATGATGCTCAAATTACAAGCATCTGCACGGATTCCCGCAAAATCACACAGGGTTGTCTTTTTATCGCCCTTGTCGGTGAGCGTTTTGACGGACATAGCTTTGTTGCCTCTGCCTTTGAGCAGGGTGCTGCGGCAGCTGTGTGCTCAAAGCCCGTTGAGGCAAACGGCGAAGTTTTGCTTGTAGAGGATACAGGCAAAGCGTTTATGCAGCTTGCTGCTTATTACCGCTCGCTCTTCTCGATTCCTGTTGCAGGCATTACGGGCAGCGTCGGAAAAACTACCACAAAAGAAATGGTTTATGCCGTTTTATCCGAAAAATACAATACTCTTAAAAACGAGGGTAATCTCAACAATGAAATCGGTCTGCCAACTACCGTTTTCCGCATGAATACGGATTATGAGGCGGCAATACTTGAAATGGGTATGAGCGCTTTCGGCGAAATTTCACGTCTTTCTCAGGTCGCTCAGCCGAGCATCGGTGTAATCAGCAAAATCGGCGTTTCTCATATTGAACACCTCGGCTCAAGAGAGGGTATACTCAAGGCAAAGCTTGAAATCCTTGACGGTCTCAAGCCCGGTGCACCACTTGTTGTAAACGGCGACGATGATTTGCTCTCAACGGTTACTCTTTCCGACCGTAAACTCATAAAATTCGGCATCGAAAACCCGGAATGCGACTATATCGCAAAAGATATTGTGCAGGGTGAAAAGGAAACAACCTTTACAGTGGTTTTCGGTGGCAAGGTTCAGACTGTTACAATACCCACAGTGGGTGTTCATAATGTTTATAATGCTCTTTCCGCTTTTGCTGTCGGCATTTATCTCGGTGTAACTCCCGAACAGGTAGCAGAGGGTCTTTCGAAATACGTAACCTCGGGTATGCGCCAGCGTGTAAGCGATTTCGACGGCATTACCGTTGTTGAGGATTGCTACAATGCGAGCCCCGATTCAATGCGCGCAGCGATTGAAGTGCTCAGAGGTTTCAATGCAAAAACAAAGGCGCTTGTTTTCGGAGATATGCTTGAACTTGGCGATATTTCCGAAACTGCTCACAGGGAAATAGGTGTGCTTGCCGCACAGAAGGGCATAGACAGACTTTATACCTACGGGGCAATGGCGGCGCTTGCGGCTGAAAGCGCAAACGAAAACGGCATAGCCTTTGCAAAGAGCTATGGTGATAAAGCAACTCTCGCACAAGAACTGAAAAAAGAACTCTCCGCAGGTGATGCGGTGCTGTTCAAAGCAAGCAGGGGAATGAAATTAGAGGAAGTAATAACTGCGTTCAAAGAATAAATTACTTTCGGAGGCATTTGCTTTATGAATACTTTTTTCGCCCTCGGTCTCGGTGCGCTTCTCGGCTTCGGTGTTACCGCTTTGCTCGGATTTGTTATGATTCCGTGGCTTCGCAGGCTCAAATTCGGGCAGACTATTCTTGAAATAGGTCCTGCCTGGCACAAAAGCAAGCAGGGCACACCTACAATGGGCGGTCTGATTTTTATTGCAGGCACATTGGTTTCGCTTTTAGTTGTGCTCGTTTCGGACAGAATAATGGGCGGCGATATAATCCTCGGCGAAAATCTTGTGCGCTCGTCTATGTACACAAAGCTTTTCTCAGGTATCTTTATGGCGCTGACTCTCGGTCTTATCGGCTTTGTGGATGATTACATCAAGGTTGTCAAAAAGCGAAACCTCGGTCTTACTGTCAGACAGAAAACACTTATGCAGCTGCTTGCGATAATTGCCTATCTGGGCAGTTTGAGGCTTGCAGGCTGTTCATATATGTATATTCCGCTTTACGGCGTAACAGGCGACCTCGGAATATTCTTCTTCCTCTTCGGTATCTGCCTGATTTACGGTGCAACAAACGCCGTCAACTTTACCGACGGAATAGATGGCTTGTGTTCATCGGTCACTCTCACCTCTGCTGCAACGATGATTGTAATTGCCTTTATGCGCAACAATCTCGGCGCAGGTCTGCTTGCCGCCTGCCTTGCAGGTGCTTGTGCAGGCTTCCTCGTGTGGAACTGGAATCCTGCAAAGGTGTTTATGGGTGACACAGGCTCAATGTTTCTAGGCGGAATGATAGTCGCGCTTGCCTATGCTGTGGATTGTCCGCTGATTCTTCTGCCCGTCGGCATAATATACTTTATCGAGGGTCTTTCGGACGTCCTTCAGATTGGTTATTTCAAGCTTACCCACGGTAAACGTATTTTCAAAATGGCACCCATTCATCACCATTTTGAAATGAGTGGCTGGGGTGAAAAGAAAATTGTTTTTGTTTTCTCATTTGTGAATATTATCGGCTGTGCTTTAGGTGCAGCAATCATATATTACGCTTAATTTAAATTCAGGAGGCGGTACGGTGGAAAAGAAAAAAAGCAGTCTGCTTAATGCTAAATGGGTCGCCAAAGGCAACTTTGACGTAACATTTCTGCTTATAGTCCTTGCTTTGCTGATTACGGGTCTTGTGATGCTCTTTTCGGCAGGTTATTCTTACGCCTACTACAAGTATGACAACAGCCTCCACTTTATCATACGTCAGGGCATATTTGCCATAATAGGCGTAACGGCTATGCTGTTTATCTCGAGGATCAATTATAACTACTTCCGCATTTTTGCCCTTATCGGTATGGGCGTTTCGTTGTTCCTGCTTCTCATTGTCTTTGTGCTTCCTCAATGGAAGCCCGGCTTTTATCGGTGGATAGCGATAGGTAGTTTCACCTTTCAGCCCTCGGAAATAGCAAAAATTGCAATAGTACTTTTCTACGCCTGGGCGTGTGAAAAGTGGGAAAAGGAAATTAAAAAGGACTGGAAATACGCTATGTATTTCGGTGCGGTCGCAATTGTGTTTGCAGGTCTTGTTGCTCTTGAAAACCACCTTTCGGGTGCTATCCTTATGGCGGCAATTTCCGTTGCGATGCTCTACCTCGGCGGATTTAATAAGTGGTGGTTTATCTTTGGCGTCGGTGCTGTTATGGCACTTGTCATCTTCTTCGTTGCCAATCCGGATTTGCTCAAGGAATATGCCGGCGAAAGAATTGTTGCCTGGCTCGATAAGGATTACGACCCGAGGGGTGCACGTTGGCAGACCAACCAGTCTCTCAATGCAATAGGCTCGGGTGGCTTCCTCGGACAGGGTCTTGGCGAATCCAAGCAGAAGCACCTCTATGTTTCAGAACCTCAGAACGACTTCATATTCGCCATTGTCTGCGAAGAACTTGGTTTTGTCGGTGCAACGGCAATTATTCTTCTCTTTGCCCTTCTTGTGTGGAGAGGCTTTGTAATTGCAATGAACTGCCGCAGTAAATTCGGCGCACTTCTCTCAATGGGCATAGTCTTCCAGGTCGGTATCCAGACTATTCTCAATATCCTCGTTGTTACCGATACCATTCCCAACACGGGTATTTCTCTTCCGTTTTTCAGTTACGGCGGTACATCGCTCGTTATGCTGCTTGCGGAAATGGGTATGGTGCTCTCGGTTTCCCGAGCCTCAAATTTGCGAAAATAAACATTAAGGTGATGATATAAATGCTCAACGGTAAAAAAATCATCTTTGCCGCAGGCGGTACGGGCGGTCACATCAACCCTGCACTCGCTGTAGCAGGCGAGGTCAGGCGCAGATATCCCGATGCGGAAATTCTCTTCATCGGTACTGCGGAAAAAATGGAGGCAAGGCTTGTCCCTGCCGCAGGCTATGATTTCAAAACAATTCAGATAAGCGGCTTCAACCGTGTGCTCAATCTCAACGGCATAAAGCAGAATATCAAAACACTCTCGCATCTTCTCAAATCCTCCTCGCAGGCAAAGAAGATAATCAGGGAGTTTGCGCCCGATGTTGTAATTGGCTTCGGCGGCTATGTAAGCGGTCCCGTTGTGCGTGCGGCGGCAAAACTCGGTATTCCCACGGCAATCCACGAGCAGAACGCATTCCCCGGTGTTACGAACAAAACGCTTGCAAAAATGGTTGATGCCGTTATGCTCACAGCTGAGCAGGCGGCACAGTATATGCAGCCCAAAAATCCCGTTATCGTCACAGGTCTTCCCGTCAGAGGCGAACTTCTTGAAGCGGACAGGGATATCAGCAGGGCAGAGCTCGGTCTGGATGAAAAACCGCTCATTCTCTCTATGGGCGGCTCGCTCGGCGCAAAAGCAATAAACGAGGTGATGCTTGAGGTTATTGCAAACCGCTGGCAGGCGAATAACTGCACCTTTATGCACGCTACCGGTAAGGACTGCAAGGATTTCCCCGAGAGACTTATCGAAAAAGGTGTAGACCTTAACAGTAAAAATATCATCGTAAGAGATTATATAAACGATATGCACCGCTGTCTTGCGGCAGCTGACCTTGTTATCTGCCGTGCAGGTGCAAGCTCACTCAGTGAATTCCAGGCGCTGGGCAAACCGTCAATCCTCATTCCGTATCCCTTTGCAACGGAGAACCATCAGTTCCACAACGCAAAGGCACTTGCGGACAAGGGCGCGGCAATAGTGATTGAGGAAAAAGACCTTACAAGCGCAAAGCTTATGCAGCAGATTGATACGCTTCTCGAAAGCCCGGGTAAGCTCGATGCTATGGGCAGGGCGGCAAAATCAATGGCTGTGGCTGATGCTCAGTCAAGAATAGTCGAGGTGCTCGGCAAAATCGCAAAGTAACCGCTTTTCTGCCTTCTGCATACAATGTGATATGCGGAAGGGTGGAGAAATATGGCTTACTACATCATTGAGGGCGGTAACAGATTAAGCGGAGAAATTACGGTTCAGGGCTCTAAAAACGGTTCTTTGCCTTTGCTTTCGGCTGCTGTGCTCGTACAGGGCGAAACCGTGCTGAAAAACTGTCCCCGTCTTACTGATGTTGATGCGGCGGTGAGTATACTTACATATCTCGGCTGTTCGGTTATGCGTTGCGGTGACAGCGTGATTGTAGACAGCACAGGTGCTTATCGGTACGAAATCCCCGATTTGCTAATGCAGGAAATGCGTTCCTCTGTGGTGTTCCTCGGTGCGTTGCTCGGCAGATTCGGCAGGGTGGAGCTTTCTTCGCCCGGTGGCTGTGAAATAGGTCTGCGTCCGATAGACCTCCACCTTGAAGCAATGCGTGCGCTCGGTACGAAAATTACCGAAGAGGGCGGCAGACTTGTCTGTGTCTGTCCCGACGGACTCAAGGGAGCAAGAATTACGCTTTCTTTCCCGAGTGTCGGTGCAACGGAAAACGTTCTGCTTGCGGCTTGTACGGCAAAGGGTGAAACCGTGCTTATCAATGCGGCAAGGGAGCCCGAAATAAAAG
>JAZRQW010000009.1:0-17159 GCA_045650165.1 Acutalibacteraceae bacterium | reverse complement strand
CTGTTTCCCTTGTTCATCTTTGTTGCCTGATTCTCTGCAACAAAGCCACAAAAAATGTCATATTATAATATTTAAGAGGACGCTTTTCCTCTCATCTGCTTATAAGTTTATCATACCGAAAGAAAAAGTCAATAATGTCATCGTGAGAATACTCGACACGGCAGAGCAATACAGTATTTTTACATTTCGGCATAAACAACAAATCCGAACCCTTCGCCGATCGGCAATTGGTTCGGATTAAATTGTTTTGGTGGAGAGAGATGGATTCGAACCATCGAAGTCTGTGACAACAGATTTACAGTCTGCTCCCTTTGGCCACTCGGGAACCTACCCTTATTAAAATGGAGCTGGTGGACGGACTCGAACCCCCGACCTGCTGATTACAAATCAGCTGCTCTACCAACTGAGCTACACCAGCGAACTGAACGCTCGAATAATATATCACAAAAAAACAGCATAGTCAAGAGAATTTTCAAAATTTTTTAATTTTTTTGAAAATTCTCCCGGCTGTTCATTTTAAAACGATTATTCCTCTACTCTGTGTCCGTCCTTGAACTTGACCTTGCCGAGGAAGGGGATTTTGAGAAAGCCTGTGAATGTGTCGCCGTCGAAGGTAACGTTCAGGTCTGCATCCTTGCCGAGCATCGGGATGTTGACAACAGCCTTGATGTTATTGCCGTCCTCTTCTACGGACTTAATCTGATAATCCGGAATATCAATACCGGGAAGGTCGATTACAAAGTCATATTCGCCGTTTTTATCAACAACTGTCAGCGCAACATCGCCGCTGAAAAACATTGTGTCAACACTGCATGCCCATTTACCTAAACCTATCATAAAGCAACTCTCCTAAAAATAAAATCTGTACAATCATAATAGCAAGACTGTAGTGGTTTGTCAACTTTTTTCCGATGCGTCAAAATGTTGACAATTGTCTAAAGCAGTATTATAATAAAAAAGTCTATAGTTAATTTTAATTATTTAATTATATTATTTTGAAAGGCGGCATTTTTTTGAGCATCGGGTTTTCACAAGGCACAAAAACTCCCACTGACCGCAAATCTCTGATAATGATTACCACACGCAAGCTGGCTCTTGCTGTGCTGGATATTCTGGCAGTTAACCTGGCTTTTCTCGTTGTCGGCGCCATAAACTATCCGAAGGAAGAGCTCTTTTCGGTTGTTTTTCCGGCTCTTATGGGCAGGGCTGTATACACAAGCCTTATTTTTGTTCTCATTCACGGCTTCTTTGGGCTTTACAACAGCCTTTGGGAATATGCCGGCATACATGAGCTTTTCCGTTGTGCAGGTGCTGCCGTGCTCGGCACGCTGACGTCGCTTGGTATCGACACCGTTCTGGATAGGCTCGATATGTACAATGTCGTTGTTCTTCGCGTCAGCGTTTATTTTACTGCAGTTCTTCTTATCACGGCTATGACAGGCTCGATACGCCTTATGTACAGAGCGGCACGCCGTATATCCAAGGCACACTCCAACTCCCTGCGTATGCGCGACAGACGCCGTGTTATGATTATCGGCGCCGGTGATATGGGTCTGCTTGTTTTCAAGGAGTTTGAGGCAAAGAGCTTCTGCGCAGGCAAGCCTGTTGTTTTTGTTGATGACAGCCCGATGAAGGCTGGCCGCCATGTTGAAGGCGTGCCGATTAAAGGCACTTGCGACGACATACCCGAGCTTGTAAAGAAATATAAGGTTGATGAAATCGTTTTCGCTATTCCCTCAGCTTCTCCTCAGCGCAAGAGTGAAATTCTGCGCCTTGCAATGGAAACGGGATGTGCGCTCAAAACCTCACTTTCCGTTCAGGAGGTCACGGAAAAGAACGCAAACGAAGCTTCTATCCGTGATGTTGAAATTACTGACCTGCTTGCAAGACCCGAGGTTACGCTCAACACTGATATCTGTTCATATCTTAATGACCGCACCGTTCTTGTCACGGGCGGAGGCGGCTCGATAGGCTCCGAAATCTGTACACAGGTTGCCCGTTACAATCCTGCAAGAATTATTATTTTTGATAATTACGAAAACAACGCTTTTGTTCTTAAAAACAAGCTTGACAGAAAGTACAAAGGCAAGGTACAGTTCTTTATCCGCATCGGTTCTGTTCAGGACCCCGTCAGACTGCGTGAGGTTTTTGAGGAGTTCAAGCCCTCGGTTGTTTTCCACGCTGCGGCACACAAGCACGTTCCTCTTATGGAGGACAGCCCCTGCGAGGCGGTCAAGAACAACATTTTCGGTACATACAATACAGCTCAGGCGGCGATTGAAAGCGGTGTTGGCAAGTTCGTCATACTTTCAACCGACAAGGCGGTCAACCCGACAAATGTTATGGGTGCAACCAAGCGTGTGACCGAGCTTATTATTCAGTATTTTGAGCGCAAAAACACAGGTACACATTTTGCGGCCGTGCGTTTCGGAAACGTTCTCGGCTCAAACGGCAGCGTTATCCCGATTTTCAAGGAGCAGATTGCCGCAGGCGGCCCTGTTACCGTTACACACAAGGATATTACGCGTTACTTTATGACAATTCCCGAGGCGGCACAGCTTGTTGTTCAGGCAGGTGGCATTGCTAAGGGCGGCGAAATTTTTGTGCTTGATATGGGTGAGCCCGTAAGTATTACCTCGCTTGCTGAAAAGCTGATTACTCTTTCGGGCTATAAGCCGTATGAAGAAATTAAAATTGAATTCACGGGCCTTCGTCCCGGTGAAAAGCTCTACGAAGAGCTCACTCTTTCTGAAGAGGAATGCGAAATGCAGCTCACCTGCAACGACAAGATTTTTGTGCTTCCTCCTGTGGATTTCAGCAGCGAGCGTCTTGAAGAGGGCCTGGAAAAGCTTAAGGATGTCAACCGCTTGAATGTGCGGGAAATCCTGTTGAGTCTTGTCCCGAATTTTAATGCAAAATAAATCCTAAAAGGAAATAAGATATGACCACTTCACTGCTTACAGTTTTCATATTGAGTCTTATGGGTGCCTGGTTCGGAAAATCGGTGCCCTCGCTGGGTTATACCTTATGGGGAACAAGAAAGCCGAACATCATCGGTCTGTTTGCTACCGGTGCGGTTATGATACTGTTTTCGGGATTGCGCAAAACAATCGGCGACACATATTATTATATCCATATGTTTGAACTTGCCGAGCAGGCGGGCAACCCGATACCTGTTATCGGTTCGGATAACTTCCTGTTCGAATTTCTGCAGTACTGGATAAGAGCGGCCGGTGGCGAGAGCGAAGCCTTCATTATGATATCCGCTATACTTACTCTTGTTCCTGTTTTGCTGACATTCCGCAAGCATGCTCCCGATTTTTTGCTGGCCGTATTCTTTTACTTTACTACCGGCACCTATTTCATTGCTATGAACGGTATCCGTCAGTTCGTTGCTACCGGTGTTGTTCTTATGGCTACAAAGTATCTGTTTTCTCCGCGAAAAACAGATTTCTTTAAGTTTCTGGTCTTTATTCTCGTGGCGTACTTTTTCCATAGCTCCGCGATTATTCTTATCCCGATTTATTTTGTTTGCCGACGCAAGGCATGGTCTCCCTCAACCTTTTTGATTATTGTAGCCGGCGTTGCAGTTTTAATTTTTGTAAGTATGTTTATGCCGTCTTTCGAGAATGTTCTGGAAGGCAGCAGTTTCTCACAGTACAATGAAGGTTGGTTTACAGAAGGTGTCGAGGGCGGCACAAACATTCTGCGTCTCGGTTTCCACGCTATACCGATGGTGCTGTCTGCCGTTTACTATAAGGAGTTGCGCAGGAACGGTCCGATTGTGGATGTTCTCGTAAATATGTCGGTTATTCACTTTACAATTTTCCTTGTTTCTCTGTACAACTGGATTTTTGCACGCTTTGCTTTTTACACCTACACTTATATGGCTATATTGCTTTCACTTATTTTTTCAACCGTGCTCAAGGATACAAAAAAAGCCTCACTGAAACTTGTTTTGTATATGGCCTTTATGTTTTTCTTTTTCAGAGATGCGGCGGGTGCAAATGCTTACCGAAGCGATTTCTTTACGCCCAATAACAATGTATGGCTGAGCTTTATTTATTGATAAACGGGAGGTTTTCCGGTGAACAAAACCATTCACTATTTCTGGTTCGGCGGCAACCCGAAATCCAAACTTATTGAAAAGTGTATAGCTTCCTGGCGCAGATATTTTCCCGATTTTGAAATAAAAGAGTGGAACGAAGATAATTTCGATGTCAGACAGAACACCTATATTTCTCAGGCATATGATGCAAAAAAGTATGCCTTTGTTTCCGATTTTGCACGCTTCAAGGTGCTCTATGATGAGGGTGGACTGTACTTTGATACAGATGCAGAGGTTGTCAGATCCTTTTATGATCTGCTTGAAAATGAGGCTTTTGCCGCATTTGAAACAGAAAAATATATTGCTCCCGGTCTTGTGCTCTGGGCACGCAATCCCGGAAACGGGATAATTGCCGAGATGCTGGCAGATTATGAAAAATCAGTTTTTATAAATCCTGACGGGACACAGAATCATGCAACAGTCGGAGTACGCTTTACATCGATACTTGAAAAATACGGCCTGATGCCCGATGACGGTACGGTTCAGACCTGCGGCAGTTTTACGCTTTATCCCAGGGAATATTTCTGTCCGCTTAATGACCTTACGGGTGTTATGAACAAAACCGAAAACACCTGTGCAATACATTGGTTTGCAAAAAGCTGGCTGGATAAGAAAACGGTTTACCGTTCAAAAATAACACGGATTATTCACCGCTTTTTCGGGGTTGATGCGTTGGCGAGGTTTCGCAAATGAGTAAAAAACAGATTCTTATTGTCAGCGGAGGTATGGAGATAGGCGGTATTGAACGCAGCCTTCTCGGTTTGCTCGGCGAATTTGATTATGACAGATACGATGTTGACCTTCTGCTTCATTCAGTCGGAGGTGAATTTCTGCCTCTGGTTGACAAGCGCTGCAATATTCTGCCTGAAATTAAGCAGTGCGCAGCTATGACACAGCCGATAAAAACAGTTCTTAAAAAATATCCTTTAATTGCTCTGAACAGGATATACAATAGGTTTTCTGTTCAGAAAAAATACGGGCTGACAGATGAAAGCGGCTTTGCTCTGCTTTCAGGCTACTGGCAGGCTTGCGTAAAATATATGCCTGCTTTGGAAAAAGAGTATGATGCGGCAATCAGCTTTATGTGGCCGCATGAATATACGGCAAGAAAGGTAAAGGCAAAAAAGAAAATCGCCTGGATTCATACCGATTATACCGTAGCAGAAATGGACTTCGAAAAAGATAAAAAAACCTGGGCAGTCTATGACAAAATTGCAGGCGTGTCGGATAATGTCTGCGCCGCCTTTGCAAAGGTTTATCCTTCTCTGGCGGATAAGCTTGTAACCATAGAGAACGTGCTTTCGCCCGATTTTGTGTGTGCTCAGGCTCAACTTGAATCTCCTTGCGAAATTGATACGCAGTTGCCTGCTGTCCTTTCTGTCGGACGTTTCTGTCATCAGAAAGCGTTTGAGTTAATACCGCAGTACAGCCGTATAATGCTCGACAAGGGTTGTGAGCACAAGTGGTATATTATCGGCTACGGTGGCGAAGAAGAGCTTATCAGAAATGAAATTGAAAAGCATAATGTTTCGAAAAATGTAATTGTTCTCGGCAAAAAGCCGAACCCGTATCCGTATATGGCGGCGTGCGATATCTACGCCCAACCCTCACGCTATGAGGGCAAAGCTGTAACCGTGCGCGAGGCACAGATTCTCGGCAAGCCTGTACTGATAACGGATTTTGAAACCGCAAAAAGCCAGGTCGAGGACGGTGTGGACGGCATAATCTGTCCTATGGATACCGAAAGCGTTGCGGCAACAATTATTAAACTGCTTGACAGTAAAGAAAAAAGAGAAATGCTGAGCCGTAATTGTCTTGAAAGAAACTACGGCAACAAAGAAAGCCTGGAAACAATTTACAAATTTATTGAAAGCTGAGCGGAAAGATGAAAAAAAGTCTGCTGTTTGTTCTGCCGTCGCTATCGGGCGGCGGTGCGGAAAAAAGCCTTATAACTCTGTTGGGTCTTATTGATTACAGCCGCTATGATGTTGACCTTTTTCTTTTCAGGAGAGAGGGACTTTTTCTGCCCAATGTTCCCCAAGAAGCAAATATTATCGACGGCGGCGAAGGTTATTCTTCTTATGACGGCGAGGCTTTTGTCTATATAAAAAAATGCATAAAAAATTTTCATTTTCATGCTGCTTTTAACAGAGTTGTCTATTCCCGTGCAGTTGCAAACGGCAACAGAAAGACCGTGTGGAATTGCCTGAAAAAAGCTCTGCCGAAAATAAAAAAACATTACGATGTTGCCATAGGTTATCTTGAGGGCAACGCAAACTATTACTGTGTTGACTGCGTTGATGCGGATATAAAAATCGGTTACATTCACAATGACTATTCAAAGCTAGGACCTGATAAGGATTTTGACCGTCCTTTCTTTGAAAAGTTGGACAAACTTGTAAGCGTTTCGCCCGAGTGCAGTGATGTGCTTAAAAGAACTTTTCCAGATATGGCGGAAAAGATTTTTACGGTAGAAAATATTTCTTCGCCGCAAGCACTCAGGCAGCTTGCTGTCGGCACACCCGAAGAATACGCAGGCGTTGACTGTAAAATACTTCTGACTGTCGGCAGATTCTCGCCGCAGAAGGGGTATGATACGGCTGTTGAGGCGGCAAAAATCCTCAAAGGCAACGGTGTTGCTTTCAGGTGGTACGCAATCGGTAAGGGTGAACTCAAAGCCGGTATTGAAGAAAAGATAAACCGATACGGCTTGCAGGAGAATTTCGTTCTCCTCGGTGAAAGAAGCAACCCGTATCCGTATATAAACAACTGTGACATATATGTTCAGCCGTCAAATTTTGAAGGCAAGTCGATAGCGATTGATGAGTCAAAAGCGTTTGCCAAGCCCATAGTCGCTACAAAGTTTTCAACTGTTTTTGACCAGCTTACTGATGGCGAAACCGCTCTGCTTGCCGAAATTGATGCGGCAGATGTTGCAGAGAAAATCACACGGCTTATAAATGATGAAGTGCTTTGCGGAAAGCTGAGCGATACACTTGCCCGCACACACAAGGGCAACGAAGAAGAACTCGGGAGATTTTACGCTCTGTTGGAGGGATAACATATGTTTTACAAGGAATGGATGAAATACATCAAGGATGAGGTAAAGCTTACCGAGGTTGTTATGCCGGGCACACACAATGCAGGCAGCTACGGTATGATACCCTTTGCCTGCTGCCAGGGTGACGATATGTACACCCAGTTTGCTTACGGCGTGCGCCATTTCTGCATACGCTATTGCGGCAATAAAAAGAACGAAATCATCCTCAGCCACGGTCTTGCGAAGGGCAAGCCCCTGACTCACGCACTTGAGAGTATGCGCAGAATGATCGAGGAAAACGACAGCGAGTTTTTCATTTTCGATATGCGCGAATACTATCCGCAGAAAATAGGTCCGTTCAGTTTTACTTATCCCGCCGATGATGCGGCAACGGCAAAGCTCATCAACGAATATCTCAATGCGGATGAACTCGCTTTTACGGATTATGAACACATAAGCGAAATTACTTTTGAAAAAATAAGAAAGAGCGGTAAGCGGTTCGTTATTCTCAATTACCGTGATGCCTATCCGTGGTGTAAGGGTAACTACGGCTCGATTAACCCGTGGAACCCCACTCTGCACGGCAAAAAGCCGCAAGCCTTTGCCAAAGAAGTTCTCTCACATTTTGACAAAGAGCAGACTGATGGCATTTACTGGTTCCAGACCCAGCAGACACCGGGCTTTGATGCCGAGGTTAAGCTGACTAACCCCCGTAAACTCGACAAGGGTCTGCGTCCCTACTATCAGAGCATCATTGATGCTATAAAAAACAACGAATTCTATCTTAAGAGTGCAAATGTAATCTCAGGCGACTTTATGACCGAGGATTACTCAAAATGCCGTGAAATAATAAAGCTCAACCTGTTCAAAAATACGGTTAAAGATGAATGTGTTGAAGAATTTGCGGCAGGATTGGACAGCGTAAAATGAAATACGACAGCATAATCATAGGACATATAACAATGGATATAAATACGGACAGCGACGGTGTAACCGTAAAGCAGGAGGGTGGAGCGGTGCTCTATTCCTCTGCCTCTGCCTTTGCGCTGGGGCACAGGGTTGCCGCCGTTACCAAGCTGCCCGAAAAGGATAAGGACAGACTGAACGCACTCAAGCTTGATAAAAAAGATGTTTTTTGCACTTACTGTGACTCACCTTCAAATATGGTGAACGTTTACCTCACGCCCGACAGAGAGCGCAGAAACAGCACCTGTTCAAGCATAGGCACACCGTTCAGTGCCAATGATTTACCTGAAAACGAAACGGAAATTTACCATTTTGCAGGCCTTGTTTTCGGCGATTTTGACGGAGCATTAATCAGAGCCGCCGCACAAAAGGCAAAGGTTGCCGTTGATGTTCAGGGCTTTCTTCGCTATGTAAACCGCGAAAACGGCTCAATGTATTTTGAGGATTGGGCAGAGAAAAAAGAGCTGCTGCCGTACATCCATTTCCTCAAAACCGATGCCGCAGAGGCAGAAATCCTCACGGGAACAGCCGACAGAAAAAAGGCTGCAGAAATTATGTATTCGTGGGGCGCAAAGGAAATTGTCATAACCCACAATACTGAAGTTCTCGTCTATGACGGCAATGAATTTTACACTTGCCCCATAAGAGCAAGAAACTTAAGCGGCAGAACGGGCAGAGGTGACACAACCTTTGCCGCATACATCTGTGAAAGACTGACAAAGGATATTCCCTCTTCGCTTCTCACCGCAACGGCAACGGTTTCCCTAAAGATGGAAACTCCGGGTCCGTTTGGCGGCACCGGAGAAGATGTTAAAAAATATATAAACGAATTTTATTCTGACATAATATAAAGGAAAAGCTATGAAATACGCTGTAATCGGAACAAGCTGGATAACAGAAGAGTTTATAATGGGCGCTAACCTTATTGAAGGTATGGAGCTTCTCGGTGTGTGCTCACGCAGTTATTCAAAGGGCAAGGCGCTTGCCGAAAAATTCGGCGCACCGAGAGTTTTTGTCGATTTGTATGACCTTGCACGAAATGCGGATGTTGAGGCGGTCTATGTCGCAAGCCCCAACTCTTTGCATTACGAGCAGAGTAAAATGCTCCTGAAAGCAGGTAAGCACGTAATCTGCGAAAAGCCGATAACCGTTGAGCCCGAACAGCTTGCAGAGCTTCAGGCAATCGCCGCAGAAAACGGCAAGGTCTATATCGAAGCGATAATGTATATGTTCAACCCCGTGCGCCCGAAACTCAAGGCTTCAATGCAGGCGCTGGGCAATATAACAAGTGCACATTTCGATTTTTCACAGCTTTCCTCAAAATATCCCGCCTACAAGCGCGGCGAAAACCCGAACATTTTCAATCCCGAATTTGCAACAGGCTGTCTTATGGATTTAGGCATTTACTGCATTTATCCCGCGTTGGATTTGTTCGGTCTGCCCAAAGATATCTGGAGCACGGCACAGTTTTTAGAGAGCGGTGCAGACAGCAGCGGAACTACCGTTTTCAAGTACGACAAAATGCTGCTGACAATGACCTGGTCAAAAATTGCGCAGGGCTTCTGCGGCAGCGAAATCCTCGGCGACGGCGGCACGGTCACGATTGATTCGATTTCACAGCTCAACGGCATTAAATTCTGCCGTAAGGGCGGTGAGCCCGTGGAGGTTGTGGGCGAAACACCCAAGCACGTTATTATGTCGCACGAAGCAAAGGCATTGCTTGATTTTGCAACTCGCCCCGAAGAAACAGCAGAGCAGTATAAGGAAGCATCACAGATGGCTCTTGCCGTAAGCACGGTGATGAAAAAAATCCGCAATCAGAGCGGAATAAAATTCAATTCATAATTTCATATAATAATATATTTACAGAATTAATTACAATTTTGATAAGGGAAGTGAATAAAATGAAACTGTCACTGGTTGTGCCCTGCTATAACGAAGAGGGCAATGTCCGCCTTTTTCACGATACGGCGGCAGCAGTTTTCGACTATGAGGGCTACGAGTACGAAATGGTTTTCGTCAACGACGGCTCAATGGATTCCACGATTGACAGGCTCAAAGAGCTTCACGCCGAGTCTGACAAGAATATCCGCATAATCAACTTTTCGCGCAATTTCGGCAAGGAAGCCGCAATGTATGCGGGCATTCAGCACGCAAAGGGCGAGTACATCTGCCTGATCGATGCTGATTTGCAGCAGCGTCCCGAGGTTGTTGCCTATATGGTAAAGCGCCTTGAAGAAAATGCCGAGCTTGACTGTGTTGCGGCGTTCCAGGAGCAGAGGGCTGACGACAAAAAACTGTCCTTCTTCAAATCAGGCTTTTATAAATTAATCAACAGCGTTTCGTCAACGGAGTTTGTTCAGGGTGCGAGTGATTTCCGCACCTTCCGCAGAAATGTTGCTGAGGCTGTGCTTTCAATGGGCGAGTACCACCGTTTTTCAAAGGGTCTGCTCTCATGGGTAGGCTTCAACACGGAGTATATCCCCTATCAGGCTCAGGAGAGAGCAAGCGGCGAAACAAGCTGGTCGTTCAAAAAGCTGTTCAATTACGCAGTTGATGGCATTATGGCTTTCTCAACCGCGCCCTTAAGCATTCCGCTTGTGCTCGGTGCGGCAGGCGGTGTGATTTCCGCACTGTATCTGCTGGTGAGAATACTTGTTTCCGCCTTCAGCCTGTACGATTATTTTGACCGCGGCACGCTGATTGTTTTCCTCGTACTGCTTTTCGGCTCGCTTCAGCTTGTTTGTATAGGAATTGTCGGCAAGTACCTCGCCAAAACCTATGAGCAGGGAAAAAACCGTCCGATTTATTTAGCAAGAGAAATAATCGAACCTAAAGAAAAAGATAAAAAAGATGACTGATATTTTGTCGCTTATTGCAGACAAACTGAATAATAGCGGCGCTGAATTTTCGGCTGTAAGCGTTGAAGGTAAAACCTATATAATCTTCGCTTTGCCTTACACGCAGCTTGAAACTCCGCCCGTGGGCTATGCTTTTATTGACAGCTACTATGTGGCTTCAAACCGTGCCTATTTTTTAAGAAAAGAGCTTGCTTCCTCATTAGAGGAGGCAGGCTTTACTGCTTTTGTGTGCTCTCACAGCTACAAACACCTTGCAGTTGCTTCGGGTCTTGGCTTTTGGCTGAGGAATACTCTTGTTGCAAACGAAAAATTCGGCTCAAGAATGGCACTTGAGGTTATAGGAATTGAAGGCGTTTTTGCGGAGGAAATAACGCTTGAACAGCTTTACAAATCGCCTGAAATCGCTCCGAAATGCGAAGATTGCACAATCTGCCGCAAGCTCTGCCCGAGGGGTTGTATAGGCAACAATGGCGAGTTTGAAGCTGAGCGTTGCATACGACACGAGCAGGATAACGGCTTTTTCGGCGACGATGAAGCCGCAACAGCTGCAGGTGTAAACCTTTGGGGCTGTGATATCTGCCAACGCTATTGCCCGTACAACAAGCACCTTGAAACAAGAGAAATGACCGAAAAAGAACGTGAGCTTTTCCGCCTGGATAACCTTTTCAATGCATTCTGGGCAGGCAAAAAGGGCTGTGAGCCGTACCGTGATATCCTCGGCGGCAACTACCTGCGCCCTGCACGCCTCCTTTCGCTCACGCTCAACGCAATGGCAAACGCAGAAAACAGAAGCGACTACATTCCGTACGCAAAAAAAGCCCTGACCCATAACGATGAACGGGTCAGAGCCGCAGCGAAAAAATTACAGCGTATCTGTCTGTGACAGATACGCTGTTATTAATGCAAAATGCAAAGTTGAAAATGCAAAATTGTGGGAGGGCTCCGCCCTCACCCGATTATATAAACAGCTTTAAATCAACATTTTATAAAATCGGAGCGTAGCGACCCTTAATTTTCAATTTTACATTTTCAATTTTCAATTCATATCGATAAACTGTTATTTATACTGATATGCTTTCACATAATCTATGATAAATGCGGAGGGGAGGCAATCGTTTTTGCTGATATCGCCTGCCCAGGATTTGGGGTCGGGCGTACCGTTCGAGCCGCCCACCTCAACGGAGAGGATAAGGTACTCGGGGGTCTGTGAAGCGCCGCCGAAGGAGGATCTGCCCGTTTCCTTGCCGTTTATGTAGAAAATGTATTCGTCCTCATTCCACTCAAGGCCGTAGGTGTTGAATTCCTCGTAAGGATTATTCGCTTTGAAGTTGCCGACTCTCTTGCTTTTCAGGTCCTCGCCGTAGCCGTCGTAGTGAATGTTTGAGGTTATGCGGTCGCGGCGGAAAAATGAGCCGTAATAGGGCGATTCAAAAATGTCAATTTCCGCACCGTCCTTGCCTGAGCCGTCAACATTTGCCATTGTGTGCGAATTCATCCAGAATGCTGCCCACTGACCCGTGCCCTTGGGCAGAATACAGCGGATTTCAAAGTAACCGTATGTCTGCTCGTACAAATCCCTCGTGAGGAGAATCTGCGAATAGTAGCCTGCAGGACAACCGCCTGCGCCCTCTTCAAGATACTTTGTGTAGATATACAGGTTGCCGTCCTTGACTTCAACCATATCCCTGTGCAGGTAACCGCCCTTGCGGACAAGAGCTTTGTCCGTGTTGCCGTTAAGGCCCTGCCACTTGGTTGTGTCGAGCGTATCGCCCTCAAAGTCATCGCTCCATTCAAGCTTGAAATCGTCAAGGTTGATTTCCTTTTTCTGCAAACCTAAAAGACCGCTGAAGAAAGTTATGATGGACATAAAAACAGCAATTATTGACTGCAACATAGGCTTTATCCTCCTGTTGATATATGATTATGAAAAAGGCAGACTCCGAAAAGTCTGCCTTAATTATTTGGTTGAAGAATTATTCTTCGTCCTCGTCCTCATCGTATTCGATGTCGAACTCGAGGTTTTCGTTGCAGTTGGGGCACTGAATGCTGCCGCTTTCAAGGATACCCTCGTCAACGTTGATGATTTCGCCGCAAGCAGGGCACTCGACCTCAAAGAAGTCGTCGTCACAGCAGTCGCAGTCGTCATCACAGCAGCAATCGCAATCATCATCGTCGTAAACATAGGACTCAAGAGCGTCGAGGTCCTCGTCAACAGCGTCAACCTGCTCGCCTACGAGTGCAAGCTCGTCTTCAAGGTCACAGACCGAGAGAGCCATATCGTCAACAAGGTCGAGAAGTGCGTTGATGATTTTTGTTTCGGGTTTGTCTGCATCAAGATTGAGACCGTCTGCAAGGCCCTTGATGTATGCAGCCTTTTCAGTCAATGTCATTGCCATGGTAATTGCCTCCCTAAAATTCAAAATAAAATTAATTGGTGAACTCGGAAAACTTAAGCGCGGCTGGTGTATTCGCCTGTACGGGTGTCAACAATAATCATTTCGCCCTCTTCGATGAAGAGAGGAACCTTAACCTCTGCACCTGTTTCGAGTGTTGCGGGCTTGGTAGCGTTTGTAGCTGTGTTGCCTGCAAAACCAGGGTCAGTCTGAGTTACCTGAAGAGTAACTGTTGTGGGGGGTTCAACGCCGAAAACGTTACCCTTGTATGAAAGGATACGGCAGGTTTCGTTCTCCTTGACAAACTTGAAGTTGTCGGGGAGAGTGTCTTCACCGATCGGAATCATATCGTAGGTTTCGGGGTCCATGAAGTAGTAGAGCCCGCTGTCGTTGTAGGAATATTCCATTTACTTGCGCTCGATGTAAGCGGTGGGGAACTTTTCTGTGGGGTTGAATGTACGCTCTGTAACGTAGCCTGCAATAACGTTACGAATGTTTGTACGAACGAAAGCAGCGCCTTTACCGGGCTTAACGTGCTGGAACTCGATGATCTGGTAAACGTTGCCGTCCATCTCAAAGGTAATGCCGTTTCTGAAATCGCCTGCTGATACCATTTTTTATTTCCTCCGAAAAATTATTTCTGAACATTAGAATTCACTTAATTTTAATACACATACACATATTTTTCAAGTGTTTTCAGGAAAAAAGTTACGGCAATTTGCGTAAAACGGGCAAAATTCCGTTTTCTGCAAGGTCAATTACGCCGTATTTGCCCTCTCTTATGCTTCCCGGATTAAAAAGCAGCACTCCGTCGGCATACTCCGCGCAGGGTGTGTGGGTGTGGCCGTAAAGCGCAACAGCACAGTTGAGCTGCTTTGCTGCAGCAATCAGATTGCCTGTGCCGTGTTTTACAAGGTGACTGTGTCCGTGGCAAGCGTAAATGCGTTTACCTTCAATTTCATCAAGCACACTCAACGGCAGCATACTGCCCCAATCGCAATTACCCTGTACCTTGTGAAAAAACTTTTCGGGGTATTCTTCCGTTGCTTTTTCAATATCCCTTTCGCCGTCGCCGAGAAAGAAAACAATTTTTGCATTCGGTTCGTTTTCAATCGCCTCACGCAAGCGCCAATAGCTGCCGTGGCTGTCCGACACCACAAGTATTTTTGTCATAACTGTGCTCCGCAAATCATAAAATCATATTACTTTACAAAAATATATCACAATACGGCGGTGATTTCAATGAGCGCAAACAACTTCTCTCCCGATCAGCTTTTTAAATTGCTTATGAATTCAAAGGGCGCAAGCCCCGACAGCAATATGGCGCAGGACATACTGCAAAATAAAATCACGCCCGAGCAACGCCAACGGGTGCAGAACATATTGCAGGATAAAAACGCCCTGGAAAACCTGCTGAAAAGTCCGCAGGCGCAGGAGCTGATAAAAAAGATGGGCGGCAAAAAATGAATTTTGACGACATCGGCAGTATTCTTGCGTCCCTGAGCGAGGAGGAAATGGGCAACCTTTCCGATATGGCGCAGCAGTTTATGGGCGGCGAGAGCAACAGCAACAGCCAGACCGCCGCTGACCCTTTCGGCGGTATTGACCCGCAGATGATAGCAAAGCTGATACAGTTTATGCCCCTGCTGCAAAGCAAAGGCGACGATGAGCGTACGCGCCTCATTGCCGCCCTTAAACCCCTGCTCAGTCCGCAAAGACGAAGAAAGGCAGACGAAGCCATTCAGCTGATGCGCCTGATGGATATACTGCCGATGATTGAGAAGCTTATGTAAATTACAGTTTGGCGGTGAAACCGCTGAACTGTAATTCGCGAAAGGAGAACTGTTTTGGACCACGATCTTCACCGTATGCAATCGCAGGCAGATAAAATAAGCGGCGTAACCCTGCGCAGGATAACTGAAAAAAAGCAACACAAGCAGCAGGCGAGTGATGACAGCATACTGCTGCTCGGGCTGATGCTCATACTCTCCGCAGAAAAGGCGGACAAACTGCTGCTTATGATGTTGCTGTATATTTTTGCATAAAAAGTGCTTGACAATGCAAAAATAATATGGTAATATAACTTGCACACATACGGAGAGATACCGAAGTGGTCATAACGGAACGGTCTTGAAAACCGTCGTACGGCAACGTACCGTGGGTTCGAATCCCACTCTCTCCGCCACTTAAAAATTACTTTGCTTAAAGTTAATATTTTATAGATAATTCAGCATTATGGAGAAGTACCCAAGTGGTGAAGGGGCTCCCCTGCTAAGGGAGTAGGTTGGGCGACTGGCGCGAGGGTTCAAATCCCTCCTTCTCCGCCAAAAATCCTCGTTCGCAAGAACGGGGATTTTTACTTTTTACCGCTGCACTCTTAACTGTTCGCTTATCATTGCTTTGGTCGGCTTTAGGCGGAAGTGATAAGTAATAGTGAAGAATGAAAAAGTTTGCAAGACTTTACCTTGCGCTTTTGGCTTTTTGGCGATATAATTAAAAGCAAGAAGTGTTATTTAAAATAATATAAAATCAGGTCTTTCTGATGTTGTTTCAAGGAGAAAAGCGTATGAAGAAAATCGGCAGAGAGGTGCTTTTTATAAGCTCAGAAGAGGGCAACCCGAGAAACGGTGAGGGCTCTTTTATCAGGCTGAAAAACGGTACGATAATGTTCGGCTACACCTCTTTTTTCGGCGACAGTTTTGACGACGATGCTACGGCAAGAATCTGCGCTGTTTTTTCTGATGATGAGGGCGAAACCTGGTCGGAAAGCAGGGTGCTTTTTGAAAAGCCTGAAAACGCAGGCAACATTATGAGTCTTTCGTTTCTGCATATGAACAATGGCGATATCGGTGCTTTTTACATAGTAAAAAATTTTGACAGAACGGACAAAATTGTTTTCCGTCGTTCAGCTGATGAGGGCGAAACGTGGAGCGAGCCGATTAACACGCTCGACTGCCTTGACGAAGCGGATTATTATGTTATAAACAACGACAGAGTGATTAAATTGCAGAGCGGCCGTATTCTTTTTGCCGCTGCAAGACATACTGTGCTGAATACGGATAAAGATTTTACACCGGGTGTAATCTGCTTTTTTGCTTCGGATGATGACGGCAAAAGCTGGTGTAAAATTGATGCGGAATTTCCCTGTCCGTTTGCATCGAATCCCGACGGCTACGAAGAGCCGGGTCTGTACGAATTCTCCGACGGCAGGCTGTGGTGCTACATCCGCACAAGCCTTGGCTTCCAGTTTGAAACCTTCTCGAGCGACGGCGGTATGACCTGGACCTACCCCGAGCCGAATATGTTTTTCTCTTCCTCCTGCTCACCTATGCTCGTCAAGAATTGCGGCGACAAAACGCTTGCGGTTTTCAACCCCGAGCCCGAGCACATTATGCGCCCCGAAAACGAGCCGTGGGGCAGAACACCCTATGTCCTTGCCGTGAGCGAAGACAGGGCAAAAACCTTTGATAAATCAAGGCTTTTCTATATTGAGGACGACCGCACAAACGGCTATTGCTACCCCGCAATTATTGAATGCGAAGACGGTTTTTTGCTTGCATATTACCATAGCAACGGTACGGATAATTGCCTTGACAGTACGAGAATTACGAAGGTAAAGTTTGAAGAGATTTAAATAACCGTTTATCTGACCGTATTAATGTTACTTTTGTCAAGCGTTACAAAAGTAACCAAAAGAACTTTTGGGGATTGGCGCACTCCGCTACGGCTGACGGTAGTCAGTCCGCTCAGCAGACAGAACAAAAAGTGTTTTGTTCTGCTGCCATAACGGC
>JAZRQW010000008.1:0-32820 GCA_045650165.1 Acutalibacteraceae bacterium | reverse complement strand
CCCGAAATCGCAGCAATGCAGACAAAGGCTGTTATCCGTGCAGCTATCAACGTTAAGAAGGCACATGCTGACTGGAACCTTGTTCCCGAAATCATGATTCCCCTTGTTGGCGATGTTAAGGAGCTTAAGCTCGTTAAGGATGTTGTTGTTAAGACAGCTGACGCTGAAATCGCAGCAGCAGGCGTAGAGCTCAAGTACGAAGTAGGTACAATGATCGAGATTCCCAGAGCATGTATCACAGCTGATGAGATTGCTAAGGAAGCTGAGTTCTTCTGCTTCGGTACAAACGACCTTACTCAGATGACATTCGGCTTCAGCCGTGATGACGCTGGTAAGTTCCTCAACGCTTACTACGACACAAAGATCTTCGAGTTCGATCCCTTCGCAAAGCTTGACCAGACAGGCGTTGGCGCTCTTATGGAGATGGCAGTTGCTAAGGGTAAGGCTAGCGGCAAGAACCTCCACTACGGTATCTGCGGCGAGCACGGCGGCGACCCGACATCTGTTGAGTTCTGCCACAAGATCGGCCTTGACTATGTATCCTGCTCACCCTTCCGTGTTCCGATCGCTCGCCTCGCAGCAGCACAGGCAGCTATCGCTAACAACTAATTTCTTACGGAATCAGTTCGGATAAGTGAATAACTAAAAATGAACTCCCCATCGAGAAATCGGTGGGGAGTTTTTGCGTTTAACAACAGTAATCTTCAATATGTTCGGTACGATAAAACACATTGACACCATTTGTGCAAAAGTATATTATTAATATATACAAAAAGGAGGGTGATGAAGTATGAAGAAGATTTTAAAAACAGGTGCAAAAGTTTTCGGAATTGCTGTTGGCTCTGTTTTGGGCATTCTTGTTTTGCTTTGTGCCGTAACACTGGGTTGGGGTGTGGCGCAGATGACAAGAGGCACAGTAACAGAAGCTATGCCGCATACACCGTCAGACTTTATACCTGCAATCAGGCTGATTGTTTTTACAGATACCCACAACGAAAATGAAAATGTTGCCGATGCTATCGACACTGCCTACACTCTGTTTGATAACGACGATGTTTATCCCGGTGTTGATGCATTCTTCGGACTTGGCGATTTTTCAAGTATCGGCACAGAACCCGATTATGAGGCTTATGTTCAAACACTCCGAGAGCATATACGTCAGGAAACTGTTTGCATAAATGTTCTTGGCAACCACGAAATGAAAAATGATAACTACGAACAGATTTTTGAGCAATATTTTGCTCACGAAACCAATACGGTTACACAGATAAACGGCTTTACCTGCATCGGTTTTTCGGGTGAGCGTTCTCTTACTGAATGGACTTTTACACCTGCAAGTCTGAAATGGCTCAGCGATGAAATTCACAAAGCGGAAACTACGGCAGGAGATAAACCTGTTTTTGTTTTTCAGCATCCGCATCCCTTCGGAACGGTGTACGGAAGCACAATATGGTGCACACCACAGCTCAATCCCGTGTTTGCGGGTCACAGCAAGGTGATTAATTTTTCAGGGCACTCACACTTTCCGTTCAACGACCCGAGAAGTATAAATCAGACCTCATATACTTCTGTCGGAGTCGGTGCTATGGCAAGATTTGTGCTTGATAAAAACTACATAGTGGGACAGCACCCCGAAGGTTATGAAGATGCAGCACAATTCTGTGTTGTTGAAGCTGATAACGACGGAAGCGTGCGTATCAGAGGCTATGACATTTTGTCTGACACATTCTTCTGCGATTACTATATCGAAAATGTGAATAATCCTGATACCTTTGCTTACACATATAAGAATATGAAAGCACATGACAAGGCACCCGTATTTGCGGAAGATACGCAAGCTACAGCCGGTCTGACCGAAAACGGAGATTACAGGATTTTGTTCACCGAAGCCGATGTGCCTGAGGGTTACATAGTGCACGAATATAAAGTGTCAATAGCGGATGAAACCGAAAAGGAAGTATATAACGATAACTTCATTGCTTCGTATTATATCATCGATGAGGATAACACACAGGGCTTCACCGTTGATAAAAATATCCTTGAAGCAGGAAAAACCTATACCCTCACCGTAACGGCAGAAAGTGCATACCACATTTATTCAGAGCCGATAACATTAATCTTTACGGTGCCCAAAGAATAAGCAAACAGCTCCTCGTATTTGAAAGAATATGAGGAGCTTTTGTGTTAAAAAATCATATTGAATTATATTGAATTATATGCTAAACTAAAAAAATAAAACAATTGGTCATCAAGTGATTATATAAACAAAGAAATTCAAAAAATTATTACAAAATCACATTCCTATTGAGAGGAGATAATGATTATGAATAAAAATTTGTATATGATTATGTGTCATAAAAACTTAGATCAGGTTTTATTATTATCCAAAACAATGCTTACAGCAGATTCCGACGTAGTTGTCCATGTGGATTCGTCGGTCAGTGACGATAAATATATATCATTTTTAAATGAAACAAAAAATATTCCGAATCTTTATGTCACCGATGAAAGAATACACGGCGTTTTAGACACCAGGAGTCTTGTAGATATTGTTTTTATAATGCTTTCACATGTCAAAAAGAAAAATTTAACATATAAAAACTATTGCTTACTTAGTGGACAGGACTTTCCTATTAAGCCAATAAATGAAATCAATAAAAACTTGTTGGAGAACTATCCTACACCACACATTGACTGCACACCCTATGACACAAGCAATTGGATTTGTCCAAAATTCAAAAGCACACCGTGGTTGCTAAAATTCAGAAAATCCACATTACGTAAATTAAATCCTGAAAATCCTGTCAGAAAATTATTAGAAAAAGCAACAAGGAAATTACAAAATCTCCTTGAATTATTAAAACAAACCTCATATGACAAACTGACAAAGCGTGGAGTTAGTTTATACGGAGGTTCAGCATGGTGGATTTTACCCGACACTGCCATCGATTTTATTTATGATGAATATATAAATTCATCAAAAATAGTTAATTGCCTTTTGGGAACCCGTACTCCCGAAGAAACATTTTTTCAGACTATGATTATGCGTTCTCCATATAAAAATGATGTTCATATTAACCCTGTTCACCAAGTAGAACAAACTTGTAAAACCTGGGCGTATTTTTCGGATAAAGACAAACACTTTACAGGTCATCCTTATGTTTTTACGGTAAATGAATTTGATAAACTTCGTGATTCTTCCTTTTGGTTTGCAAGAAAATTTGATATTCAGCAAGATCATGAAATCATTGAACTTATACAAAAGCATCTTATCAATTAGTATACTTATCACAAAATTCCTACATCCTCTCCCCGCCGTACAGGCAGCTATCGTTAACAACTAAAATGAACTCCCCATCGGGTAATCGGTGGGGAGTTTTTTAAAAAAGAAACAAAAATATTGACAGCATAGAGTGTAGTAGTATAATAAGCAAGTAGTGAAGGTGACGAAATGAAAAAACAGTTTTCTATGCTTGAGGACAGTCCTCTGAAAAGTATAATACTTTTTGCTTTGCCGATTATGGCGTCGTCTATGCTGCAATACAATTATTCGCTTGTGGATAATATTATTGTCGGCAGATATGTCAGCGAAAAGGCTCTGGCGGCGGTCGGTTGTGTTGGTCCCATAAATGCTTTTATAATCGGTGCTGCTTTGGGCCTTACCACCGGCTTTACAATACCTGTTGCTCATGCTTTCGGTGAAGGTAACAGAAAGAAGCTCTGCCATTATGCGGGGAGCAGTATTCTTATTGCTTTTATCATCGGCTGTGTGATTATGGTCGTATCCCACATTATTTCTCCCATTCTGCTTAATCTTGTAGGTACTCCTGAGGATATAAAGGGAATCGCGTCTTCGTATATCAACATTCTTTATTACGGTGTGCCTATTCAGATGCTTTCAAATAATTTTACGGCAATTTCACGTTGCACGGGAGAGAGTAAAAAGCCGCTTTATTTTTTCACGGTCAGTGTTGTTGTCAATTTTGTTCTTGATATAATCTTTGTCAAATACCTGTCACTCGGTGTTGAGGGTGCGGCCGTTGCAACACTGATTTCCCACTGTGTTGCATGCATTCTGAACGGTATCTATGTATTACGTTTCAACAAGAGCGTGAAGCTGAAAAAGATAGATTTTAAACCAGACAGGCGCACGGTTTTTCATCAGATAAGGCTGGGAATACCGGTTTCGCTTCAGTTTACCGTTACTTCTATAGGTTCAATGTGTCTTCAGAGTGTGGTCAATTCTTTCGGCACTAACGTCATTGCCGGATTTACAGCCGCAGCAAGAGTAGAGGGTGTAACTAACATTCCTATGTCAGGACTTGGTGTAGCTACCCAGACGTTTGTCGGTCAGAATTTCGGAGCTGAAAATTACGACAGAATAAGGGACGGAGTCAAGAAAATATTTATTCTGGATTTGTTCGTATCTGTTGCTATGAGCCTTATCCTTTATTTTGCGGCAGAGCCGGTTATATTACTTTTCGGAGACAATATGAACGGCGAAATTATGGCGGCGGCAAAAAGATATATTCTCGCCATTGCCCAATGCTACAGCCTTGTTGCAATACTTTTCGTAATGCGCAACACCCTTCAGGGTATGGGCTTTACTTACGCAAATTCCGTTGCAGGTATCGGGGAGCTTTTCGGAAGGATATCTGTTGCGTTTGTTCTCACCCCTCTTCTTGGCTTCAACGCTGTGTGCTATGCAGGACCTGCCGCATGGCTTCTTGCTGATATTCCGCTTATAATCATATATCTGAAAAAACAGCGGCAATTCAAACCGACAGACGGCGTTAAACAAATTTCATAATCAGTATGATTAAATGAGCTTTCCCAAAAGTAATAGGTGAGGGATTATTGTTGCAAATGTTTGTTTTCGGTGCTATAATGCAGCCGAGAGATAATATAAGGAGTGTTTAACAATGAAAACGGTATTAATTCTTGTTGACGGTATGCGACCCGACTCGTTGACTGACATTGAAACTGCGCAGAGAATTATCAAAAATTCTACCTATACAATGAATGCTCAAACGGTTTTTCCGTCGGTTACTCTGCCTTGCCATATTTCACTTTTTCACAGCGTAACACCCGAGCGGCACGGCACAACGACAAATGTATATATGCCGCAGGTAAGACCGATACGCGGCTTGTGTGAAGTGCTTAAGCATGCAGGTAAAAAGTGTGCTATCTTTTACAATTGGGAAGATATACGCGATATATCGCGACCGAATTCGTTGGCACATTCCTGTTTCTATGCAGGCAAAAGCATAGGCTACTTTGAAGCGGGCGAAGAGCTTACCGATGCAATTATTAAATATGCAGGAAAATACGGTTTTGACTTTGCGTTCCTTTACTTCGGCTATACTGATTGGGCGGGACATAAATTCGGCTGGATGAGTGACGAGTACTTATCTGCTATGCAAAGCAGTTGGAACAATATTGAGCGTGTTATGGCTGAACTCGGCGATGAATACACATTTATTATTGTAGCTGACCATGGAGGTCACGACAGAACACACGGTAGTGAAATGCCCGAGGATATGACTATTCCGGTTATTCTCTGCGGTGAGAATTTCGAAAAAGGTAAAGAAATTGAAAATGTCAGTATTCTTGATATTGCACCGACTGTTACTGAGCTTCTCGGGGTATCACCCGATGAAGATTGGGAAGGCAACGCCCTCGTGTAAAACAGATTTAAAAATATCAGCAATAACTCCCCATCGAGTAATCGGTGGGGAGTTATTTTGTCTATTGTAAACTTTTTTAACAATAGTGATATAATATAAGGATTTTATACAGAAAAAACCTCTTTGATTGCTTCAAGGTAGCCGTATCCGTAGAGGTCGTCGGGCTGGAGATAGCTTGTTTCCGTCCACTCGTTCCAGCTGTTTACGGTGATGAACGGGGCTTTCATAATGCCTTTTTCCATTGAATCGTCTGCAAAGGCTTTGATTTTTTTACAGGCGTTTTTAAAGTTTTCGGGTGTGTTGTTTACAACAACGCCGGGCATAAAATCGTAAAATCTTACGTTGTTATCCCAGCCGACGGAAATGTTCGGGTAGTAGGGGATGGTTAACCTTCCGGATTCCTTTTTGATTTCGCTGATATAGCTGTCTGTGATTTTGTTGAAATCGCCGTCAAAATCGGTCGAGCCGCCCCAGTTATAGTTTGTAACCGAATCCGCGCCGAGGAAAGCGTACATTTCAGCAGAGGTGACACCCTTTTGCGAATCTGAATCGTCAAGCCAGTTGAACACACGGTTGCGCCAATGGACAAACTGGAAGTGGAGGCCCTTGAAGCCTGCGGCGACGGTTTTTCTGCGGAATTCCTCAATTGCTTTTTTGCACTCGTCGCTTGTGCCGAAGGAACGGATAAAGTTATCGATATCAAAAATCATATATACGGGACATCCGTTGATGCAGTAATAGTTTTCTTTTGAAAAATATTTTTCAATTGTTCTGTCACAGATATTGGAAAATATTTCGGGTGTTACGACACCGCTCCAGATTACAGTGTCAAGGTCCTTGTCGGAATTGCGCTTGTCCCACAGGTGGGTTGCGTTGTGGTTTGCCCACATGAGCATGAATTTCATATCCTTGTTGTTGCGGGCTTTGAGGAAGCCGTCGTTAAGGCAGTTTTCAAGAAACGGACGGTTGTCGTACCAATACCAGTCGTAAATAAACACGTTTATGCCGTGCGAAACGGCACAGTCAATCTGCATTTCCATAATGCGGCTGTCGGCTTCGTTTACATAGCCCCACAGGGGAATTCTCGGCCAGCGGCAGCCTTCGTAGCCTTTATTGGTCATTGCCTTGACGGTCTGCCATTCGCCGTAGCCCTCGGGCCAGAAAATCCGTGTGCGAGGCTCGTCGCCTGTGTATGATGGCCATATAAATGCCGCTATATCGTATTTGCTCATATTATACCTCCGTTCAGGGATAGCTGTGCTTGCAGTATAACACAGGCGCGCAGAAACATCAAGGTTATATCTTCTGCTTCATCAGTCCGTGCTTGTTGCAATATATATACAGATATCCCTTGCCACGAAGCTGAAGGCGTGTTTCGGCGTTGCCCTCAGGGTAAAATTTGACGAAATGCACCTTGTCTGAGGTGAGGTGGGCGATAAACGAAACGAAGTGTGTTTTGGTCATTTCGTGGTTAATGCTTATAAAATACTCGTCCTCGACCTTTTCAATTTTTATTTCGTGCGACTCATCAGTTTCTTCGGCTTCAAGCGGAGGCAGGCTGATACCGCAGCAGCTTATTACTGCATCACCCGTTGTTCGGATAATGTTGCCGCAAACGGGACAGACATAGAATTTTGAGCGCAGAATGTTTGAGGAAATGTTTTTGTTTATAACTGTGTCGCCCGACATAAGCTCCATAACCGAAACGCCGAGCGCCTGACTTAACGGCTCAATCAACGTGATATCAGGCAGACCCTTTGCTGTTTCCCATTTTGAAACCGCCTTGCCGCTGACTCCGATTTTTTCGGCAAGCTGAGATTGTGTCAGCCCTTTTTCTTCACGCAGGCGTCTGATTGTTGCACCTGTAATATAATTGTCCATACTGTTTTCTCCTTTGTAAAGCTATTATAATTTACAGCAGCAAAACTTACAACCTACGTTTCGTAGAAATATAATATTTCCGTTTAAAAAATAGTTGTTGCTTCATTGGGTTTGTGATATAATGAACAGGAAAAAGGAGCTGGTAGCTATGAGCGAAAATATAAAAACAAAACTTCCGACCAACAGTCCGTTGGTCAGAATTCCCTTTGGCGGATTGACAGCTAATATACTCAGAACAATTGCAGTTATTCTTATGTTGAGCGACCATATCTGGGCGACGGCAATGAGTTTCGGCAACTGGATGACCTACATAGGCAGAATGGCTTTTCCGATTTTTGCTTTTCAGATTGCAGAGGGCTTTGTACATACTTCAAATTTCAAAAAGTATGCATTGAGGCTTCTCGGCTTTGCTGTGGTTACAGAAATTCCGTTTAACCTTTTTTACAGCAGTCGTTGGTTTAATCCGTATCATCAGAATGTATTGTTTACGTTGCTTCTGGGTCTTCTCGCAATATCTGTTATAGATAAAGCCAGAAAGAATCTTACTGTCAAAACAGTTGCCTTGTCATTGCTTTGGCTTGTGCTGATTTGTGTGGCATCCGTACTCGGGTTTGTGGATTACGGATTTTCGGGAATGATTATGGTGGTAATATTCTACCTTTTAAGAGATTTTCCGTTTGCCTGGCTCGCTCAGCTTGTGGCAATGGTGCTGATTAACATAGTGTTCTTTGAAGGTCAGGTTGTGCCTGTTGAAGTGCTCGGTAAAGTGTTTGAAATACCCACTCAGGGCTTTGCTGTTTTTGCATTGATACCAATCTGGCTTTACGGCGGCAAAAAAGGTCGCTCAAGCAAAATTATGCAGTACGGTTTTTACGCTTTTTATCCCGTGCATATGCTTGTACTTTATCTGATAAAATATTTCGCATAAATTCTTGTGCCCGCTTTTGAAGTGATTCAATGGCGGGCTTTTAAAATTACAATTAACACGGAATGCGGTGTTGCAATGGGAGAGTTTTTTTGTTAGTATAATTATATAAAATATAAAGGACTGATTTGATGTACAACATAGACTTCGGTAAAAGCGGAATGCAGGTGCCTGCCGTTGCGGTGGGCTGTATGCGCATAAGCGATATGAGTGAAATGGAAGTATCTGCTTTTATTGATACCGCCCTGAGAAACGGTGCAAATTTCTTCGATCACGCCGATATTTACGGCGGCGGCAAAAGCGAAGAGGTTTTCGGCAAGGCTCTTACTCCGTCGATGCGTGAGAATATTCTGATTCAGACAAAATGCGGTATCAGAAAGGGAATGTTCGATTTTTCCTATGACCACATTGTAACTTCCGTTGACGGCAGTCTTAAAAGGCTCGGTACGGAATATGTGGATGTTCTTTTGCTTCACCGTCCCGATGCGCTTATGGAGCCCGATGAGGTTGCAAGGGCGTTCGATTATCTGAAAGCTTCGGGCAAGGTGTGCCATTTCGGCGTTTCTAACCAGAACCCTTATCAGATGCAGCTTTTGCAGGGTTCGCTTGATATGCCGCTTTGCGCAAACCAGCTGCAGTTTTCGGTTATGCACGCACCTATGGTACAGTCGGGTATAAACGTCAATATGTATAACGAATCGGCGGTTAACCGTGACGGCGGTGTGCTCGATTACTGCCGCCTTAACGGTATTACAATTCAGCCGTGGTCACCATTGCAGTACGGCTTTTTCAAGGGCTGTTTTGTTGATAATGAGCAGTTCCCCGAATTGAATGAGGTGCTTGAAAAAATCGGCAACGAATACGGCGTTTCCAAAACAACGGTTGCGATTGCTTGGATACTTCGTCACCCTGCAAAAATGCAACCCGTTACGGGGACGACAAATCTTACACGTCTCGCAGATTGCCTGAAGGCGAGCGAAGTAAAGCTCACCCGTGAGGAATGGTACGAAATTTACAGGGCGGCAGGAAATATTCTGCCTTGACACAATTGTAGTATTTACAGCGAAAAGGAGGGTAAGTATGGCAGATACTGTCTACAAGGAAATACGCAAAAAGCATGGCCTGACAAGAGAAGATGTTTGCGATAAAGCGTTGCTGTTGAATGACCCGATTCAGCCTGAACGCCTTGAAAGAATAGAAAACGGTAAGTTTTCGATAACGCCGGATGAGGTTATGCTGCTTTCACAAATTTACGGTGAGCCTACTTTGTGTAATCATTACTGCTCAAAGGAATGTCCCATCGGTCATAAATATGTACCCGAAATCAAAGTGAAGGACCTTGCGCAGATTGTGCTTGAAATGCTTTCGTCATTAAATTCAATGAAAAAGAGTCAGGAACGCTTGATTGAAATTACTGCTGACGGTATGATTGACGATGATGAGATAAAAGATTTTGTTTTTATACAAAAGGAACTTGAGCGGATTTCAATTACGGTTGAAACCCTTCAGCTCTGGGTTGAACAGATGCTCGCAGATAAGAAAATAAACCTTGAAAAGTACAACAAAATAAAAGGCGAGTGATTAGATTTGTTGCTCGGAATTTGTTGGTGGGGCATTTCTCTTTTTTGTTGAAAAAAACAGAATCTTGTGCTAACATAATAAGGTGAAAACGAAAAGAACGGAGAAAAAATAAATGACGCTCAAGGAAAAATATCAGGACTGGTATTCAAAGCACGGCGCACAGCTTCAGGCAATTTCACCCAAGTACGATGTTGTGTTTGAAGTTTCAAAGGACGAGCCGATTGTTTTTGAGGACAGCGCAAATGTCAGGCTTTCCGCTGCGATTATTGCGGACACACATTTGCCTAACCGAGAGGCTGCTGAGGCAAATCTTAACAATACTTTTGAGGATATAGCAAACTCAAAGGAGACCGTTGATGCTTTTATGATTGCGGGCGATATTGCTGATTACGGCTTCAAAAGCGAGTATGAAAGGTTTTTCAGACCGCTTGACAAGCAAAGCTGTGTCAAAAACCTTCTCGTCACAATGGGCAACCACGACGCAAGATTTTTCTTCAAGAAAAATTCTGCTATTGTTATGAAAAAGGTAGAACAGTACCTTAACATAAAAACGAACGGCAAAACCTACTACTCCTACGATATAAACGGTTATACATTCATCATTATCTGCACCGAGCAGAGAGTGCTCGAAAAAGCATATATATCAAAAGAACAGCAGGATTTCCTTGACAGAGAGCTTGCACGCGGCACTAAAGACGGTAAACCCGCTTTCGTAATGTGCCACCAGCCCTTTGCAAATATGCACGGTCTGCCCGAGGTGTGGGAAACGGGCGATATGGGTGAGCAGAACGATGAAGTGCGTGCTGTTATGGAAAAATACAGAAACGTTTTCTTCATCAACGGTCATCTTCACGGCGGCATTTACAAGAATGTTGTTGATACGGTGAATGAGGCTAACGGCGTTCATTCAATCAGTATACCGGGATACAGAAAGCCCAACAATTTCGGCATTACCGATTGCGGCGTGGGTTATCTTATGGAGGTTTACGACGACAGAGTTGTTTTCCGTGCCCGTCGCTTCCTTACGGGTAAGAATATGCAGGGTGAATATACCAGACTGGAATATAAACTTATATAAAGCTTTTATAAAGGAGAAATAAAAATGATTAAGGTTGGTCTTGTCGGTGTCGGCGGTATAAGCGGAGCACACATCCCTGCTTGGGATAAAATGGAGGATGTCGAGCTTGTTGCGCTTTGCGATATCCGCCCCGAAAGAATGGAAAAATATGAGGGCAAGCGTTGTTACACGGATTTTGACGAAATGCTCGCCAACGAAGAGCTTGATATTCTCGATATCTGTCTGCCTACATATCTTCACGCAGACTTTGCGGTAAAGGCTATGGAAAAAGGCATCAATGTTCTCACCGAAAAGCCGATTTCACTTAAGGAAGAGGATATTGACAGGGTATATTCAACAGCAAAGAAGAATAACGTCAAGTTTATGGTTGCTCAGGTGCTCCGCTTCTGGCCCGAGTACGAGGTACTAAAGGAAATTTATGATACAGGTAAATACGGCAAGCTCCTTTCGGGTACAATGACACGCCTTGGTCACAAGCCCCGTTGGAGCTGGGACAACTGGATGATGGATGAGCAGCGCAGCGGTCTTGTTCCGTTTGATCTGCATATTCACGACCTTGACTTTATGGTTTACGCCTTCGGTATGCCGAAAGTTGCACACCAGTACCGTTCCAAGCGCCCCGAGCAAGATTATATCAGCGTAACCTACGATTTCGGTGATTTCACAGTAAACAGCGAAGCTTCGTGGTACGACAACTGCTACCCGTTCACGGCACAGTTCCGCTTCCAGTTTGAGCAGGCGCTTGTCGTAAATGAAAAGGGCAGAATGGTTATCTACGAAAGGGAAGACGAAATCGACCTTACAAAGGAAACCAAGGGCGACACAGGCACAATCAACCTGCCCAAGAGCGACGCTTACGCAAACGAAATCAGATACTTTGCGGACTGTGTTATCAACGATACTCCTGTTGAAAAGGTACAGCCCGAAGAGCTTCGCTGCGTAATGAACATTCTTAATAACTTATAATCAAATCAAGGCATCTCCGATATTTTCAGAGATGCCTTATCTGTTAAAGGGGACATTTTTATGAAAAATGCAGTTTCTCTTTTACTTTGCATTGCGGTTTTGTTCGGTATGGCTTTACCATGCTTTGCGGCAGAGGAAGCACAACAGCCCGTAATAATTGATACCGTTTACCCGACTGACGATATTGTAATAGCGGATATAATTGCAACCGATGCTCCGTATAATGCGGACAGCACGGGCGTTGCTGATTCTACTGTCGCTATTCAGAAGGCGATTGATGATTGCGCCGCTAATGGCGGCGGTACGGTGTGGTTGCCCGTTGGCAGATACAGGCTTACAAAGGAATTATATATCCGCCAGTTCGTAACCCTGCGTGGCGAATACCAGGACCCCGACGAGGGTACGGACTACGGCACGGTAATTATTGCCGATGTCGAAAGCAGCAATGCAATGACACCGGGTCTTATCCGAATCGGTGCGAGTGCGGGTGCTGTTGGTCTTACAGTATGGTATCCTGACCAGAGCATAGAAAACGTAAAGCCCTACCCTTACACGTTTTTTGTCGAAGGTAACGGCGACTATATGCTCCACACCCTCAAAAACTGTACGCTTATCAATTCCTACAGAGGTATAGGCGCAAGCTCGGAATGTGAAAACAATATCTACCAGTGCCACGAAATGTTTACGATTGAAAACGTAAAGGGCACCTGCCTTTACGAGGGTCTCAATTCCCACAATTCTGCCGATGTCGACACCGTAAAAACCCTTTACTTTCTCAACAAATACTGGCTTGAGGCAGGCGAGGAGTACAATGCTCCCGATAAGGATAAATTGGACGCTTACACACGTGCAAACACAATAGCACTTGTTTTCGGCGACCTTGAATGGCCGCAGTTTGCGGATATCAGGATTTCACAGGTCAAAGGCGGAATGCTTTTCAAAAAAGGTATACGCTACTGCTTCAGCGGTGTTTTCAATGACCTTTACATAACCGATGCTGATTACGGAATGTATATCCTCGGTGATGTTATTTCGTACAGAGGCGAATCGTGGGGCATAGGTGTTACAAACGGTGTTATTCAGGGCAGTGAGTATGCAGTATATACCGAGGATAACGACGTAATTGTTTTCACTAACGTTGAGGCTGATGGCAGAATAAAGAACAAAAATCTTCGTAGCTATACCGTTGATACAAGCGCATATTCACCCGATTACAAAATGAGTTATAATAAACCCGAAGCAAATTTATACGTTGTTTCGGCGGACAAAACGGGCAAAACCGATGCTTCCGCCGCCGTTCAGGCAAAGCTCAATGAAGCGGCACAAACAGGCGGTGTGGTCTATCTGCCGGGCGGACTTTACCGTTTTGATAATCCCGTAACTGTGCCTGCAGGCGTTGAATTCAGAGGCTCTTCAAGCGTTCCCACACGCTGTCAGCGAGACAACAGCAGCGGTACTCTGATTCTTTCCTACTACGGCTACGATAAATCAGCTTCACCGCTTATTACCCTCGGCGAGGGTGCAGGCCTTAACGGAATAAGGGTGGACTATCTGCTCAACAACCCCGTTGATGAAAGCGGAAATCACCTTGAAACCTCACCGGTTGTTTACAGTAATGCGGACAATATCTATATCACAAACTGCTATTTCACGCTTGCCTCCTGCGGCATAAAATTAGAAAACGCAGATAATGCGTTTATTAAAAAGGTTATCGGCTGCTGCTATGAGTCGATGTTTGATTTTAGCGGTTGTGCAAACACATTTATTGAAGGCTGTCTGCAAAACGCCAACACCTTGCCCAGAAACGGTTATGCGAAATTTGATATCCCCGAAATGCAGAACAGAATTCAGGAAGCGGACCTTTTCAAGTTTGTGTTTATTCCGATTACGAGAATCAGAACAGATTATATAAAGCTCGATTCCTGTACGGACATTACGGTTTTCAATACCTTTATTTACGGCGGCAAAACCTTCCTCAACTCAAAGGACAGCACGGTTACTCTTATCAACGTCGGTCACGACGGCTCGTCAAAGACTGAATACGCCTATATTATGTCGGGCGGTGAAGTTGCGCTTGTCAATTCAATGCGCTCAACCGAGGACGGAAGGCTCGGCTATCGCTTCTATACGGCGAAAAACGGCTGTAAATTCCGTTCTTATAATAACTTGGCTGTTGATATGCTTTACCGTGAACAGCCCGTGCTGGCTAATATTGAGTTCAATGAGCTTGACAAAAGTGAAATAAGATATTGGCTTCTTCAACCGCTTTATAAATTCATTTCCTTCTTCGGAAATATTTATATGGATATAGAGCAGGATTAAATAGAAATAAAAAACAAAGGCTTGTGAGCAGTTGCTCACAAGCCTTTGTTTTTTATGTTGATGATTAACCAACAAACTTGATTGTAAGAATCTTCTTGCCGGTGATTTCAAACTCAGCAAAGCCGTCTGCATCAACGGTGAGCGGTGTTTCGTCAAGCTCTTCAAGTGTGACAAGCTTGATTTCCTTCCACTTCTTGCCGGAGTATGCGGGAAGCTCGAACTCTGCAATCTGTCTTTCAACGGGTGACTGTGCCTTTTCAATCGGAGCTATGCCGCCGTTGAGACGGATAGCGCTCTTGACAGCCTTGTCGGACGGGTTGAACAGTCTGACAATGTAGCCCTCGCCGTCCTCACTTCTCTTGATAGCGCTGACGTTGAGTGTTTCGTCCTTAACCTCAAGGAAGGAGTGTGTAAGCGGGTTCTTGCCGTGTGCTGTGGGAGCAATCTGAGCGGCTGTGCAGTAGAGGTTGAAACGCTCGCTCTCCTGCCATACCTTGCCCTCTTCCCAGTCGCCCTTATGGGGCATAAATGCGTAACGGAAGGTGTTGACACCGATGCACTGTGAGCCCTTGTCCCAATCGCTGTAGTTCTGCATATCAGCTGTAACGCAGATACGAAGCGGATAAGCACGGATGAGTGAGAGGTAGAGTGTGTTGCACTCGTCGTCTGCTGCCTCGTAAGCTTTGAGACCTGTGTTGAGAAGAGCAACGCCGTTTGTGCCGTCTGTAAGGTCAACGGAGGAGTTCATCGGGTGCTCTGTCATCGGGATTTCATCGTAAAGTGAGTAATCGGGCATTTTAACGGGACGCTTGACAACGTCGAACTGACCCTGTGCATATGAGAATTCGGACTTGATGTTTGTCGGGAATGCAACCTGGAGGTAGTGGTCCTCACAGCGGTTGTTGATTGTTGTTTCAATCTCAACAAACTTTGCACCCTTGCGCAGAGTAACTACGCTGTCAATGTCAACGGGCAGCTTGTGCTCGCTTCTGGACTTCTCGTCTGCGGAGCGCTTTTCGGGAAGCATCCAGCGCATTGAAATTTTGTATGCGGTTTCAAACTCGCCCTCACGAAGGAGAGTGATTGTAGCTTTTTCGCCGAGTGTTGTGAAAATCTCGTTGAACTCGGGGACAAAGTGCTCCCACGGGTTGCCGATTTCGCCGCCGTCCTTGAAGAAACCAAGGTTTTCGTAGAGCTTGCCTGTTTCCTTGTCAAGAACGTTGTATGTACCGTTCATATTGAAGGTTACACGAAGGAACTCGTTTTCCATAACCTGGTTTGCCTTCATCATTGTAACGGGTGTGGTAGCTCTGACATTGTAGAGAGGACGCATTTTGTAGGTCTTGTAGCCCATGCCGGGAATGTCGGAAACCTCAAGTGCGATATAATACTGCTCTGTGTGCAGAACGTTTGCGGTATCGTTGGGGTTCTGGATAATCTGTGCGTTATTCTTGTTGGAGGAGATAATCTGGTACTTGAGTGCCTTGCCATCCTCGTCAAGAATTTCAAAGCTGTCTGCCTTCCACTCTGCGGGAACTTCAACACGGATGTTGACTGTTTCCGTTCTCTTGAACGGTGCAGGGTTGAATACAACGATTGCGGCATCGTCACGGCTGAAGGACTTGAGGTCAATATCACCTGCGATGTCCATAAATGCACGCTCGAAAATGCAGCTTGAAAGCTCACGGGACTGTCTGTAACGGGACATAACGTCCTCGTAAACAACGTCACGTCCGCAGGAACCGATGCTGTCGTGGCCGTGGTTCTGGAGAAGGTAGTTGTAGGAAAGGTCAATGAAGTTCTGCGGATAGGGTGCACCCGAAAGAGAAGCGAAAACAGCGAACGGCTCAGCATAGTTGATGAGGCGTCTTTCTGTGTCGAAGTTCTCCTGCTTGATATATGTACGGGCGGAAAGAATCCAGCCGCAGAGAATGCTTACGCTGCCCTTTGTGTAGGGGTCACGCATTTCGCCCTTGAGTACGGGTGAGTTGGGATCAAAGTTATCAATGATGCTCTGCTCCATATCACGAAGTGTGCTGTGGAAAACGTCTGCATCGGGAAGTGCTGCGTTGAGGTCGTTGATAAGCTGAACCTCACGTGCGTCGGGGCAGGAGGAGTCGTGACCTGCTGACCAGAAACGGTGCTGTGTTGTCCAGTCGTTGTCCTGCTCCTTTACAGCCTGCTCTGCTCTTGCCTGAATGTTTTCCTTGTGGTACTCATAGAAGGGGTGAGTGTACTGGTAGTCAAGCTTCCAGTCACGGTCAATCAGCTTGAAAACGCCGTTGTTCTGGTTCCATACCATATCACGGTTGTTTTCGTTTTCCTGGTTGAAGTAAACGGGACGCTGAACAACGTACCAGATGTTGTAACGCGGTCTCTTGCCAAGACGGGAAGCGTAAATTCTTGTGCCGTCGGGGCTTTCCCAGTAGAATTCGGACTTGGGTGCCTTGTATGTATTGATACCTCTGTAGAAAGATGCAAAGTTAATGCCGAAGCCGGAGTAAATCTGAGGAAGCTGTGAAATCTGACCCCATCCGAAGGGTGAGTAACCGGTCTTGCTGATACCGCCCATTTCCTTGCCGATCTTGTGACCGAGGAGAAGGTTACGGACAAGTGCTTCGCCGCCTACTGTGAATTCGTCGGGCAGGCAGAACCAGGGACCTACAGCAATTCTGCCCTCTTTTACGTACTTCTGGAACTTTTCCTTCTTTTCGGGGTAAACCTCAAGATAGTCCTGTACGGGCATTGTCTGTGAGTCAAGGTGGAAGTGCTTGTAATCGGGGTATTTGTCGAGAATGTCAAGAAGCATATCCAGCATATAGCCGAGCATGTGCTGAGTGCGGCGAGCGGAAAAACGCCACTCTCTGTCCCAGTGGGTGTTGGATATAAAATGACATTGGAGCTTATCTTTTTTATCCATTTTTCTATCTCCTTTTAGCCTTTGATAATCTTCATTATTTCTTCGAAATTGTTGCAGAAGTGTGAGCAGACAGCCTTTGTGCCGCTGGACTCAATGTTGCCGCCTGCAATACCGATTGTGGTGTAGCCTGCAAGACGTACGGAGCAAGCGCCTGCACCGCTGTCCTCAATGCCGATGACCTTGTTTCTGTCGGCAAATGCTTCGCCGAGACCTACAATAGAGGTTTCGGAGTAGAGCCACGGATGGGGCTTGGGAGAAAGCTCGCCGAGTGTGCCTACGCTGCCCTTGCGAAGCGGGAAGCCTGCGGAAATAATAGCATCATAGAAATCCTTGGGGTCACCCATACCGAGGGTCTTGAATGCGGAAAGAATTTCGGGCCATGCCTTTTCATAAAGACCGGAAGTAACAAGGCCGATTTTAACGCCCATGCTCTTAAGCTCAAGGAGGAAATCCTTAACGCCCTCTGTGGGGGTGAAAGCACCGTCCTTGCCTCTGCCTGCCATAATTTCTTCCATCTCGCGGTGTGTGTGCTCAAAGTAGAAATTACGTGCCTTTTCGAGTGATTCACCGGGGCAGTACTTGTCAATGCAGTACTGAAGGTGCTCGGAAACGCTGTGACCGGAAACGAAGGGCAGGTCAGCCTCTTCAAGCTCAAACTTCGGGTTGCCGAGCATACTTGCGGTGCTCATCTGAATAATCCATACCCAGAAGTCCTCACTGCGTACGGTTGTACCGTCAAGGTCCATAAGTACTGCGTTGAGCGGATACTCTGTCTTTACGGGATAAACAGGGTAGTAAACAGGGTAGGCGATTGCGGATTTTACGCAAGCAAGTGAGTGTGAGCTGAAGGACACAAACTCAACCTTCTTGTCGCCTGTTGCAACAATGCAGTCTACGCCGTTTTTGCCGGAGATAAACTTGCCGTCTTCCGTTGTTTCCAGAAGATGAAAACCGCTCTCGGGGCCGACAACACCGAGGTCGGGGATAAGAACTTTTTTGTCAAGAAGCATAGTGTTTTCCTTTCTTTTTATTGTAAAATTAAAATTCAATACATTCTAACATATTTATTTTAATAAGTAAACTGTTAACTGCAAATAAAAATGAACAGTCTTCACCGGGAAGACTGTTCATTGATGTTACTTTACATTTTTGCCGAAACGCTTGATTTTTTGTGTGGTTGTCTTTTCAAGTGCGTTTGAAAGAACCTCAACCATTTTGATGTGCTTGTAGTTGGGGATTTTGCTGTTAACGCTCTTGATTGCGTTCTGCACAATTGACTTGATTTCTTCCTCACTGAGCTTCTTGTCGCCGAACTTTTCCTTAAGGTATTCCATATTCGGGAATATCTTTGCCTTAACGGTTGTTATGCCGTCTTCTTCAGCGGCGCAGACGAGTGCTTCGCCGATTTCGGGGCACTGTGAAAGTCTTGTTTCAAGCTCTTCGGGGTAGATATTTTTACCGTTCTCGGTAACGATAACGTTCTTGATTCTGCCCTTGATATAGATATCGCCGTTTTCGTCCATAAGGCCGAGGTCACCTGTGTGGAACCAGCCGTCCTTAAGTACCTCTGCTGTAGCCTCGGGGTCGTTGAAGTAGCCGAGCATAACATTTTCGCCCTTGATGATGATTTCGCCTACACCCTCATCGTTGGGGTTGTCAATCTTAACCTGAACGTCGGGGATTGCAATACCTGTTGAAGCAGCGTTGAAGTGGAAGTCGCCGTTACCTGCAACAAGCGGTGCGCACTCTGTCAGACCGTAGCCCTGAAGTGTGCGGATGCCGAAGGCTGCAAAATCGTCGATAAGAGAAACGTCAAGTTCAGCAGCACCGACAATGAAAACGCGAAGCTTGCCGCCGAGAGTCTGTCTTACCTTTGAAATGATAATCTTGCGGATAAGCCACGGGCACTTCTGAAGTGCGTCTGCAATGGGCATTGTTTCAAAATAGGTCTTGTACTTGCCGGGTGCATCCTTTGCAAGCTTTGCCTTGATGCGCTTGCTGAGTACCTTAAGCAGGGCAGGAACAACAACGAGAATGCTCGGGCTGTACTCAGCCATATTCTTCTGTACCTTTGTAAGACCGTCACAGTAGCAGATGCTTGCACCTCTTGTCAGGAAAAGTACGAAGTCGAGCGTACATTCATAAGTGTGGTGAAGCGGAAGGATTGAAAGTGTGCTGTCTTCTTCGTTAACTCTGAACATACGGCAGGTGGAGTGAATGTTTGAGCAGATGTTGTACTGTGAAAGGCAGACACCCTTGGAGTTGCCTGTTGTACCTGATGTGAAGATGAGTATGCTCATCTGGTCCTTTTCGTATGTAATTGCATCGATTGTCTTTGCGTCAATTGAAGAAGCCTTGATTATGCCGTCAAGCTCCTCAAAATTAACGTGGTACATATCTCTGTCTGCAATACCTTTAAGTTCCTTGTTGCGCTTTGCCTCTGTGAAAACAGCGTCACATTCTGCAGCGTTAAGGAAGTCGTTTACATCCTGTGCCTGAAGCTCTTTGTCAATCGGCACAACGCAACCGACCGTAGCGGCGGCAAGGTAGGAGATAGCCCACTCGAAGCAGTTGTGACCGACAACCGCAATACGCTTGCCCATAAGACCCTTTTCGATCATGTGTGTGCAAAGGCGGTAGTAAAGGTCTTTAAGCTCCTTGTAATAAACCGTGCGGTATTTGCCTTCCTCAAGCTTGATTGTGAATGCCTTGTTTTCGGCATAGGTTTCTGCTGCATAATTTACTATTTCTCTGTAGTTGGAAAATCTTTTTTCCGTGTATGAATTAGCCATTTTTATCCTCCCTGTATCTTGACAAACTTTTTCACATACCGTATTATTTTATCAACACTGTGTTTGAAAATCAACAGGCAGTTTTTTCTAAAAAGATAAATAACCGACACATTTCGACGATTTGTCGGTAAAATTAAGGTAACGAAAGGGCTGGAAAAGCTATGGCAGAGAGCAGAAGAGTAAAAATGACAAAGAAAATGATAAAAGAGGCGTTTATTGAGCTCTGCGCCGAAAAGCCTATGTCCAAGGTTAACGTAAAGGACGTGTGCGAGGCGGCAGATGTCAATCGCTCAACTTTTTATGCTCACTACGAGGACGTTATTGCTCTCAGACACGAGATAGAGGACGAGGTGCTTTCGCAGATTCCCGAGCCCGATGAGCTTCCGCTGATTGATTCAATTATTTCTTTCCTCGATAAAATTGAGGGCGTGTTTGATTATGTTATTGAGAATAAAGAACTTTTCAAGGTGCTCATAACTCACGCCGATGACGATATTTTTGTCGGAAAATTAATACGTACCGTGCTTGCAAAATATCCCAGGAGCTTTCAGGGCTTTGATGACCCCGAGTACGAATACTGTTTTGTTTTCTGCTTCAATGGCTTTATAGGTATACTCAAAAAGTGGATTGAGGAGGATTTCCCCGTCAGCAGCCGCCGCTTTGCGGAAATTGCGCTGACACTCACAATCAAAACTACAAGATTTGAGGATGGCGAGCTGTAAAAACTTTTTAAGGACTTTCGGTTTCTCGTTCGTATAATAGGTGAAGGGAGAGGAGAAAAATGGATAACGGTGCAAGTAGCTACCGCCGTTTCCTTGATGGCGATGAAGCCGTCTTTGACCTGATTGTACGAGAATACCGTGAGCCCTTGATTTTTTTCATCAGCCGCTATGTGCACGATACCTCTGCGGCGGAGGATATAGCAATTGACGTTTTTGTGTATATCCTCGTGCACCCAAAGCGCTATAATTTCAAAGTAAGTCTTAAAACCTACCTTTTTATGCTCGGGCGAAGCCGCGCGGTTGACTTTCTGCGCAGGCAGAAAAAGCTCGTGCCGCTTGAAGAAGCGGCAACGGCAGAAGAATATATTTCGCTTGAAAATATTATTCTTGCCGACCAACGCAACAAAGCCGTTAACGAAGCGATATCAAAGCTCTCTACGGATATGCAGGCTGCGGTGCACCTTGTGTATTTTGAGGGGCTTACTTACGAAGAAACGGCACGGGTAATGAAAAAAAGCAAGAAGCAGGTTGACAACCTTCTCTACAGGGCGAAGAAAGAGCTTCGTACCATCCTCGGAAAGGAGGGCGAAGAGCTTTTATGAGAAACCACGAAGAATTTGTAAATGAAATTTATAACAGAAAAGAAACGTATTTAAAAGAAAAGAAAAAGACACGAAAGAACATATTAACCTTTTCAATTCCGTTTGTGCTTGTTGCGGTGCTTTACTCGGTTATGATTCTGCCTGCAATGATGCCCGCAAGCAGTGAAGACCCGAATTATGAGGAAAACACAACAGTAGTTGCAAGCAACGATTACGTACACCTTACAGACGTGTTTGAAGAAACGCAAACAGCCGTAAAGCAACCGTCATTGAACGGCTCACCCACAACCGATAAACAGTCTGCATCTGTAACCGAAGCTTCACCGACCCGACCGTCGGACGGGGCTGAACGTACGAGCGTTGCTCATTCTGTTTCGCAACACGAAATTTCGCCTACACGTCCGCCTGAAGCTGTAAAGCCTACAACGGTAAGCCCTGAAATATTTATCAAGCTCGACAGGGCAGAATACGCTTCGGACGATAAAATTACCCTTTCAATTACGGATACGGCAAACGTTGGCTTTGGCTACAGTAAATTCGTTGACCTTTGGGAAGATAACGGCAGCGAATGGGCGCTTGTACCTAACAACCACCCGAAGCCTGCAATTGCCTACAGGGCATTGCCCTCGAATATGAGGGACGAGGTTACCGTCAGCTTTGAAATTGACCTTGCTGAATACGAAAACCTTAAAGTGGGCACCCGGTACAAAATAACAATAAACATTGAAGGACAAACCTACGAAGCATATTTTACCCTTACTGAATAGGAGGTAAACGTATGAAAAGGGCTTTAATCAAAATAATTCCCGTTGTTCTCATATTAAGTATTGTTTTTTCCTTCACCGCCTTTGCCGATACGGGTCCGAAGCCGAGCGTTGTAATTGACCTTGTCGGCCTTGACGGCAGGGAGTGCTACGGTACGCTGTTGTCATCATACGAGTCCTACGGTCCGAACAGGGCATGGAAAGAGGGCGAGGAGATGTACGCCTATCACGAGAATGACCCCGAAATCTGGCGGAAGTTTGTCGACTATAAGGATACGGATGGGTATTATTTTCTTCAGCAGTTCTGGAACTGTACCGAAACAAAGGGCTTCAAATGGGGCTACTATCCGCCCGACCCGTTCAAGTTGCTGCTCTATTTCCCCGAAACCGATACCTTTGCCGTAACACCCGTTTACGAGCAGTATGCTTTTGACAGCTACTATACGGTAGATGTAAGCAAAATCGGTGAAAAATCCACTCTTGAGGTTGTGACTCAAGCTTCTTCAAACGATACAGCAGAGAATTTACAGGGTGTTACTGAGCCTGCAACCGAGGTATGCTCTCCATATCCACTGAAAGAGGATATGGAGAGCATACAGGAAAACGTACAGCAGAGCGGTACCGAGCCGTCAACCGTACCCGAAAGCCTGTCTTCAATTACAAGTGTTCTGCTTCACGCTGAGCCGAGTTACGATTACAAGTGGGAAATAATATCCCTTATTGCAAGAATAGCTATAACGCTCGTGCTTGAAATTGCAGTTGCCTTCATTTTCGGCTTCAGAAAGAAAAATCTCCTCGGGTTTATCACGATTGTAAACGTTATAACGCAGATTATACTTAACCTCACTCTTTTCTGTGTGGATATCAATCACGGGTCGATGGCGTTCACGGCGTATTATGTTTTTCTTGAAATCTGTGTTTTCGCTGTTGAAGCGGTTGCCTACAGTATTTATATCAAGAATAAGCAGCTTGATGTAAGCAAAAAGAAAGCAATTCTTTATTCACTTGTCGCAAACGTGCTGTCCTTCGGTGCAGGGCTTGGTCTGGCACATCTTATTCCGGGGATATTCTGATATAAATAAAAGAGCAAGGTGTACTTCAGCAGTACATCTTGCTCTTGCTTTTATATCTCTTTTGCTAAAATCGCCATATCATCGGGTAATTCTGCAGTGAAAACCATTTCTTCGCCCGTTACGGGGTGAGTAAGGGTCAGTTTGCCGCAATGCAGAGCGTGGCGTGTGATTTTGTCCGTGTGTCCGCCGTACATTTCGTCGCCTGCAAGCGGCGCGCCCTGTGAAGCAAAATGCACCCGTATCTGGTGTGTCCTGCCGGTTTCAAGCTCTATTTCAAGCAAGCTCAGTCCGTCTTTACTGCCGAGGGCCTTCCAATGCGTAACCGCTTCTTCACCGCCCTCGCCGACGGCACGCAGGGTTTTCATCGGGTCGGGTCGGATTATCGGCGCATCAATTGTGCCCGTGCCGGTGTATTCACCCTCAACAATGGCGGTGTATTGCTTTTCGTAGTGCCCTGAAAGTTTGCTTGCTGCCATTTTGTGCAGGGCGCAGATTACAAGCCCCGATGTGCCCTTATCCAGCCTGCCTGCGGCACGGAAAACGGCATCCCTGCCGCTTTGCGTAAGGTAGTACGAAACGGCGTTTGCCAATGTGTCACCCTGGTGGTTGTGCGTAGGGTGCATTGCAAGCCCTGCAGGCTTGTTGATAACAAGAATGTCACCGTCCTCGTAAACTATCTCAAAATCTGCTTGCTGAGGCTCGGCTGTGCTTTTATCCTGCGGTAAATTAAGTGTCAGCGTTGCGCCTGCTCTTAACGGGTCTATCGTACGGATGTATTCGCCGTCAAGCAACATCGAGCCTCTGATTTGCCTGAGCGAGCGCACCATACGGTAGGAAAGTCCGACACCGCTTCGCAGAAAGGTATTTACTTTTTCGCCGTCGTATTCGGGCGGTATTGTGTAATTAATCGTTCTGTTCATATAATAAGTCCCAAAGTGTATTCAGGTTTTCCTGTGAATATTCTATCTCTGATGAATACAGCCTGCAAAGGTCACATAGCATTTCAAAATCCTGCTTTTCTTCCTTTGAAAGTATTGCGGCAATAATTCTTGTGCTCAGCACTGCAAAGCCGATTTTGGAGATGATATCGCCATCATCAAATGCTGATGGTGTATGGCGGTAAAGCAGATATACAAGCAACTGCTCAAACGGTATTTCAAGCGAAGAGGGGATAGCGTAGTTTTCTGCTTCTTTCAATAAATTCAGCTTGTCCGTCCATTCTTCGTCAAGCCTTTCAAGTGAACGGTAAATTTCTGCCCATTGAGTAAGACTCTTTTCGGTTAAATCAAGTCCACAGAAATCGAGCAGATTTTCCATCCTTTCTTCAACGGAAAAATCTCTGTCCTGTGCTATTGCAAAAAGCTGATTTCTGTAGCCGAGCAGATATTCTTCATCGTCGGTAAGTTTTTCTTCATTGTCTTCAAGCGTTATCAGTTTAACTTGGTGTTCTTGGCTCAAAATCAGTTCAGACGCCGCCTCGCAGCAAAGACCGAGCCCGATTTCTGTCCTTTCGGAATAAAAACTTCTGAATCTGGGGTGGTCGGCGCAGATGTTGCAAAGTGAGTTTTCACCGAGCTCTTTTATAAGCTTGCAAAGACCGTCCTTTTCAAGGAACGGACAGCGTTCTTCTTTGTCAAGAATAAAACTTGCTGTGCCATTGCAAACAGTAATATTGTTTTTAAGGCTTTCGCCCAAGTCACCGACGACGGATTGGTAGTATTCGTATGTATTTTCATCAATATCAATCTCCCAGCCGACACAGCAGCTGTGAGAGCACTTGTCGGCTATGCAGGAGAATTGGTTGTAGTAGTCGGGTGCAACTTTCTTCATTTTTTCACATACCTTATATATATTACAATAGATTATAACTTGAAAACACTGTTAAAGCAAGGTGTTTGCGGATAAATCGTCAAGAGTAAATTCGCCTATACCTCTTATTCCGCTGCATTCAAACAGAGCACACAGAAAATCAAAGTGGTCAATTTCCTGCGGACAAAGCCGTGCGTACTGCTCGGGTATTTCAGGCGTGCCGTCTGCCTTGATTGACGAAACGCTGAAATTTAATGCTGCATTTTTCAAGGGCTCCTCAGAAATTGCGGCATCAAACCTATCGTTTTCTCCTCTTTCACCGCAAACAATAGGCGAAGCACCGAAATGCTCCATAAGCCTTAACCCTGCGTTATAGTATGCCTGCGGTTTATCCGTCACTATTTTAATCTTTGAAGCACACGGGGCAATTGTGTCAATGTAGTCGGGTAAAGCGGCTTGCTTATCTTCAATCAGCAAGCTTCGCTTTGTTGCCCCGGGCATATTTTTCAGCTTTTTTGCTGCCGTGTTGAGCATAATAAGCAGTGGTAGAGTGTCTGCTTTAAAAAGGTTGAGATACGGGCTGTCGGGCAGAATAAAGCCGTCGGGTATAAGCAGGTTTCTGCTTCCGCAGCTTGCAAGTTCAGCAACACGGTGCCAATCAATGTCTTTTCCTCCTTGGTTGATTGTCACTATCCTGAACGGTGCACCGCCTCGCACCGGGGTCTGTACCGCCTCGATTTTGGTTTTGCGCCTTCTGAATTTTTTCTTTTCTTTCTCAAAGCAAATAACTGCAAACATATAAAATCACTCCCCGTATTATAAATATGCCTGCAAAATGAAAAGAGCACGAAGTTTAAACTTCGTGCTCTGAATTTTTATTTGCTGTTTGCCTGTTTGCGCTTTTTTGCATCTGCAAAGGCGAAACAGAACATACCTGTCAGCGCACCGCCTGCACCGAGTATGAAGTCCCACATTGTGTCAATGAGGCCTTCGTTTGTAAACGGGCTTGAAACCTGAAGGTTGAAGCCGTATATCTTATCCATTGTGAATTCGTAGAATTCCCAGCCGACAAGAACTGCAACGCCCATTCCGAAACCTGCCATAGCGGCTATTGAGGGTGCAAGGGGAATGTTCTTCTTTTCCTGCATGATTACCAGCAGTCTTGCACTCCAGCCTGAGGCAATAAAGCCTGCAAAATAGTGGGTTACAATGTCCGAATACGAAAAGCTCGTGCGGTTGTTGAGCGTTGAGCCTATGCACACGCCGAGTGTTATAAACAGCGTGAGGTGTGTCTGAAACTGCCACGGAAGTCTTGTGATAAAGGATTTGCCGCCAAGAAGCTGAAACAAATCCCACAGGTGTGTGAAGGCGATTGCAAACAGACCCTGTAAGAATTCCGAGGTATAGCCTCTGAAAAGACCGTTTATGCCCCAGATGAGCAGGGCGGCCCTACATATCCACCACACGGCAATTGTTTTAGCCGGCATCGGTGTGATGGGGTTTAATGTTTTCTTTTTCATTTCTGATTAATCCATTCCGAGATATTCTTCGAGCGTTACGCCTTGTGCCTTGATTTCTTTTGCCGTCTCAACGCCTACATAGCGCCAGTGCCACGGCTCATAGGTTATCTTGGTGATATCCTGCGTGTCCTCTTCGTAGCGGAGTATAAAGCCGTAATCGGCTGCGTTTTCGCTCAGCCAACGGAAAGCATCGGTGTTTGCAAAGTTTTCGTCAAGCGTGTAGTTGCCGTTTGTGCCGAAATCCATTGCAAGACCTGCGTTATGCTCGCTTGTGCCGGGCATAAGCACTATCTTTGCTGCAAGGCGTGTAGCCTCCGCTTTAGAGTAACCGAGGGAAGAGTAATAATCAATCTTGCGTGTGAAATTACTCTTCTGTCGGGAAAGACTTCTGTAGCCCGAAACGGGAATAAGGGAAATGCCGTCAGCCTCTGCGGCGGCTACCATTTTGTTGTAGTGGGGTACAACGCGGTAGTCCAGCGACTGACCGCCGCCCTTGATTTCAGCCGTCTGTACGGTGTAACCCTCGGGCAGAATATATTTCTGGTTAACAAGCAGAAGATTCCATTTTTCATTGTCGACAACAGCTACCGACGGATTGAAACCTGCATAAGCGTATTCGTATTCACCGCCCATGGTTTCAGGCTCCCTTGTCGTGGTTTCGGCTTGAGTTGTTGTTTCGGCTTCGGAAGAGCCTTCGGTTGTTGAAGCGTTTTCTTCCGTGCTCGGCTCAACTGTTGATGTGTCGGGCTCGGTGGAATTTTCTGTTGTGTTCTGTGTGGTGGTTTCAGGATCTTTGCTGTCCATACCTACGGTAATATAAGCTATGCTCAGCACCGCAACGAATATGCAAAGACCTGCAAGAAGAATGAGACGGATTCTGTTCATCAGTCCATTACCTTTCTTCTGGAAATTCGGTTAGCAGTTGCCGCCTGAGTAGTTGGGAGCTTCCTTGGTGATGTAAACATCGTGCGGATGGCTCTCGATAAGGCCTGCGCCTGTTATGCGGACAAAGCGTGCCTTTTCCTGGAGCTCCTTGATTGTGTGGCAGCCGCAGTAGCCCATACCGGAGCGAAGGCCGCCGAGAAGCTGGAAGATAGTGTCGGAAAGAAGTCCCTTGTAGGGAACACGGCCTTCAACACCTTCGGGAACAAGCTTGCGGTTGTCCTCCTGGAAGTATCTGTCTTTACTGCCGTTGGCCATAGCGCCGAGTGAGCCCATACCACGGTAAACCTTGAACTGTCTGCCCTGGTAGATTTCTGTATCGCCGGGTGACTCTTCACAGCCTGCTACAAGTGAGCCGACCATAATAACGCTTGCGCCTGCAGCGAGTGCCTTAACGATTTCGCCAGAGTACTTGATACCGCCGTCACCGATTACGTTGATGCCGTGCTTTGCAGCTTCTTCAGCAGCATCAAAGATAGCGGTAATCTGGGGAACACCGATACCTGCGATAACACGTGTTGTACAGATGGAGCCGGGGCCGATACCGACCTTGACACAGTCAGCACCTGCATCGATAAGAGCCTTTGTGCCTTCTGCAGTTGCGATGTTACCTGCGATAACGGAAAGGTTCGGGAATGCAGCCTTAACCTTGGAAACGGACTTGAGTATGTTCTGGCTGTGACCGTGTGCAGAGTCAAGAACAAGTGCGTCGACGCCTGCATCTACAAGAGCGGAAGCTCTTTCGAGAACGTCTGCTGTTGCACCTACTGCAGCGGCACAGAGAAGTCTTCCGCTTGCATCTCTTGCGGAGTTGGGGTACTGAACAGCCTTTTCTATATCCTTGATGGTGATGAGGCCCTTGAGGAAGCCGCTTTCATCAACAAGGGGAAGCTTTTCGATCTTGTGCTTCATAAGAATAGCCTGAGCTTCGTCAAGTGTAGTGCCGATGTGGCTTGTAACGAGGTTTTCACTTGTCATAACAGCGCCGATTTTGCCGCTGAAATCTGTCATAAAGCGAAGGTCACGGTTTGTGAGAATACCGACAAGCTTGCCGCCCTCACAAATCGGCACACCGGAAATGCGGTAACGCTTCATAAGGTCAAGCGCATCGCTTACGCTGTGCTCGGGAGAAAGGAAAAAGGGGTTGCGGATAACGCCGTTCTCAGAACGCTTTACCTTGTCAACCTCTTCTGCCTGTGCCTCAATGGACATGTTCTTATGGATAACGCCAATACCGCCTTCACGCGCAATGGCAATAGCCATACGGGACTCCGTAACGGTGTCCATGGCTGCTGTCATGATAGGCATATTAAGCGTGATATCTTTTGTGAGCTTTGTGGAAACATCGATATCCTTGGGCAGGACATCGCTTTCTGCCGGAATAAGCAGAACATCGTCGAAGGTAAGACCTTCTTTGCAGAATTTTTCTTCACGAGTCATCATAGTTATCTCTCCCCACTTGTTATGTTCTTTGGTCGTCCCTGAAATTTCAGAAATGACCTTGTAAATTATTAAAAAACATTATAACAAGGAGAGGAAGAAATATCAATATATTATGAATAAAAAAACTATAGAAAAATTATACCTGTTCTGCCGTAAGATTTGTTGAAAAAATCAATAATAACGGTGGAGCGCAACAACCTTGCCGAGAATGGCAATCTCATCGACAATAATGGGCTCGTACGCATCGTTTTCGGGCTGAAGCCTGAAATGGCCGTTTTCCTTATAAAATGTCTTGACTGTAGCCTCGTCACCAACAAGTGCAACTATGATTTCGCCGTTGCGTGCTACAGGTGTTCTTTCCACCACAACAAGGTCGCCGTCGTGAATACCTGCGTTGAGCATACTTTCGCCGCGTACGCGAAGGGCAAAGAGTGATTTATCCTTCGATGCAAAACCGGCGTAGGGGAGATACCCCTCAATCTGTTCAACGGCAAGTATGGGTGCACCTGCGGTAACGGTACCGAGAATGGGCACCTGCTTGATGTTGGAAAGGTCCTCCTGACCGACTATACGTATGGAGCGCTTGAGAAGCGGATCGCGGGAAATGAAGCCCTCGTTTTCGAGTGCGTCGAGCGATGCCTGAACGGATGATGTAGATTTGAGGCCAACGTGCGCACCGATTTCCCTTATAGAAGGGGGAACGCCGTCCTGAAGGCGCTCAAGTAAAAAGTTGTATATTTTTTGCTGAGTTTCATTTAACATGAAAGCATCCTCCTGAAAGTGTGATAAACACCCGAATTTTTGCGGAAAATCAGCAGTACATATGTTCTGCTAAAGCGATTATAGCACATCTTTTTGCAAAAAGCAAACATTTGTTTGCAAAAAATCAAAAAATTTTTCGTCTTCGGAAAACAAATGAAAAACACATTATATTTACAGTTTGTTCATTCTGCGCGCAAACAAGCTTGCTATTATAATTGTGCACCGGGAAAACGAAGCCGCAACGTTTTTCCACAAAGGTGTTTTTACCCCCTCAAATTTGTGGAAAAGGCATCCTGTGTTATGCAGGATGTCTTTTTCGCTGTTGCTGTATAAATCTTTCCGTTATCCCCAATAATAGTGTTACGGAGGGATAAAATTATGGATTTTGAGTTCAAAAAAACAGGTGGAAATACATTGGGCAGGCTCGGACTTTACACGCTTTTGCTCTTGTGCATAACGGCACTCGGAATAGGCTCTTATGCTGCCATGAAAAAGTCTTTCAGCGTGCCCGAAACCTCTACCACGGTTGATTGGGATAATCAGGGTGGTACGCTTGGGGCAGACAAACCTGAAAAGAAGATAACCGTTGAGCAGACAACAACCCGTGTGCATACAACTCACGAGCCGACAACCGTAAAACCTGAGGAGAATCTGCCGTTTACGGGCAAATTCACCCTGCCTCTGGGAACGGATATTCTCAAGGATTATTCGCACGGCGAAATGGTAAGCTCAAAAACAATGGGTGACTGGCGTGTGCACAACGGCATTGATTTTACGGGTGGAGAAAACACACGTGTGCTTGCCGTCCAGAGCGGTACGGTAAAGGCTGTCTATACAGATGAAATGTGGGGCACGGTGGTTGAAATTGACCACGGCAACACAATGATAGTAAAGTACTGCGGACTTAAAGAGGGAACAACGCCGAAGAAGGGTGAAAGTGTTAAAAACGGTCAGGAGATAGGGGAGCTTGCCTCAATTCCCGTTGAAGCGGCGGACGGCTTGCACCTCCACCTTGAAATTACAGTCAACGGCAGTACGGTTGACCCACTTGCCGCAATGAACAGAGCAGAGTGAAAATCAGCGGTATAAATTCCTCGCGGAGTTTGTACCGCTGTTACTTATATGTTGTGTAGAGATAAACTGCAAATTGTTGTTGAAATCTCCGTGCGTTGGTGTTATACTATAAAAGATAAAGTTTTGTAATAAAACAATATATCATTAAATTTTACATAAAGAAAGGACGATTGATTTGGCAGAAATCAAGAATATGGACGCTGTTGCTGCTCTTGACGCAATGGATGCCCATGTTGACGACTGGCGTGACGCCACGAAAGGCAAGCAGAGAGGTATTTTCTCGTTTGACGATGTTGTAAACGTCAAGCTCAAGACCCTCAAAAAGAGAATTTACACCGATATTGAATCCCTCCCCGCATGGAAGATGAAGGAATGCATCTACAAGGGCGTAGGCGATTACGAATACCTTTATGACGAGTGGAAGGAGCTCAATGTAGGCGACCGCTGGGGTAACAACGGCTGGTCTGCTTTCTTCAAGAATTCCTTCGATATCCCCGAGCGCTTTGCAGGCAAGAAGGTAACACTTAACGTCTATTTCGGCGGCGACTCCCTTCTTTCTCTTAACGGCGAGCCCTATCAGGGTCTTGACCCCTTCCGTAACAGCGTGCTCCTTTCCGACAGCGCAGAGGCAGGCAAACACTACGATGTTGACATCGAGTCTTACTATGTATGGCACTCGAATGAGTCCACTGTAAAGACTCTTTCCTGCTCCTTCATCGGCGTTGTTGACCCTGTTGTAGAAGAGGTTTACTGGGATTTCAAGGCTGTTTTCAACGCTTTGTTTATGCCTGTTCTTGATACAGGCCTTGCAGAGCTTATCCGCTCCGCACTCAAGGAAGCCTTCACACACGTTGATTTCGATAAGGAAGGCGACGAGTTCAAGGCAGGCCTTCTTGCAGCACAGAAGGTTCTCAAGGACAGAGTTTACAACAACCCCAACTACAAGACCGAGGGTACACTTTCTCTCGTTGGTAACTCCCACCTTGATATCGTATTCATGTGGGCTTACAAGGAGTATGTCCGTAAGCTCGGCAGAACACACGCAACAATGCTCCGTCTTATGGAGCAGTACCCCGATTTCATTTTCTCACAGAGCACCGCTCCTACATATATCGAAATGGAGCAGCGTTACCCCGAGCTTTACAGACAGGTGCTTGACAGAATCAAGGAAGGCAGATGGGAATACATCGGCGCAATGTGGGTTGAGCCCGACTGTAACCTTGTTTCCGGTGAATCCTTTGTTCGTCAGCTTCTCCACGGTGTCCGCTTTGCAGAGGAGAAGTTCGGCATCACACCCAAGACCTGCTGGGTGCCCGACGTATTCGGTAACGGCTACGCAATGCCCCAGATTCTCAAGAAGGCAGGCGTTGAGTATTTCGTAACTCATAAGATGGGTATCTGGAACGATACAAACCCCTGGCAGTACAGCACATTCTGGTGGGAAGGTCCCGACGGCTCAAAGGTATTCTCAATTGTTCCCCCCACTCATTTCATCGGTACTGTTGAGGCTGACTCACTCAAGATGAACTGGAAGAAGTACACAGACAAGGCTACCATCGGCGAATCGATGTATTGCTACGGCTGGGGCGACGGCGGCGGCGGTGTTGACACCGAAATGCTCGAATATGCAAAGCGTTATAAGAGCTTCCCCGGTCTTCCTGAAACAAAGCCCAGCAAGATTGAAGATTCACTTGCAAGAATGAAGGCTAACGCAACCGATACAAACATCCCCACATGGAAAGACGAACTTTATCTTGAAGAGCACAGAGGTGTTCACACCACAAAGGCTCTTCTCAAGAAGCTTAACAGATACAGCGAAAATCTCTACCGTCAGGCAGAAATCTTTGCTTCAATCGCAATGAAGAACGGCTATGAGTATCCTCTTGAAAAGCTCAACGAAGGCTGGCAGATGATTCTCACAAACCAGTTCCACGATTCACTTCCCGGCTCACACATC
>JAZRQW010000007.1:0-25019 GCA_045650165.1 Acutalibacteraceae bacterium | reverse complement strand
GGTGAGGAAATCGAAATCGTTGGTCTTTCCGAAGAGAGAAGAAAGACAGTTGTTACAGGTATCGAAATGTTCCGTAAGCTCCTCGACTATGCAGAGGCAGGCGACAACATCGGTGCTCTTCTCCGTGGTGTTCAGAGAACTGAGATCGAGCGTGGTCAGGTTCTTGCAAAGCCCGGTTCAATCAACCCCCACACAAAGTTCTCCGGCCAGGTTTACGTCCTTTCCAAGGATGAAGGCGGCCGTCACACACCCTTCTTCAACAACTACCGTCCCCAGTTCTACTTCAGAACAACAGACGTTACAGGTGTTATCAACCTTCCCGAGGGTGTTGAAATGTGCATGCCCGGCGACAACGTTGTTATGAACGTTGAGCTTATCACTCCCATCGCTATCGAAGAGGGTCTCCGCTTCGCTATCCGTGAGGGTGGCCGTACAGTCGGTTCAGGCGTTGTTACAAAGATCAACGAATAATTTAACCTGATTGTAAACTTCAAAAGTCCTGAGTGGCGAAAGTCACTCAGGCTTTTTCTTTTTCTGATTTGTTATCTTTTCTTAATAATTTTGTAAGAATTGCGGTTTATCATAACTGCAAGGATGTGACTTATTATGGAAAAGAAGAGAAAGAAAAAATCAGCAAAAGTATTTTTCGTGACAGTTGGCGTAATACTAACCCTTAACGCCGTTGTAATGTTTTTTACTTCGAATTTCAATATCGGTTTGCTTTTTGCCTTGCTGCTGGGCTTAAGCTTTGTGCTTTACGGTGCATTTTTCGATAAGGCGAAGAATCTTCCGTCATGGCTGAAGACGGCTTTTTTTGCCTGCATTTCCGCTTTGGTTGTATTTGTGATGTTTCTGCTTTCATATGGTCTTTCCGATACGGTAAGCGGCAAGGAGCACGCGATAATCGTGCTCGGCTCGGGAATAAGAGGGGAGCTGCTTACCCAAGGGCTGAAAAACAGACTGGATGCGGCGATTGATTGCTATGAGGAAAATGAAGACCTGTTGATTGTCGTCAGCGGCGGTCAGGGTCCGCAGGAGGATATAACTGAGGCACTTGCAATGGAGAGATATCTGCTTTCCCGTGGAATACCGCAGGATAAAATAGTCAAAGAAGAAAAGGCGACAAGCACTTACGAGAATTTTGTCAATTCAAAAAGAATACTCGACAGCCTTTTTGAAGGTGAATATGCAACGGCTTTCGTCAGCAACGAATATCACATTTATCGTGCAAGCTCGCTTGCAAGAATAGCGGGTTTTGGTGCGGTTACACACACTCACAGCAACACTATGTGGTACACGCTTGTGCCGAGCACCCTGCGCGAAACGCTTGCCGTAGTGAAAATGTGGGTGTTGAGAAATTAATGTAAAATTTGATACAAAAAGAAGGCATATACATACCGCAAAAGTATGTATATGCCTTTAATTTTTTTGTGTTTATTTATCGTTATCTATGCCGAGAAGCCAGTCAATGCTCACTCCGAGCACCTTTGAAATGGCAACAAGCTCAAAATCCGTTACATATCTGAGCTGACCTTCAAGCTTTGAAAGCCCCGAAGCGTTGAGGTCAACACCGTTTATCTGAAGTTGTGTAAGTAAATCCTTCTGCTTGAGGCCGATGGCCTTGCGGTGCTGTTCGATTTTTGCGCCGACTATGTTCCTGTCTCCGAGTGACTGCTTTCTGGTTCTCATATTGATATTCTCCTTTGATTTCAGGTAGTAAACAAAAAGTATAAAAACAAAAGAAGAAACATTCCACTTCTGTATCTATTATATCACTATAAAAATTACAGGTCAATAATACACACTCGAGCATTTTTATACAATTATTAAAAAAAAGCAGAAGAAAAACGCAAAAATATACAAAGTGTATATTTTGAAAAAGAAACATTTGTGGTTGTATTCCTGGCTGTTTGTGCTATAATATACAATGTATATACATAAATTCTACTTATCAGGGGTGAAATTATGACCTTTAAACGTGATGGCGAAAGAGGACGCAACCTGACGGCCCTTATGGATTTTTACGAGTTGACTATGGCTAAGGGCTACTTTAACAACGGTATGGCAGACAGTGAGGCTGTTTTTGATATGTTCTACCGTTCTGTGCCTGATGGCGGCGGTTTTGCGATTATGGCAGGCGTTCAGCAGCTTATCGAATACCTCGAATCGCTCACCTTTAATGATAACGATATTGCCTTGCTTCGCAGAAAGGGCTTTGATGAAAAGTTTCTTGACTATCTGAAAAATTTCAAATTTGCCTGCGATGTCTGGGCTGTTCCGGAAGGTACGCCGATTTTCCCCGGTGAGCCTATTGTCACGGTAAAAGGCCCTGTCATTCAGGCTCAGCTTATCGAAACGATGGTGTTGCTTTGTATCAACCACCAGAGCCTTATTGCAACCAAGGCAAACCGTATCGTGCGTGCCGCACAGGGCAGAACAGTTATGGAATTTGGTTCACGCCGTGCACAGGGCTTTGACGGTGCAATTTACGGCGCAAGAGCTGCGTATATCGGCGGCTGTGTGGGTACTGCCTGTACAATGAGTGAGCGTGATTTTGATATTCCCGCGCTCGGTACTATGGCACACAGCTGGGTGCAGATGTTTGACACCGAGCTCGATGCCTTCTGTGCCTATGCCAAGGAATATCCCGATAACTGTACGCTTCTTGTGGATACATACAATGTCCTCAAGAGCGGTATTCCAAATGCTATTGAAGCGTTTAAGCGTGAAGTACTGCCCAGAGGATTCCGACCCAAGGGCGTGCGTATCGACAGTGGCGATATAACCTATCTTTCAAAGAAAATGCGTAAAATGCTCGATGAGGCAGGCTTTGAGGATTGTGCAATTGTTGCCTCTAACTCGCTTGATGAATACATCATCCGTGATATGCTTATTCAGGGTGCAAAGGTGGATTCCTTCGGCGTCGGCGAAAGGCTTATTACCGCTTCCTCCGCACCTGTTTTCGGCGGTGTATATAAGCTTGTTGCTGTTGCACACGACGGTGAACTCATACCAAAAATCAAGATAAGCGAAAATGTCGGCAAGATTACAACACCCTGCTTCAAGCAGCCGTGGCGACTTTACGACAATGAAACAGGCAAAGCAATTGCCGATGTAATAACACTCAAGGATGAGGTTATCGACGATTCTGAGCCTTATGAAATATTTGATCCCGTTCATACATGGAAGCGTAAGATGGTGACTGATTTCACAGCAAAACCGCTTCAGGTACAGTTGTTCGAAAAGGGTGAGTGCATCTATGAGTGCCCTGACCTCAAGGACACAAAGGCTTATTGTAAAGCACAGGTTGACACACTCTGGGACGAGGTAACCCGTTTTGAAAATCCGCACCGCTACTATGTTGACCTTTCTCAGGCGCTCTGGGATGAGAAGCAAAGACTTCTTGCAAGTAAAACAAAATAAGATAAAATAAAAATTGAAATAACAGGAGAATTTTTATGAGCAATTTTATTCCCCGCAGTGAATATCCGCGTCCGCAGTTTGTGCGTGAAAGTTACATAAACCTCAACGGTGAGTGGGATTTTGAATTTGACTTCGGCAATAGCGGCAAGGCTCGCAAAATGTTTGCAGAAGGCGCAGAATACACAAAGAAGATAGTTGTACCGTTCTGCCCTGAAAGTGAGTTGTCGGGCGTTAATTATAAGGATTTTATGCATTCTGTCTGGTACAGACGCACCGTTGACCTTGTAAAGGGTGAGGGCAGAACACTTCTGCACTTCGAGGCTTGCGATTTCGAAACAACTGTATGGGTGAACGGTGTTGAATTCCCCAAGCACATCGGCGGTTATACAGGCTTTGTAATTGATATCACAAAGGCTGTAAAGGACGGCGAAAACACAATTGTCGTAAACGCTGTTGACCTTATGATTAAAGGTGTACAGCCCAGAGGCAAGCAGAGTGAAGAATACTATTCTCACGGCTGTGACTACACAAGAACAACAGGTATCTGGCAGACAGTATGGATTGAGCAGGTAAGCAATACTTATATCTCCAATTCCAAAATCAAGACAGCTGACCTTTCAGGTATTATCAACTGCGATATTACCGTTGCAGGAGATATCAACGATACTGAAATTCAGCTTACGGCATATTATGACGGTGTTGAGGTCGGCACAGCGGTTGCAGATGTTATGTGCAATACTGTAAACGTTTCAATGGCGCTCAATGAAGCACATCTCTGGGAGGTTGGCAACGGCAGACTTTACGACCTCAGATATGAGCTTGTAAAGAATGGCGAGGTTATCGACACAGCTAAGGGATATTTCGGCCTGCGTACGGTTTCTATGAAGGACAACTGTATGTGCATCAACGGCAAAAAGGTGTTCCAGCGCCTTGTGCTTGACCAGGGCTTCTACCCCGACGGAATTTACACTGCACCCACAGATGAGGCACTTGTAAAGGATATCGAGCTTTCTCTTGCTTGCGGCTTCAATGGCGCAAGACTTCACCAGAAGGTGTTTGAACAGCGCTTCCTCTATCACGCAGACAAGATGGGTTATATCGTATGGGGCGAGGCAGGCAACTGGGGTCTTGACCACACGGATGTCGGTGCGCTTGCGCGCTTTATTCCCGAGTGGCTTGAGGAAATCGACCGTGACTATAGCCACCCTGCAATTGTCGGCTGGTGTCCTTTTAATGAAACGTGGGACCGTGACGGCAGACAGCAGGATAATTCTGTTCTTGCCGGCATTTACCTTGTAACAAAGGCGGCGGACAACACCCGTCCCTGTATCGATACAAGCGGTAACTATCATGTTATGACTGATATTTACGATATACATGAATATGAGCCCGACCCCGAAAAGCTCAGGGAAATGATGGAAAAGACAGACCTTGCAGCAGGTGTTGTTCACGAGCCGCACCCGCACAGACAGTCCTACGGCGGACAGCCTTATTTCGTCAGCGAATACGGCGGAGTATGGTGGGCACCCGGTGAAGAAAACGGCTGGGGCTACGGTACGAACCCGACAACCGAGGACGAGGCTGTTGAGCGTATCTGCGGCCAGACTAAGGCTATACTTGACTGCAAGGAGTGCTGTGCATATTGCTACACTCAGCTGACCAACATCGAGCAGGAGCAGAACGGCGTATATTACTACGACCGCAGCCCGAAGTTCACCCCCGAAAACTACGAAAAAATCCGTCAGGCCTTTGCAGGCAAGGCAGCGATTGAAGAAGAATAAAATATAACAATTTTAACGAAAATCGGGCTGAAAAATGCCCGATTTTTTATTAATTTACGGAGAAAAATTTTGTTTACCCCTTTATTATATTATTATAATGTGGTATAATGCTAAAGATATGATGGGAAGAATGTTTTGCCGTCATAAATTGCAGAAATTTACCCCTTCGGAGGAATAGATATGAATATAGCAATTATGGGCTACGGCGTTGTCGGTTCAGGCGTTGCCGAGGTCCTCAAAAAGAACAATGCAAGCATCACAAAACGCAGTATGCAGGATGAAATGAAGGTGACACGTATTCTCGACCTTCGTGATTTCCCCGGTGATGAGAACGAGGCTCTTTTCACCAAGGATTTCAAGGATATCCTGAATGATGAAACAATCGGCATTGTTGTCGAAACAATGGGCGGCGTTCACCCTGCTTACGATTTCGTTCTCGACTGCCTCAAGGCAGGCAAGAGCGTTGTCACCTCCAACAAGGAGCTTGTTGCCGCAAAGGGTTATGAGCTTCTCAAGGTTGCAGAGGAAAAGAACGTTAACTTCCTGTTCGAAGCAAGCGTCGGCGGCGGTATCCCGATTATCCGTCCCATCAGCCAGTGCCTTGCCGCAAACGAGATTGATGAGATTGCAGGTATCCTCAACGGTACAACAAACTTCATCCTCACCAAGATGATTAACGACGGTATGAGCTTTGAGGCTGCTCTCAAAATTGCTCAGGAGCTCGGCTACGCAGAGCGTGACCCCAGCGCAGACGTTGAGGGTAAGGACGCCTGCAGAAAGATTTGCATTCTCGCTTCTCTGTGCTTTGGCAACCACGTCTATCCCGACGAGGTTTACACAGAGGGTATTACCAAAATCGCTCTTGCCGATGTTGAGTACGCAAAAGCCTGGGGCGGCGTAATCAAGCTTATCGGCAGAGCTACACGCTATGGCGACGGCAAAATCAGCGCAATGGTTTCTCCTGCGTTCATCCAGAGCCACAGCCAGCTTGCAGGTGTTGACGATGTATTCAACGCTATCCTTGTCAGAGGTGATGCTATCGGCGATGTAGTATTCTACGGCAGAGGCGCAGGTAAGCTTCCCACAGCAAGTGCCGTTGTTGCTGACGTTATCGACTGCGCAAAGCACACCGAGCGCAGAAAGTTCTTTGGCTGGGAAAACAGCATTGCAGACTACGTTGTCAGCTACCGTGATATCAAGCACCCCTTCTTCGTGCGTGCTTCCTTTGCGGATGAAGCTGTTGCAAAGCAGAGCATTGCAGACCTCTTCGGCGAGGTTGAGTATCTCACATACGATGGTGCTGCGGCAGACGAGCTCGGCTTTATCACCGCCGCAATCACACAGCGTGAGTTCGACGAGAAGATTGCCAAGGCAAGCATTCAGGTCGGCAGCGTAATCAGAGTAACAGATTATTGAGTAACCGCTTACAGGTTTCTTAAATAAAATATAAAGCAGTAAATTATTCTCGCAACCGCTCAGGCGGTTGTACCCACAGGAGGTTATCATATATGGGATTGATAGTAATGAAATTCGGCGGCAGCTCCGTTGCCAACGCTGAACGTGTACGCAACGTTGCTTCCATCATCATCGACACCTACAAAAAGGGCAATGATGTTGTTGCTGTTGTTTCCGCTCAGGGTGACACAACGGATGACCTTATCGAAAAGGCAGCCGAAATTAACCCCAAGGCATCCAAGCGTGAGATGGACTCCCTTCTCAGCGCAGGCGAGCAGATGTCCAGTGCACTTCTCGCAATGGCAATCGAAGCAGAGGGCTACCCCGTAGTTTCTCTTCTCGGCTGGCAGGCAGGCTTCAAAACAGACAATGTTCACGGCTTCGCAAGAATCAAAAAGGTTCAGCCCGAAAGACTCAAGAACGAAATCGGCAAGCGCAACATCGTTATCGTTGCAGGCTTCCAGGGTCTCAACAGCTTCGATGATATCACAACCCTCGGCAGAGGCGGTTCGGACACAAGTGCAGTTGCAATTGCTGCTGCTCTTCATGCAGACCGTTGCCAGATTTTCACAGATGTTGAAGGTGTTTACACCGCAGACCCCAGAAAGATAGGCAATGCAAAGAAGCTTGCAGAAATCACATACGATGAAATGCTCGAGCTTGCAACGCTCGGCGCACAGGTTCTCAACAATCGCTCGGTCGAAATGGCCAAAAAATACAACGTCGAGGTAGAGGTTCTTTCGAGCCTTAAGAGAGTACCCGGCACAATTGTCAAGGAGGTAGCTAAAATGGAAAAAATGTTAATCAGAGGCGTCACAAAGGATACGGATGTTGCCCGTATATCAGTTATCGGTGTTCCCAACACACCCGGTATTGCTTTCAAGCTGTTTGCAAAGCTTGCAGCTAAGAATATCAATGTAGATATCATCCTTCAGTCCGTCGGCAGAGACGACACAAAGGATATCACCTTCACCGTTGCAAAGTCCAACGGCGAGCTTGCAGTAAGCATCATCAAGGATTCCTTCGACCTTGCTGACGAAAGCATCATCTGCGACACATCCGTTGCAAAGATTTCCGTTGTCGGCGCAGGTATGGAAACACATCCCGGTACAGCTTCCAAGATGTTTGAGGCACTTTACGAGAAGGATATCAACATCCAGATGATTTCCACAAGCGAAATCAAGATTTCCGTTCTCATCGACATCGAGCAGGCTGATAAGGCTGTTGCTGCTGTCCACAAGGCATTCTTCCCCGAAGACTAATTGACGGGCACCCCTGAAAACTTACAGCACTAATCCTGTGCGTTCTTTTTCCGCCATACTGCTCTCAAGATACTCGGCAATACACAAAGTATTACCTGCGTTTTTGAAAACAGTCTGACAAAAAATAATCACACAGCCTTTGCACCGTAAGTTTCAGAACTGCCCTTGCAACCCGCCGATGAAAATCGGATACGGTTTATCGGCGGTTGTTTTCTAAAACTAAGATAAGGAAGTAATGACGCAATATTCTGCGTTGTTGCGAGGTGAATGAAATGGGTTTTGATGCAGAATCTGTAGCCAATCAGAAAATCATCAATGTTGAACTCAATAGCGAGATGCGCAAATCCTTCCTCGATTATTCGATGTCGGTTATCACATCCCGTGCTCTCCCCGATGTAAGGGACGGTATGAAGCCCGTTCACAGAAGAATACTCTACACAATGTACGAGAACAGCCTTTATCCCGACAAGCCGCACAGAAAATGTGCTGACACGGTCGGTTCTGTTCTCGGCCGTTACCATCCTCACGGTGACGCATCTGTTTACGATGCAATGGTACGTCTTGCGCAGCCTTTCTCAATGCGCTATATGATGGTTGACGGTCACGGTAACTTCGGTTCGATAGACGGCGACCCGCCTGCGGCCTACCGTTACACAGAGTCCAGAATGAGCAAGATTTCGCTTGAAATGCTCGGCGATATCGACAAGGACACGGTTGATTTTGTTCCCAACTATGACGACCGTCTTAAGGAACCTACCGTTCTTCCGTCGAGAATCCCCAACCTTCTCGTAAACGGCTCGATGGGTATCGCTGTCGGTATGGCAACCAATATTCCGCCCCACAACCTCAGCGAGGTTGTTGACGCAATGTGTTGCGTTATTGATAACCCCGAGGCGGAGCTTGTTGATATTATGGAGCACATCCAGGGTCCTGATTTCCCGACAGCAGGCCTTATAATGGGTAAGGCAGGTATCCGTGCTGCCTATGCAACGGGTAGAGGCAAGATTACCGTGCGTGCAAAGGCTGAAATTGAGGAAACCAAGAACAACCGTTTCCGCATCGTTGTTACGGAAATTCCTTACGGTGTCAACAAAGCCCGTCTTATCGAGAGCATTGCTGACCTCGTAAAGGAGAAGCGTATTGAGGGCATTTCAGACATTAACGACTATTCCGCAATTGAGGGTATGCAGATTGTTGTTGACCTCAAGCGCGAGGCAAATCCGCAGGTTGTACTCAATCAGCTTTACAATTTCACACAGATGCAGACCACCTTCGGCGTAATTATGCTCGCCCTTGTTGACGGTGTGCCGAGAATCCTTACTCTTAAGGAAATGCTCGAAAATTACATCAACTTCCAGTGCGAGGTTATCACACGCCGTACACAGTATAACCTCAAAAAGGCTCAGGACAGAGCTCATATTCTCGAGGGCTATCTCATTGCTCTTGACTTTATTGATGAGGTTATCAATATACTCCGCAATTCTCCCGACCAGCAGACAGGTAAGGCTCGTCTTATGGAACGCTTTGGTCTTGATGATATTCAGGCTCAGAAGATTGTTGAGATGCGTCTTGGTCAGTTGACAGGTATGGAGCGCCAGAAGATTGAGGACGAAATGGCTGCCCTCAAGGCGAAAATTGCCGAATACCTTGAAATCCTCGGCAGCGAGGCAAAGGTGCGAGAGCTTGTCAAAGAAGAAGCTCTTGTTACCAAGGAAAAATACGGCGATGAGAGAAGAACGGAAATCTGCAATGTCAGCGGCGAGGTTGACATTGAAGACCTTATCCCCGAAGAGGAGAGCGTTTATACTCTCACAAGCAAGGGCTACCTCAAGCGTATGCCTGCCGACACCTACCGCAGCCAGCGCAGAGGCGGCAGAGGCGTTATGGGTATGACCCGCCGTGAGGAGGACTTTGTGACTACAATGTTCACCTGCTCCTCACACGACCATATTATGTTCTTCACCAACTTCGGTAAGGCATACAAGCTCAAGGGCTATGAAATCCCCGAGAGCTCACGTACAAGCAAGGGTATGAACGCTGTCAATATTCTTCCGCTCGATGCAGACGAGAAGATTTCGGCAATGATAAGAGTACCTGCCGAGGCAGACGGTGAATATCTGTGCATGGTTACAAGAAGGGGTATTATCAAGCGTACTCTTCTTGATGCATACAAGAATATCCGCAAGAACGGCGTTATTGCCATCAACCTCGATGAGGATGACGAGCTTGCATGGGTCAAGCTCACCTACGGTAACGACGACCTTCTTGTTGCAACCAGAAACGGCTTCTCAATCCGCTTCAACGAAAACGATGCGAGACCCATCGGCAGAACTGCCCGTGGCGTTAAGGCTATCGAGCTTCGTGAGGATGACGAGGTTGTCGGTATGGACAAAGTAACGGATGATGATTTTGTCCTCACCGTTACCGAAACGGGCTACGGAAGAAGAAGCCCGGGTGACGAATACCGTGCTCAGTCCAGAGGCGGTAAGGGCGTTACAAACTACAAGACGGAAAAATACGGCAAGGTTGCCGCACTTATGAACGTTAAGGAAGACGAGGATATTATCCTTATTTCCTCAAGCGGTGTTATCATCCGTATGCCGTCCGATTCTATCAGCCTCTTCTCCCGTACTTCCAAGGGCGTTCGCGTAATGCGTGTGAGCGAGGGCGACAGCCTCGTAACAGCTACCACAGCAGAACGTGAAGAAGAATCCGCTCAGGCGCAGGACGAAGAAGCGGTACAGGAAAACAACGAAACAAAAGAAGAAATAACTCAAGAAACCTAAAAGCACTTTAAAGGGAAAGAGATATGGAAGAAAACAACAGAAAAATGCAGTTTGAGGATGTCTATTCAGACAGCTCAAAGGAAAAGCCGGCGTACCAGCGCGGACACAAGCCGCTTGACCAGCGTGAAATCTGCTATCCCAACAAGTTTGTCGAATTTTTGCTTAAGGACAACAAAAAGAACACCAAGCGTATTTTAATCGGTATGATTATTCTGCTGGTGCTTATGATTGGTGCTCTTGTTGCTTCCTTCATTATGGACAAGCTCGACCTTATCAACTATGCGGGTGAGGACGAGATTTTTACCGGAGATGAAAACTATTCGGAAAGCTTTGAGGATGAAAATTTTGACGCTATGCACGAGGTTTCCGATGCCGCTTCGCTTGACGATTTGCTCAAAAAGTGGTATCAGCTCGACGGCAGCATTATGTCGCAGGATTACGTAATAAACGTTCTGCTCATCGGTGTTGACGGCAAAAACGGTGTCAAATACGGTGGCAATTCCGACGTGCTTATGCTTGTTTCAATCAACAAGAAGACACAAACAATTACCCTTTGCTCCTTTATGCGTGACAGCCGCACATATTTTGAGGCTAATGGCAGAGGTTACTGGGCAAAGGTCAACGCAACCTATTCAAAGGGCGGTTCGGCAACAACCGTTGCAACACTTGAAAAGGACTACAAAATAGACATTGACTATTATGTAGCGGTTGACTTTACCAGCTTCCCGAAGGTTATCGATGCTCTGGGCGGTGTTACGGTTGATATGATGGAATATGAGCAGAGGTACATCAACCGCACAACCACAAGTATCAAAAAAATACCCAACTACGGTCCGGTTAAGCTTGACGGCAAGCAGGCGCTTGTCTATGCCCGTATCCGTAAGTGTGATGCGGATAGCGACGTTTCCCGTACACGCCGTCAGAGAACGCTTATCAGTGCTATTATCAACAGCGCAAAGGGTGCTTCACTCACTCAGCTAAACAACGCTATTGACACCCTGCTTCCGCTTCTTGCAACTGATTGCGGTAAGAGCCAGATTCTTTCCTACGGCGCACAGGCTATTGCCCAGGGCTGGCTTGGCTACGAAATCAAGCAGGTCACAATGCCCGACGAGGACACCCGTAAGGACGCTATGATAAACGGTGCATCCTACTGGGTTGTTGATTATCCGGTTGCGGCTCAGCGTGTTCAGCTTGCGCTTTACGGCACAACGAATATTGAGCTTGATGAGCACCGTGACTCTGCGCTTGACTACGTTAAGTTTAATGACAACGGCTCAAGCGATTCAACAGACTTTACGGAGAGCTATTCAGGCAACGATTACAGCGAGGGCTATTCCGAAGAGACTACCACAAGGCGCGGTATACTCGACTGGTGGAAGCCCGGCAATGATTCAGACGAAACCACAACGGGTGTCTTGAGTGAAATTCCAAGCGGCGGTGAGCAGGATGAGCCTGCTTCAGGCTTGGAGGAAACAACTACAGCTCCCGTCGAGCAGCCCTCTGCAGAGGAAACAACAGCAGCCAAAGATTCGTTTGAGTCCTTGTTCGACAGATTTACAACAACTCAACCGGCAGCATAAAATTTCAGGTCGTATCAAAACATTATCAAAGTTTTGGTACGACCTTTTACAAAAAGGGATATATCTGAAAAGAAAGGGTGTAACAATGCCGTATTCAGAAAAATATATGCTTCGTAAAATTGACGATGCAATCAGAACAATCAAGCCAGCAATTTATACTAAAATTGCTCCGCTTTCAGTTAAGGCCTATGTAACCCGTGAGCCCGTAAAGTTTGCTGATCGTTTCAGCGGCGAAGAAAAAATACTCACCGTCGGCGATTCGTGGGGCAACCTCTGGGATTGCGGCTGGTTCTGCTTTGAGGGCAGAATTCCCGAAAGCGAAAGAGAAAAGAATCTCGTGCTCATGCTCGACGTCAGCGGTGAAATGTGCGTGTTCGACAAAGCGGGCGTACCTGTTGCCTGCCTTACTAATGTAAGCTCTGACTTTGACCATTTTCTGGGTAGTCCCGGTAAGCGTATCTATGTATTGGACAAGGCTACCAAGGAAAGCGGTGAAATTTCACTCTGGGCGGACGCAGGCTGTAACGACCTTTTCGGTAAGTATCAGGACAGCGGTAAGGTTATGGAAGCAGACCTTGCAATCTGTGATGCAGAGCTTCGCGATATTTATTATGACCTCTCCGTAATCAGAGATGTGCTCGGCTGTATCGACAAGAACAGCGCACGCTATAAGCGCCTTCTCGGCAGAACATACGACGCTGTATGTATGATTACCACAGCCGATTTTGACAGAGCAAGCGTAAAGAGAATTTTAAATAAAGAGCTTGACCGCAAGGGCGGCGACAGCTCATTGAGGGTTACAGGTATCGGTCACGCTCATATCGACCTTGCGTGGCTGTGGCCCATCAGAGAAACAAAGAGAAAGGGTGCAAGAACCTTTTCGAATGTTATTCAGCTTATGGACAGATACCCCGATTTTATCTTCGGCGCAAGCCAGCCTCAGCTTTACAAATGGGTAAAGGAAGACTATCCCGAGTTGTATGCAAAAATAAAGCAGAAGGTAAAGGAAAACCGCTGGGAATGTCAGGGCGGTATGTGGGTTGAGGCCGACACTAACGTCAGCGGCGGTGAGCCCCTTGTCAGACAGTTCCTCTACGGCAAAAAGTTCTTTATGGAGGAGTTCGGCGTTGACGTGCGCTCACTCTGGCTGCCTGATGTTTTCGGCTACAGTGCAGCATTGCCGCAGATTATGAAAAAGAGCGGTGTGGATTATTTCGTAACACAGAAGCTTTCGTGGAGTGAGCATAACGTGTATCCCCACCACACCTTCAATTGGTTTGGTATAGACGGTACGGATGTGCTTGCACATCTTCTTCCCGAGGATACATACAACGGCCCTGCAATGCCGAGGTCACTCAAAAAGATTGAGCAGAATTACAAGGATAACGCCGTTTGTGAAGAAGCACTTATGCTCTTCGGTATCGGTGACGGTGGCGGCGGACCGAGCAACTTCCACCTTGAAGGTCTTAAGCGTATCAAGAATCTTGACGGTCTTGTTCCCTGTGAGCAGGGCTATTCAATCGATATGCTTGACAGAATAGCAGAAGACAAGGCTGATTACAAAAAGTGGGTCGGTGAGCTCTACCTTGAAAAGCATCAGGGTACATACACCACCCAGTCAAGAATCAAGCGCTATAACCGCCGTGCAGAGTTTGCGCTTCGTGAAACGGAGTTTGCCTGCGTGTGGGCAAAGCTTGCCGCAAACGTGCCTTATCCCAAGGCAGAGCTTGACGAAATCTGGGAAGAATATCTTCTCTACCAGTTCCACGATATTCTCCCCGGCTCATCAATAAACCGTGTTTATCAGGAAGCCGAAGAACGCTTTAAGGTTCTTCTCAAGCGTCTTTCCGATATCAAGAAGGCAGCGTATGCCAAGGTTGCCGCAACAATCGGCAGAGTAAACGAAACCATCGTTTTCAACTCTCTTCCCTTTGATGTTACCGAGCAGTTCAAGACCACGGGCGGTTACAGGCTTATCACTGTACCGGCTATGGGCATGAAGAGCCTTGACGAAAGCACAGACCGCTTTGAACCTTGCGCAAGCGATGAAACAGGTCTTGAAAACGGCAAGCTTTCCGTAACATTTGATTCCAACGGTGCAATTACCGAAATTTACGACAAAATCAACGGCAGACAGGTGCTGCTCAATGGTGAAAAGGCAAACACCTTTACACTTTACGAGGACAGAGGCGATGCCTGGGATATGCGCTTTGACTACGTTGATGACGTGACCACCGAAATGAAGCTCGCGGAGGTAGATTTCTGCATAGAGGGTGGTAACGCCGTCAGAACACAGACCTTTACATATAATGAGTCTGTTCTCAAGCAGAAAATCGTTCTCACACCCGCAGGCATCATCCGCTTTGAAACTGAAGCAGACTGGCGTGAAAGGAGAAAAATGCTCCGTACAGCCTTCCCGATTAACGTTGTCAGTGATAAAGTGGAGTGCGACATTCAGTTCGGCTCACTCGAGCGTTCAACAACCGAAAACACAAGCTGGCAGCACGCACAGTTTGAAATCTGCGCACAGAAGTGGCTCGATATTTCACAGCGTGATTACGGTGCAGCTGTGCTTAATAACGGCAAATACGGCTACAGGGTCAAGGACACAACGATTGATATAAATCTCCTTCGTTCAACCTGCCATCCCGACGTCAATGCCGATTACGGTAAGCACTCCTTCACCTATGCCTTCTACCCCCACAAGGGTGACAGGGTTGAGGCAAAGGTCAGCGAGCACGCATATCAGCTCAATATGCCGCTGAGCGTTGCCAAGGTTTCGACCGACGGTCAGATTGAAGCCAAGGAAGCTTCACAGCTTATGAAGTTTGATAACGGCGGATCTGCAGTAATTGAGAGCATTAAGGCTGCCGAAGACGGTAAGGGCATTATTGTGCGTATTTACGAGAGTACGGGAGCTGATTGCGATATCACAATCAGACCGAATTTCCGCTTCCAGCGTGCAAGTGTGGTTGACCTTATGGAAAATGAGGTCACCGAGTGCGCAGTTTCGGGCGGCACAATTTCCGCTTCTCTCAAGCCGTTTGAAATTCTTTCAATAAAAATCAATTAAAAAGAAAAAGTGCAGAGTTTTCTCTGCACTTTATTTTTTCTGTTATTTGATACTATAAAAATAAGAGGCTGATTTTCAGCCTCTTGTTTTTTTATATTCTGTTTATACTCTTGAGAGCCATTTTGCCAAGCTCGATTACATCTATTGCACCGACCGGGCAGGCCTCGTGGCACTTGCCGCAACCGATACACTTGTCGTAATCAACCTTTGCACAGAAGTTTTCGACCTTAACTGCGTCATATTCGCAAGCCTTAACGCACTTCATACAGCCGATACAGCCTGCCTTACACTCTTTTCTGGTGAGTGCGCCCTTGTCCTTGTTTGCGCAAAGCACGGCAGCCTTTGCCTGGTGAAGGGGAAGCAGCTCAATAAGGCCCTTGGGACAGGTCTTGATACATGCCTTACACGCACGGCAGGCGAGGGGATTGATTCTTGCTACACCGTCGCAGATGTGGATTGCATCATAGGGACAAACATCAATACAGTCGCCGAAGCCGATACAGCCGTAAATACAGTCCTTGGGTCCGCCATAAAGCTGGGTTGCCATTTTACAGCTCTTAACGCCTACGTAGTTGAGTTTTGTGCCTGCGTTGTGGTTGTTGCCCTGGCAAAGCACTACAGCCGCCTGAGGAGCAATTTCGCCCGCTGCAAGACCTGCTATAGCGGCAATCTTTTTGGAAACCTCGCTTCCGCCGGGGGAGCAGAGTGTTGTGCAGGTTGTTTCGCCTTTGGAGAGTGCGGCGGCGTAGCCGTCACAGCCCGAGAAACCACAGGCACCGCAGTTGGCACCGGGAAGCTCCTCACGGATTTTTTCCGCCTTTTCGTCAACAGGTACTGCCATTACAATCGAAGCAACAGCAAGCATAACTGCGGCGATGATACCGATGGCGGCAACAACTATGACTGCAAGTAAAATAGGATTCATTGTTTTATACCGCCTTTCTTAACCGAATATGCCATCAACAATTCCTGTGAAGCCGAGGAATGAGATGGAGGTGAGGGAAGCCGCAACGAGAGTTATCGGCAGACCCTGCATGAATTTGGGGATGTCACAGCTTTCAAGCCTTTCACGTACGCCTGCGAAGATAACCATTGCAAGCATAAAACCAAGACCTGCGCCGAGTGAATTGACCATTGATTCGGCAAAGTTGTAGCCGTTGTCAACGTTGAGGATAACTACGCCGAGAACGGCACAGTTTGTTGTGATAAGCGGCAGGTAAATGCCGAGTGCGCTGTAAAGCGAGGGGATATATTTCTTGAGCACGATTTCAACAAGCTGAACGAGTGCGGCAATGACGAGGATGAAAACAATCGTCTGCAGATATGCCATATCGTTATTTACAAGGAGCGTGTTGATGGGGTAGGTTACAGCGGTTGCAAGCAGCATAACGAAGATAACCGCAAGCGACATACCCGAAGCGGTGCTCAGCTTTTTGGAAACACCGAGGAACGGACAGATACCGAGGAACTTGCTCAGCAGGAAGTTTTCTGTAAGGATTGCAGTTATAAGAATTGATAAAAATACCTTTGTCATCTTACAGTTGCCTCCTTTACGCTTTCCTCACAGCCGCCGTTGCCGATAAGCGAGCAGCTTGCTGCCATCGGACAGCTTTCACAGCCGTGGAGCTCTGCCTTAGGCTTGCCCTTGCTTTCGGCAAGCTTGTTGGCAACAGCCATAAGCATACCGAACACGAAGAAGCCGCCGGGAGGCAGGATGAATATAATCATTGCAAACTCTGCGGGGAAAATCTGTGTGCCGCTGATAGCACCCGTGCCGATAAGCTCACGGATAATAGCCATTGCAAGCAGTGCACCCGTGAAGCCGACACCCATACCGAGTCCGTCAACTGCGGAGGCGATAACGCCGTTCTTGCCGGCGAAGGCTTCGGCTCTGCCGAGGATGATGCAGTTAACAACTATAAGCGGAAGGTAAACGCCGAGGCTTTCGTCAATTGCAGGGGCGTAAGCCTTGACAACCATCTGAACAATGGTAACGAATGAAGCAATGATAACGATATAGGCAGGGATTCTGACCTTGCCGGGGATGATTTTGCGAAGTGCGGAAATAACTATATTCGAGCAGATAAGAACTATAGAGGCCGCAAGACCCATACCGAGTGCGCCTTCAACCGAGGTGGAAACAGCGAGCGTCGGACAGGTGCCGAGAACAAGGCGGAGAACCGGGTTTTCGGCTATAAGGCCTTTGGTAAATTCTTTGCTGAGCGGTTTTTTATCAGCCATTGTTTGCACCTCCTGTAATCTGAGTATAGTAGTCAAGAGCCTGGTTTACGGCGCTTGTAACAGCGTTGGATGTGATTGTTGCGCCTGTAAGTGCCTTGATTTCGTTTTCGCCGGGCTCGTTCTTGTTTACACTGACACCGAGTGTCTTGCCGATAAACTGCTCAAGGAAGCTCGGGTTTGTTGCATTCATACCGAGGCCGGGTGTTTCGCTCAAAGAAAGCGTCTGAACGCCTGCAACCGTGCCGTCTGTATTTACGCCGACCATGATTTTAACATCGCCGCCGTAGCCTTTGGCAGAGGTTGTGAATACATAGCCGACTGCGTTGCCGCTTGCGTCCTTACCTGTGCAGTAAGCCACGCCGTTGAAGTCACCGTCAACAAATTCATCGGCATTTTTGAGAACTTCTTTTCTCGTGTTAAGCTCTGTTTCAACAGCAAGTTCGGCAATAACCGGAGCAGTGAGTGAGTTTGTATATGCAAGAAGTGCAGAGGTAACTACACAAATAGCGGCGAGTACGATTGTGGGCTTAAGGATATCGCCTATACTGAACTTTTTCATGCTTTAGCCGCCTCCTTTTCTTCCTTTTTGGCAGCCTTCGCAGCCTTTTTGTCCACCTTCGGTGTGCCGAAGGGCTTGGCTGTTGTGAGCTTTTCAATGTGGGGAACAAGGAGATTCATAAGGATAATTGAGAAAGATACACCTTCGGGCAGACTGCCGAAAAGACGGATAACAGTGGTGATTACACCGCAGCCGATGCCGAAGATAATCTTACCCTTGAAGCTGACGGGGCAGGTTGTGTAGTCTGTAGCCATAAAGATAGCGCCGAGCAGAAGACCGCCGCCCAGAAGCTGGTAAGCGACAAATTCAAAATCGCCCTTGCCTGCGATAAGCATAAATACGGCAACCGTTCCGATATATGCAAGGGGGATTGCAGGGGAGATAACCTTGCGTACTACAAGGTAGATACCGCCTATAATGAGGGCGAGTGAACAAACTTCGCCAAAGCAACCGCCGTGAAGACCGAGGAACATATTGAGAAGAGAGGGAAGCTCTTCGGTTTCTCCGACAAATGAAGTCGTTACTTCGGACGGTACGGTAATGTTAGCAAGGGGAGTAGCTGAAGTTGTTACAAATCTTGAATCCGTTGCCCAGTTTGCCATAGCGGAGGGGAAGGACATAAGGAGAATGATACGTGCGGCAAGTGCAGGGTTTACAAAGTTCTGGCCTATACCGCCGAACATCTGCTTGACAACAACTATTGCTATAATGCTGCCCAGTGCCGCAATCCACAGCGGAATTGATACAGGCAGGTTGAATGCGAGTAAAAGACCTGTGACCACAGCACTCAGATCGCTGATAGTCTGGTGGCGCTTCATAACCTTACGGCTGAGATACTCGGCAAGCACAGCACTGCCTACGCACACGAGTGTTACCATAAGCACTCTGTATCCGAAGATTACAACTGCCGCAATAAGTGACGGGATAAGTGCGATAATAACGTCAAGCATAATGCCCGAAACCGTGTGCGGTGAGCGCACGTGGGGCGAAGCGCTGACGGTGAGTTTCTTATTTACGCTCATTTCTTGGCACCTGCCTCTCTGATAACTGATTTTGCAAGTCGCATATGCTGTACAAGCGGAAGACCTGCGGGGCAGACATAGGAGCAGCTGCCGCATTCCATACAGACCATTGTGCCTGAGTCGTTGAGCTTTTCAACATCCTTTGCCTTTGAGTAACGGACGATAAGGGTGGGCATAAGACTCATCGGACAGACCTGTGCACAGCGGCCGCAACGGATGCAGTCACGCTCGGGCTTGACCTTGAAGGTGCCCTCTGCAAAGGCGAGGATAGCGTTGTTCTGCTTGAGCAACGGGATGTCCGTGCCGACAACTGCTGCACCCATCATCGGGCCACCCGAAATAATCTTGAACGGCTCTGCTTTAAAGCCACCGCAGAAGTCAATAATATCACTAAGGCTCGTGCCTATCGGAACGCGAACGTTCTTGGGTGTGTGTATTGCCGAGCCGTCAACGGTAACGGAACGGCTGATGAGCGGCTTGCCCGTTTCGAGGTAACGCTGAATAAAGGCAACGCTGGCAACATTCATCAGCACACAGCCGACGTCTGACGGAAGCTTTCCGGGCGGAACCTTTCTGCCAGTTACGGACTGAATCATAACCTTTTCAGCACCCTGCGGGTACTTGGATACGAGTGCCATAATACTGATATCCTTGTCGCCGCCTGCAAGCTCTGCTATCTGCTTGTTGAGCAGTTCAATAGCCTGGGGCTTGTTATCTTCAACAGCGATAACGGCTCTCTTGAAGCCGAGAAATTTCTTGAGTGTTGCAACGCCCTTGATAACGTTTGCGCTGTTTTCCATACACTCACGGTAGTCAACCGTAATGTACGGTTCGCATTCTGCGGCGTTGATGATAAGCGTGTCGATGTTTTCGTTGGGCATAAGTCCGAGCTTTACGTGTGCAGGGAAGCCTGCGCCGCCAAGACCTACAAGGCCGGAAGCACGTACAGCTTTGATGAGGTCTGCTGCATTTTCAACCTTGGGGGGCTCAAGACCTTCATACATTGTCATTTCGCCGTCAGACTCGATTGTGACAGCCTTTGACATGGAACCGTTAGCCAGTTTTACGTCGCCTATAGCGGTGACCTTGCCCGAAACGGAAGCGTAAATCGGTGCGCTGACGAATTTGTCTGTGTCACCAATAAGCTGGCCGACCTTGACCTCGTCGCCGATTTTGACTACGGGCTCGCACGGTGCGCCGATATGCTGCTGCATAGGCAGTACAACCTTTTCAGGTGCAGGCATACGGACAATTTTGCAGTTTTCGGTGTTCTTGCTGTGGGAAACACTCACACCGCCTCTGCCTTTAACGACGGCTTTAAGCACGCCGCTTGCGGAGTAACCTTTCATTCTTTCATCTCCTATAATTATCGTTTGAAACGAAAAATTTACTTTGTTTTATGAGTATCGGGTAAACTGCCTTGAAAACGCAGCCCGTTACTATACCTGTTATTACGCCAAACATCGCAAGCACGGGGGCGTAACCGATTATCGTCACCGTGTCTGTCAGCACTGCGGCCGCAATAAGCTGGCCGAGGTTGTGCCCGAGGGCACAGCATATACCCGTGCCGATGAGGCCGAGCGGATTGGTTTTAAGTTTTTTTAGCAGCAGCCACATCACGAGCATACTTACCGTGCCACCGCAAAGGCTCATCCAGAAGGCGGTGAAGCCTCTTGTGATTCCCGCAAAGCCTGCTTTGAGCAAAACAATAAAAAATGCGTCAGGCAAGCCGAGGGCGGAAACCGTAAACATTGTAACTATATTGGAAAGTCCGGGCTTTGCACCAGGCGGAAGAAACGGGAACGCAGGCAACAGCGACTCAAGCCACGCCAGCGCAAGACCCTGTGCACCGAGTATGCCGACAAGGGCAATCCGTTTTACATTTGCTTTTTTATTCAAAATATCACCTTAATAGACTATTGCATCTATAACTTTTTCTTCGCCGTTTTCAATCACAACTACCACCCCTGCGGGCAGGCAGGCGGCGGTATCACCGCGCTTTGTAAGCTTACCTGTGTGTACACATACCTTGTCTGCACAGTCTGCCTCAATAAACGAAACAGCACCGTTTTCAATAAGAAGTGTCGCTTTCGGCGAGCATGGGAGAGAAAGCTCATACGGCTCATCGACCTTTTCAAGCTCGATTTTCTGATGGGTTTCTCCGTCGATATAAATAACCGCCGTTGCGCTTTTTGTGCTGTGCTTTGTGTAAAGCCCGAAGCCAATGCCGCCAAGCAGAAGTACTGCAATCAGTATCAAATCAATGGGCTTGAGTAATTTATTCATTTCACTTCACCCAATGTGTAGCTGTCGTTTGTTACGGTGATGAACTCATTTTCAAGTTCGCCGTAGGTTGTAATAATTTTTTTATCCGTTGTTATAAAAACGGCTTCGGCGTTATACTTTTCAAGCAACGGCAGGCTCTTTTCAATACCAAGCACAAAGCAGGCGGTTGAAAGTGCATCGCTTACCATACCGTTCTGTGTGATAACGGTAACGCTCAACAGACCGCTGTCTGCGGGATATCCTGTTGACGGGTCAAAAATATGGTGGTAGCGGTTGCCGTTTTCGTCCTCGAAAAATCTTTCGTAGTTGCCAGAGGTTGAAACACAATCCGGGGCAGCATCAATAACCGCGCAGTATTCGTTTGCCTGACCCAACGGGTCTCTGATGCCGACTTTGAATGATGTCTTCGGGTCTGTATCGTAAAGCAGTACACTTCCGCCTACAGCAACAACAGACTCGTTACAATCAAATGAAGAAAGTATATCATAAGCATAGTCGCAGGCTATACCCTTGCCGACTGCACCCAAATCAAGCCTGACATTTTCGGGCAGGTAAACCGTGGTGCCGTCTATCTGCCAGTCCGAACAGTTTTCGATTGCGGCGGAAATTTCTTTTTCATCGGGTACTCTTGCGCTGTCTGTGCCTATGCCCCACAAATCAGTAAGTTGTGCAACGCCTACACAGAATGCACCGCTGCTGTCCTTTTCAAGCTGCTTTAAATCCTTAAGGATTTTTGCAAGCTCGTCGGAAACCTCGGTCTTGCCGTTATTAACGGCGTATATTTCGGAATTCCTGTTTGTCCTTGAAAGCAGCTTTTCGTCAAGGCGGAGTATTTCTTGCTTGATTTTCGTCAGAGCGTTGTTTGATTTTACACCCGTGAGTTCAATGCTCACGGTAGTGTTCATTGCAAGAAACGTGTCCGAAACAGTCTTGTTTAAAAGAGAATCGCAAACAATAACCGCCGCCAGAATAATCACGGCAACGGCAATGATAACGATACCTTTTTTCTTCATTCGGACAATGCACCTCGCTGTATAATAAAATATAAATGCCATTATAACACTTTCGTTATGCTATTATATAATATCTGTATTTATAAATCAAGTGGAAGTTAGTTCATCTTTTTGAAAATATTGAATAAATTTAGAAAAAACTTAAGGTTTTCTTAATCGTTGGCAGATACAATTTGTTGCAGTATATTTTCGGGAGTAATTGTATGAAAAAAGGAAAAATAACATTCCGCTTAGGTTCTTTGGTATTTGTATTGGCGATTGCCTTCTGGGCGGTGAATAATTTCAGTATCAGGGTTGAACAAACGACACTACTCAGCGAAAAAACAACCTCACCAGTCAGGATAGTGCTTGTGTCGGATTTGCATTCATCCTCCTTCGGCAAGAATAACAAAACACTCAAAAACTTAATAAAACAGCAAAATCCCGACCTGATTTTTGTTCTCGGCGATATGTATTCACGCTTTGAAGCGGAAAGACCTGACAAGGCGGTTGACTTTACAACGGCACTCGCAGAGTTTGCACCCGTATATTTTGTAAGCGGCGACCACGATTATCAGGATAAATATTTCAAAGCACTTGAAGACGGCGGTGTAAATGTGTTAAACTTTGAGAAAAGCGATATCACCGTCAACGGCAATAAACTCAGCATCTACGGTATCAGAAGTGAGTGGTTTTCGCCCACGTTCAGTCTGTACAATGCTTTTGTACCTGCCGATGAAGAACGAGTTAATATCCTGCTTGCTCATTGCCCGTATATGGATAAATATTCGTCGTTTGAAAACCTTGATTTCGTCTTTTCTGGCGATACCCACGGCGGTATGATACGTTTGCCCTTGCTGGGTGCGGTGTATTATAACGGTAGCATTTTTCCGAAGATAACCTACAGCGGCGAAATGTACGACAAAGGTTATTATAATGTCAACGGCACGCAGCTTTTTGTTACCTCGGGTGTGGGCAATTATCCCTTGCCCGTGCGGTTTAATAACAGACCTGAAATAGTTGTAATCGATTTGTTACCAAGAAAATAAAGGAGAAGTAAATTATGGCTTACGATTTCTATATGCCTGCCCGTGTTGTCGGCGGCGAAAATGTTGTTGTGAAGCAGTCTGCTTTGCTTAGAAAATTCGGCTCATCCTGCCTTGTTGTTACGGGCGGTACGGGTGCTAAAAAGAGCGGTGCGCTTGACGATGTTATAACGGCTCTCAACGAGCAGAACATAAAATACGAAATTTACGATAAAATAGGCGAAAATCCGCTTGTTTCCGCTTGTTACGAGGCAGGTGTGCTTGCAAGGGAATGCAAGGCAGAATTCCTTATCGGTATCGGCGGCGGCTCTGCGCTCGATGCAGTAAAAGCGGTTGCTGTTTTTGCCGCAAACCCCGAAATCGAGGCAGAAGAAGTTTATGCAATGAACTTTAAAAATGAGCCGCTTCCCACCGTCGGTATAGGTACAACCTCGGGCACGGGCAGCGAGATTTCCGCTGTCAGCGTGCTCACTGATACAAAGGGCGTAAAGCGCAGTATCAAGGGCGATTTCGGCTATTTCAATCTGGTTCTTGCTGATTGGCGTTACAACCGTTCCTGCCCGATGAGCGTTACTGTTTCAACTGCGCTTGATGCCTTTATGCACGCTGCTGAGGGCTGGCTCGGCCCGAAGTGCAACGAGCCTGCAACAGCCTTTGCCGCAGAGTGCCTGCCTAAGATTTATAAGTGGTTAAAGTGTTTTTACGAAACAAACGAGCTGCCCGACGACAAGGGCAGGGAGGAACTTTATCACGCTTCTTTGAGCGCAGGCTTCACCCTCAATTACTGCGGCACTTTGTTCCCTCACCCCGTAGGTTATATTCTCACAGAGCATTACGGAATTCCTCACGGCAGAGCCTGTGCGGCGTTTTTTGATGTGCTTATGGAAAGGGCAGAGGAGTTTGCACCCGAAAGAGCACAGTCGCTTGTTACTCTGTTGGGTGACGATAAGGAAAGCATAATAAATGTAATCAGAACGCTTGCAGACTGTAGTGGTGTTGAAATAAGCGAAGAAACTGCGGCGGAACACATAAAGCGTTGGAAAGCAATACCGAAAAACTTTGAGTGCACGCCCGGCGGATATACGCCTGCTCTTGCGGCAACAGCTTTGGTCAGTCTGAAAAAAGGCTGAAAATAGGGGCAGAATATCAAAAAAAACGGGTGCGTTTTTGGCTAATTTGTGCTATGTTACAAAAGTTGGAAAAGTGCTTGCATATTAAGGAAAAAACGGATAAAATAGCAAAGGTATAAAAATTCCAATTATAAATTTTTTGGAGGTATGTTAAAATGTCAGTTAAAGTTGCTATTAACGGTTTCGGCCGTATCGGTCGTCTCGCATTCCGCCAGATGTTCGGCGCAGAAGGTTATGAAGTTGTTGCTATCAACGACCTCACAAAGCCCTCAATGCTCGCTACTCTTCTCAAGTACGACACAGCTCAGGGCGGTTACTGCGGCTACATCGGTGAGAACGCTCACACAGTTTCCGCTGATGACGAAGCTGGTACAATCACA
>JAZRQW010000006.1:0-52993 GCA_045650165.1 Acutalibacteraceae bacterium | reverse complement strand
ATTAATGTTACTTTTGTCAAGCGTTACAAAAGTAACCAAAAGAACTTTTGGGGATTGGCGCACTCCGCTACGGCTGACGGTAGTCAGTCCGCTCAGCAGACAGAACAAAAAGTGTTTTGTTCTGCTGCCATAACGGCTATCAAAGGCGATTTATATTTTATGTTTAATCTGTCGCCTATGGACCTTCGCTCGGATAAAGGAATTGCCCTTAATACCCGTCAGCCTGCTCCGTTTAAACTGCCGACATTTATCATTTTTAAGAAAACACAAAACTCCGCCGTTGATTATTTTTATTGTTAAATCTCTTTTTCAATAGGCGGCATTGGGTGCAGCGTTAAGCTGCTAAACTGTAATTTGAAAGGACGCAATATGGATTATTTACAACGCAAAGCGCAGGTGAAATCTTACCTTGGCAAAACTGTAAAAATCGGCATTGACCGACCCGTGGGATATGTACATAAAAAAGAAAAATACAGCCTTGTTTATCCGATTAACTACGGCTATATTCCGGGTGTTTTAGGCGGTGACGGTGAGGAGCTGGATGTTTATCTGCTCGGCGTAAATGAGCCCGTCGAAGAACACACGGCGAAAATTATTGCGATTGTTCACAGACACAACGATGTTGAGGACAAGCTCGTTGCCGCACCCGAAAATATGAAGTTTTCAAAGGCGGAAATTCAGGCCGCCGTGCATTTTCAGGAGCAGTATTACGATACAGAAATTGAGGTTCCGGAGGAAATATAAATGTTTGAAATCGGTTTATCGACCTATGCAAAAACGATAGACGAAAGTTTATTTTTGCAGTACCGTGAGGCAGGGATATCTGCAATGGAAATTGCACAGCCTTACGAAAAAATTGATTCGCTTAATTTCGTGGAAATTTTTTCGCTTTCAAAGAAATACGGCATACGGCTCAATTCGCTTCATCTGCCGTTTGCACCGTCTGACAGGTTTGATATTTCAAACCCGGAAATATGCGAAAAAACAATAGAATACCACACACAGTTAATAAAAAAAGCCGCCGCAATCGGCATAAAGAAATTTATAATTCACCCCAGCACAGAGCCGATTAAAGCGGCTGACCGCAGGGAGAGAATGGACTGTGCAAAGGAAAGCCTTTCAAGTCTTGCTGAAATAGCGGACAAAGAGGGCGCGGTGATGTGTGTTGAGGATTTGCCGCGTACCTGCCTTGGCAGAAATTCCGAGGAAATTGCGGAGCTTATAAGCGTTGACGACAGACTCAGACTCTGTCTTGATACCAACCATCTTTTGTCCGAAGCTCTGCCCGATTATATCAGAAATTTCGGCAGAAAAATTGTCACGCTCCACGTTTCGGATTACGATTTTCTCAACGAGCGTCATTGGCTTCCCGGTGAGGGTGATATTGATTGGCAGGGCGTTGCTTCGGCACTCAGAGAAGTGGGCTACAGTGGCCCGTGGCTTTACGAAGTCGGCTTCGACAGACCCGATACGCTTGTTGCGGACAGAGTGCTTGACTGTAATGACTTTGTACGCAACGCAAAAGAAATTTTTGCAGGCGAAAAGCTCACGCCTGTTGCAAAGAGAAAGCCTGACCTTGAAAAATGGGTAGAACAAATTTAATTCAGGAGAAAAGTTTTGGAAGTATTAAAGTTTATTTTTGCTGTTTTTGCTCTGCTCGGTGCGGCTGATAAAATAATCGGCAACCGCTTTAAGCTGGGCGAGGAATTTGACAAGGGAATTATGGCGGCAGGCACGCTCTCGCTTGCGATGATAGGTATGCTCTGCATTGCACCTGCGCTGGCTGAGTGGATGACCCCCGTGTTTACACCCGTTGCCGAATTTTTTAATATTGATTTGTCGTTTTTAGGTGCATTTATCGCCAATGATATGGGCGGTGCCGCCGTTTCAAAGGCACTTGCAGGCGATGCGGTCATAGGCGGTTTCAACGGTCTTGTTGTTGCGTCGATGATGGGCGTTACAATCTGTTTTACCGTGCCCGTTGCCCTTAAAATGATTGACAAAAGCCTTCACAAAGAGGTGCTTCTCGGCATACTCTGCGGTATTGCAACAATGCCGCTTGGCTGTATCGTTTCGGGGCTTATGCTGAAAATTTCTTTCGGCACGCTGATTCTCAATCTGATGCCGGTTATTTTAATGGCGGTTGTCACCTGTATAGGTCTTGCCGTAAAGCCTGATTTGTGCAGTAAAATTTTTGCCGGCATAGGCTGGGTAGTTTCAACGCTTATCGTTGTCGGCTTTGCTGCGGGAATTTTTGAGCACATAACCTCTGTCACTTTAATTCCCGGTATGCTTCCCGTAATGGAAGCGTTTGTTATTGTGTGCGATATTGCGATTATTCTTTCGGGTGTCTTTCCGCTTATCGCCGTTATTTCAAAAATTTTCTCCAAGCCGTTTTCTCTTATGGGCAGGAAACTCGGCATAAACGAAACGGCTGTGCTTGGTCTTGTTTCCTCGGTTGCCAACAGCATACCCACCTTTAATATGGCGGAAAAAATGGACAAAAAAGGCGTCGTGCTCAACATGGCGTTTGCGGTTTCCGCTTCGTTTGTTTTCGGCGACCACCTCGCCTTTACAATGGCGTTTGATGAGGGCTTCGTGCCTGCAATGATAGTCGGCAAGCTCATCAGCGGTGTTGCCGCATTTGTCGCAGCAGCGTTTGTGTGGAAAGTGACGGCGAAAAAAGCAAGCTGATAAACTATAAATTTTCAAAACTCTCTGCCTGAATTTGCTCGGGCGGAGAGTTTTTTCTCTTCTTGACATAACTGCTTACTTGTTATATTATTAATCTGTATGATTATTTATAATAGAGGTATTGTGTAATGAACTTCACATACAAAACTATGGGCACCTGCTCACAGAAAATTGATATAGAAATCGACGGCACAACCGTTAAGGAAGTAAAATTTTTCGGCGGCTGCGCAGGCAATCTTCAGGGCATAGCAAGCCTTGTAAAGGGTATGGAGATTGACGAGGTTATTGACCGCCTTTCGGGCATCCGTTGCGGCTTCAAGCCGACCTCCTGCCCCGACCAGCTTGCACGTGCTTTAGCTGAAATCCAGGCAAATCATCTGTAATCAATACGGAGAAATACTATGAGTATGAAGCTTATAATAGCCATAGTCCACAGTGATGATGCACAGGGCGTGGTTACGGAAATTTCAATGGCAGGCTACAGCGCAACAAAGCTTTCCACCACGGGCGGCTTTATGCGTGCGGGCAACACAACTCTGCTTATCGGCGTTGAGGAAGAGCAGGTTGACAATGTAATTGAGTTAATCGGCAAGCGTGCCCACAGCCACAAGCAGGTCGTTTCGGGTTTTCCCGGCAGAAGTGAGGGCAGCGTTTCGTCTGTCCCGTTTGAGGTCAATGTCGGCGGTGCAACGGTTTTCGTTGTGGACGTCGATAAGTTTGTTAAACTATGAATTTTGAAGGTATAGAAATCAGCACACAGTTGCAGGGTCTGTTGTCTGCGGCGGTTGAAGCCGGCAGACTGCCGCACACAATTATTCTGGAGGGCGGCAGCGAAAACGACAGGCTTGGTCTTGCGCGTCTGCTTGCCCGTGTTCACGTTTGCTCGGGTGAAAATGCTCCGTGCGGCGTTTGTCCCGATTGTATGAAGGCACAGAAGGGCTTTCACCCCGATATTTTCGAGGCGATTGCAACCGAGGGAAACAAAGACCCGCTCAAGGTTGACGCTGTGCGTGAAATCAGAAGCAACGCCTTTGTTTACCCCAACGAGGCGGCAAGGCGTGTGTTTATTCTTCATAATATGAATTTTGCAAATGAGCAGGCACAGAACGCCCTGCTTAAAATACTTGAGGAACCGCCCGAATATGTCCGCTTTGTGCTGACCTGTCCCGTTTCCTCTGCGTTGCTCGGAACTATTCTTTCCCGTTCGGCGGTTTACAGTTTGGGCCAGCAGCTTGGTGACAGCCTGAACGAAAAGCACTCTGCCGCCTGTGAAAAGGCAGGACAGGTTGCAAAGGCTCTTGTTTCGCCCAATGAGTTTGACCTGATGCGTGAAACGGGCGTTTTCGAGAAGGACGCTGAACTGATGACGCTTGTGCTCGGTCAGCTTCGGCTGATTTTCCGCGATGCGGCGGCAAAAAAACAAAGTCCGTCGTCGGCAGTGCTTTCTGCTTCGCCCGAGCAGGCTTCTCTGCTTGCACGAAGCCTTACAACGGCACAGCTTGTGCGGCTGATTGACGTTGTGGGCGAGCTTGAAAGGGCGCAGGCACTCAACGCAAACAAGGCGCTGCTTGTCACACGCTTCTGCTCGCTTATGAGAAAAGCGGCAGGCAAATAAAATTCGTTAATTGAAAGGATATGCAAACCCGATTTGCATAGAATAGGTGATATAAATGGCATATGTAGTAGGCGTGCGTTTTAAAGACGTAGGCAAGGTTTATTATTTTGAGCCCAACGAGGAGAGCTTTGAAATGGGCGACCTCGTTATTGTTGAAACAGTAAGGGGTGTTGAGTGCGGCGAGGTTGCACTTGAGCCCAAAGAGGTTTCGGAAAACGAAATCGTAAAGCCGCTTAAGAAAATTCTTCGCAAGGCGACCGATGCGGACAAGAAAAAGCTTGAGGAAAACCGCAAGAAGGAAGCCGAGGCACTCAGGGTCTGCGAGCAGAAAATCGAAAAGCACGGCCTTGATATGAAGCTTGTCGATGTCGATTACACGCTCGACGGCAGTAAGATTCTTTTCTACTTCACGGCTGACGGCAGAGTTGATTTCCGCGAGCTTGTAAAGGATCTTGCAGGTGTATTCCGCACCCGTATCGAACTCAGACAGATTGGTGTGCGTGACGAAGCAAAGATGCTCGGCGGACTCGGTATGTGTGGCAGACCGTTCTGCTGTAATTCGTTTATGGGCGATTTCCAGCCCGTTTCTATCAAGATGGCAAAGGAGCAGGGTCTTTCGCTCAACCCCGTTAAAATCAGCGGTACCTGCGGCAGACTTATGTGCTGTCTTAAGTACGAGCAGGAGGCTTATGAGCACCTTCTCAGAGTTACTCCCAAGGTTGGCGCAATAGTCCAGACCCGTGAGGGCAAGGGCGTTGTAAGCGATGTTAACCTGCTTACGGGTATGCTCAAAGTTACGCTTGACCGCAATCCCGATGCGGCTCCGATATCCGTTAACAGACACGATGTAACCGTTATCAAGGACGGAAAAATTAAGATTGACCGTGCCGAAATGGAGGCACTCAAGGGTATTGAATGAGAGAACTGATTGAAAATTCACAGCAGGCAGAGCGTGCGGTGCTCGTCTGTGTTGACTGTGGGGATTATGACCCCGAAAGCTCGCTCGACGAGCTTGAAGAGCTTACAAAAACCGCAGGTGCAGAGGTTGTCGCAAGGCTTACACAAAAGCGTGACAAGCCCGACAACGCAACCTACATCGGCTCGGGTAAGCTTGAGGAGTTAAAGGAATTCTGCAAGGAAAACGAAATAGACCTGCTCATTTTTGATGCAGAGCTTTCGCCCTCGCAGACGAGGAATATTGAAGACGAAACCGACACGAGAGTTGTCGACAGAACAACGCTTATTCTCGATATCTTTGCCGCTCGTGCAATGAGTGGCGAAGGTAAGCTTCAGGTTGAGCTGGCACAGCTTAAATACTCTATGCCCCGTCTTACGGGTAAGGGTATTCAGCTTTCCCGTCTTGGCGGCGGTATCGGCACAAGAGGCCCCGGTGAAACCAAGTTGGAAGGCGACCGCAGACACATCCGCAGGCGTATTTCCGCGCTTGAAGAACAGCTTGAAGGTCTTGAGAAGCGCAGAGGAAACCTTCGTTCAAGAAGAGCGAAAGACGGCGTGCAGACGGTTGCTATAGTCGGCTACACCAATGCGGGCAAATCCACGCTTATGAACGCCCTCACACAGGCGGGCGTGCTTGCCGAGGATAAGCTCTTCGCAACGCTTGACCCCACATCCCGTGGACTTGATCTGCCCGACGGCAGAAGAGTTATGCTGATTGATACTGTCGGCCTTATCCGCAGATTGCCTCACCACCTTGTTGAAGCGTTCAAATCTACGCTTGAAGAGGCGGCAAGCGCAACCGTTATTCTCAATGTGTGCGATGCCTCGAGCGAGGAATGCGGCGAGCATCTTCGTGTCACAGCAGATTTGCTCAGTGAGCTCGGCTGTCTGAATAAGCCCGTAATTTCCGTTATGAACAAGTGTGACCTGGTGGAGTCTGTTGCCGATTTGCCGACCTTTGGCAGAACGGTTATGATTTCCGCTGTAAACGGTACGGGGCTCGACAAACTCCTTGAAGCGATAGCAAAGGAGCTTCCGCCAACACGCAGGCAGGCAAAATTGCTTCTGCCCTATTCGGCGGCGGCAACGGCGGCACGTTTCCGCACGGACGGAAAAATTCTCAGCGAGGAATATACAGCGGATGGCGTACTGCTTGAGGTAATTGCCGAAATGTATCTGCTTGACGAGAATAAAGATTATATTATAACAGAATAAAAAATTTCTCTGCGGAGGGCAACCATTATGAACGAGCAGGTTTTTATCAGTTACAACCCCACTGATACCAATGAGGCATGCCTTGTAAAAAACTACTTGGAACAGAGTGGAATTTCCTGTTGGATGGCACCCGACTCAATACCCGACGGAGCAGATTTTTCGGAAGTTCTGCCTGCAGCTATCGAAAGCTGTCAGGCTTTTTTGCTTATTCTTTCACAAGAATCGCAGAACTCCGTCTGGGTTTTGTCCGAGGTTGACAGAGCCTTTAAGAGCGGAAAAGCAATCGTTTCCTTTGCGGTGGAGGACTGCAGCCTGAACGGCAATATCAAAAAATATTTATCGGTTAACCAAGATACTGCCGAAATGCCGGCAGATACGCTTAAAAGCCTTTTAAACAGAGTGAAAAGCGCAACAGAAAATAAGGCGGAAGCAAGCGCGGCCGTTGAAGCTCCGGCTGCCCCTGCCGGCGAAGCACTTTACGAAGAGGGTAAACGGTATTACGACGGTGACGGCGTAGAGCAGGATTATAAAAAAGCTTTTGAGTTGTTTGAGAAGGCGGCTGAATTGGGTAACGCTGACGGACTGTGCAGTTTAGGTGTTTGCTATGAAAATGGCAACGGTGTAGAAAAAGACTTAGCAAAAGCCGTTGAATGGTACACAAAAGCGGCAGAGCAGGGTTTGGCCAGAGCACAGTGCAACCTCGGCGGTTGCTACTATAACGGTAACGGCGTTGAAAAAGACTTAGCAAAAGCCGTTGAATGGTACACAAAAGCTGCCGACCAGGGTTGGGCCAGAGCACAGTATAATCTCGGCGTTTGCTACTATAACGGTAATGGCGTTGAAAAAGACTATGCTAAAGCTGCTGAATGGATGGCGAAAGCTGCAGAGCAGGGATACGCCAGTGCGCAGTTCAACCTTGGTGTTTGCTATGAAAATGGCGACGGTGTAGGAAAAGACATTACCAGAGCCGTTGAATGGTACACTAAAGCGGCAGAGCAGGGTTATGCCCGTGCGCAGAACAGCCTCGGCATTTGCTATAATAACGGAGACGGTGTGGAAAAAGACCTTGTTAAGGCTACTGAACTGTTCACCAAAGCGGCAGAGCAGGGTTATGCCGGTGCGCAGTATAATCTTGGCTGTTGCTATTACGACGGTGATGGCATAGAAAAAGACCTTGCCAAAGCGGTTGAGTGGTTCACAAAAGCCGCAGAGCAGGGTCGTGCTAAGGCTCAGTATAACCTTAGCATTTGCTATTATTACGGCAAGGGCATAGGAAAAGACCTTGCCAAAGCGGTTGAGTGGTATACCAAGGCCGCAGAGCAGGGAATCGCTGAGGCACAGAATAATCTCGGTGTTTGCTGCAAAAAAGGTTACGGAACCGAAAAAGATATTAATATGGCTTTTGAATGGTTTACCAAAGCGGCAGAGCAGGGTCATGCCAAGTCGCAAGTTAATCTCGGCAGATGCTATAAAAACGGCGAGGGTGTAGAAAAAGACATAGCCAAAGCGGTTGAATTATACACTAAGGCGGCAGTACATGGTGATGCAGGTGCGCAGTATGAACTCGGCAAATGCTATAAAAACGGTGACGGCGTAGAGAAAGACATAGCCAAAGCGGTTGAATTGTTCACCAAGGCCGCAGATCAGGGTGATGCAGGTGCGCAGGGCAATCTCGGTAAATGCTATAAAAACGGCGAAGGTGTAGAAAAAGACCTTGTCAAAGCAACCGAGCTGTTGGTCAGGGCTGTTGAAGCCTTTGAAAAGCACAAGGAAGAGGACAGCCTCTTAAGTGATAAAGCAGAAGAAAACATATCGCTGACAATAAAGAATCTTGAAGAAGTTTCTTCGGACGAAGCGGCGGACAATGCGCTGAAGGCCTTTGTCGGGTATTATATTAAAGCGTTTAAGGACAATGATGCCGATGCACAGTTCAATACCGGTTACTGTTATGAAAACGGCAAGGGAGTTAAGCAGGATTACATAAAGGCTGTCAGCTGGTATGAAAAAGCTGTTGAACAGGGTCATGCCAAAGCAACCTGCAATCTTGGTGTGTGTTATAAGTACGGTTACGGTGTGGAGCAGAATCTTCAGAAGGCAGTCGTTTACTATCAGAAAGCTGCCGACCTGGGCAGTGCTCAGGCACTGTATAACCTCGGTGAATTTTACGAAAACGGTGAGGTTGTAGAAAAAGACCTTAACAAAGCGCTTGAGCTGTATAAAAAGGCGTTTGAGAAAGGCTTCAGCAATGCGGAAAAAGCAATCCTGCGCACAAATGAAGCCTTGCTTGCGCAGGCCACGCAGTCGGGCGATGCCCAAACGCTGTACACCTCCGCTCTGAAATACCAGAACGGCGAAGGTGTGGCAACAGACCTTGCTAAAGCGGTTGAACTGTACACCAAAGCTGCAGAACAGGGAAACGCTAATGGACAGTTCAGCCTCGGAAATTGTTATTATGACGGAGAAGGTGTAGAAAAAGACTTTGCCAAAGCAGTCGAATGGTACACCAAGGCTGCTGAACAGGGACATACTAAAGCACAATATAACTTTGGCGTTTGTTATGAGTACGGTCGCGGTGTAGAAAAAGACGTTGCTAAAGCAGCAGAATGGTATGCAAAAGCTGCTGAACATGGACATGCCATGGCACAATGTGCCTTAGGATTTTGTTGTGTAAATGGCAATGGTGTTGAAAAAGACTTTACTAAAGCAGTTGAATGGTACACCAAAGCTGCCGGGCAGGGATACGCCAGGGCACAGTATAATCTTGGCGTTTGTTATTACAAAGGCGAAGGTATCCAAAGGGATATATCAAAAGCCATCGTCTGGTTTTCCAAGGCGGCAGACCAAGGATTTGCTGACGCAAAAACGAATTTGGAAAAGCTGTATGAGCAACCGACAAATAAAATTTATTTTGAAAATGCGGAAAATGACGGCGGCTCGTACGTAAAATATTATTTAGGACTTTACCTGAGGTCTTTTGGATTAAAAACTTTAACTGAAGAACGCAAAAAGGTTGTAGGATATTTATCTGCAGCAGCTGTGCCGAACAACCCCAATGCAATTTGCGAGTTAGGTGTTTGTTACGAAGAAGGTTACGGCACCGATATCAACAAACAAAAAGCTGATGAATTATACAAAAAGGCTTCCGAGCTCGGCAATGCAAAGGCCAGCTATAAATTAGCAAAACTGCACAGCGGTTTCTTTTCGGGTATTGAACGATTTGATTATAAAGCTACTGCCGCACTGTACAAAAAAGCTGCTGAAGGCGGGTATGCCGATGCGCAGTATGCACTTGCGGATTGTTACAAATACGGCAGAGGGGTTGCGGAAAATCTAACTCTCGCATTTGAGTGGTACAGTAAAGCGGCGGAGCAAGGACACAGTAGTGCACAGTGTGTGCTGGGTGATATGTACATGGACGGAAAAGGTGCAACTAAGGATTGTAAAAAGGCTGTTGAGTGGTATATAAAAGCTGCCGAACAAAACGACTTTATTGCTCAATTTTGTCTTGCTGAATGTTATTACAATGGCGAGGGCGGATTAAAAAAAGATTACAAGAAGGCTTTTGAACTACTTTCAAAATCTGCCCAAAGGAGTTATCATCCGGCATATAAATTGTTGGCGGAATGCTATTTGTTGGGCCGTGGTACGACACCCAACCCGATTAAATCAAAGAAATACAAGGATTTGTACCGCAAAAAAGAGGCCGATTGGAAACAGTTTGAAAAAATGGCTAAAGAAATTCATAATATCAAATAAAAAAACGAGCGACGGATTTTACAATCTGTCGCTCGTGAATTTTATGCGTTTTTCAGTTAAGTACAGGGCATTACTTGCCGAAAATCATACTGATAATTGTCTTTATAAAGTCAAGTATAATATCGATAATACTGTCAAACTCAAAGGAAATCGGAATATCGGTATTGGTTGCACCTTCGAGATTGCCCATACCGTCCGCAAGAGGTTTGCCGTCATAGTCTGACTTGTGGGAAACAAGCCAGGAAATCATACCGTTGGGATATGTAAGTTTAACGGTTTCGCCCTTGCCGTTAACGATAGTCATATTCGGGTATGCACCGTTTTCAGATGAGAACATATCGTTGTTGACGGAATACCATGCGTGGTGGCTGCTGGGGGTTCTTGAGCCGTCTGCATAGCAAACGGTGGTGAGTGTGGAAAATCTGCATTTTTCGGGAATATTGGTTACACCGCAGAGCTTGTTCCATGTGGGCTCAACGCAGATTCCGTAGTTGACAATCGGATCCTTTGTGCTGGAAGTAATCCATACGGGCATATCCGCAATTTTTTCAAGCAATGCGGTGGAAGGTGCCCATGCGGGGCAAATCGGGAAAGCAGCTGCGAACATTTCGGGGTAAGCGATAGCCATTTTGAGGGTCATCTTGCCGCCCATTGAATAGCCGCCGACATAAATTCTTTTTGTATCGATGTTTGCCTTGTTCTTGGCGATGAATTCTTCAATTGCGGCGCGAAGAGGCTCAACCATAGAGTTGTCCCAGAAAACGCCGTTTTCTTCTCTTGAACGTGCGCAAAGAATGAAAGCACCCTTGCCGAAACGCTTCTGGTATTCGTCGCTTGCCCAGAGTGCAACGTGGCTCTTTGTAACCTGGTTGCCTTCCTTGTTGCCGTCGCCCATACCGTGAAGCCAGACAACGAGGGGATATTTTGTTGTATCGTTTTTCTTTACGGGTGAAAAATAGCGGTAGTCAACGCTGTACTGACCCTTGACAGGGCCTTCGCCGGGGAGGAACTTCTCTCTCAGCTCACCGATTCCGTCGGGAGTATAGGCGGCAAAAGCCATTGTGATTGAGCCGAAAACACAGCAAAGTGCAAGCACAAGCGCAATAATTTTTGAAAACATTTTTTTCATTGCGGACACCTCTTAAGTATCAATTTTTTTACATTATATCAAACGAAAGCCGATAAGTAAACAAATTTTGCTTTTAATATTTATTTTTGTCATACAAACAATAAAAAAGAAGGTGATGAAAATGAATACAAAACAAGGAAGACAGACGATAATTCTTGAAAACCGACCGAGGATAATTTCTTCGGCAGGCGTTGTGGGCAAAAAAGAGGGCGAAGGACCTCTGCGGGAAGAATTCGACAGAATTTTCACGGACGGTCGTATGAACGAGGATTCGTGGGAAAAGGCGGAAAGTGCTCTGCAGAAGGCAGCAATAGAAACCGCAATTCAGAAATCTGGCAAGCAAAACGAAGAAATAGACCTGCTTTTTGCGGGCGATTTGCTGGGTCAGTGTATAGGCACAACCTTCGGCATAAGGGATTTCGGTATACCCTTTGCCGGGCTTTACGGCGCTTGCTCGACAATGGCACTTTCGCTTGCAATGGCAGGCGTTTTTGTCAATTCTGGCGCGGCAAAAACGGCAATAGCCGCAACCTCGTCGCATTTCTGCTCGGCGGAAAAACAGTTCCGTCTGCCGCTTGAATATGGTGGTCAGCGTCCTCCGCAGGCGCAATGGACAGCAACAGCTGCGGGTGCGGCTGTCGTTGAAAACGCCGAAAACGGCGTTGCAATCGAAGCCGTTACCTTCGGCAAAATCTGCGATATGGGCGTGACGGATGCGAACAATATGGGTGCGGCAATGGCACCTGCCGCCGCAGACACAATAGCGGCACATTTCCGCGAGAGCGGAACAAAGCCGACTGATTACGATTTAATTGTAACAGGTGACCTCGGCGCAATCGGCTCAAAACTTGCCGTCCAACTGTTAAACAGCGAGCACGGCTACGATATTTCGGGCATCCACAAGGACTGCGGCACCATGCTTTTTGCAATTGATGCGCAGGACGTAAACTCGGGTGCATCGGGCTGTGGCTGCAGTGCGGCTGTTGTGTGTACGCACTTTATGCGCAGACTTCGTGAGGGTGAAATCAGAAAAATGCTTTTCGTCGGCACGGGTGCGCTTATGTCAACCGTTTCAAGCCAGCAGGGCGAAAGCATACCCACAATCGCACACGCTGTCGTGCTGAAAGGGGGAGAGTAAATTGCTTAAAAAACTTTGCTGTGACCTTAAAATAATCAACTGTGCAAGCAAGGCTATTATCTGCCTTGATGCTATGAAAAAATTCCTCTGCACAGCACTTATCATTTTTGTGATTATCAAAGGTTTAATGCTTTGTGTAGTTGCAAAGGACTAAAAAACAGCGTACAGATTTTGCTCTGTACGCTGTTGTTAATATTATTCCGGTATTACCGTAATTCTTGTTTCGCCGTTGGTGTGTGCGGTGAGGGTTAAGGTTTTTGTTTCCTCGTCCCATTCCATTTTGCCCTTTGCGTTGTTGGATGCGGTTGCATCAACCGACGGGCAGGTATCGAAACCGGTGAGGGTGATAACCGTTGTTCTGAAATCCCTGGGGTTATTCATTTTACCGCCTGCGGCATAGGCACGCATAAACTGGTCCTCACTTTCGAGTCCGTGGCAGACCGCATCGGTGTCAAGACGAAGGTTGCAAAGGTCAATTTCAATTCTGTCTTCCTTTTCGTCAATTATTGCGTAAGTGTGCGCCTCGAGGGTTGCGTTAAGCTGTACTTTGTTTTCGGGAAGTGTGTAGCTGACAGTCTGTGCGCCGTCGATAGTCTTATTTTCATTGCTGTTGAAAATGTAGATATAATCGTTTATGTCAAACAGCACGCCGTCACCCGTATAGGTTTCCTCGTAACGCTTGTTGAAGAATTTTGTCTTTATGGGATTTATGAAAAGCAGGTTGAGGAAATAGGTGAAATCGTTGAGAACTTCGGCTTCGGGAAGCACTTCTTCGGGGTTGGAATAAATCGGCAGAATGGGGATAAGGTAGTATCTGCCTGTGGAGGGTACCCAGGTTTTTGTGCAGTCAAAATACGGGGAGATGTCAAATTTCTCATCAATAAACGAAAACACGTCGCAGTAAAGACCCTGGAGCAGGTGTGCATCGTTACCGCTTAAGGCGTAGCTGCGGGGGAAGGTCATTTTATATGCAACCTTGATGTTTTCCTTTACCTCTTCCTTGCTCGGTACAGCACCGTTTAAAACAAGCTGATAAATCGGGTAAAGCACATCGTAGAAGGTGGGGGTGAGTACAACCTCGCCGTCAACAAAGTGGTAAAGACCGCCACGGCTGAACATTCCTTCAATTGCGTAAACAGTTGCACCGCCCACCAGGTCGGCTATCATATCAATACCGAAAAGCGCAGGCGGATATTTCGCCGTTGTAAGCGGGTCGGGCTCGTTGGGGGCAACGCCGATATCGTCGTATTCAATAAAGCCCTCTTCATACCAGAGGAAGTTTTCAAGGTTTACGCCCCAGTTGCCGCATACATCGTCCAGCCAGCAGCCAAGAATATTGGACTGGCTTGCAAAATGCCTGCCGTGGCCGTTGTGCTTGTCCATAATTATTATGTTTTCGGTGTTGGCCTTGAGCAGGTCGTAAAGCTCTCTGTCCTTGAGAATCTGGTTTATGTAATTTGCCTTTTTGTGGTAGATGTATTCCATATCCTGCCAGATAAAAAGACCGCCGTTTTCGGCACAGGCCTTTATGCAGGATTTGAGTCGGGCAAGAATATTCTTGTTTACGCCGTTGTCCTCGGTAACCTCGTCATAGGCAAGCTTTTCGTTTGTTACGCCGTTTGTCGAAAGCTCAACCTGAACAAATCCGATAAGCGACGGATGCTCCTTGAATACAGCGGAAAGCTCCTCCTGCGTAAAGGGGTCACGGGTCTTGTTGGTGCAGAAGCACTCGGACTGGCAGACTATAGGCACGTTTGCCGCATCTGTTATCGTCAGCAGCTCGTCCCAGAATTCAAGCTGCCTTGCCGGGGTCATATCCGTTGTGCCCTCGTCAATGTAAATAACCGCAAAGTTTCTGATATCTTCGGGCAGGGCATAGTAGGTCTTGATTGCATATTCGGCGAAAGCCTCACCCGTCTGCGGGCCGCCCCATATAGGACAGTTTCTTATCATAAACAGCGGATTTTCCTCGTCGACGTACATACGCAGTCCGTCAACCTTTTTGCGTGTGCGGATTTGCGTTGGCTCGATTGATTTCGTCGGCAGCGGCAACAGGTCTGACTGTGCGTCTGCCGTATCCGCCGATGAAACCTCAAGCGGAATCATAACCAGCATTGCCAGAATCAATAAAATACTTATAAATTTTTTCATTCTTTTCTCCGATCGTTTCGGTTTTTGCGGAAATTATATCACGAAGAAAGGTAGTTGACAAGTATTTGTGTTTTGGGCAGTAAAAATGAATTGAGTGGCATTTGTTTCAATTGACTTGAAACATATAATGAGGTATAATAAATGAGTTAACGATAAAACGGATGTATCGGAACGGAGAAAACAACAATGAGATGTGTTGAAGTTTTTGAAACAACATATAAAAAGCCGGCACAGTATACGGCTTTTACGCCTTACCGTGTTTGTCCCATAGGTGCGCACAGCGACCACCAGCTTGGCAGGATTACGGGCTTTGCCATTGATAAGGGCATTCACATAGCCTACGGCCCGAAGGAAAACGGCGTTGTTGAAATTAAATCGTTACAATTTGACAAAAGAGCACAGTGGCACGTTGCTGCTACCCCCGAAACGGTGCAGAACGACTGGGCAGACCACCTCAGAGGAGCTACAATTGCCCTCAACAAGCGTTATCCTCTGCGCAGAGGTCTTTGCTGTGTTATTGATGGTGAACTTCCCATAGGCGGTCTTTCTTCGTCTGCGGCGGTAATTATAACCTTTTTGTCCGCGCTGTGTACAATGAACGGCATTACGTTAAGTGCAAGTGAGCTGATTTCGGTTTCTCAGGAGGCGGAAAACGAATATGTGGGCGTTTCCTGCGGAAAGCTGGACCAGTCTTGCGAGGTTTATTGCCGTAAGGACCACCTGCTCTATATGGATTTGCAAAATGACAGCTATGAGCTTATCCCGCAGCATCCCGATATGAAGCCTTACAAAATAGCAGTTTTTTTCAGCGGAATCGAACGCAGTCTTGCGGGCTCGGCTTTCAATATGCGTGTTGATGAGTGTCGCAGTGCTGCCTATGCTCTTAAGGCTTATGCAGGTATGGAATACGGCAAGTTTGAGCAGACTCATCTCAGAGAAGTGCCCTATGAAATATACATAAAGTATAAAGACAAGCTTCCCGAAAACTGGCGCAAGCGTGCTGAGCACTGGTATACGGAGTATGACCGTGTGCAGAAGGGCGCCGAAGCATGGCGCAGGGGAGATATTGAAGAATTCGGCAGACTTTCCTTTGAAAGCGGCAAATCCTCAATTGAAAATTGGGAAACGGGTTCGCCTGAGCTGAAAACGCTTTACGAGATTATGACGCGTACGCCCGGTATTTACGGCGGACGTTTTTCCGGCGCGGGCTTCAAAGGGTGCTGTATGGCCCTGATTGACCCGGCTCGGGAAGAAGAAATTTCCGAAACGGTAAGCCGTGAATATCTCAAGGCTTTTCCGCATCTGGAAGGTAAATTTTCCGTGCACATCTGCTCGAGTGCAGACGGTGTGAATCTTTAAGGAGGCGTTGAAAATGAAGTGTCTTATTCTTGCGGCAGGCTACGCCACAAGGCTTTATCCGCTTACGGAAAATTTCCCCAAGCCCTTGCTTGAGGTTGGCAATAAAACGATTCTTGACTGGCTGGTGGACGATATTGATACAGCAGGCGAGGTTGATGAATACGTAGTTATCTCCAACGCGAAGCACGCAAGCCATTTTGAAAACTGGGCAAGCGGCAAGCAGCAGAAAATTACCGTGGTTAACGACGGAACGGACAGCAATGAAACCCGTTTGGGTGCTGTTAAGGATATACAGTTTGCGATAGATACACTTTCGCTGGATGATGATATGCTCGTTATTGCAGGCGACAATGTGTTGGATTTCAGCCTGACTGAATTTATAGCGTATGCAAAACAGAAATATACTTCCTGTATAATGAGGTATTATGAACCGGACGATAAAAAGCTGCTCAAATGCGGAGTGGTAACAATTGACGGAAATGACAGGGTTGTTGATATGACGGAGAAATCTCCGACACCTGCAACTCATTGGTGCTGTCCGCCGTTTTACTTTTACACCAAAAGCGATGCCCGACTTGTTCAGAAGGGTATTGACAGCGGTTGCGGTACAGAGGCTCCCGGCAGCTACATTGCGTGGCTTTGCACACAGACAGCGGTTCACGCAATGGAAATGCCCGGTAAACGCAATGATATAGGTAACCTTGAAAGCTACGAAAAGGTAAAAGCGGAATACAAGGGAATAACAGAATAATTACCGATGATAAGATTGTCCCGGAGTGTACTTTGCTCCGGGGCATTTTTTGTTTTTTGCCGATAAAGGCAGATTGTTGCCGGAATTGATAAAATTTGTAGATATTAAGTCTTGATTTTCTTTTGTTAATATAGTATTATGAGTTATATATTTATAAAAAAATTGGGGAGGTGCGCTATGGTTGACATACATTGCCATATTCTGCCGGGTCTTGACGATGGCTCACAGAGCTTTGAAGAGTCGGTAAGAATGGCTAAAATGGCAAATCTCAGCGGCACCCGTATAATTATAGCCACCCCTCACAGCAATGTTACGGATTCGTATCAGAACTATTGGAGCAAGAGTATGCTCCGGTGCATTTCGGATATAAACCGAAGGCTCGAGCAGGAAGATGTTGAGCTTCGCGTTTGTCCCGGTCAGGAAATTTTTGCGGACGGCGACTTTCTTGAACTGCTGAAAACCGAAAGGTTGATTACTCTTAACAATTCGGTTTATCCGTTGGTTGAGTTCGGCTTTTATGACCGCTCATATGATGTTTATGAAAAGCTTGAGCGTCTTACGGCTGAGGGCTTTGTGCCGATAGTTGCTCACCCCGAAAGGTATGCCTTTGTCGAGGGCGATGAAGACGCTATAAGCAAAATAAAACGCATCGGTTGCCTGATTCAGGTCAACAAGGGCAGCATAAAGGGCAGCTTCGGTATGGTTGCCCAGAGGGTTGCAGAGCGGATACTCAGATACGGCAAGGCGGACTTTATAGCCAGCGATGCGCACGGTCCGTTCTTAAGAACGCCCGACCTTTCGGATGTCTATGAAATGGTCTGCGAAAATTATTCGGCCGATTATGCAAAGCTTCTTATGGTTAAGAACCCGATTCGTGTTATCAAAAACAAAGAAATCAAATAACAACTTCAAGGTGATGCAGGTATGAGATATTTAAGATTAGGCGTTTTTCTTCTTTTCGTTGTGATTGCCGTTGCTTTTGCCGGCGTTTTTATCAGCGAAAAAATAACGGAGGACAAAACAATTCCCGTTATTACAATTGATGACGAAATGCTGGATGTCAGCCTTAAGGCGGATGACGCCGAACTGCTGCAAGGCGTTACGGCTTACGACGAAAAAGATAAGGACATTACAGACAAGATAATAGTTGAGTCGATATCGAAGTTTATCGATAAGGGCGTATGCAGAGTAACCTATGCCGTGTGCGACGGCGATAATCACGTTGCAAAGGCTTCCCGCAAGATACGCTACACCGAGTATACTTCACCTAAATTCAGTATGGCTGAGTCCACCTGCTACTCACTTTATGAAAGCATAAACCTGCTTGAGGCGATTCGGGCGTGGGACTGCCTTGACGGTAACATATCAGGCAATCTGATAATCACCTCCGAAAACTACAGTGCTACGGTAGCGGGTGTTTACACGCTGGATGTTACGGCCACAAACAAAAACGGCGATGTTTCGACCATTGCACTTCCGCTGATTATTGAGGACCGCAGTCTTGATGCACCGAAAATTGAACTTACGGAATACCTGGTTTATGTTGAACCCGGTGCAGAAAAGCCCGATTTCAGAAACTATATCGTGGGTGCAACGGATGCTTTTGAAGAAGAGCTTGATAAGGGCTCTGTCAGGGTTGAAACCAATCTTAACACGGAAAAAGAAGGAGTGTACACCGTTCACTATTATGTCACCGATGACAGAGGAACACAGGGACATACGGTGTTGATTGCGGTTGTTGACGGGAACGATTGATTATGAATAACAAAAAGAAAAACAAGATTACAATTGAATGGTACATTGTTGCCAAGGACTTTATCAGAAACTCCTGGATACTGTTGATGTCCGTACTTATAGGCTATATGGGAATCTATATAGTTTCTCATAAAATCTACACCCCCGAATATACTTCAAGCGCAACGCTGGTTGTCAATGCTTCGGGTGCGGTCGGCGGTTCATATTCGCTTTATTCTGTTTCGAGCGAAATGGCCAATGTTCTTACCAACATTTTCTCTCAGCCTGCTATGAAGGACAGGGCGGCCGAATCGGTAGGTGCCGACGGTTTTGACGGAGAGGTTTCGGCTTCCGTTATGGCGGAGACCAACTTTATATTGCTTAATGTAACTGCGGACAATCCGCAGAAGGCGTATGAACTGCTTACGGGTATTCTGAATGTTTATCCGGAGCTTTCAAAGAATGTTTTTGCCAATGCACGTATGACGGTAGTGCGTACGCCGTCTATGCCGCAGGCACCCTCAAACTCTATTTCCGACGAGAACAGAGGTTTGGTTGTTTCGAGTTGCTTTATTCTTGCCGCCACGGCAATATTCATACTTTCAATTACAAGGGATACGGTCAAGAACGAAACGGACTTCAACGAGAAAATCGATTCAAGGCTTCTCGGTACGATAATGCACGAGGATAAGAAGCTTACCCTGCGTGACAAAAAGCTTAAAAAGAAAAAAGGTCTGCTGCTGCACAGTAACGCCTTTATAAGCCTGCGCTTTGCCGAGGGCTTCCACAAAATTGCCGCAAGGATTGAGTTCCTGCAACACCGCGATTCAAGCAAGGTGTTTGCTGTTACCAGCGTTGCCGAAAACGAGGGTAAGTCCACAATTGCTGCAAATATTGCAGTTTCACTTGCGGACAGAGGAAATAAGGTCGTTCTCGTAGACCTGGACGGCAAAAAACCTGCGTTGTATAAAATTTTCGAAGAAGAATATACCGAAAACCGTGAACTGTCGGATTTCTTTGACGGCAAAATCAGTTCGAAGGATTTCCGTCTGAGAAGATACAAGAAAAGCTCACTTTATCTTGCAATCAACACCAAGGCAAGCGAGAACCACAACAAGTGGTTGGAAAGCGGTGTGGCGGAAAGATTTATACGCAACCTGAAGAACAAGTTTGACTATGTTATTGTCGACACCGCACCCATCACGCTTGATGCTTCGGTAACCGGTACTGTAAAGATGGTTGACAAAACCCTGCTTGTTGTCAGAACGGATAAGGTTAAGGTATCGGTTATCAACGATACCATTGATAACATCAAAAAACTCGGCGGTGACACGGCAGGCTGTGTACTTAACGACATTTTCCCGAAGGTTATGCCCTTCTTCTTCAGCGGAGACGATATGGGCGGCTATTACAGCACAGGCTACGGTAAATACAGAGGCTATGGTAAATACGGCAAATACAAGGGCTACGGCAAATACGGTAAATACAGCAAGTACGGCAAATACGGCGCTTACGGAAGTTACGGTTATTACAGCGAAGATAACGATGATGAAATTCCGGCGGATTTGCTGAGTAATACCTGAAAGAAAGAGTATTGACTATTATGAACCAGAATTCAAATACAAAAATGAATACGGCTTCTAACGGCTACGTGAAAATTTACCTTGAAGACATCATCAGAGGTCTGAGGAAATTCTGGTGGCTGTGTGTTGCTGCTGCCGTAATTGTAGGTTCCGTCGGCGTTGTCCGTGCCAAGGTGAATTATGTGCCCCGGTATACAGCCTCGGCAACACTTACGGTCAACACACAGAACGCAGCTTCTTCAATAAGCGGTATCTCGGTTTATTCGTTTTATTACGATACAGCTACCGCTTCACAGCTGAGCACCACATTCCCGGTTATTCTGTCGAGCAATCTTTTGCAGGATGCGATATGTGAGGACCTTGACATTTCTTATGTCCCCGCAAGTCTGAGTGCATCCTCCATGTCCGGCTCAAATATGTTTACGCTTGCGGCAACGGGCGGTGACCCGCAGGCCACTTATGATGTCCTGCTTTCGGCGATAAAGAAATATCCGTCCGTGGCAAAATATGTTGTCGGTAATATCCGCTTTGAAATGATAACGGTTCCGCAGGTACCCACCTCGCCTTCAAACAGAGTGAATTTTTTCAGTGAGGCGGTAAAGGGTGCGGCAATCGGTCTGATGTTCGGACTTGCTTTTATCGTGCTTTACATTCTTCAGCGTAAGACCGTAAAGACATTGAACGACATCAAGAGTGAACTGAGCCTGGAATCGCTCGGTGCAGTACCGCTTGAGTATTCCGATAAAAAGAGGTCATCTAAGCGTAAGGAGCTTTTGTTTGATAACCCCGACACGAGCAACAGCTTCAAAGAGTCGTTCAGAGCGTTGAGAAACGTTTTTGTTTCCTCTCTTGATAAGGGCGAAAAGGTTGTTATGGCAACAAGCTCTATTCCCGGAGAGGGTAAAACCACAATCGTAACCAACCTTGCCATTGCACTGGCGGACTATGATAAAAAGATTTTGCTTGTGGATGCCGATGTAAGACATCCCAGCGTTGAAAAGCTTCTCGAAATTGACAGGGAAAAGGTTGAGTATAAGGCGGTTAACGATTACTACGGTATGGCATACCTGCCCGATTATAAAATCCACATTCTTGTTCCGACTGTTGAGGACGACAAACGAAAGGATTATTTCAGCACGGATGCAATCAGAAAGATGTTTGATTCCGTAAGAGATGAGTTCGATTATATCCTTGTCGATACTCCTCCCTGCGGACTTATCTCCGATGCTATGTTCGTTGCCCATGCAGCTGATGCGGTTTTCTACATCGTTTATCAGGATGCGGTAAGAATCACGAGAATCCAGAGCAGTCTGGATCACCTTATGTCAACGGATATCCGTATAATAGGCGGTGTGCTTAACGGCGTAACCTACGGCCCCGGCAGTTACGGATACGGTTATGGTTATGGCTACGGATACGGTTACGGCTACGGCTATGGCTACGGTAAAAAATACGGCTATGGCTACGGCGAAGAAAACGAAAAGAAAAAGAGTAAGCGCGGCAGACACAGCCACAAGCGCAAGGAAAAGCACAACAAAGAATAAAGATACCCGAAAGGCCGGTGAAAATGAAAAAGTCCAAGGATTACAGACAGTTGTTGGCCAATATGCTTGAAGAGTGGAAATGGCTTTTCAGATATATTCTCCGATACAAATTTGTGTTAGGTCTTTATATTGTTCTCGGCCTTCTTGCAACCGGTATGTCGTTGGGTGTTTCGGTGGCCACGAAGTATCTGATTGATACCGTCGTTTCACACGCAAGCGACAGAATTCTTAAATATGCTTTGCTGGTGATAGGCCTTGCGGTTTTCCAGCTTGTTTTTCAGGCGGTCACCTCGTGGCTGACAGCTACCGTAAGCACGAGAACAAACAACGAGATACGCCGTGAGATTTATTCGAGAATAATCAAGGCGAACTGGGAGGATATAAGAGCTTTCCATTCGGGCGACCTGCTCAACCGCCTTGAAAGCGATGTATCGACGGTTTCGGCTGCGGTCATCAATTTTGTTCCGAGCGTATTTACAAGATTTGTCCAGTTTTTCGGTTCGCTTCTTATTGTTCTGTATTACGATAAAACCATGGCACTTTTTGCTTTGATGAGTGCTCCGTTTCTGTTTCTGTCCTCAAGAATGCTTATCAAAACAATACGCAGGTTCAGCAAACAGACAAGAGAAATCAACGGCAACATTCTTTCTTATACCGAGGAATCGGTACAGAATATCCAGATAATCAAAGCGTTTGATTTAACTAAAGAATACATCAGAAATTTTTGTTCGCTCCTGGAAAATTACAGAGCGGTCAGGCTGTCTTACGACAAGTTCAGCATAATAATGACGCTGTGCTTTTCGCTCATAGGCCTTGTGGTTTCCTACGCCTGTTACGGTTGGGGTGTTTACCGCCTGTGGCAGGGCGCCATAACCTACGGCACGATGACACTGTTTTTGCAGATTTCAGGTTCATTGACTTCTTCCTTCGGTTCGCTTGCCTCGCTTGCGCCGAGTGCGGTTTCAATTGCTACCGCGGCAGGAAGGATAATGGAGGTTACCGGCTTCGAACGCGAAGAGGATGCCCAACGGGAAGAAGCACTTGCGCTTATGAAAAAGGCAGCAGACAAGGGCGTATCGCTCGTGCTTGAAAATGTAAGCTTTTGTTACAGCGATGCGGATTCTCCTGTGCTGAACAACATTTCGGTGAGGCTCAATGCAGGCGAAACGGTTGCCTTTATCGGTCCTTCGGGCGAAGGCAAAACCACCTTGTTCAAACTGATTCTCGGTCTTGTCAGTCCGACTCAGGGCAGGATTTATCTTGAAGCACCTGACGGAGAAACATTGGAAATCTCGGACAGCACGCGGCGTTTTTGCTCGTATGTGCCGCAGAACATAAATGTATTTTCGGGAACAATTCGCGAAAACCTCAGCATAATCAAGCCCGATGCAACAACGGCAGAGCTTGAAACGGTGCTCCGAGAAGCGGATTTGTATAATCTGGTTTCTTCTCTGTCCAACGGGATGGATACACCCGTCAATGAACAGGGGGCAAACTTCTCGCAGGGTCAGCTTCAGCGCCTTGCGATTGCCAGAGCCCTCCTCAGAAAGTCCATGCTTATGCTTATGGACGAAGCAACCTCCGCACTTGATGTTGAAACAGAAAAGCGAGTGCTTGAAAACATAATGGTTTCTCAGGCGCAAAGGCTTTGTATAATAACTACTCACAGAGAGAGTATGCTCAGATACTGTGACCGTATTTTCAAAATTACGGAACAGGGTACCTTAACAGAAAATTCTCAAGCAAAGGAAGACACAGTATGATGAATATTCCGTTCAGCCCTCCGGATATCAGCGTAGAAGAGATTAACGAAGTGTCGCAGGCACTCAGCTCCGGCTGGATTACTACAGGCCCGAGGACAAAAAAGCTGGAGTCGGAGTTGTGCGACTTCTGCAAATCGGAAAGAATAGTGTGTTTAAGCTCTGCTACGGCGGCGCTTGAACTCAACCTCCGTATTCTCGGAATAGGTCCGGGCGATGAAGTAGTTGTCCCCGCGTATACATATACTGCCTCTGCATCTGCGGCTATTCACGTGGGCGCAACCGTTGTGTTTGCGGATTCTCAGCCCGGCAAGGTCGAAATGGACTACGATAAGGTCGAGGCGCTTATTACGGAAAAAACAAAAGCCGTAATTCCCGTTGACCTTGGCGGTGTAATCTGTGACTATGACCGCATTTTTAAAGCAGTTGAAAACAAAAAGCACCTGTTCAGACCGCAGAGCGAGATTCAGAAAGCTTTGGGCAGGGTTGCCGTTGTTGCGGACTGTGCACATTCGCTCGGTGCTTCAAGAAACGGCCGTAAGGCAGGTACCTTTGCGGACTTTTCATCCTTCTCCTTCCACGCCGTAAAGAATTTTACAACCGGTGAAGGCGGTGCCGCAACCTGGAGAAGCATACCCGGCGTTGACAATGATGAGTTGTACAAGCAGTATCAGCTTTACAGCCTGCACGGTCAGTCCAAGGATGCGTTTGAAAAGACACAGCTCGGCTCGTGGGAATACGATATAGTCGGTCCCTGGTATAAGTGCAATATGACGGATATTATGGCGGCAATCGGTCTCAAGCAGCTTGAGCGTTATCCTGCAATGCTTGAAAGAAGACAGGCTATTATATCCCGATACGATGCAATGTGCAAAGAGCTTAATTTAGAGCGTCTTGAGCACAGCGGTGACAATTTCACAAGCTCGGGTCACCTTTATCTTACAAGAATTCCGGGTATAACCCTGCAGCAGCGCAACGATATTATTATCGCTATGGCAGAAAAAGGAATAGTGTGCAACGTGCATTACAAGCCTCTGCCGATGATGACTGCATATAAGAATCTCGGCTTTGATATTGCCGATTTCCCCAACGCTTACGATTACTTCAAAAACGAAATAACTCTGCCTCTGCATACAAAGCTGACCGATGCTGAGGTTGATTACATTACAGAAACATACAAAGAGATATTAAAAAATTACATTTGATGAGGTTTTTTGATGATGCTGCGCAAATGGGAAGATTTGCCCGAAGAGATGCGGATTCCGCAGGTAAGACGGTACTATGACATACTTGCCAAAAAACGCTTCAGCCTTTTGGTTAAGCGTGTTTTTGACATAGCGGTATCTTTTTTTCTGCTGGTGCTCCTTGCTCCGGTTTTTGCCGTGCTTGCGGTTGCAATAAAGCTGGATTCTCCGGGGCCGGTGTTTTACCGTCAGCTGAGGGTGACACGGTATATGGAAAGGTTCAGAATTTTCAAATTCCGCTCAATGGTAAGCGGTGCGGACAAGGGCTCGCAACTTACCGTGGGTAATGATGCGCGTATTACAAAGGTCGGTGCATTTATCAGAAAATACAGGCTTGATGAATTCAGTCAGCTCATAGATGTGCTTAGGGGCGCAATGACCTTTGTGGGCACACGGCCCGAAGTGCCGAAATATGTTGAAAAGTACACGCCTGAAATGATGGCAACTCTGCTTTTGCCGGCGGGTATAACCTCTATGGCGAGTGTCCGCTACAGAGAAGAGAGCAAGCTGCTTGAAAATTCCGAAGATACGGAAAAAACATATCTGGAAGTAGTTTTGCCGGATAAAATGGAATACAACCTTAAAGCTATCGAGGAGTTCAGCCTCATCAGCGAACTGAAAATTATGGTTATGACCGTTCTTGAGGTGTTCAGACCGTAAAAACAGGGAGAGTTTATGAAAAAGAAAAACAATCTCGCAGCAATTTTTACAAATAACGATGACGATATATTCTGCTTTCGCAAGGAGCTTATTCAGGCAATTAAGGACAGCGGATACGATGTGCTGATTTCCTGCCCGTACGGCGAAAAGTTTGAATTGATGAAGGACATCGAATACATATACGATGACCCTGTTATTGACAGGCGCGGCACAAACATTGTTGCCGATATAAAGCTGTTTTTGCACTATTTCAGGCTTCTGCAAAAGGAAAAGCCCGGCGTTGTGCTTACATATACTGCCAAGCCCAACATTTACTGCGGCATAGCAGCACATTTGCTTGGCATACCCGTTATCAGCAACGTTACGGGTTTCGGAAGCGTTCTGCGCGAGGACGGTTGGGTGCAGAAGCTGGTTATGATGCTGTTCCGCCTTTCCTTCCGCCGTTCAGCCTGCGTTATGTTCCAGAACGAAACGAATATGAAGCTGGCAAAAAAGAACGGTCTTGTAAAAGGTGAGCACAAGCTGATTCCCGGCTCGGGTGTCAATACACAGAGATATCAGCTTCAGCCGTATCCCGACGGTGGGAACGGAAAGGAAGGAGCACCCGTGGTTTTCAATTATATCGGGCGTATTCTTCACGATAAGGGTGTTGACGACTATATAGAGGCCGCAAAAAGAATAAAGGCGGAGTATCCGCAAACCTGCTTTAACATGATGGGTTTTATTGAACCTACGGAAATGCATTACAAAGACCTGCTCGAAGAGCTGGGAGAAAAGGATATTGTGCATTATCTCGGCAGTCAGAAGGATATACGCGGTTTTGTTGCCGCATCTCACGCAACAATTCATCCCTCAACCTACGGTGAAGGTATGAGCAATGTGTTGCTTGAAAGTGCTTCGAGCGGAAGACCGCTTATAACAACCGATAATCCGGGTTGCATGGAAACCCTGATTGACGGCGAAACCGGCTTTATGTATAGCGGCGGCAATGTTGACGAGCTTTGTACAAGTATTGAAAAGTTCCTGTCTATGCCCAACGGCGAGCGTAAAGCAATGGGCGAAAGAGGCAGAAAATACATTCAGGACAATTTCTCAAGGGAAATAGTTATAGCAGCTTATCTTGAAAAAATAAACGGGCTTTGCTCGGGAAAATAAAAGGTGTTTAAAATGTCAGATTATATTTCACTTTATGAAAAACTTATAAACAAAGAGGAAAAGCTTTCTCTTGTCGGTCTCGGCTATGTAGGTATGCCTATAGCTGTTGCTTTTGCAAAAAAGCTCAACGTTATAGGCTATGACCTTAACGAGAAGAAAATTGAACTTTACAAGAACGGTATCGATCCTACAAAAGAAGTCGGCGACGAAGTAATAAAAAACACAAGCGTTGAGTTTACTGCCGATGAAAGCAGGCTCAAAGAAGCCAAATTCCATATAGTTGCCGTTCCTACTCCTGTAAATGATGACCACACTCCCGATCTCACTCCCGTTGAGGGTGCTTCGAGAATCCTTGGCAGAAACCTTACCAAGGGCTCGGTAGTTGTGTTTGAATCTACCGTCTATCCCGGTGTTACGGAAGATGTCTGTGTACCGATTCTTGAAAAGGAATCTGGTCTTAAGTGCGGCGAGGACTTTAAAATAGGCTATTCACCTGAGCGTATCAATCCAGGTGATAAGGTGCATCGCCTTGAAACGATTACAAAGATTGTTTCCGGCATGGATGAGGAAACACTTGACCTTGTTGCCAAGGTTTATGAAATTGTTGTTGAGGCAGGTGTACACCGCGCCGAAAGCATCAAGGTTGCAGAGGCAGCTAAGGTTATTGAAAACAGCCAGCGCGATATCAACATTGCGTTTATGAATGAGCTTTCAATAATTTTCAATAAAATGGGTATAGATACAAAGGCTGTGCTTGAGGCAGCGGGAACAAAATGGAATTTCCTCAAGTTCTTCCCCGGCCTTGTCGGCGGCCATTGCATAGGTGTCGACCCTTATTACCTTACTTATAAAGCAGAAATGCTCGGTTACCACAGCCAGGTTATTCTTGCAGGCAGAAGAATCAACGACGATATGGGCAAATATGTTGCCGAAAATACTGTTAAAAATATCATCAAGGCAGGCAAGCCTGTCAAAGATGCAAGGGTTGCAATACTCGGCTTTACTTTCAAAGAGAATTGTCCCGATACACGCAACACAAGAATTATAGATATTGTAAATGAACTCAATGAATACGGCATTACACCCGTAATCGCAGACCCGCAGGCTGACGCGGAAGAGGCCGAAAGAATATACGGTATTACTTTTGCGGATATTTCTCAGATTAAGGATATGGATGCGGTTATTCTTGCGGTTGCCCACGAAGAATTCAAGTCGTTCACCGTTGAGGATATTGATGCTATGTTTGCCGCAGGCAAAAAGGTGCTGCTCGATATCAAGGGTGTACTTGACCGCAAAACATACGAAAATGCAGGCTATTCATACTGGAGGCTGTAATAATGGGTTATTCCGAAGTTAAATTTCCCGAAAACTCGCTCTTCCTTGTTACGGGCGGCGCAGGTTTTATTGGCTCAAATCTGTGTGAGGCAATTCTCAGTCTCGGCTACCGTGTGAGATGTCTTGACGATTTGTCAACGGGCAAGCAGAAGAATGTTGATTTGTTTGCAGATAATCCGAATTACGAGTTTATCAAGGGCGATATAAAAGATTTTGAGGTGTGTATGAAGGCCTGTGAGGGCGTTGATTATGTTCTCAATCAGGCAGCATGGGGCAGTGTGCCCAGAAGCCTTGAGATGCCTTTGTTCTACTGTGCAAACAATATCCAGGGCACACTCAATATGCTTGAGGCCGCAAGGCAGAACGGTGTCAAAAAATTTGTTTATGCATCAAGCTCTTCCGTTTACGGTGATGAACCCAATCTGCCTAAAACTGAGGGACGTGAGGGTAACCTGCTTTCACCCTATGCTCTTACAAAAATGTGTGATGAGGAATGGGCAAAGCAGTACACAAGGCACTATGGTCTTGATACCTACGGTATGAGATATTTCAATGTTTTCGGTCGCAGGCAGGATCCTGACGGTGCCTATGCGGCGGTTATTCCGAAATTTATCAAAATGCTTATAAACGGCGAAACGCCTACAATCAACGGCGACGGCAGACAAAGCCGCGATTTCACATATATTGAAAATGTCATCGAAGCCAATCTCAAGGCCTGTCTTGCAGGCCACGAAGCGGCAGGTGAGGCATATAACATTGCCTACGGTGGAAGAGAATATCTTATTGATATATATTATGGTTTAATAAAAGCGCTTGGCGTTGACATTGAGCCGAATTTCGGCCCCGACCGAGCAGGCGACATAAAACACAGCAACGCCGACATTTCAAAGGCAAAAAGGCTTCTCGGCTATGACCCGGACTGGAGCTTTGACAGGGGTATAGCCGCGGCTATCGAATGGTACAGGGAGAATCTTTAAGTGAGCAAGGGTACACTTATCTATGCGGGCGGCTTTGTGCTGCCGGATAAAAATGCGGCGGCAAACCGTGTTGTTTCAAACGGCAAGCTGTTCAATTCGCTGGGCTACCGTACCGTTTTTCTCGGTGCGGCACCTGACGGCGAGCATTTTGACGGAATAAGGCAGGTGCAGGGTTGTGAGGATATGTATGCTCAGCCTCATCCCGAAACATCCGCAGAGTGGATAAAGCATATGTTCAGCGTGGAGAATATCGACAGACTTGTGCAAACCTATGATAACGTCAAGGCTGTAATTCTCTACAATGCGCCGTTCTTTACCCTGCTTAAAGCAAAAGCCTTCTTTAGAAAAAAGAACATAGATGTTTACTATGATTGCACCGAGTGGACAGCGGATACCGACGGCTCTTTTCTTAAAAGAGCATTTAAAACTGTTGATGAATTTTTAATAAGAAATTTTGTGCACAGAGTGGCAGATAAACTGATAGTTATCAGCAGTATGATGAAGAAAAGATACGGCGAAAGTAAACCGCTGCTTTTGTTGCCGCCGTTGGTGGATATAAACGACGGCATCTGGCATCAGAACGCTGAAAAACAGGAAGGAATTTTTGAGTTCTGTTTTGCAGGTGTGCCCGATGCAAACAAGGACAGCCTTGACAAGGTTGTACAGGCATTTGACCGTCTTGATACTGACAGAGTACGGCTTAAAATCGTGGGCGTGTCACAAGAGGAGTTTGCACAGCTTTATCCCGATTGTGAGATATCTGCAAAAGCCGGAAAAAAGATAAGCTTTATGGGCAGGGTATCTCATAAAGAGGCGGTCAGGTATATTCTCGGATGTGACTGTTACATTTTCCTGCGTGATGCGGACAGACGTAACAATGCAGGCTTTCCTACAAAATTTGCCGAAGCATATACCTGCGGTGCGCCGATAATCACTACAGATGTCAGTGATATAAAGAAGTATATTATAAATAATGAAAAGGGCTGTGTTATAGACGGCCTTTCAGCTGACAGGGTTGCTGCGGCAATGCTTGGTTGCGTAAACAGAAAAAATGAACAAAACTGCAGAACACTCGACCGCAGTTTTCACTACGAAACATTTTTACAGCCCGCAAAGGACTGGTCAGAAAAATAAAAACAACAAAGGAGGAAATTATGCTCAAGGGCGGATTGTCATACGGCCTGATACAAAAATTTGCCGTATTATATCTTATTGTCTGGACAATATCTCCTCCTATGCAAATCGGTGCAGGCTACAGAGCGGCAGCTCTTATCTGTGCCGCCGTGTGGTTTGTTATCTGGATTGTCAGGGAAAACCCGATAATCCTTGTCAAGGACCAGCTTTATGCCTTGGCCTTTCTGGTGGCTGTTATAACGGTTGTTTACATAGAATCCGGCAGAGTGTCCAATATTATCAAGCAGATAGCAATGATAATGCTGGTAATATGTTACCTGATGAACTGGTTTTACCGCGAGCGAATGGAGGAACTGAGAGGCATTATTCCCGTTGTTCTCATTTTGCTTATTATCTGGAACTGGACCACGGTTACTGCGCTTGTTGAGGACCCCACGATTGCAAGAAGGCTTGTGCGAGACGATGAGAGTACCTATGAATATCTTAAGCAAGGTGTTGGCGGATACAGTCTGATTTATCCTCAGGTCTGTATAAGTCCGGTTATTCTTGCCTGGATAATTAAAGCTTTCCGCAACAACAAACTGAGTTTTGCTCTAGGCACGGTGTGGTTTGTAACCTATATAAGACTGGTTTTCCTTGCAGGTTATTCCATTGCGGTTTTTGCCACTGTGACCGGCATAATATTGTTATTCTTTTACCGCGGCAGAAGCGGGATAGCCGCCTTCCTGGTTGCTGTGGCACTTTTTGCTGCAGCTATGTGGGCGATAATGTACCTGACCGATTTCAGGAATTGGTTGCTTGAAATTTTTGACGGCACCTCGGTTGCCAAGAAAATCGAGGACCTGGTTTCCACAAATGAAACGGGTCAGGCGGAAGATTCAATTCAAAGCAGAATAGTCAGATATTACGCCAGTTTGCAGAACATATTTAAGTATCCGATTATCGGTTCGCTATGGCGCAACAGCGGCGGCGGTCACTCGGCTTTTCTGGATACTTTTTCAAAATACGGTGTGCTTGGAATGATTATGTTTTCCAGAATTTTCTACGCAGTACCGATTTACTATAAAAAGTATACCTCAGACAAATTTATTTTCAGTGCAGCGAATGCGACTCTCATAACTCTGATGTTTGTTTCGATGTTGGATTCGTTCACTTACTCGTTTACTTGTATGATCCTTGTGGTTGCACCCGTATTTTTTGATGAGATATTAAATTGGAGCGGAGAAATTAAAGAATGAAGATACTCTGGACAGTAAACTTAATACCTCTGCAACTTTCTGTTGGCTTGGGCATCTCCTCTGAGGTTCTTGGCGGTTGGGTTGAATCTATGATTTCCGAACTTCGACGTGTTGACGATATAGAACTTGCAGTTGCCTGCAAATGCGAAGAGGGAAGAGTTTTTAACGAGACGATTGATGGTGTAACATATTACAGCCTCGGCTATTCTTCATCAACCTCAATAGAAGCGCTTGAAAAGAGATGTAATGAAATAATTGAGGATTTTAATCCCGAGCTTATTCAGGTTGAAGGTACGGAATTTCTGCACGCAAGAGCGGTACAGCTTGCCGCGCAAAAGAGAAGTATTCCTGTAGTTGCTTCAATGCAGGGAATACTCAACGGTCAGTACAACTACCAATGCGGTCAGCTTCAGATTGATGATATGATGCTTTCAAAATCCCTGACGGATATTTTTGCTGCATGGATACTTCATCTGAGGAAAACACGCTGGTACAAGCCGAGAATGAAGCCCGAAAGAGAGATAATCGAAAACGCGGATTATATACTTGGCAGGACCTCGTGGGACAGGGCTCATTCTTACGCAATAAACCCTAATGCGAAGTATTACTCATGCAGCCGTGTGCTGCGCGAACCTTTTTATAATAAGGAATGGAGTCTTGAAAAAACAGAGCGCCATTCAATTTATGTGGGCAACGGTTACAGTGCACTCAAGGGTCTGCACTTTGTTGTTATGGCTCTTCCGTTGCTTGCAAGGGAATATCCCGACGTTAAGGTGTATGTTGCGGGATATAAGCCGTTTACGGATAACGACAAGCGTTCGTTTTTCAAAAAGGGCTATGCCTCTTATCTGAAAAAGCTTATATATGACCTTGGCGTTGAGGACAGGGTGATTTTTACAGGCCCTCTCAAGGCCGAACAGGTTGCCGAAAGGCTTTCACAGGTCAACGCCTATGTGTTGTGCTCCACAATTGAGAACAGCCCGAACACACTCGGCGAAGCAATGATGGTCGGAACACCCTGCGTATCCGCCTATGTCGGCGGTGTTTCGGATATGGCGCAGGACGGAAAAGAAGCTCTCTTTTACCGAAACGATGACCCGAAACTGCTTGCGTGGAATTTAAAAAGAATTTTTGACAGCGATGAGCTTGCCGTGAGTCTTTCGGAAAACGGTAAAGTGCGTGCTCGCATAACACACGACGCCGCGAACAATGCAAACGCACTCATTGCGGCATACAGAGATATACTTGAAGGGGAGAAATGATATGAACTGCGCACCGATTGTTATGTTTGTATATAACCGCGCTGACCATTTCATTCAGACCTACAACGCCCTTGCTGCATGCAAAGAGGCGAAGGATTCGGAGCTGTTCATCTTTTCGGACGGAGCAAAAAATGAAGCCGCAAAGGAAAAGGTTGATCAGGTGAGGGCGGCTGTCAGAGAAAAAGAAACTGCAGGAGATTTCAAAGGCGTGACCGTAACGGAAAGTCCTGTCAATAAGGGTCTTGCGGCATCGGTCATTGCCGGTGTTACAGACATTATTGAAAAGCATGGGCGGGTTATTGTTGTTGAGGATGACTGTGTTGTTTCGCCTCATTTTCTTAAGTTTATGAATATGGCTCTTGATTATTATGAGGACAACAAGAACATAGGTGCAATTGCCAGCTATGTTCCACAGATTGCTTTGCCATCAGATTATACAGCCGATGTTTTTGCCGCTTACCGCTCCTGCAGCTGTACATGGGCGGCGTGGAAAAGAAGCTGGCAGGGCGTGGATTGGGAGCTTGAGAATATGAGTGATTTTTATAAATCACCTGCTCTTATCAAAAAGCTCAACTCAAACGGCAGCGACAGATTTATACGTCTTTACCGTCAGACAAAGGGCAACGGCAGCTCATGGTCCGTGCGCTTCGGTGCACACCTTGTGAAAAAGGATTTGCTCACAGTTTACCCGAGGTATTCATATATCAGCAATATCGGTTGTGATGAATCGGGTGTACACAGCAAGTCTGATGATGCCGAAAAAATGCGTGTGGATTTATCAAAGGCTATAGAAAACCCCGTGCTGACGGATGTTTCTGTTGATTCAAGAATACAGAAAACAATGAAAAAGCATTATTCATTCGGCATGGTATCGGAAATCAAAAAATTCATTGCAACTGTGCTTATAGTTATAAAAGAGAGATTAAAAGGTTGATTTTTATGCAGGAAAAGGCTTTGGTCAGCGTTATTGTTCCCGTCTACAATGTCGAAAAATATCTGCGCGAATGTATAGACAGTGTTCTTGCGCAGACATATACAAATTATGAGATTATTCTTGTTGATGACGGTTCAACGGATTCTTCGGGTGCGATATGCGACGAGTATGCCGAAAAGAATAACTGCATAACGGTTATACATAAAAAGAATGAAGGACTGTCTTGTGCCAGAAACAGCGGTTTTGAAAGAGCAAGCGGTAAATATGTTTACTTTCTTGACAGCGATGACTATGTTACTGAAGATATGCTGGAACAAACGGTGCAGGTTGCGCAAGAGGACAAAAGCGATATTGTGTTTTTTGATGCGATAGCTTTTTCAGAGGATGACAAATGCGATGTCAGTCAAAATTATTTAAGAATAAACAGATATGATGTGCACAATGGATTGAAAATGTTTGAAGAATTACAGAGAAACAACGAATTCCATAGTGCAGTTCAATTGTATATATTTAAAAAAAGTTTTCTTGTTGAAACGGAGTTGCGATTTGTTCCGGGGATATACCATGAAGATATGGCGTTTACCTTTGAAGCATTTTGTCAGGCGGAAATCGTTTCTCAATGCAGAAAGGCTTTATATTACCGACGATACAGGCCGGATTCCATAATGACATCTGTAAAGCAACCTAAGCATTTTAACGGAATGTCCTCAGTGTATTATCACATAAAGAATTTTTCTGAAGAAAAAGCTATGCTTAGTGATCCTGCGGTCAGAAGATATATTTCCAGATGTGCTTATAATTGTTTTAATATTTTTGAGCAACTTGATATAAATGACAAAAAAGAGCATAAAACACAGATGAAAGAAATCAAGACGGATATATTGAGTGCCAACGCTTACGGTGATAAAGCTTTGCAAATGCGCTGTTACGGAAAACCCTTCTGGGCAGCATACAAAGTTTATGAAAAAACTGCAGGCAGATTATTGAGAGGACACAAATGAACGAGAAAAAGCAGATTCTGTTTGTTATGCCCGTTATGAAGGGCGGCGGCGCGGAAAAAGTAGCAGCTGTTTTGCTTGACGAATTCTGCAAAAGCGGATATAAATGCGAATTGGCGCTTACCAATACCGACCGTGACGCAATAGTTGACAGGGATATTGACCCCAAAATAAAAATAACCGTTCTCAGAGAGCGGTCGGAAAAGAAAAATATCTGCAAATCATTTTTGCTTACTGTTTTTAAAATGCTGACCTCTTTTGTGTGTAAGGTTGCTGAATTTTTCGGAATAAAGGTTCCTGCAGTTCTGGCTGAGAGGTCCTTTTACGTACAGAATTATTATGAAGTAAGAGCATTGAAAAAACTCTTTGAAGAGAATCCCGATGCAAGCATAATATCCTTTCTTCAGCCGTCAATTCCGATGACTGTGCTTGCCGCAAGAGGTCTGAATAACAGGGTGATACTGTCTGAAAGAGCGGATCCTTACCGCTTGCTCAAAAAACGCTACGGATATAATTTTATAAAGAAATATTATCAGCGTGCGGATGCCGTAGTCTTCCAGACGAATGACGCAAAGGCGGCATATCCCGAGAATATTTCCGCAAAGGGTACGGTTATTTTCAACCCTGTAAACAATAGCTTGCCCGAGCCGTATTTCGGCGAAAGGAATAAGTATGTAACAACCTTCTGCAGAATATCGAGGCAGAAAAATCTGCCGCTGTTGGTTGAGGCTTTTTCGGCTTTTCATAAAGATTTTGACGATTACCGTTTGAAAATTATAGGCGCACCGCAGAACGAAGATGACATAGCTGCGCTTGATGAAACCAAGGAACTGATCAATAAGCTCGCTTTAGCAGATTGTGTTGATTTTCTGCCGTTCAGCAAACAGGTGCACGGCGAAATCATAACGGATGCTATGTATATAAATTCCTCGGATTACGAGGGTATGTCCAACGCAATGCTTGAGGCGATGGCGATAGGCATGCCCGTAGTTTGTACGGATTGCCCGATAGGCGGTGCGGCGGCTGTTATAAAAAACGGCGAAAACGGTTTGCTCGCACGCGTGGGTGATGCCGAAGAGTTAGCTCAGGCAATGAAAAAAATTGCATCGGACAAGTTGCTTGCAGACAGGCTTTCGCGCAATGCCGCAAAAATCCGTGATGAGCTTTCGCTTGAAAACACGGCAAGAAAATGGATGGAGCTGTTGTAAATGAAAGAGCAGTTGCTGATAGTTGCACATCACATGACCATCGGCGGGGTGCAAAAAACGCTTATATCTGCCCTCGGGGCAATTGATTACAATAAATATGATGTTACGCTGTATCTGCGCAAAAACCGTACACAGCTTCTGAAATTTGTTGATGAACGTGTGAAGGTAATTGTAAACGAAGACCCGAACAGGTATTACAGAAAGCCGTTTGCACTGGTTTTACAGCTTAAGAGTTTAATATATAAACTCCTCGGTCAGAAGGAAAAGGTGTCCGCGATCGATAAGACACTTGCGGACAGAATACGCGAGGCAGAAATGGCATATGAGAAAAAAACGTATTTCAGCAACGCAAAATATGATAAGGCAATAGCTTATGTGCAGGGTTATACCACACTGTTTGTCGATAAGTGCATAGATGCGGATGAAAAAATAATTTTTTATCATACGAGCACAAATGATTTGCCTGAAATTCACAAGGAAGTTTTGCCTCATTTCAATAAAATTGCGGCGCTTCACGAAGAGCAAAAAGAACTGCTTGGTGAATGGTATCCGGAACATAAGGACAAAATCCGGATTGTAGAGAATTACACCGACAGAGAAATGATACTCGGGCAGAGCCGAGAATATGAAGTGCTGAAGGATTCTGCTGTAACGACGCTTTGTTCGTGTGGACGTTTTGCTCCCGTAAAGGGCTTTGATATATCTGTTGAAGCGGCAAAACCGCTCAAAGACAAAGGCATCCGTTTTGTTTGGTACTTTGTCGGCGACGGACCGGAAAGAAGTAACATAGAGCAGCTGATAAACAAATATAATCTCCAAAATGAAATTGTGCTTACGGGTATGAAAGAAAACCCGTATCCGTATATGGCGGCGTGTGATATATATGTACAACCGTCATATCAGGAAGCGGTAGGTCTGACGATACTGGAAGCGCACAGGTTGAATAAGCCTGTGGTTACAACAGCAACCGTCGGCGGATGCAAGCTTGTTGAAAACAATAAAAACGGACTGGTGAGCGATATAAGTGCACAAGCCCTTGCCGATTGCACTGAAAAACTGATAAACGATAAGCAACTATATAATCGGATAAAAGAAAATCTGGAGAAAACAGATTATTCACACGAGCTTGAAAAGTATAAGCGTCAGTGGAAAGAACTGTTGGAAAACTAAGAAAAAGGAGAAGCGAAAATGAAATTCAGCATACTTGTACCGGTATATAATGTTGAAAAATATCTTGAGCAGTGTGTTGAATCTCTGCTTAACCAGACCTATACAGGCGAATACGAAATTATCCTTGTCGACGACGGCTCAACCGATTCTTCGGGTCGTATATGTGATGACTATGCCCGGAAATATCCCGGAAAAATCAAGACTGTGCACAAGAAAAACGAGGGCCTTGTTTCTGCGAGAGAATGGGGTATAAAAAATGCATCAGGTGAATACAGCCTGTTTGTCGATTCGGATGATTTTGTCGAACCAAATCTTTTGGTAACCGTGAACGACTGCCTGGAAAGAAATGCAGATACGGATACGGTTGCATACAATATTAAATACTACGTAAACGGACGTTATGAATATCGAAAAAACAGTTTTGTTACAGAAGAAACTGTTTTTGAAAATGAAAATAAAAAAGACATATATGAGGCATTAATTGTTTCATCTGCAATGACATCTCTTTGTGTTAAAGCTATACGAACAGAATTACTTAAAGGCGACACAACAGATTATACAAAGTATTATCAAAACAATATGGCAGAGGATTGGTTCCGTTCAATTCCGTTGCTTACAGCTGCAAAAAAAATTGTCTGTATAAATGATCCGCTTTATAACTACAGAACAAATCCCGAAAGCATATCACGCAGTTATCGAGCGGAAACTATACCCCAAAAGAATATGCTATATGTTTATGACAGGTTGAAAGAATATCTGCCTTTGTGGGGGCTTGACGATGATGAGCACCGCCAAAAACTCAATGCCAGATTTTTAAACGAAGCGATGTATACGTTTTCAAAATACTACGAAAATGTTTGCCCGTCCGAAAGAAAAGCCGTGCTAGAGTTTGATTGGAGCATGTTCTTACCACAAGAGGTTGTAAACAATACGAACAATCCGTGCGAAAGTAAAGTGTGTCGAAATATATATAATTGGATTTGTCAGGGTAAGCGTTTGAATATAAGATGGTTTTTCTTCAAGAAGAAGATACGAAAGTTATATAAAAAAGTAAAAGCCGGGGTGAAGTTTTGACTATCAGTATAGTAGTTCCTGTGTTTAATGCTCGGGATTATCTGGAAGAATGTATAAAAACTGTGTTAGAACAGACTTCGGATAACTGGGAACTGATATTGGTTGACGACGGGTCGACTGATTCAAGTGCCGATATATGTGATGAATACGCCGGTAAATATCCATTGAAAATAAAGGCATATCATAAAGCAAATGAAGGTCAGTGCCTGACACGGCTTTACGGAATTAATATGAGTACGGGAGATTATATAGCATTTCTGGATGCGGATGATTTGCTGGATAAAGATTTTCTGTCCGAAATAAAAACAGCCGTAATAAAAGGAAATTATCCCGATGTTATTTGTTTTGGTTTCTGCCGTTTTTCTGACAACAATATTAAGCAATATCCGCTGAATATATCGGAGGATTTTCGTGTTTTCAACTCTTTGACAGAGTGCCGGTTTGTTTACGGCCAGATTATTGACGGTGTATTGTCCGGCTCTATGTGCTCCAAGGTATTTAAAGCCGAACTTCTCAAAAATGCAGATTTTGATAACGGAATTGTAGCTGCAAAAAGGTTCGGAGAGGATGCTTTTCAGTCTTATGAAGCGTTATTCAGAGCGAAAAGCATAGCGTATCTTAATAAGTCATTATATCATTACCGAATGAATATGTCAGGCACATCTGAGGGATATGACAAGAGAGAAGCGGACTATTTTAACACAAAATATGTGTTTGAATTAATAGCAAGCAAAATGCCGCTCGTTGGTATGGACACGCACGATTACGAGGACAGATTGTTTGCACGTAATTTTAACGAAACAGTTTACTATATGTTGAAGTATTTCAGGGCAGCAGATTCGTTGAAACGAAAAAAATATGTTGTTACTTATGACTGGTCCGGATATCTTCTGCACAGCCCTGACAATGATTTTGCAATAAATAAGAACATCAGGCAGTCATATATCGGTGTCTGGAAAGCGTTTAAGAATAATCAGCTGTATAAAATTTGGTTTAAAGATAAATTCAGAAGGTGGTGAAAATATGGTTCCGGGATTGGTATCTGTTATTATGAGTAATTATAATACACCGGAAGAATATTTGCGTGCTGCCATAGAAAGCGTACTTAACCAGACGTATTCGGAATTGGAGTTTATTATTGTTGATGATTGTTCGACGGATAATTCATTGGATATTATAAAATCATATACGGACGAGCGTATAATTGTTTGTAAAAACGAAGCGAACAGCGGTATAACAAAATCTCTTAACAAGGCTCTTTCTTTGGCTAAAGGTGAGTTCGTTGCGAGAATGGATGCGGACGATATCTGTTTGTCTGAAAGGTTTGAAAAGCAGGTAAGTTTTTTAAACAGAAATAAGTCAGTTGTTGTTTGCGGAACAGGTGTTGAACTTTTTGGCGAAGGGGCAGACATTCACAAAGAAAAGATTGTATGTAAGACGATACCGGAAAAAGAACAGTTTCAGATACAGTTGCTTTTCGGTAATCATACAAATATTATTCATCCTACAGCAATGTTCAGACACAGTGTACTTGCAGAAAACAGTATTACATATAACGAGAACTATATTTTTGCACAGGATTATCGAATGTGGGTGGAGTGCTCGAGGTTTGGTGAGTGCTGCAATTTGGATGAGGTGCTGTTTAAATATCGCATACACGGCAAGGCTGTATCTACGGATAAGAAAGCAATCCAGGAAGAATGTGCAAAAAACATAATGGCTGAGCAATTATCGTGGCTCGGACTTGAACTTCCCGAGGAGTGGAAGTATTTGCATTGGGGGTTGCTTGTAGGCAGAAAGCCATATGATTTAAAAATCAGAGCGTGGATAAAAAGTATTATTGAGCATAACAAAATCCATAAGGTTTACAATCAGGAAAAACTCAAAAAAACGCTTTGGAACAAGTGGGCGGAAACTGTTTATTTTGAACTTTTCAGGGCAAAAGGCTTCGGTAAAATAAAAGCGCTTTATACCTTGCCGATTAAGTATTATCCCGAGCTTTTGAAAATAAAAAAACAACGTTCACTAAAGGAGAAAAAATAAGTGAAAAATGAATCAATTTCTGTAAGTATTGTGGTTCCGGTTTACAACGCGGCACAGTATCTTAAAAAATGTCTTGACAGTATAGTTAACCAAACTCTGACAAATATCGAAATTATAATTATTGATGACGGTTCAACTGACGGTTCGACAGAGATTTGCAAGAAATATGCCGCTAAAGACAGCAGAATCATATATTACAAGAAAGAAAATGAAGGGCTGGCTGCTGCCCGTCAGGATGGAATAGAGAGAGCAAGCGGAGAATATGTCGGTTTTGTCGACTCGGACGACTGGCTTGAACTGAATATGTATGAGCGCATGTTTTCTGTTGCAAAAGAAAACAATGCTGATGTTGTTTTTTGCAACTGCTTTTTTAATGATAGTGGTAGGGACAAAATATATTTGACTCCGGGAATATATGACAGGGAAAGGGTTGAAAAAGAAATTCTGCCACGCACGTTGGCTGGAATAAGTGAAAAGGGTTCTAACTCAGTAATTCGTTGGAGCAATTGTTTGCGAATGTATAGCCTGGCATTGATTAAGGAGAACGGCATTTCTTTTGGCAGGGGGTTCAGGCGTAGTCAGGATTTGCAGTTGACTTTTGAAACTGCTCTGTGTGCGCAAAAATATGTTTCAATAAATGACGAACCTTTGTACCATAACCGTACGGAAGGTAATGCAGGCTCTCTTTCCAGAGGTTATACAAAAAATTATTGGAAACTCATCCGTCCGCTGATTGATAAGCTTTATGAGGATGTTGCAGGCTATAAAAAGCAGGATTTATCTTATTATATGCACCTGTGTACTTTCTTCTTTGCGGTAAACGGTGTACAGAATGAATACGAAAAAAGCACGTTTTCCTTTGTGAAAAAACTCAGGATGCTTGACGAAGTTGTCAAAGACGAAGCCGTGCAAAACGCGCTCAAATATGTCGAGTATAATAAACTCAATAACTATTACAAAATGATTTATTTCGGGCTCAAAGGCGGTAGCAGTCTTTCGATAGTTTATAATTATGCAAAGCATAATCTTCATTACAATTTTTATAATCCTTTGGTGAGAATTTTAGCAAACAATAAACTTGTTAACAAAATATATTCTTTTTTAAAAAGAAAAGGTGCTGAAAATGGAGAATAGAATTAAGAAAAGTAATTATAAGCCTTATATTTCCGGCTTAAAAGGGTTTTCTTGCTTAATGGTTATGGTTGGACATTATATAGGTTTATATAAGTATGCTGAAGAATTTCCTGTTAAATCACCAATATTGGATTTTTTTGAAAAATTTCTCGGCTCGAAAATCGGCTTCGTTTTAGATGAATCATATTGGGTAATTCTTTTTTTTGTGGTAAGCGGATATCTTGTTGCAAACAGTAGAATTCCCGATATCAAATCATTTATTATAAAGAGTTTTATGCGTTTTTTGCGATTGGGTATACCTGTTTTATTTGCTTTTGCTATCATTTTTACAATATATAAAGCAATTGGATTTCATACGGCAGATACAATTGGAATATTTGAAAATTCTCTTATTCAAAGTTCACTTACAAACCAATATGATATTAAGGATGTATTATTTTCTCCCATAAAAGTTTTGATATTAGGAGAATATCTACTTAATGATCCTTATTGGTGTTTAAGAGAGATGTTTTTTACGTCAATATTAATTTATTTTTTGTTATGGTTAAAAGAAAAAATTAATAATGAAAATTTATTTTTACTAATCTTCTTTATTATACTGATAATTGGACTGGTTGAATTTAATGTTATGTTTGCCGGGCTGTTAGGAATGATGGTTTCTTTATTAGAAAAGGAAGAAAATAAATCATTTTATAAAAATAGAGTGTTAGCCTTTTTCCTGTTGATTTTATGTGCAGTAATGCGAACCGCACCGCGTGCAAAGCTTTCTTGTATTTTCTTTGCTGCTCTTATTATATTGATTCCGAAATTGCCGTTATTGAACAGGTTGTTTTCATCAAAGATTGCAGAGTTCGTAAGCAAAATCAGCTTTGGCATATACTCTTTTCATTGGCCTGTATTATGCTCAATAGGTATGTTGGTTCTTATTAATACATATAGGCAAATAGGTTTTGGGAAAGCGTGTATAATTGTTGGGGGTATAAGCGTCGCTGTATCGTTTTTGATTTCTATAATTTACTACTATTGTATAGAAAAAAATATATATAGTATTCTCAAGAAAAAAGAAAGAGATTGGAAAAATATGCATGGATAAGAGGGTTACTATTCTTGTTAGTTCCTGTGACAAATATGAGGATGCCTGGGAGCCTTTTTTCAGACTTTTACAAATCCAATGGCCAGAGTGCGAAAACTATAAAATTGTTTTAAGCACAGAAAGCAAACAATACAATTGCGATTTCCTGGATGTTACGACAATTAATACAAAAGAAGATATTTCTTGGTCAGCGCGGTTGAAAAACGCTTTGGAGCAAATAGAGACAGAATATGTGTTGTTCTTTTTAGAAGATTTTTTTCTTTTGGAAAAAGTAAGAAATGATATTTTTAGCAAATCTTTGGAGCTAATTGAAAGCGATCCCAAAATAGGTGTTATCACTTTCAATAAACGAAGATTTGGCGCACAGTTTCCGGAAACAGTTGATTATGAGAGATGTTTTTATAATGTTAAGAAAAAGGTTGAAAATCGAACGAATGTATTGGTTGGGCTTTGGCGAAAAGAATATTATATTAAACTGATTTACGGAGATGAAAATCCGTGGGAGTATGAGAAAAATTCAAATATACGTTCAAGATATGCAGGTTACAAAATATATTCACAAGATTATAAATACTCACCGGCAGCTTTCAGATATTGTATGAATCCGATTGATGGTTATGGTATTACTCAGGGGAAATGGCTTTGTAAGAATAAAGAACTATTTGAAATGCACGGAATTTATAATGTTAATTATGATAATTTAGGTGTCTTCGAAAAAACAATAACATACGAAGAAATATCCGGAAGAAAGCAAGAGAATAACACAAACCAAAAAGAATCAAAAAAACAACTCCTAAAAAAAGAAAAAATGAAAGTGCGTTTGAAGGAATCATTATATATTTTTTATAAAAGACTTAAGAAGACAAGGTTTATTAAGAAGGTTAATCAATACAGAACTTGTTTTAAGTATTTTATCTATTATAAAATAAATTGAGAACAAATAGTTGGGGTATAAGGCGCAACTATAAAAATGACGGTATGTCGATGAGGTTAATATGTTTGGCGAAGATTGAGCTATCGTTGTATGATAGTTGTGACAGAATCAATCGCTGAAAATATGTATTATAAAACATTTAGAGGAAAAAATGATAAGCTTATTGCTAATAAAGAAATGTTTGCAACAGAGCAAACAGAAAAGAATAGAAAACAAATGGTTAAAAGAGAAAAAAATATTCGAAAATTCATTGCGGTGTTGTGGAACTAATTTGAAACTTTTCGGGGAACCTGTAGTATTTTCACCGGAACGTTTAGTATTAGGAAATGATTGCAGGATAAATCGTAATGTTTATGTCAACGCACGCAGTGGTGTTACGATAGGTGATGATGTTACTCTTTCTTACGGGTCAAAGATTATTTCTACAGGGTATGATATTGATCGTTGGATGAGTACGGGAGAAAAAGTGCATATTGTGGATGCGCCTGTTACAATCGGCAACCATTGCTGGATAGGTACGGATGCAATTATTCTTCCCGGAGTTAATATTACCGGGGAGTATGTTGTGGTTGCCGCCGGTGCGGTAGTGACTAAAGACATAACGGAAAGCAAAGTTGTTGTTGGCGGAGTGCCGGCAAAAATAATTAAGCGATATTAATACGGGAGCGTAAAATATGTCACAACAGAATTGGACAACGATTGTAAAATCGGACAGCAGTATGTTTAACATGGATATTAAGGGACTTAAGGGTTGCAAAGACCTTATTATGCTCTTTGTTCGCAGGACCTTTGTTGCCAAGTACAAGCAGACCGTGCTCGGTCCTGCATGGGCGGTTATTCAGCCGTTTTTCACAACGGTTGTTTACTCCGTCTTTTTCGGTAATGTTGCAGGCCTGGGTGCTCAAGGTGTGCCAAATTTCATATTCTACCTTTCGGGTACTATAATCTGGACGCTTTTTGCAAGCTGTCTTACCGAAACATCGCATACCTTTACGGGCAACTCAGCAATACTCGGCAAGGTTTATTTTCCGCGCCTTGTTATGCCGATTTCAACGGCGATTTCGCAGTTTATCGGTTTCTTTATTCAGTTTGTGTTTATGATAGGCTTTCTTGCTTTTTACATAATCACCGATGCAGGCGTAAAGCCGAATCTGTTTATTCTGATGACTCCGCTTGTACTCATTCAGCTTGCAATTCTCGGTATGGGCTTCGGTATGATTGTATCGGCCCTCACTACGAAATACCGCGACCTTGCTATGGTTGTCGGCTTTGGCGTCAGCTTGTGGTCGTATGCTTCGCCCGTTGCTTACGATATGTTCAGCCGTTCACAGCTTGCTCCCGGCGGGACATTCTATAATTTGTATATGCTCAACCCTACAACCTCACCGATAAATTTGTTCAGGTATGCTTTTTTGGGCACGGGTGAGATTGACTGGTTGTTTTACGGTATAAGCTGGGTAACAACGGTAATCGTTGCGGTAATCGGTGCGCTGATGTTCAGCAAGTCCGAAAAAACCTTTATGGATACGGTGTGAGGTGCGGTATGGAAGAACTTGCAATAAGAGTTGAACACGTTTCAAAGGAATACCGCCTTGGTGCTATCGGCGGTGCTACGCTCAAGGGTGAAATTCAGTCCAAGATAGCCAAACTGCGTCACAAGGAAAACCCGAACCTCAAAATAGGTGAAAAAGAGCACGATAAAAACGAGCGTTTTTTGGCACTCAACGATTTGTCGTTTGACATCAAAAAAGGCGAAACTGTCGGCATTATCGGCAGAAACGGTGCAGGTAAATCGACTATTCTCAAACTTATCTGTCGCGTTACGGCTCCCACAAAAGGCAACATTTACCTCAACGGAAGAATTACCTCTATGCTCGAAGTCGGTACAGGCTTCCACCCCGAGCTTACAGGTAGGGAAAATGTCTATCTCAACGGTGCGATTCTTGGCATGACCAAGGCTGAAATCGATAAAAAGTTTGACGAAATAGTAGAGTTTTCTGAAGTCGGTCAGTTTATTGATACACCCGTTAAAAGATATTCCAGCGGTATGAAGGTAAAGCTTGCCTTCTCCGTCGCTTCTCACCTTGACAGCGAAATTATGATTATGGACGAGGTTCTTGCTGTCGGCGATGTCGCCTTCCAGAACAAGTGTATAGACAGAATGAAAAAGGTTGCCGAGGAAGAGGGCAGGACCATTCTCTATGTCAGCCATAATATGCAGACCGTTAAAAGTCTTTGTAACCGTTGTGTTGTTCTCTCTCACGGTCAGGTTGCCTTTGAGGGCGATACTGATGAGGCGATAGCGGTTTATATGGCGGATGAAAATCTTGACAACACAACCTTCTTTGACACGTCCGCAACAAAAAGACATCCTAAGTGCAATCAGAGACACCTTCTTCAGAATCTTCATATGTATGAATCCGAAACCTGTAACCTTGAATACGGTGATGTTTTTCCGTTCCGCATAACGTGGAACAGCGAAAACGATACTGAACGGCTTTTGATGAAGATGGTTATAAACGGTATTGATACAACTCCCGTCGGCGTTATTTTTGGCGGTGAGCTTGAACATAAAAAGGGTATCAATTCAGCGGATTTTGAATTTGACACATCGTATCTTGTACCCGGTAAATACACGGTCGATTTAATACTTTATGATGAAGATAAATTGGGAAGTATTATGTTCTATGACCGTGCAACAGCTCTTCGCTTTAATGTTGAGCACAGCGAAAAATCGCTGAAATTAAAACACTGGTTCAAAGATTGGGGCAATGCAGTCTTACCCTGCATAGAAAAAATTGACGGAGATGATAAAAATGTATGATTTCAAAGGTGAAACCTTACTTATAACAGGCGGCACAGGCTCGTTCGGCAATGCTGTGCTCAACCGTTTTCTTGACACTGATATAAAGGAAATCCGTGTTTTTTCGCGTGATGAGAAAAAGCAGGATGATATGCGCCACGAGTTTCAGGCAAAGATGCCCGAGGTTGCGGACAAGATTAAGTTCTATATAGGCGACGTGCGTAACATTGATTCTGTGCGCGAGGCTATGCACGGTGTTGACTATGTTTTCCACGCTGCTGCACTCAAGCAGGTACCTTCGTGTGAATTCTTCCCGATGGAGGCTGTAAAAACCAACGTTATCGGTACGGATAATGTGCTTACCGCTGCTGTTGATGCAGGTGTTAAATCCGTAATCTGCCTTTCTACTGACAAGGCTGCATATCCGATTAACGCTATGGGTATCACAAAGGCACTTGAGGAGAGAGTTGCCACCGCAAAGGCGAGAAATGTTGACCCTGCCAAAACAAAAATCTGTTGCACAAGATACGGCAATGTTCTTTGCAGCCGCGGGTCGGTTGTTCCGCTGTGGATTGACCAGATTAAAAACGGTCAGCCCGTAACGGTTACCAACCCCGAAATGACAAGATTTATTATGTCGCTTGAAGAAGCGGTTGACCTTGTGCTGTTTGCATTCAAAAACGGTGACAGCGGCGATATCTTTGTCCGTAAGGCACCTGCCTGCACAATTCAGACCCAGGCTGAGGCTGTTTGCGAGCTTTTCGGCGGTAAGAAAGAGGATATCAAAGTTATCGGTATCCGTCACGGTGAAAAGATGTATGAAACCCTTCTTACAAACGAGGAGTGTGCAAAGGCTCAGGATATGGGCGACTTCTTCAGAGTGCCTGCCGACAACAGAAGCCTTAACTACGATAAGTATTTTTCCGACGGCGACAAGGAACGCTCAACTCTCACTGAGTTCAACAGCAGTAACACACAGATGCTCACCGTTGAGCAGGTTAAGGACAAGCTTCTCGAATTGCCCTATATCAGAGAAAGACTCGAAGAATTCAATTCATAATTTGCGGAGATGGACCGTATGAATAACGAAATTAATTTTAAAAACAACGGCAAGCTCAAGCTGCTTATAATTGTCGGCACAAGACCGGAGATAATCCGCCTTTCCGCTGTTATAAAGAAATGCCGTAAATATTTTGATACAATTCTTGCACACACAGGTCAGAATTATGACTACAACCTCAACGGGGTTTTCTTCAAGGACCTTGAACTTGACGACCCCGATGTCTATATGAACTGTGTCGGTGAGAATCTCGGCAGAACTGTCGGCAATATTATTGCGGGCTCTTATGAACTTATGGAAAAAATAAAGCCCGATGCTTTGCTGATTCTGGGCGATACAAACAGTTGCCTTTCCGCAATAAGCGCAAAGCGATTGCATATTCCGATTTTCCATATGGAAGCAGGCAACCGTTGTAAGGATGAATGTCTGCCTGAGGAAACAAACAGAAGAATTGTCGATATCATTTCCGATGTCAACATTGCCTATTCGGAGCACGCAAGGCGTTACCTTGCCGAGTGTGGTCTGCCGAAGGAACGCACCTATGTTTCGGGCTCACCGATGGCAGAGGTGCTCGGTAACAACCTTGAAAAGATTGAAAACAGCGATATTCTCTCCAAGCTCGGTCTTGAAGAGAAGAAATATATTCTTCTTTCGGCACACAGAGAAGAAAATATCGACACGGAAAAGAATTTTCGTTCGCTTTTCGGCGCGCTCAATGCACTTGCCGAAAAATATGATATGCCCATTCTCTATTCCTGCCACCCCCGTTCACGAAAGAGGCTTGAGAACTCGGATATAGTGCTTGACAGCAGAATTGTTATGCACGAGCCGTTGGGCTTCCACGATTATAACCGCCTTCAGCTCGGCGCTTTCGCCGTAGTTTCGGACAGCGGTACTCTGCCCGAAGAGAGCAGCTTTTATCTGAGCATAGGTAAGCCCTTCCCGGCGGTTTGCATAAGGACCTCTACCGAGCGTCCCGAAGCGCTTGACAAGGGTTGCTTTGTGCTGGCGGGTATTGATGAAAACAGCCTTCTGCAGGCTGTTGATACCGCTGTTTCCATAAACGGTACTGAGGAGTTTGCAACTCCCGTGCCCGATTATACTGACAGAAATGTTTCTGACAAGATTGTCAGAATTATTCAGAGCTATACCGGTATTGTAAACAAAATGGTCTGGAGAAAATACTGATTGTCGGGAGATAAGAAAATGAAAATTCTTGTAACCGGAGCCAAGGGCTTTGCGGGAAGAAACCTTGTTGAAAACCTTAAAAACATAAAGGACGGAAAAAACCGTACCCGTCCTGAGTTGGTAATTGATGAAATTTTTGAATATGATATTGATTCCACACCTGAAGAGTTGCATAAATACTGCGCAGAGGCTGATTTCGTATTTCATTTTGCAGGCATAAACAGGCCCAAGGAAGCAAGCGAATTTGCAGGAAATTACGGTGTGCTCGGTGCAGTGCTTGACGAATTGAAAACAAGCGCAAATACCGCACCCGTTGTTCTTTCTTCATCGGTTCAGGCTTCGCTGTTGGGTCGTTTTGCAGGCTCGGACTACGGCAAAAGCAAGCTTGCGGCAGAGGAAAAGCTTTTTGAGTATGCAAGTCAAACCGGCGCAAAGGCTCTGGTTTACCGCTTCCCGAATCTTTTCGGTAAGTGGTGCAGACCCAACTATAATTCCGCTGTTGCAACCTTCTGCCACAATACAGCAAACGGTCTGCCGCTGACGGTTAACGACCCTGCTGTGGAGTTGGAACTGGTTTATATTGACGACCTTGTCGAAGAAATGCTGGATGCGCTTGAAGGCAAGGAGCACCGTTGCGACGCTGACGGCTTGAGTGTTATCGAAAATCCGGAAGGCAGATACTGCTATGTGCCCGTCAGCCATAAGGTGACTCTTGGCGAAATTGTTGAACTTTTGGAGAAGTTCAGCGAGCAGAGCAGCACGCTTGTAATGCCTGAAATTCCGTTTAATTCCTTTGCGAAAAAACTGTATTCAACATATCTTTCATATCTTCCCGAAGAAAAGGTAAGCATACCGCTTAAGATGAATGTTGACCCGAGAGGCAGCTTTACGGAGCTTCTTAAAACTGTGTCGTGCGGACAATTTTCCGTCAATGTCAGCAAACCCGGTATTACAAAGGGTCAGCACTGGCACAACACAAAGTGGGAATTTTTCATTGTTGTTTCAGGCGAAGCTCTGATTCAGCAGAGGGAAATCGGTACAGACAAGGTGCTTGAATTCAGGGTTTCGGGAGAAAAAATCGAAGCCGTTCATATGTTGCCGGGTTATACACACAATATTATAAATCTTTCCCAGGAAAAAGACCTTGTAACCGTTATGTGGGCAAACGAGCAGTTTGACCCGTCACACCCCGATACGTTTTTTGAGGTTGTGTAATTTTTAGTATGAATCAAGAAGCTTTAAAACCAAATGATTACCGCAGGGTTTTGCTGAATCTTACGGCGAAAACCCTTTTCGGTGCTGAGCGTTCCGTTGACATGTCCGATGTCAATTGGAGCGCTGTTTGGCTTGAAGCGTATATGCAGACCGTGCCGCTGGTTGCTTTTTCAAAGCTGAATGAAGCGCAGGTGCATATTAACGGTTTTGATAAAATAAAAGAGGAACTCAGCAGTACACTTACGAGAAATATTCAGGTGGATTATGAGCACACGCGCATACACACAATAATGTGTGAGGAGGGGATACCCTATGTTGTGCTTAAGGGCTACGCCTCCGCGCTTTATTATCCCGACCCGTTTATGCGCGCTATGGGCGATGTAGATTTTCTTGTACTGCCTGAGGATATGGAGAGGGCAGGAGCGGCCCTTGAAAAGAGAGGGTTTACACTTGTCAAGGACAGTCACGATTGCCATACTGTCTATACCGCAAACGGTTGCAGATACGAAATGCATTTTGAGCCGTCGGGTATACCGCAGGGCGAAGTAGGCAAAAAAATAAGAGAATATCTTGCCGACGCGGTTAGGTGCGGTGAAGAAGTTAAAACAGAGCTGGGAACAATGATGGTTCCCTCGGCTTTTCATCACGGGCTTATAATACTGCTTCATATGTGCCATCACCTGACGGGTGACGGTATAGGCTTGCGCCATTTGTGTGATTGGGCAGTTTTTGTTTCGAAACTGACTGAGGGTGAATACCGTCAGCTCTTTGAGGAAAAGTTCAAAGAAACGGGCTTGTGGCACTTTTCCGGTATAATTAATCAGCTTTGTGCCGATTATCTCGGTTGCCCTGCGAAGCTTCCGCGAGGTGAAGAAAACGAAGAATTGGTAAAACAGATTCTTTACGATGTTTTCAAGAGCGGAAATTTCGGTCAGAAGAGCGGAGACAGAGCGCACGAGCAATTACTGATTTCTGCCAAAGCACAAGGTGGTATGCAAAACACCTCTATGACAAAGCAGTTTTTTACGTCGCTTAATTCGATTGTTTATTCGCATTGGGGAATAAGCAGGAAGCTGAAATTTCTTCTGCCCTTTGGCTGGCTGTATTTTTCGCTGAGATATTTTGTGCGTTCTCTTCTGGGCAAACGCCCGAAAATACGTCCGAAAAAAGTTGCCGATGAAGCAGTGAAACGAAAAAAAATTTACGTTCAGCTCAAACTGTTTGAGCCGTGACGATTTGAAAAAACAGGCTTGCAACCGTTTGTGGTTACAAGCCTGTTTGTTATTTGAGAAGATTGTTTTCTTTCAGCTCGTTGAGAAATTCACGAAGATGTTCGGCGGCTGTTTGCTCGTCAACGGAAAAGTTTTCGAGTACAGCCTGAAGAATTTCGTCAAAGCTTTTTTCGGTGCTCAGCCGGTCCCATATAAAACCGCTTACGGGATTCAGCGCAATAATATGTGCGTTGCCTGCGGTATCAATCGGTACGGCAATATGTTCGCCTGCAATTTCGCGCTTGATATAGCCGGGCTTTATGCAGAATTTTTCTGTGCTCATAATATCTGTAACCGTGTGTTGCGGTTTCTCCTTACATATAAAATTCTTTGTACCATTCAGCAAACTTCCGCAGACCTTCCCTGAGCGGAGTGGAGGGCTTGAAGCCTAAATCCTCTTCCAATGCACTCGTGTCGGCGTAGGTTACGGGAACGTCACCGGGCTGCATGGGCACAAGCTGTTTGTGTGCCTCGAAATCGTAATCCTCGGGCAGAACACCTGCACGGATAAGCTCCTGCTGAAGGATGTCGACAAAGTCGAGCAGGTTTTCGGGGCTGTTGTTGCCGATGTTGTAAACTTTGTACGGCGGCAACGGTAAGCCGTCTTCTCCGTCTGCTTTTTCCGGTGCGCATTGCATAACACGCATAACACCTTCAACAATATCATCAACATAGGTGAAATCGCGCTTGCAGTTGCCGTAATTGAAAATCTGTATGCTCTCACCGTTTCTGAGCTTGTTTGTGAAGCCGAAGTAAGCCATATCGGGTCTGCCGGCCGGGCCGTAAACAGTAAAGAAGCGAAGACCTGTTGACGGAATATTGTAAAGCTTTGAGTAGGAGTGTGCCATAAGCTCATTGCTCTTTTTGGTCGCCGCATAGAGGCTTACGGGGTTGTCAACCTTATCATCCGTGCTGTAGGGGATTTTTTTGTTTGAGCCGTATACGGAAGATGAGGATGCATAAACAAGATGCTCGACGGGGTGGTTGCGGCAGGCTTCAAGAATGTTGTAAAAGCCAATGATGTTGCTTTCGATGTAAACATCGGGGTTTGTTATTGAATAGCGTACGCCTGCCTGTGCGGCAAGGTTAACAACAACATCAAAACCGTATTTTTCAAAACACTCGTCAATAAGTGCTCTGTCAGCAATGCTGCCCTTTATAAAAGTCCACTTGCTGTCGGGCTTTTCAGCTGCAATTTTTTCTGTTTCACGCAGACGGTATTCCTTGATTGAAACATCGTAATAATCGTTCATATTGTCAATGCCTACAATGTGAATATTGTCCGCGGTCTTTAACAGGCGGTTTACCAGGTTTGAGCCGATAAAGCCTGCGGCACCTGTAACAAGAACGGTTTTGCCGTTGAGATTTACGTTACGGTTGAGCATAATCATTTCCTCACTCTGATATGTGATAACTAAATTACATTATAATTTAATTTTCATGAAATATCAATAGATAACGGGATTTTTGGAAGCATCAATCCTCGGCTTTTACAATTGCACAAAAATTTTTGATTGAAACGGGCAATTAGCGGTAAAAATACTGTTGATTTTTATCTGCGGATATTTTATAATAAATCATCCCGCTTTTTAAAACCCGTTAATCTTTCTCAAGGAGGAAACAAATATATGGATTCAAACAAAAGACCCGAATCAATGGCACGTATTACAACCGTTGAGCTTGCAAACGCTTTTATCGATGAGCAGGTTGCTCTCGTGCGTGAGCAGGTAGGCGACAAGAAGGTTCTCCTCGCTCTTTCAGGCGGTGTTGACAGCTCCGTTGTTGCCGCTCTTCTTATCAAGGCTATCGGTAAGCAGCTTGTCTGTGTTCACGTCAACCACGGCCTTATGCGCAAGGGCGAAAGCGAAAACGTAATTGAAGTTTTCCAGAACGGTCTTGACGCAAACCTTATTTATGTCGATGCAACCGACCGTTTCCTCGACAAGCTTGTCGATGTTGCAGACCCCGAAACAAAGAGAAAAATTATCGGCAACGAGTTTGTTTACCTCTTCGCAGAGGAAGCACGCAAGCTTGCAGACGATGTTGATTTCCTTGCACAGGGCACAATTTACCCCGACATTATTGAAAGCAAGGGTGTAAAGGCTCACCACAACGTAGGCGGTCTTCCCGAAGACCTTCACTTCGGCCTTGTTGAGCCCATTAAGCTCCTTTACAAAGATGAAGTCCGTGTAGTCGGCAGAGCACTTGGCCTTCCCGCAGAAATGGTTGATCGTCAGCCCTTCCCGGGTCCCGGCCTTGGCGTACGTTGCCTTGGCGCAATCACCCGTGACAGACTTCACGCTCTGCGTGAGGCAGACGCTATGCTTCGTGAAGAGTTTGACAAGTCAGGTCTTTCCAATCAGGTATGGCACTACTTCGTCGCTGTTCCCGATATGAAGAGCGTCGGCGTAAGAGACGGCAAGCGTTACGAGGGTTGGCCCGCAATCATCCGCGCTGTAAACACAACAGACGCTATG
>JAZRQW010000005.1:0-77546 GCA_045650165.1 Acutalibacteraceae bacterium | reverse complement strand
GTTGGTGGATGTCATTTTGGTGCGAGAGACGGGACTTGTCCGTGTGCTTTGCACACTTATGGTTCGGCGTCCCAATGCGATGCATTCTGTACCCGCCTCACCGCTCTTCGCTGTAAACAGTTCACCGAACTGTTTACTTGACGCTCAGACCCTCCCGGGTTCAAATCCCGTTTTTTACAAAAAAATAACACCCACCTGTTGGTGGATGTCATTTTGGTGCGAGAGACGGGACTTGAACCCGTACGGGATTACCACACGCCCCTCAAACGTGCGCGTCTGCCGATTCCGCCACTCTCGCTCGAACAAGTGACATTATAGCAAAGCATCATACTGTTGTCAAGCGTTTTTTGAAAAAAATTAAAAATATTTTTCTTTATTGTTTTAAAGAAATAATACACGTATTTTATATTACATCTTTATTAAGATTATACAGCAGATATTGACTTTTAAAAAGAAAAAATATAAATTAAAATTACATAGTTGCTCTATAAAAAGCGCATAAAAGGAGCGTTTATTTATGAAAAGGTCTTTTGCTCTTGTTGTAAGCCTTATACTGCTTGTGCTTACCTTCGGCGGCTGCGCAAAAAGTGAGCCGTTGCATACGGTTGATCTGAGTATAATACCAACAAACGAATATCTTGAAATTGACGTTGAAAAAGTTGAAAGCTACGCCGTAAAATTCATACTCCCCGAGGACGGCTACCTGAAGCTTCTCACCGCCGATATAACGGAATACGAAAACTGGAATTGGGAGGTCTGGCCCGAATTTTACGTAACCTTTAAGAATTCCAAAGGCAAGGTGCTTTACGAGGATATTGCAACCTCAAGCGGCTACATTGAAAAACTCCGCTTTGAAAAGGGCGAAATTACCGCTGAATTCACAATTGAAAACAAGCTGCAGGGTATGAAAACGCTTGCTATTTCCTGGGCATACGCACCCGATACAGACGAGCCTGTGCCAATTAAAATTGACGGAGATATGGCAGCCGCAAGAATTAACGCTGACGGGCTTTCTGTTTTCTCGTTCAGCGTTGACACCCCGGCAATTTTCAGCTTCTGCCCAACCGAAGCCTGCATTTACGAGGGCAACTGTGATTTCTGGGTTGAAAACCTGAACGGTGAAAACGTCACCGGCGAAATCAACATTCACGGTACGGAATGGGGCAGTCGAAGAGCATTTTTGCCTATCGGTAACTACATATTAAAGGTTAAGAACGTAGACAGCGTTGCCTCCTGCAGGATAAGAACAGACCGCACGGTAGAAGATGTTTTAATGGAAGAGGCAACTGACCTCACCGCACCCGTCACGCTCGGATTCACGCTTATTGAACACCCGACAAGAACAATCCGCTTCAACACCTCCGAGGGCGAAAAGCTGGTTATCTCACCGCTCGGCACGGGTAGCTACTACGAATACGAACACACGGTTGACGTCGTAATAAAGGACGGCAACGGCAACACGGTTGCAACCAGCGAGGATGAATGCGACCCGTGGTTCGGCACTTATGTTTTTGAGTTTGAAGGCTACAGTGGCGAATACACCGCAACAATTTCAACGCAGAGCAGCTGCGTTGTTGATGTTGAAATAAGATAAATAAAAAATTTAAAGGCTTGCACAGTTTTTGTGCAAGCCTTTGTTTTTCGCTTATTCAGACAAACCCTGATCTTAGAATGTGTCCTCTACAATTACACTCTCAAGAAGCTCGGGAAGCATCTTGAAGAATTCGGGAAGCCACTTTGTAATAGCATACTTTGCAAGACCGAGGAAAGAGGGAACGAGGCTGAGGGTGTAATCCATCTCGCTTGTGGTGTTGTCGCCCTCAAATGTAACCTTGTTTTCGCCTGCCTTCTTGTTGAAGTTGATTTCGTCAACCTTGTTGATTTCGCCTGTCTTGTCGTTGAGAATGTAGGTTGTGAGCCAGAGCTCTGTACCGTTGATTTCAACTGTTTCAAAGCAGCCACCGATGTTGCCTTCGCTTGTGCTGTCCCAGTTGCCGTTTGACCAGAAGTTGCCGTAGCCATCCTTCTGGATAACAAGAGTGTCAATAAACTCTGTCTTCATATAGTGGCCTGCAAGGAACTTACGGATTTCGTAGCGCTTTGCACCTGCTGTACCGGAAAGAACCCATGTTGTACCGTTGGGGTCAAGCTGATTGTTTGTAATGGGCTTTGTACGAAGGTACTGGTGGTCGTGACCGTAGAATACCATATCAACATTGCACTCTGCCATAATGGGAGGAAGGCAATCCTGAAGATAGAGAGCATCAGGCCACTTTGCATCCTTACCGAGTGAGTAGGGTGCCTTGTGCATGAATACAATTTTCCAGTCCTTATCAGTGGAGTTGAGGTCGTTCTTGAGCCACTCAAGCTGTGCAGTTGAAATTGCAAGCACATCATTTGTATTGAGAACTGCGAAGTGAGCGTTACCGAAATCGAATGAGTAGTTTACGCCGTCCTTAATCTGAACGCTCTCGGTTGTGTCGAGTGCGAACATATTGTTGAACCAGTATTCTACGCCGAGACCGTCGTGGTTACCTGCTACGGGAGCAATTGTGAATGTTCTGTTGAGTGCGCCGAAGGCTTCATCGTACCAGTTCCACTCTTCGTTTGTGCTGTCGTCTGTGAAGTCACCGCAGTTGGAAACGAAATCGGGTGTGGGGAGCTTTGTGAAAGCTGCTGCAAGTGTTGCTGCACCCTTCTGGAAGTTCTCGAGGTTGCTTGCCTGAACGTCAGCAATGTTGATGAAGCTGACCTTGCTGTCACCATCATCAGTTGTGAAGGTGCCCCACTCGCTCCAGTTTGTGCCGTCGCCGACACGGTAGCGATATGTTGTGCCCTTGGTGAGACCTGTAACAACGAGCTTGTGCATCCAGTTGCCTTCCCACTCTTCGCAGACAACGTCCTCTACGGTGTAAGCATCTGCTGCAAGACCTTCAATTTCAATCTTGGTGTCAGCCTGCTGGGCTGTGTACCAGCAGAAGCCTCTGCCGGTCGCTGTGTCACCGTTAACGGTAACGGAAAGTCTGAAAGGTGTTGTGCCGCCTGCCTGTTCTGCCGAAGCAAAACTTACTGCGCATGTTGCAACTATGCAAACACACATCAGAAGGCAGAAAAGTCTTTTGAGGTTTTTCATTTTGTTTTCTCCTTTATTCGTATTTTAATTTTTTTACTTCTTTGAGGTATATTGTGTAGCTTGTGCCGCAGTCAGCAGAATGCTTGCTCAAATTGAGACCTGCGTTCATAAGCAGTGCACCTGAATGGATTTCGTCCGTTTCATCATCAATATAATATTTATCGGGGTCAAGACCCTTGAGACGGACATAGAAGGTTGTATTCATCAGCTTAAGATTTGTGACGAAGGTGAACAAAGCCTCGCTCTTATCCTCGGCAACGTAGCCCCATGCGCAACGGTGGCTGTTTTCCGTCGGAAGAATGAGCCTGTACAAATCGCCCTTACGGATAAGCTCGTAATACTTGTGGTAATCCTTTACCTGAGATTTGATTATTCTGCGCTCCTCGTCGTTGAGTTTGACGGGGTCAAGCTCGTAGCCGAATGTACCGCTCATTGCAACGTTGCCCTTTGTTTCATAACCCGTACGTCTGTTAGCAGAAACGTGAGCACCGACACAGGAAGCAGGATAGCACATTGATGTACCGAACTGAATTGTAAGACGCTCCATCGGGTCTGTGTTGTCGCTGCACCATATCTGCGGTGAGAAATAGAGCATACCGGGGTCAAAACGGCCACCGCCACCCGAGCAGTTTTCAAGCAGAATATGCGGGAAATCGTTTACTATTCTGCCCATAAGCTCATAAGTGCCGAGCACAAAGCGGTGGAAAACCTCATGCTGTCTTTCGGGCGGAAGAAGTGCAGAACCTGCCTGAGTGAGGTTACGGTTGAAGTCCCACTTGACATATGTAATGTTGTTGCCTCTGAGGACTGACGCCATCTGCTCGTAAATGCAGTCTCTTACATCCTTACGGGACATATCGAGCACATACTGATGTCTGCCGATTGACTTTTCTCTGTCGGGCACCTGAAGACACCAGTCGGGATGTGCACGGTAGAGGTCGGAATCGGGCGAAATCATTTCAGGCTCAAACCAGATACCGAATTCAAGACCCAGGTCGTTAACACGCTTGACAAGGCTTCCGAGACCGCCCTTGAGCTTGTTTTCATTTACGTACCAGTCACCAAGTGAGCAGGAATCGTCGTTTCTCTTGCCGAACCAGCCGTCATCCATAACGAGAAGCTCAAAGCCCAGCTCCTTTGCGTTCTTTGCAAAGGCAACCATCTTTTCATCGTCAAAATCGAAGAAGCAGCCCTCCCAGCTGTTGATAAGCAGGGGGCGTTTTTTGTTTTTCCACTCGCCACGGATAAGGTGGTTGTTGTAGAGTCTGTGGAAGGTACGGCTCATACCACCGACACCCTCATTTGAGTAAACCATAACAACCTCGGGTGCGGTAAAGGTTTCGCCCGGCTCAAGATGCCAGCAGAAATCAATCGGGTTGATACCCATAATAAGTCGGGTTGTGTCGTTGAAGTCAACCTCAACATCGGCAGCAAAGTTACCGCTGTAAACGAAGTTGAAGCCGAAAGCCTCACCAAACTCCTCGGTAGCGTCGTCCTTTGCAAGGCAGACAAAGGGGTTATGGTTGTGGCTTGATGAGCCGCGCTTGCTTGCAACGGACTGGATGCCGTGTTCAAGGTGACGCTTTACAAGTGTGCGTTCCTTATTCCACGCACCGTAGAGATGGTGCATATTGTAGTCCATAGTCGGGAATTCGACACAGGTGCTGTAAACACGCTGAAGGTCCATAACCGCATCGGAAGCGTTTTCAACACGCACGCTTCTTGTCATTGCGCCATAGTTTTCAAAAACGGTGTAGAGCAGGAATACCTTTGCGCCCGTAACCTTGTCAAAGGTTTCGATTTCGAGTGTTGTTGCATCATCCTCGCTCATTGTATAAAGCGCAGGCAGACCCTCAAGAGCAGGCTTGCCCTTAAAAATCTTATGGTCAACGTAGCGCACGTCAGTTACGGAGTTACCCCACTTGTTGCGGATTGCAAGGCAGGAAACACGCATATCGCCTGCGCCGTTGCAGGAATATTCCATCGGCCAGGAGTCAACGTTGAAAAAGCCCTCACCTATTGTTTCGTTTGTTGCACTGAAGGAGGCGTTACCCCTGCGGAAGGCAAGGTCTTCAACGGAATTGTCGGGTATGTAAGCACCGTAGTAGAGGTGAATGAGATAATTTTCCTCAAATACCTGCATAATATAGCTGGAGTTTTTGGTATCCAGCTTGAAAATTCTTTTTTCGCTGTCAAATGATATCGGCATAAGAAAGCTCCTTTTCAGTTGATTATCATATCGGCATAAATCGGATAATGGTCGGAGGTGTACTGTCCGTCAAGCATATCGCGCACAATCACGTACCTGTCGATATCGGTTATCCTGCCGTTGGTAAGCACAAAATCTATCGGCTGACCCTCTTCGCCGCCCTTGTAGGCGTGGAAGGTTTTGCCTTGCATTGTTTCCCGTGCCGTGTCCTGCGTATCGGCAAGACCCTCGGCAACGAGTTGGTAATAAAGGTCGCAGCCCTTATGTAAATTGAAGTCGCCCGTGACAACCGTGGAAATATCAAACTCAAGTGCCTTTTCACGCACAAGCTTTATGCCGTTTTCGCGTGCAGGCTCGCTGATATGGTCGAGGTGGGTGTTAACGTGTGCAAACTTTTTGCCCGTGCTCTTTTCTTCGAGCACAACCCACGTGCAGACACGCCTGTAAGAAGCATCCCAACCAAAGGAAACTTCATCAGGTGTTTCGGACAGCCAGAATGTGCCGCTGTCGATAAGGCTGTACTTGTCCTTGAGGAAAAGCACGCCCGAAATTTCGCCACAATCAGGCTTTCTGTTACCCGTATCTCTGCCCACGCCGACAAACTCATACTCGGGAAGAGAAATGCACAGCGTGCGATACCATTCGTATGTACATTCCTGCACACCGACGGTATCAGGAAGATATTCGCCAATTATCTGCGGAACAACCTTGCAACGGGGCTCAAACTCGCCGCAGCGCAGATTGAAAGACATTATTCTTGTGTAGCCCTCTTTGACCGGGCTTTTGGTTGCGCGTGCCGGGAAACCCACACCACACGCAGCTTTCACAAGGCTGACAGGGGCAGTAATACAGTTTTTCGCCTTGTTCAAAAAGTTGTCCATAACTGACACCTCTGCTTGTACTTTGATTCGTATTTATCATAATATAATATTTTAATAAAAATATCAAGTAAAAGCGTCAACTTTTATCACTTTCAACCATCACAAAATTTCAGGTACCCGATATCGGGCACCCCGAAAAAAGCAAAACCCCCGACGTTAACCGTCAGGGGTTTACTGCTGAAAAAAATTCAAAATTAGAGAACCTTCTGGATAGCCTCTACTACTGTGAGAACTGCGTCCTTAACGCCGTTCCAGTTGATACCAGCAAAAGCTGAAACAACCTCATTGATGCTGAAGTTCTTTGCAAATGCTACGATAGCATCTACGATGATGGTGATGTAATCCATTGTGTGGCACCTCCTTCGCCTTTAATGTTAGTTTAATAATAACACTTTACAGGTAGTTTGTCCATAAAAAATATAAATTTTATGAAAATTTTTTCAAATTATCAATTTTGAATATTGCAAAAATGATAAAATATGCAACTTATACAAAAGATATACTATTATTTGGTAATAATGCAGTCTAATATCCGCTCTGTGCTTTTGCCGTCAACACTGTCAAGATTGAGCATTTTGAACGCCTTTGCACGCTCGCTCACACCGGCGCAACGTACCGCTTCAACCAGCTCAGTTGTGTTTTCCGCCGTTTCTCCGGGCACATAAGTAAGATAATCAAAATAGAACGGACGGCGCGAAGAATACTCCTCTAAATCCGGTGCAAAGAAAACGCAAGGCTTGTCCAGCAACACGAAATCCATACACACTGAGGAGTAGTCGGTTATGAGAATATCGCTGATAAGGGTCAGCTCATTGACCGACGGATAATCCGTCACATCAACAACACCTTCAAGCGGCATACTGCCGTGAATCTGCGGATGAAGGCGTACAAGCAAAGCATATTCTTCACCGAGAGTTGCGTTGAAAAGTTTTGTATCAAAATGTGAAAGAAACTTTTTGTCACACTCGGGGTCATCACGGAAGGTGGGTGCGTAGAGCACGATTTTCTTGTTTTTGCAAGCAGGATATTTTTCTTCAAATCTCTTTCGCAGGTCATCAACATTTTTTGCATTAAGCAAAACATCCGCCCTCGGTGAACCGAGCGGTAAAACCTTTTCTTTTTCAACGCCAAAGGCACTTGCGTAGATATCTTTTACACCCTCGCCAGAGCAGATAACGAAGCTGAGCTTTTTATTTGCGGAAATTTCCCTTTTACGGATAGTCTCAGGCTGGTCGATATCAAGGCCGAACTTTTTAAAGGCACCCTCAGCGTGCCACAACTGGACAACAACCGTTTCCTTGCGGAAACTGAGATAGCCGAGCGGCATAAAATTGTCATTCATAAAAACATAACGGCTTGTTGCAAGCAGGTATGCTTTTTTTGTAAAGAAGAGAAATGCCGAAATAATCGACGAAAAATCTTTGTGAGAGATTAAATTGAATTCATATTTTCCCCTGCCTTCAAGCTCCTTGCGGATTTCGCCGAGGCTATCGTTAAAGGAAGCATTGTGGGGCGAAAGCAGAGTAACCCTGTTCTCCTTCACGGAAAACAGGGCACTTGAAATATTAAAGAAAAAAGCGAAAAGTCTGTAAAAAAGTTCTTTCATTACTTCGCCCAATCAATAACGGTTTTGCCGAAGCTGCGGTGAATATCCTTATCGAATGCGCCGTGAATATCGGAAATTGTCTTTACCTGCACTACGTCGCCGACAAGGTTATCCAGACGGGAAACAAGCCTCGGATATTTTTTGTAAAGCTCAACAGTCTGCTCAAAATCCTCTCTGCCGCTTCGGGATGAGCCGTAAAGCCTCAGACCCTTTTCAAGCACCATACGGGTGTTGATATCAACAAAGTTTTCGCTTACACCCATAAGGGACATAGTACCCTCGGGGTTGATAAGGTCAATCATCTGATTTATTGCACTGCGTGAGCCTGCACCGCCGACACACTCAAAGCCGTGGTCAATCGTTACGCCTTCGGGCACGTGGTCAACGTGATAGGTTGCTTTTGCAAACGAGAAATAGGAGAGCTTTTCCTCCACCGTACCGAAGATATAAAGTTCGGTTTCAGGGTAGAGATAGTGGAAAAGCAACGCCGTAATATAGCCGACATTGCCGTCACCCCAGATACCGATTTTATTACGGCGGCTGTGGGCAATCTTATCAAAGCGGCGCATTGCGTGCACGCTGACACTTACAAGTTCCGAAAAAGAAGCAACGTTCATATTCATATTTTCGGGAAGCTTGACAAGTCTGTCAGGTGTTGCCGTAATTATATCCTGCAGGAAACCATCGTTACCGCTTGAGCGGAAATAGCTTGAGCGCAGATAGTTTTCGGCAATAATATCGTCCTTTTCTGTGGGCACCGTGGGAATGGGCACAACGAAATCGCCGACATTGAAAGTGCCTGTCGGGTCGTAGATAACCTGAGCCACACATTCGTGAATAAGAGCCATAGGCAGCTTTGCCTTGAGTGCCGCCTGAGAGCGCATACCCTGATAGTAGCGCTGGTCTGCCTTGCAAATCGACAGCTTGTACGGACGAAGCACAACCTCACCTGCGGTAAGGTCAACCTCTTTATAGGTAACGTCGATCATGCGTGGGGAAACCAGCTGATAGACTGCATTAATCATTTTTCTTCTTCTCCGATCAAAGACTGTGCCACCTTCATATCGAAGGGATAGGTGATTTTAATGTTGAAAACCTCGCCCGGAAGAACGTGAACGTGCTCACCCTTGAGCACATACATCTTGCAGGCATCGGTAAGAATATTCTTTTCTTCCTCGGTGAGAGAACCGAAAATCTCCTTGAGGCGCTTTGCCTTGAAGGACTGCGGAGTCTGGCCTTGGTACATATGGTCACGCACGGGAATTGAAGAAATCACCTTGCCGTCAACGCTTTCAACAATTGTATCGGCGGCGGGAACCATAGTGTCGCAAGCGCCGTACTTAGCGGCACACTCGATATTTTCATCAATAATTCTGTGTGTGACGAAGGGGCGCACGGAATCGTGTGTTACAACGATTGTATCATCATCAAGACCGTGGTTTTCCTCGATATAAGCAATAGCGTTCATAATTGTATCGTTACGGCTTTCACCGCCGTCAATAACAACTACTCTGTCCGTTTTGCCGAAATTCTTTTCAACAAGATTCTTTGCGTGCTCAACCCAGGATTTGTGGGTGGGAACAATAATTTTTTCAATTCTGGGGTTTACAAAAAACTTTTCAACAGTGTGCATCAGTATGGGCTTTGAACCAAGCTTCATAAACTGCTTGGGCATATCCGTGTTACCCATTCTGCTGCCCTTACCGCCGGCGAGAACAATACCAAAAACCATAATATCAATCCTCTTTATTCTTCAATTACTTTGATTTTACTTTTGAATCGTATATGTCGCAGACCTCGTCCGCCGTGCCACTTGCAATTACCCTGCCCTTTTCAAGCAGAACAGCCTTTGTGCAAAGGCGGCGTACCTGCGCCGTGTTATGTGAAACAAAGAGCACCGTAACACCCTTGTCAAACATACTCATTATTTTAGCTTCGCTCTTTTTCTTGAACTTTGCGTCACCAACGGAAAGCACCTCATCAAGAATAAGCACCTGAGGGTCAACCGCCGTTGCGATTGCAAAGCCGAGCCTTGCGCGCATACCCGAGGAATAGTTCTTTACGGGCACGTCGATAAACTCGCCAAGCTCCGCAAAATCAACAATCTGTTGATATCTTTCCTCGATATACTTTCTCGAGTAGCCCATTGTTGCGCCGTAGAGATATATATTCTCCGAGCCCGAATAGTTCATATCGAAGCCTGCACCAAGCTCAAGAAGCGGAGCAATAACGCCGTTGACCTTTACCGATCCCTTTGTGGGCTTGAGCACGCCCGCAATAACTTTGAGCAAGGTACTCTTACCTGCGCCGTTGAAGCCGAGGATACCTATACGCTCGCCCTCTTTGACCTCAAACGAAACATCGGTAAGCGCCCAGAATTCCGTGAAGCGGATTTTACGCTTGAGAAACTTGATTACATATTCTTTTATATTGTCAATTTTTTCCTTGTTAAGGTTGAACATAACGCTGACATTTTCAACCTTGACCGCTGTTTTAGCCAGACGCCGTCACCTCATATATGAAGAATGAATTTATCCTGCTTTTTATAGAAAGCAAGCGAACCTATGCCGAGCATTGCTATGCTGAAAATGCAGGCATACGCAAAGTGATTCCAGTTCCACATTTCGCCGAAAAGCACACAGGAGCGGAACATTGAAACGATTGAGTAAAGGGGATTTGCCATAAGTGCCATCTGTACCCACTTGTTTGCGCCGAGTGCATCCACCGTGTAGAAAATAGGTGTTGCATAGAAAAGGAGCATACAGAAAACGTCGTAAAGATATTCTACATCCTTAAAGAATACACTGAGTGTTGAAAGAACAAGACCGACACCCGTGCTGAGAACAAGTAATATTATAACGGGCACAATTGCCAGCAGAATATACGGCGTGATAATAAGTTCAACGTCCGTAAAGAGCATATAATACAGCACCATTGCAACAAGCACGAGAAGCGAAATTACAAAGGTTACAAAGTTTGAAAGCACATTTGAAACGGGGTAAATGTACTTTGGCACGTAAACCTTTTTGATTACGCTTGCGCTCAGGCGGATTGAGCGCATTGCACGCTTTGTGGACTGCGTGTAAAACTCATAAAGCAGTCGGCCGCAGAGCAGATAAATCGGGTAACATACTATACCTTCGTTGCTCTTGCCGAAAATTCCGCCGAAGACGACAACGAGAACAAGCGTTGTCATAAGCGGCTGAAGGAAGGTCCAGAATATACCCAGCACCGAGTTACGGTACTGAAGCTTGACGTTCTTGCGGACGATTTCATACAGCAGGAAACGGTATTTCCAGAAGTTTTTGAAAAAGCCCGTTATTTTATTTTTTTTGCTTGCAGTGTTCATGCAGCAATCTCCTGTTTCTCTTTCAATTATATATCACTTATTTATTGAACCATTTAATAAAGTATTTGAACATTGAAGAAATCTGGACAAGCATAAGCTTGAAATTCTTCTTGCTCTCTCTGCCCCACACATGGTAAACCACAGCCTCGGGGTAGAAAACCGCCTTTGCGTATTTGCGCACGGTGCGTGTGATGTCGCAATCCTCGAAATACATAAAGTAACGCTTGTCGAAGCCGCCGATTTTCTTGAACAAATCCGTTCTGAACATCATAAAACAGCCCGTGGCGTTTTCAATTTCGCGGGGTACGGACAAATCCTCGTCGAGCATTGCGTATTCGCGAAGCTCGGGCGACGGGTCAGACTCATCCCTCATACGGCTTGCGATAAGATATTTTATTTTCGGGTTGCGTTTGCCCAGAATCTGGCTTCTGCCGTCAGGGAAACAGATTTTAGGGGAAAGCAAACCGATTTCGGGATACTTCTCCATATATGCAACCATTTTCGCAATGACATCTTCACTTATGCTTATATCGGGGTTGATAACACAGTGATAGTCCGACTCAATAAGCGGCAGTACCTCGTTGTGTCCGCTGCCGAAGCCCTTATTTGTGCCGGGCTCAATAACCTTTACCGCACCGTAGGTTTTTCTGATATGGTCCGGTGTTCCGTCCGTTGAAAGGTTGTCAACCGCAAAAAGCTCAAAATCCACACCCTTGGTGTGTTCAAGCAGGGTTGAAACCGCTTCGTCTATGCTGCTCATATTGTTGTGCGTAACAATACAGCCCGTTACTTTAACGTTAATTTATACCATTCCTTTCGGATTATCGGTGAGAATCTTTCAATATATTCAATATATTTTTAGTTATGCTTATTCGCCATTTGATTTTCTGCATAAAGCTTGTCTGTCCGCCCGTCATACTGCCCTCGTTGCGGCGCCATAGAATGAGCGGTTCGTCAAGAAACACGGTTTTAACCCTTTTTTCGCAGACAAGGCCGAGCCATTGGTCGTGCATAGGTATATCCTTCGGGAATGGCAAAGCGGCGGAAAATGCCTGCCGCGTGAGAGCCATACACGAACCCGTGTAGCAGTTTTTAAGTATGTTGCGGACAATTCCTTTACCTGCGTTCCTTGTGCCGAAAAGGGTCTGCCCCGTTTTGTTCAGGTAAGCATCGGTGAGGTATGCATCGTGAAGCACACAGCCCGCACCCGAATTTATCTGAGCCATAACCTTTTCAACCTTGTCGGGCAGCCATACGTCGTCCTGGTCGCTTAAGAAAGCGACATCACCCGTGCAGACACCGAAGAGAAATTCCTTGTTGGCGTCAACACCCCGTTGCGGACCCTTGATGTACTTCACCCGATTATCGGTAAGAAAGGGCTCAACGGCAGCAAGAGTATCGCCGTTGCGGCTGTCGTCCGAAATTATCAGTTCATCATCCGCCCCAAGTTGAGGAAGGATTGAAGAAATCTGTTCCGATATGTACTTTTCGCCGTTGTAAGCGGCAAGCAGAACGGAGATTTTCATTGGAATACCGGCCTTTCGGACATAGTGACACAAATAACTTATCGTAGTTTAACATATAAATATTAATAATCTGTTAACAAAAAGCAACAGCTTTCGTACTGTTGCTTTTGAAGATATTTATGCAAGAATCGGTTGTATCTGCCAGCCTTCCAATGCAGACAGGAGCGTTTCCTGTGTCAGAGTAAAATCCGCCACTACTGAACGGGGTTTATTTGCGCAATCATCCTGCCGCATCGGAACAAAATATATATTTTTGTAGTTCAGCAGCGCACCTGCATTGCGTGCGGAATTGCCGAGCGCATCGTTTGTCGAAACAGCAAGCACAAGCGGACGGGAATTTCGCAGGTGCGATTTGCACGCCATTGTCACCGCCGTATCGGTTATGCCGTTTGCAAGCTTGGCAAGGGTGTTTCCCGTGCAGGGCTCGACAAGCAGAACATCAAACATTCTCTTCGGCCCTATCGGCTCAGCGGCGGTAATTGTGTGTATAACCCTTTCTCCGCAGATGCTTTCAACCTCATTTATGAAATGCTCCGCCGTGCCGAAGCGTGTATCGGTTGAGTACGCGTTTTCGGACATTATGGGTGTAACACGTGCACCTGCCGAAACAAGAAGCCGCATTTGCTCAAGTGCTTTTTGGAAGGTACAGAAAGAGCCGCACAAAGCAAAACCTACGGATATGTCTTTCATATCTTCACCGCCCCGAGTATGGTTTTGGCTATTGCCTCGCCCGCACTTTGCGGAGATATTCTGCCCGGCAGACCCGGTGCACGAAGCACGCGTATTCCGTGCTTTTCCGCCGCTTCAAAATCAATTCCGTAAGGAGCGGAGGCAACCTCAATGATAAGACAGGTTTTCGGAAGATTTTTTATAAAATCCTCTTCTAAAACCCGTGCGGGTACCGTATTAATCACTATGTCGAACTCTTCCGCTTTTTCTTTAAACCCGTAAAGCTGTGCAGCTTTACACGTATCAGAATCCGCCGCTGCTCTTGCGCTTTCGCTTCGTGCGGCAACGGTTACATCAGCACCCAGAGCAACAAGTCTTCGTGCAATGGCCGAACCTGCCTTGCCATAGCCGATTACGGCAATTTTTGAACCGTGAATATTCTTGGTGGTATTGCCTATTATTTCGAAAATTACGCCCTCTGCGGTGGAGATTGAATTGAGAATTGTCAAAGCTTCATTTTCATAGTAATCGTAAAGTGTTACACCTTTACTTCTCAATACTTCCGCAAAATCTCTGTCGGGCATGCCTGCAAAAACCGTCTGTCCCTTTTCAACGGCTCTTACAACCCTTGAGAGTGTTACCGGAGCAATACTCAACGGCGAATTCACCCTTACCGAATCACGGCTGACAGGTAAGGGCAGAACTATATAATCGGCTTTGGCAACAAGGCTCTCAAATTCAGGGCACTCATCTGCAAAGGTAACGCTGTAGCCCTTGCTCGCGATATGCTCTGCGACATACTGTCTGCGCTTGTCGCCTCCGATAAAAAGAAAATTTTTCATTTTTTCTTCCTCCGTGTCGAAAAAAATAAATAAAAACAAATTGCTCTGTTACATATTATGTGGTATAATAATTTGTTGTGATAACAATCAAGCATAGAAGGTGACTTTTTTGAAAACAATAGATGAGCTTTTGAAGCAGGTTAAACGAATACATTTCATCGGCATAGGCGGCAGCGGTATGTGTCCGCTTGCAGAAATTATGCATGCCGAGGGGTATCAGGTAACAGGCTCCGACGTTAACGAGAGCGAGCCTCTTTCCAGAATCAGAAAGCTCGGCATACCCGTAAGCATGCCGCAGAAGGCAGAAAATATTGAAGGTGCGGAAATGATAGTCTATACCGCAGCACTCCTGCCTGACAACCCCGAGCTTTGCGCGGCAAAGGCATCGGGAATACCGACCTATGAGCGTTCAAAGCTGTTTGGTGCAATCACAAGAATTTATGACAACGCGGTTTGTATCAGCGGCACTCACGGCAAAACCACCGTCACTTCGATGCTCACGCAGATTATGATTGAAGCAGGTGCAGACCCGAGTGCGGTTATCGGCGGCAGGCTTCCCCTTATCCAGTCCAACGGCAGAGTCGGCAAGACACAGAATCTCGTTTGCGAAGCGTGCGAGTTTGTCGATACCTTCCTTGACCTTTCGCCCGATGTTGCCGTTATTCTTAACATCGACGAAGATCACATGGACTACTTCAAGACGATGGATAATCTTATTGCTTCATTCAGAAGGTTCTGCAACCTGACCACTAAAACACTTGTTATCAATAAATCCGACCCCGAGGTTTTGAAGGCTGTCGAGGGCATTACAGACAAGCGCATTGTCACCTTCGGCAACACGTCCGACTGCGATTTCTACCCCGAAAACATTTCGTTTGAACGCGGCTACGCTCGTTTTGACGTTTGCTCGGGCGGCAAGAAGCTGACAAGGGTTGAGCTTTCAATCCCCGGTGAGCACAACGTACTCAACACGCTTGCGGCAATTGCAGCAGCGTGGGTAAGCGGAATTGATGTGACCGACTGCAAGGCACCCGTTGAGCATTTCGGCGGCGCGGGCAGACGCTTTGAGCACCTCGGCGTTTACAACGGAATTACCGTTGTTGACGATTACGCACACCATCCTGCCGAGCTTGAGGTTACACTCAATGCGGCAAAGGAAATGGGCTTCAACCGTGTATGGGCAGTTTTCCAGCCCTTTACCTACACGAGAACATACAACCTTATGGACGATTTTGCCCGTGTGCTCCAAATAGCAGACAAAGTTGTTATGACGGAAATTATGGGCTCACGCGAGGTCAACACACTCGGAGTATATACAAGCCAGCTTGCGGAAAAGATTCCCGGCAGCGTGTGGTTCAACACCTTTGACGAGGTTGCACGTTACATTGTTGACAATGCCGAAAACGGCGACCTTGTATTGACCCTCGGCTGCGGCGACATTTACAAGGCAGCAAAGATAATGAAGGATACGTGGGAAAGCGAGGAATAAAAATGAGAATTGTTACGCAGACTGACGCTTTAGGTCAGAGATTCGGCAATCAAAAGGCGGTTGAAATGATCTGCCAAAGCGGTTTCAGCGGAATTGACTTTTCCATGTTTGACCTCAATGATGACGTTTGCCCTCTTGCAGAAGACAACTGGAAGGAATATCTCAAGCCTATAAAAGAAACTGCTAACAGATATTCCGTACCCTTCACACAGTCTCATTGTCCCTTCCCCACAGCAAAAAAGAACGACGACGAATACAACAAATTTATGGTTGAGCGCACAAAGCGTGCTTTTGAAGCTTCCGCATATCTCGGTGTGGAGATTATGGTTGTGCACCCCGTAACTTATGACCCCGAGGGAACGGATTTTGATATAAACTACAAGCTGTATCAGCAGCTAAAGCCCTTCGCAGAAGAAACCGGCGTAAAAATCGCGCTTGAAAATATGTGGCGCGGCAGAGACCGCAAAATCACAGACATCCTCAACAAAAAGGATGAGCCGGATTTTGCACCCGGTGCCTGCGGCACAGGTAAGGATTTCAGGCAGATGCTCGATATGCTCGACTCCCCTCTTTTCGTCGCCTGCCTTGATATAGGCCATTGCGGTATGGTCGGCGAAGACCCGGCCGAGATGATCCGCACAATCGGTGGCAAACACCTCAAGGCTCTTCACGTGCACGATAATGACAACCTGCGTGACGCTCACATTTTCCCGTTCAACGGTACAGTCAACTGGAAAAAGGTAACCAAGGCACTTGCAGAAGTAAACTACACGGGCAACCTCACATTTGAGGCGGACAACACCCTCAAAAAGCAGCCCGAGGCACTTCTTGCATCCTCTGAAAGGTATCTTTACGATATCGGCGTTGCACTTGTTGATATGATAAACTCTTACAAATAAGAACTACTCTCGAAAGGAATTGTAAAATTGATTCAGGCTATTAACGTAACACTTCAGTACGGCGGCAGAACCCTTTTCCAGGGCGCTGACCTTACTTTCACACGAGGAAACTGCTACGGCATTATCGGCGCAAACGGCGCAGGCAAATCCACATTCCTCAAAATTCTCTCCGGCGAAATTGAGCCCAACAAGGGCGAGGTTGTAATCACCCCCGGTGAAAGACTCTCAATCCTCCGTCAGGACCACTTTGCATTTGACGAGTGCGATGTTATCCGTACCGTTCTGCTCGGCAACAAAAAGCTTTGCGAAATCATCGACGAAAAGGAAGCCCTCTACTCCAAGGAAGAATTTACGGAAGAGGACGGAATGAGAATCAGCGAGCTTGAAGAGGTCTTTGCCGAAATGGACGGCTGGAGCGCAGAGAGCGACGCAGAAATACTGCTCAACGGTCTTGGAGTAACAAACGAATACCACTATGAGCTGATGAAAAACCTGCCCAACGATATCAAGGTCAAGGTGCTTCTTGCACAGGCTCTTTTCGGTCAGCCCGATATTCTGCTTATGGACGAGCCCACCAACCACCTCGACGTTGAGGCTATCCATTGGCTCGAGGAATTTCTCATCGACCTGCACAGCACGGTCATCGTCGTATCGCACGACAGACACTTCCTCAACAAGGTATGTACACACACGGTTGATATCGACTTCGGCAAGATTACAATGAGCGTAGGTAACTACGACTTCTGGTATGAATACACACAGATGGCTCAGCGCCAGCTCAGAGAGCAGAACAAGAAGGCTGAAGCCAAAATCAAGGAGCTGCAGGAATTCATTGCACGATTCAGCGCACACGCTTCCAAATCCAAGCAGGCTACAAGCCGTAAAAAGCTGCTTGACAACATCAACGTCGAGGAAATTCCCGTTTCCTCACGCCGTTTCCCGTTCATTTCCTTCAAGCCTGACAGAGAGGTCGGCAACGAGCTGCTGACCGTCAGCAATATCAGCAAGACTATCGACGGCAAAAAGGTACTCGACAACGTATCTTTCACCATTCTTCCCCGTGAGAAGGTTGCTCTTATCGGCACTGACACGGTTGCAAAAACAACTCTGCTCAAAATTCTTGCAGAGGAAATCGAGCCCGATGAGGGTACAATCAAGTGGGGTGTCACAACCTCACGCTCTTACTTCCCCAGCGACAACAGCGAATTCTTCGACGGCGTAGAGGACAGCCTTTGCGACTGGATCCGTCGCTACTCCGACCTCGTTTTTGAAACGGATGTAAGAGGCTGGCTCGGCAGAATGATGTTCTCCGGCGAAGAGGCGACAAAGAAGGCAAAGGTACTTTCCGGTGGCGAGAGGGTACGCTGTATGCTTTGCAAGATGATGCTCAGCGGTGCAAACGTGCTTATGCTTGACGAACCCACCAACCACCTTGACCTTGAATCAATCGCTTCACTCAACGAGGGCCTGATGAAATTCCCCGAAAGCGTTATCTTCACCTCGCACGACCACCAGTTTATCCAGACAGTTGCCGACAGACTGATTGATGTCACCCCCGGCAGCTTCTACGATAAGAAGATTACGTATGATGAGTATCTCGAAGAGAGAGCAGAAGCAAACAAGAAGTAAACACAAAAGGCTTGTGAGCGTTAACTCACAAGCCTTTATTTTTTTGCTTTTTGATTATTTTTTAATCGCTATGAATGCCGCACAGTTGGGGCCGCAATGAGAAACGATGGTGCAACCCGCTTTCATTTTGAGCACTTCCTTGAACTTGCCGCTTTTCTTGACAAGCTCGGTAAGCGCATCCGCCTGTGCTTCGTCCATAGGTGAATATGTGAGGAGGGCAAGCTCGTCATCATATTCGGCAGAAGCCATACGCTCTTCAACATACTGTGCCTGTACTTTTTCAATCTTGCCTCTGTACTTTTTGCACATTGAAAGCGTACCGTCGCGCATTTCAAGGCTCGGACGGATACCGAGGATATTTGCGCCGAGAGCGGTAACTGCGGAGCAACGGCCGCCCTTGGCAAGAAACTCGAGGTTGTCGAGCACAAAGCTTGTGTCAACCTTTTCTGTGAGTGCCTCAATATTCTTTGCAATTTCTTCTGCGGACATACCGCTGTCTGCCATCTTGACAGCTTTGTTGATAAGCAGAGTGATACCCGTTGAAAGGTGCTTGCTGTCAACAACATAAACATTGTCAAAATCGCCTGCGGCTATCATTGCGTTGCGGCAGCTGGAGGATATGCCCGAGCTGAGCGCAATGTGAACAACGCTGTCGCCGTCTTTGGTAAGGTTTGCAAAGAAATCCTCATATTCGCCAACGGGAATAGCCGAGGTAGAGGGCAGAGCCTTTGTTGCCTTGTAATTATCTACAATTTCTTCGGGTGTGACGTTGACTCCGTCAAGCCTGTCCTCGCCGTTCAGGATTACGTGAAGCGGGATAACCGCAACGCCCCATTTTTCGGCAAGCACCGCACCGATATCAGACGGACTGTCTGTTGAAATGATTACTTTACTCATTTTATTCTTCCTTTATTCCTTTTGTATTAAGCGGTTACTAAACAAAAGCGAGCGACATCGTTAAACGCCGCTCGCTGTATTGGTTTGGTAGCTTATGCTTTGCCTGCGCAGCCGAGAACAGTCTGAATCTTGTGCTCAACCATGCCCTGGATAGCAGCACGAGCGGGAGCAAGGTACTGTCTGGGGTCGAAGTGAGTGGGATTCTCTGCCATGTACTGACGGATAGCAGCTGTCATTGCAAGACGGAGGTCAGAGTCGATATTGATCTTACAAACAGCCATTGTTGCGGACTGACGAAGCATTTCCTCGGGGATACCGATAGCGTCATCAAGTGCACCGCCGAACTTGTTGATTGTCTGAACAAACTCGGGAACAACGGAGCTTGCGCCGTGGAGAACGATGGGGAAGTTGGGAAGAAGCTTGCCGATCTCTTCGAGAATGTCGAAGCGGAGCTGGGGCTTCTGGCCGGGCTTGAACTTGTATGCGCCGTGGCTTGTGCCGATAGCGATAGCAAGTGAGTCAACGCCTGTTCTCTCAACGAAATCCTGAACCTGCTCGGGCTTTGTGAAGGAAGCGTCCTCAGCACTTACGTTGACATCGTCCTCGATGCCTGCAAGCTGGCCGAGCTCACCCTCAACAACAACGCCGTGAGCGTGTGCGTACTCAACAACCTTCTTTGTAAGAGCAACGTTCTCTTCGTAGGGGAAGTGAGAACCGTCGATCATAACTGATGTGAAACCGCCGTCGATACAGCTCTTACAGGTCTCAAAATCGGGACCGTGGTCGAGGTGGAGAGCAATCGGAAGACCGGAAGTCTCGGAAGCAGCCTCAACAAGCTTTACAAGGTAAGCGTGGTTAGCGTACTTACGTGCGCCTGCGGAAACCTGAAGAATGAGGGGAGCGTTGAGCTTTTCGCCTGCCTGAACGATACCCTGGATGATTTCCATGTTGTTAACGTTGAAAGCACCTACAGCGTAGCCGCCCTTGTAAGCATCTTCAAACATTTTCTTGGTTGTAACAAGTGCCATTGGATATTCACTCCTATTATTTTATTTTTTATCGCTAACATTATACACTAAACATTCTTTGGTGTCAATTATTCTGCAACATAATAATTTTGAAAAGCGAATATATATTTTAAGTTATCTCAACGACTTTTGAATCCGAATGTTGATTATCGGAAAATTTATGCTATAATTATAAAACCGAAACATAAGCCAAAGGGGAAGTGTTATGGACATAGCATTGTTCTTTATGTCTGCTCTTATTGCTTACGGAACAGTTGTGTCATTCGTTGTTCATCCGCGGCACCCGACAAGGTTACAATCAAGCTCGAAAATCTGCCCGAGGGACAATATACGCTTGAGGTTGTTGCGGAAAACTGCTACGGTATGCAGTCCGCACCGCTGAAATAGATTAACTGAATAATTTAATAACGGAGGAATAAAAAAATGGTTGCAATATTCAGTAAAATCACCGCTTTTATCTGTTCAATTCTCATTTCGCTGTGTGTAGCGTTAGACATTCCCTGCTACCCGATGGGCCAGAAGCTCGATATGGACAAGTTTGTTTCAACCTTTGAGGATGAATTTGAGGGCGAGCTTAACCGCAACGTATGGTCGGGCCACTACCAGTACGGTCAGAAAAGCGAAGCAAGAAAGGGCAGCTACTGGAACCAGCACCTTGCCTACACCGAAAACGGTAACCTTGTAATTCCCGTAACCTACCTTGAAGATGGTATGGGCGGCAAGGGCGCAGGCTGGTATTCCGCAGGTATCGATACAGACGCAGATGCACCCGACGGTTTCAGCCAGAAGTTCGGCTATTTTGAGTGCCGTTGTATTCTGCCCAAGGGCTCCGATATATGGAGCGCATTCTGGCTTATGAACGACGGTGTTTACGAGGTGGGCAACGACGGCCGTGACGGCACGGAAATCGACATATTTGAAAGCGACTGCTACGGCGATTTTATGCCCAACAGTATCACAAGTAACCTGCACTTTGACGGCTACAACGAAGCGCATCAGAAGCACGGTGCAACAAAATTCAGACTGAAAAACAACCCCTATGAGGAGTTCAACACCTACGGCCTCGAGTGGAACGAAAACGAGTACATCTTCTACATCAACGGTGTTGAAACCTTCCGTACCGATTTCGGCGGCGTAAGCCAGAACGAGGAATACCTTATTCTCTCTGTTGAAATGAAGGGCGAAGACGGTATTCCCTCAGAAAGAGAAAACACTCCCGCTGAGGACAGCTTCTTTATTGTTGACTATGTAAAAGTCTGGCAGTACAAAGATATTTTAAGCCAATAACAAATTATACCCGTTGCAAAAGAGTTGTTTGCAACGGGTATTTGAATTTTATGAGCATATTCACTAAATAATTATATAATATATATTTACTTTTATGAAAAACGGTGATACTATATAGATTAACAATAAATGTCGGTAGAACATTTATATTTTATGAAAAAGAGGTACTGTTATGAAAAAAACAATTACGGCAATCATTTCCCTTGTTTTGTGCCTGTGCATCATTATGCCCACAGCGGCTTTTGCACAGAGCGACAATGAAGTAACTTTCAACTCCGTTGAAGAATATGTTGCTTCCACAAACGAAGAAGAAAGCAGTGACAACTCCTTGCAGACAAAAATCTTTTTTGCAAAGCTTCTCAATAAGCTGAGCAACTTCTTTATCAACAGCGTTCTTGCAAATGTACTCAATGCCATCATCCCCGATTCTGCCGCCGTTGCAGATTTCGAGGAATTTGACATTAACAAGTACGACAACTTCTACGCAGGTATGGAAAAGTTTATTGACGAGCCTCAGGGCGACAAGGTCTGGAGCCTCGGCTACGGTAAGGCCTCAGTTCTTCCTGCAGACTTCGGCACAAAGAAATATGCAAAGGGTGCATACATCCCCTACATCTTCGGTAACAGCATGTACAAGGACGAGGACGGACAGGAAGAGGACCTTATGGTAAGAGCAGTCGTTATGGATGACGGCTCGGGCAGAGGCAAGGTTGTATTCCTTTCACTTGATGCAATGGGCTTTGCTAACGCAGACGTAAGACTTGTACGTGAAGCGCTCAAGGATATTGCAAAGAAGCACAACATCGTCAGCATCAATGTTTCCTGTACACACATCCACACAGGTATCGACTCACAGGGTGTATGGACCGACCCCATCGGCTGTATCATCAACAATATTTTCAGCGACAATATCAAATACGGTGTTGAGCGTTCATTTATCGATTCCGTTGTCAAGGGCTCCAAAAAAGCTGTCGAAGAGGCTCTTGCCGAAATGACAGAGGGTAAGCTCTACTACGCAAAGACAGACGTTGAAGACTATATCTTTGACAGAACAGCTCCCATTGCTTATGACCCTTATCTCTACAAACTCGAGTTCATTCCCTTTGCTGAAAACGCAACACCCACAATCATCGCTACATACGGCTGCCACCCCGAATCCGCAAGCTATGACTGGGCAAGCGCAGACCCCGAAAAGTCAGTCTCCTTTGACACAAAGTTCACACCTGACTTTATCTGGCACGCAGAAAAGGTTATCAATGACGCCGGCTACAACTTCATTTTCATCCAGGGTAACGTTTCAACAGTTACCTCCGACAGAGGTCTGACAGGCGACGGCGTTGACGACTTCCCCGGCAACGCACACTACACAGCAGTCCGCTACGGCTACGAAATCGGTTACATAATCCTCGGTATGAGCATGACTACCGAAGAGAGAATCGCTCTCAACGAAGCAACAGGCGACAGACTTGACGTAGCACTCTACGAGGGTCAGGAAAACTACACAGTATGGTACGAAGGCCGCGAAACAGTTGAAGCTGTTGAAGTCAAGCCCGTACTCAACATCAAGCACAAGCAGTTCACAGTAAGAATTGACAACAACATCATCACTCTTCTCGGTAAGACATCCGTTGCAGACAACTTTGTTCTCAAGGATGACATGAGCAGACACTACACGGTTTCCGAGGTAGGCTACCTTGAAATCGGCGACAATATGAAGGTATATATGAGCCCCGGTGAAACCTTCGGTGAGCTCTTCCTCGGCGGCAGCGGTGCAGAAGGCTTCGAGCTCAAGCCCATCAGAGAGTACACCGGCGAAGACATCATCGTTATGGACCTTATGAATGACGCAGCAGGCTACGTTGCCAACCCCGCAAACTACGTTCTTGCAGGTCTTCAGTATAACGAAGGATCCGGTGAATTTGACAGCGATACATGGTGCCTTATCTCCTACGGTAAGGGTGCTGCTCCCGCATTTATCGGCAACTTCTACGAAATCTACGACAGCGTAAGATAAAGTAAAATAAAGTTGGTGACTTCTCCCATGGAAAAGAACAAGCCAAAGATTTATACCGCAGCCACGGCACACCTTGACACCTCGTGGCTGTGGACGCTTGAAGAAACGATAAACAATTACATCCCCGACACAATAAAGAGCAACTTCGAGCTTCTGAAAGCATACCCCGAATACAAATTCAATTTCGAGGGCAGCTACAGATACGAGCTGATAAAAGAATATTACCCTGCGGATTACGAAAAAATCCGCAGCTACGTAAAAAGCGGCAGGTGGAACCCCTGCGGTGCGTGCTATGAAAACGGCGATGTGAATATCCCCTCCCCTGAAGCACTCACCCGCAACATTCTGTACGGCAACGGCTTTTTTGAAAAAGAGTTCGGTGTACGTTCAAACGATATCTTCCTGCCCGACTGTTTCGGCTTCGGCAAGGCTCTGCCTTCCGTTGCCGCCCACTCGGGGCTGACGGGCTTTTCCACGGGCAAGCTTTTCTGGGGCTGTGCAGTTGACGTCCCGTTTGATACGGGCAAGTGGCTCGGCCCTGACGGCAAAGGAATATGGTCAGCACTTATGCCCTTCTCATATACAACCGCCTTCGGCAAAATGAGCAAGGCAAAGCGTGTGCTTGAAAAGCTTGAAAACAACAAAAAGAAAAACCTGCCCGGCTTCACCTTCGCCTACCACGGCATAGGTGACAGAGGCGGTGCACCGTGCAAGAGTTCCGTAAAGAATGTTGTTGAAGCACAGCGCGATAACAGCAATTCGGATTTTGAGGTTTATTCCGCAACCACAAAAGAATTTTTTGATATGGTAGAAAACCTTCCTGATGAGCAGAAGGAAAAGCTTCCCGTTTATGACGGCGAATTTCTCCTGACTGCTCACGGTGCAGGCAGTTACACCTCAAGAACGGTCACAAAGCGATGGAACAGACGGTGCGAGCTTCTTGCAGATGCCGCTGAAAGATTTGCAAGTGCGGCACTTGTAAACGGGCTTGGCAGATATCCGCAATACGGAATAGACAGCGCCTGGAAAAAGACAATTGCACACCATTTTCACGACGACATTACGGGCACATCCTTTGAGGAGTGCTACAAGCGAAGCCACAACGACTATGTTCAGGCGATGAACACCCTTTCAGCAGAATACACATCCGCCTGCAAGGCTCTTTCACAAAAACTTGACACAAGCTTTGTAAAAGGAATCCCCGTTGTGGTTTCCAACCCCGTACAGACCGCCTCAACGAGAAAAGAAGCGGTTAAGGTCAGGATAAAAAGCACGGCAGAAAATTGGCGCGTGTTTGACAAAAACGGTGAGGAAGTCCCCTCACAAGTAACAACAATATCCGCAGAAGAAAAGGAAATCACTTTTACCGCTGATGTCCCCTCCTGCAGCCTTGCGGTTTACGATTTGCGTCAAGCAAACGAAGAAAGCACACTTATAACCGAGCTTTGCGTTTGTGAAAACCGCATTGAAAACAAAAATCTCGCAGTTGAGCTTGATTCAAACGGCGACATCTGCTCTATTTTTGACAAGCGACTCAACAAAGAGCTTCTGGCAAAGCCTATAAAGCTCCTTCTTTTAAATAATACCCACAGCTTTGACTGGCCTGCGTGGGAAGTGAAATACGGCGACCTTTGCGAAAAGGAATATACTCAAGCAGCAAAGCCGACGGTGAAAATCCGTGACAACGGTGCTTCGCTCTGCTCGCTTGAAATAACACGCACGGCAGGCAAATCAAAGTTCACACAGATTGTTTCGTTAGACTGCGAAAGCGAATATGTTTGTGTTTACAACGAAACAGACTGGCGTGAGGAAGCAACGCTTCTCAAAGCCGAATTTGGTTTCACGGCAGAAAACGACCTCGCAAGCTACGACATTGGTATGGGCAGTACAAAGCGAGGCACAAACACCGAAAAGCTCTGCGAAGTACCTGCGCAGAAATGGGCAGATATCACCGCAGAGGACGCAAGCTACGGCGTTTCGGTTTTCAGCGATTCAAGAACAGGTTGGGATAAACCCGACAAATCAACGTTAAGACTCACCCTTGTCCACACACCTCTTACGGGCTACCGCTGGGAATGCTCACAGCACGTTATGGATATGGGACTCAACCGCTACTCGTTTGCAGTAATGGGTCACGCAGGTACACCAGAAACGGTGACAGAATATGCGGACAATTTCTGCCAGCCGATGCACACCTTTGTAACAGAGAAACACGAGGGTACATTCGGCAGAGAATACGGCTTTGCAAAGCTCAATAACGATAATGTCCGCATTACTGCACTCAAAAAAGCGCAGGAAAACGACAGAATTGTTTTCCGTGTTGCAGAGTGTTCGGGCAATGATATCGACGGCGTTGAAGCAGTTTTCTCAAAACCGATAATTGAAGCCACTGAAATACGGGGCGATGAAACCGAAATCGGCACATACCCCATCAAAGACGGAAAACTGTGCTTTGACATAGGGCACAACGAAATAAAGACTTTTGCTCTTGTTTTTGAAAAGGCAAACGAAGCCGACTGCGGTGAAAAAATAAAACTCAATTACAACGCAACAGGCATAACAACAGACGGCAACCGTCATGCATCAACGCTTAAAGACGGAATATCCGTCCCCCGTGAAATCGCTCCCGAAAAGCTGCTTTTCGCAGGAGTTGAATATGCCTTTTCTTCCGATGACAAAAACTGCCTCATTTGCAACGGCAGTAAAATTACCGTCGGCGAGGGCTACAAAAAGCTCCACCTGCTTTTAGCTTCACTTGACGGTGACAAAACGGTTAAATTCCGCTGCGGAAACAATACACACGAAGCCTTTGTGCCTGATTGCTTTGAAGCGCTCGGACATTGGGATTTAATGCGAGAAAAGCAAACGGGATATATCAAACCCGTACCGCAGGCACTCACCTTCACCCACACGCACGGCAATAACGGCAACATAGTCGGCAGACAGTTTTATGTTTTCCACGCCGAAATACCGCTTGACGGCGGAAATGAGGTTATTCTCCCCGAGGATGAAAACATTGTAATTTTTGCCGCAACTGCAACAAAATCCGATTGGGAATTCACAAAGGGCGACGCTCATTTTGATTCGCTCGAAAAGCGTGAATTTGACTATGAATTTTCACCGTATGCAACAAAGCGTATGAATCCCAACAGGCTTGAACGCATACTCGATAAATTCCTGGACAGAAACTTTACACTCAAAATCAAAGACGGCAGCTTTTATAACAAATTTTCCCTCGGCGAATTATATTACCTTCTCAGAATGCTGAGCGAAAAAGCAAGCTACAAAAAGCAGGTACAAAAGCTGACCGACAGCCGAAAATAACACAAAGGAGATTAACTGTATGAAAAACACAACCAAAAGAGTTATATCCGTTTTACTCGCAATTACCCTTCTGTTCACAGGCTCAACCCTTGCTTCGGCAAACGACGCCGCAGCCGCAGACAACAGCGGTATTATGTTGGCAACAAACTTAATCAACGGCCTGCTCAACGCGGTTTTCAAGGGCTTCGGCTCACTTTTCTCCAATGATGCACCTACCGTTGAGGAATACTACGCAGGCGAAAGCGAAAACTTCTATGAGGGTATGGACGCCTTCCTTGACGAGCCTGCCGAAGGCGCCAAGTGGAAGCTTGGTTTCGGCAAAGCAAGTATGGTACCCGAAAACCTGAAAGACGGCTCAAAAGAATACTACACGGGCGGTTATTTCACACAGAAAATCAACGGCGTTTACGATGACCAGGGTGCAAACGCTGTAGCAATGACAGACAGCTCCGGCAGAGGCACTGTTGTTATGGTTTCGATAGACGGTATCGGTGTAAACAATGCCGACGTACGCACAATCCGCGCCGAAGCTGAAGCAAAGCTCCTTAAAAAAGGCATATTCAGCGATATCGTTGCTATTAACATAAACGCTACACATTGCCACACCGTTATCGACACTCAGGGCTTCGGTCTTGAGCTGATAGGCAAGGTTTTCCAGAATCTTTTCTCCTTCATTCCCTTTGTTGAAAAAACAAGAAGCATCAATTCCGAATTCTACGTGCTTATGATTGACGGTGCATCCGATGCCATTGTTCAGGCTTATATGAATATGGAGCCCGGTGAGCTTTACTACTACGAAACCGTCGGTATCGGCAGAAGCGAAAGAAACGGCACATATCCCGACGATGAATACGGTTATCTTTTCAACAAGCGTTACAACACCGAAGCTTATCAGAACTTTATCGCTTGCTTCAAGTTCGTCCCCGATAACGCTGACTCCGCTCCCACCGTATTTGCAAACGTAGGCGGACACCCCACAACTATCAACAGAGCCACCAAGCTCCTTTCAGCTGACTATCCGCACTACATAGAAACAAAGATAAACGACGCCGGCATGAACTTTATGTTCATCCAGGGCGCACAGTCACCGATTTCCGTTAGCGCAGGCGCTGTCGAGACACCGGAAATTCTTGATGAGGTTGCTGCAGAAGTTGCCGCAGACCCCATTGTTAAGGACTATGAGCAGCCCAAGAAGCTCGGCTATGAATTTGCAAGACTTATCCTTGATGCTGAGAAAAACGCTGTAAAGGTTGAGCCCGTTCTCAACGTAAAGATGTCAGAGGTAACAGTACCGCTCGAATACGGTCTTCTTGAGCTCGGCGTAGCGGCAGACCTGCTCGGCACCACCACAGTACGCGATTCCTCCGCACCCGCAAAGTTCTCCGTAATCAGCGAAGTAGGTTATCTTGAAATCGGCACAGACCTCGTTATGCTCACAGTTCCCGGTGAGCTTATCCCCGAGCTTGTTTACGGTAATGTTGTAGACAAGACAGAATCCTATCTCGGCACAGATTGGGAGCTTGACTGCACAGCAGATCTTCTTGATGAAGACAAGACCGTTCTTGTAATGGGTCTTTGCAACGATGCTCTCGGCTACATTGTTCCCGATAACGACTATGCACCGTTTATTGCAGATTCACTCTGGAACACCGATGCAGGCGAAAAGCTCTGGGGTCCTGCTCACAGACACTACGAGGAAATGCTCTCAACGGGCAGCAAGGCAGGCTCCACAATTATCGGCGCACTTAATACACTTGTTAATAAAGTAAAATAAACAATAGATTTTCAGGGGTGAAAAATTATGGCAAAAAGGCAAGAGCCTGTTTCAAGCTCCCGTGAATCCTTCGAAAAGCTGCGCGCACTGCAGGAACAGCAGGCTGAAAAGGCCGCCGCAGAGCAGGTGCCGAACCGACGTTACGTCGGCACAAAGGAAACCCTCGGATTCATCATCTGGGATGCGGCACAAAGCTTTAACATCAACATTTATTCTGACCGTTTCATCACCAGCATCGTTGGCGTTGACCTCGGACTTCAGACTCTGGTTAACTCCATCAACAGCGTGTGGGATATCATCAACGATATTTTCTTCGGTGCCGTTGTCGATAAGACCCGTACCCGTTGGGGCAAGTTCAGACCCTATCTTCTTTTCCTTGCGGTACCGGGTTGCATACTCACATCGCTTTACTGGCTGATGCCGCACCTGTTCACGGATTCATCCTCAACAGATATAATCAAATTCATTTTCTATCTTTTCCTGACGGTTGCCCGTGAGGGTGTCGGCACATTCCAGACCATTTCAAGAACCGGTCTTATGTCCACAATTACGCCTCACCCTGTTGACCGTACACGCCTGATCACCCTTGCAAATTTTGCTTCGGGTTTCTTCGGCGAAAAGCTTCCCGAGCAGGCAGTTACAATCCTTATTGACGTACTGCGTAATATGTACATTCAGGATTCCACAAAGCTTTCCAAGGCTTACACAAACCTGTTTGTCGGCATGGGTATTTTCACAACCGTGGCATCGAGCGCATCGTCGTTCTGGTTCTTCTACAACTCCAAGGAAAGAGTTATGCAGTCGGTCAAATCGCCGAGCATTATCCAGTCCGTCAAATCCGTTATCAGCAACAAGCCCTTGCTTCTGATAACGATTTCCGACTTCCTGAGCGGCTTTGCCATCAAGGGCAGAGAGGACGACTACTACACAGACGTTCTTCACTTCTCATCAATGACACTTGTTGCAGGTATTCCCGCCGCACCCATCAGCCCGTTGAGCTACTCGTGGGTACCGTGGATGAGAGCACGCTTCTCCAGCCGTCTGCTCTACATACTTGCAAAGGAAATCGGCAACATTCTCTACATCCCCGTCTTCCTCTTCGGCTGTATCGGCATGAAGAAGGACTATTCGGGAGGTATGTACCAGAAGGTGGTTCCCATGGGCTTTGCAATGGCTTTATGGGAGCTTATATGGACATTATTCTTCGGCCTTAAATCTGTTATCGGCACAGAAATGTACAACGAAGCAATGGACTATTGCGAATGGAAGAACGGCTACCGCACCGAGGCTATGGCTTCCGTTGCAAAGGGCATAGCCGCAAAGGTTTCCTCCAACACAAGCGCAGTTGTTACAACAGCCCTCAAGAAAGCTATCGGCTACGAGGCAAACGCTTTCAAAACAGGCACAGAGCAGACAGACAAGGTCAAGTTCTTCCTGTTTGCAATGTTTACGATTATTCCTGCCGTCACAGGCTCACTCGGCATTATTCCGATGCTGTTCTACGACCTGAACAACGAAAAGAAGGAGCGTATGTACGCAGAGCTCCTTGCACGCCGTAACCTTATGTCTGCTGCTGCATCCAGCGGTGACATTGAGACAATGGAACTTGCCGCAAAGTCACAGATCAAGGACTGAGGAGAAAGCAATGGACGTAAGATACATTAAACCTGAAGAGGCTGTCGATTACCTGAAGGTTTCCGCCGCTTCGTTTATATGGCAGTTTGATGCTGAGGTTGACAAGGAAGTTGAAGCACCCGTGCTTGCCGCCTTCAACGACGGCAAGCTCATCGCAGGTGCAGAAATATTTGACTTTAAAACCAACTTCTGCGGCAACATACTCAACGCTGTTGATATAAGCGGCATCTGCTCACAGCCCGAAGCAAGAAGAACGGGCGGAGTAAGAGAAATCTTTAACGAAATCGGCAGGACAGCAATTGAAAACGATTGGAGCTTCGGCTTCCTTCGCCCGTTCTCGATTGCCTGCTACGAAAAGTTCGGCTACGCAAACCTCAACCGTATGTTTGCAATAAAAATCCCCTTTGCGAATATGACCCATATCCCCCGCAATACGGATGTTGAACTTTACACAGGCGAGCAGCTTGAAGAAATATGCACGCTCCACAACAAGTGTGCGTTAAACGAAAACCTGCTGTGCCTGCGCGAGGACGGCAAGCACTTCTGTGATAAGCCCCTTGAAGAGGCTGTTTACACATATCTGCGCCGCAACGCTTCCGGCGAAGCAGACGGATATGTACGCTTCAAGGTGAACCGTGATGAACACATTCTCATTGCTCAGGAGCTGTTCGTGCTCAACAAGGAAGCTCTTTACGGTTTGCTCGGCTTCCTTCGCAATTATGACGGTATAGTCACCCACCTGCGCGTAAGAGGACAGTATCAGGGCTCACCGATTTCGTGTATAGCAGACAGGATTGACGGCGCTGTTTACGAGCCTGAAGGAGGCTTCGCAGGCAGAATTTACAACATACAAAAGCTGCTTGAAAACAACGCCTACCCCGAAAAATACGGTCGATTCAGTATTCTCAGCCTTGATGAATTTGAACAGAACAAGGGTATATTTGAGGTTGAATACGAAAACGGCAAGGCAAGCGTTACACGAAGAGACAGCGGTGATTATGATATTTCGCTCACACCTCCTGCCGCCGCAAGGCTTATACTTGCAGGTGAAGGACACACCGCACACTCTGCAAGCTTCATTGACGGAGTTGAAATCCGTGGTAATGCAGACGATTTCTTCAGAGCCTTCCCCCACCGTATAACCTGCTTATATGACAGCTTCTGGTCAACATAATATTTTAAAACATAAAGTGCCTGTTTCCTTTTTGCAGAAACAGGCATTTTTAAAACGAGGAGATGATTACCATTAAAGTCTTCAGAAGGATCATAGGTATTACGGCAGCACTGTCTCTGACCGCTTCATGCTTCACGGTTGCCGCCTCTGCGAAGGAAAACGAGTTTGATGTAACGCAGGCAGTAATAGTAACCGACGAATCCCCTACTATTCAGGAAAGCTACGCCGCCGAAAGGCTTAAATACTACCTTGACAAAATCATAGGCGGAAATATTCCTATTATCACGGACAGTGATGAGGCTGAATACGAAATCTCCGTCGGCTCAACAAGCCGCTCCGAAAACGATTTTTCCGATGCCGTTGACGGCAGTTACACAATAACCTCAACCGAAACGGACGTTGTGATTCACGGTGCAGGCAACAAAGGAACTATAAATGGCGTATATGCCTTCCTTGAAAAATACTGCGGTTGTCACTGGTATGAGGCAAAGGTTATCGTAATACCTGAAAACTCCGCTCTTACAATACCCGTCGGAATTGACGAGGAATACACCCCGTTTTTCGAGTACTCCGAAACTGACACAACAAGCGCCCGTGACCCCGAGTTTTCCGTTGCAAACGGTCTGACGGGCGGTATTTACAAAGATCTTTCCGCTGAACAGGGCTATGCGGTCGAATACATAGGCCGCTCAAGCCACACACTGGTAAATCAATACTGTCAGCCTTCAATTTATTTTGAAGATCACCCCGAATATTTCGCACTGCATAACGGTGTGCGAACACCCAACCAGCTGTGCCTTACAAACACAGATGTAAAGAACATTGTAACTGACGAAATATTTTCACTGCTTGAAGAGCAGCATCTACCCGATGCCACCGAGCAGATTCTTTCAATTACCCAATCGGACAACGGTGAATACTGTCAATGCGAAAGCTGTGCGGAACTTGATAAGCTGAACGGCTCGCAGGCAGGCACAATGCTCACCTTTGTAAACGAGATTGCTGACAGAGTAAAATCCACGGGCAAATACAACAATATCGTTTTCGACACCTTTGCCTACCAGTACACACGCAAGGCACCGACTGCTGTTGTGCCACGTGATGATGTTATAGTCCGCCTTTGCTCGATAGAGTGCTGCTTCGGTCACACGCTGGACAACCAGAAATGCAAGGCAAACAAAACCTTTATGCAGGACCTTGAAGACTGGAGCAAAATATGCGACAGACTTTATATATGGAACTACAACCTCAACTGTGACGAAAGCGTAAACATCTACGCAAACTTCGGCACTATGCAGAGAAACACACAGGTCTTCTACGAGCACAACGTTAAAGGTATTTACCAGCAGGGTGTGTTCTACATAGCAGAGTGTGATGCCGAATTCGGCGAAATGAAAAACTATCTGCTCGCAAAGCTTATGCAGGACCCCTACCTTGATTTTGAGGCTGAAATGCTCGGCTATATGCAGGGTGTTTACGGTCCCGGAGGAAAGTATCTGAAAGAGTTTATCGACATCGTAACAGCCCACGCTGTTACTTCTGTTAAGCACCTTTACCTTGAAGAGGATTCACGCTTCTCTCTGCCGGGAATGATGCCGTGGGAGGTAAGCCGCTGTGATGAACTTTGGGAGCTTGCGAAGGCAGAAGCTGAAACGAATGAGCAGCTCAACCGTATTCTTCGTTCGGAACTGTGCTGGAGATACTGGAAGTGCTCGAATATGCGAAGTGAATTCTCAAGGCTTCAGCACCCGTATCTGTGGATGAAGGCAAATAAGGATTTGTACAACGATTTCGTTAAATTCGGCATTACCCGTATGGGTGAAATGCCTAACCACGAGCTTTCAAGCAACGATTTAAGACACCTTACACGCAGAATATATACATGGATTACGCTTTACGACGAGCCTATCTGGGACGCAATAAACCCCTATGCGGTAAAGTTCTATGAGTTCTTGGAAAAATCGTATAACTTCTTCCATCCGCAATTGTATTAAAAACAATATATAAGAAAAGGGACTGCCGAGGCAGTCCCTTAATTTATTTGCGTCTGATTATTTGATTCCGAACAGTGAGCCTACAGCCTTGAAGAGATTAACAATTGTAAGGAAGGGCATTTCGGAGAAGCCGTTGGGGCCGTAGTTATCGTATAACCACAGGCTTAAGTTTGTGAAGAATGTTGAAGGCTCTTCGGGAACGCTTGCCTGTCTTGCGCCGACCTTGACAAGGATAGCAATAAGTCTGTCTTCAACCTCTTTCTGCTGGCCGTCATAGCAAGCCTTGTTGGCTACAAAAGCTTCTGCTTCGGCAATAGCTTCAGCAAGCTCCTTTGCATCCTCCTCGCTGAGCTTGGAGGTATCAACAGCCTTTGCTGTGGGGATGTAGTTGTTATTGAGTGAACGGGGGTCTCTTCTGCCGCTGAACTGCGGGAAATCATCTACAGAGTAAACGTCCTTGATATCGTCTGTTGCAAGCAGTCTTGTTGCAAGGGCAATGATAGCATCATTTCTTGCTGTCTGCTCGTGACCCTGACCGTCGAAGTAGAAGGTGTGGTCGGGAAGAAGACCTGTTGAAGCATCAACTACACCGTCGGGAGAAATGTGGTTATGAGTGAGGTCGGAGCAGTTGGGGCTTGTGTTAGCCTGTACATAATCATCGCCGAGTGTTTCGCCGACAAGTGCGCTCTTAACGCCCATAGCTGTTGAGGAAAGGTGGATGACGCCGTCTGCGTTGTCGTTGTTCCAGGAGTTACCGATGAGGTAAAGCGGTACATCGTAGTCAACAATGTTGTAAACCTCTACGCCCTTGTCAACAAGAGTCTGGATGTTTTCGAAGGCATCAACCTGTGCCTGGTAGAACTTATCTGTCTGCTTCTTGATTTCAGGCTTGTCAGCAAGAAGAGCAGCCGATGCTTCAGGATAGTCTTCCTTCGGGCAAAGACCCCAGAGGCTTGTGATGTTGGCAGCAATATCTTCTACAAGGCAATCTGCAACCTTGTGAAGAGCCTTTGTGAGCACCTGGTCGGGAATAATTCTGGCAATAACCTCAATCATTCTTGCCTCTTCCTCGTCCATAAGAGCCTCAAGGAAGCCGTTGTAGAGGAAGTTTGTATCGAAGAATGCGAAATCTTTTCTAAAAAGGTCACCGACGATTGATGAGCCGTTGAGAGCGGGAACAATGTAAACAACCTTTTCAAGCTTATCCATAACATCAGGATAGTACTCAAGCAGAGCATCTGCAATTGAGCCGCCCATACTGATGGGAACGATGTTAACCTTGTCGTGACCTGTTTCTTCAAGAACCATCTGAATGTAATCGTAAAGCTCGTTTACAGTATTGTCGAGATTGGTGAAGGAGTTGTATGCGAAGTAGTAAAGGTGGTCCTCGCCTGCCTGTTCAGCAAAAGCCTGAAGAGGAATGTTGTTGTAAATCTGCTTCTTTTCGTAGTCTGAGCACTCAGCTACGGAGTAGAGATACTTTTCAACCTCAAAGTTACCTGTGTCCTTGCCGTTTTCATCACAGAGGTTTACTTCGAATGCATCCATAAGGATACTGCAAAGTGCATCGGAAAGACCGATGTCAGCCTGGAAGAAAAGGGTGAGAAGCACGGGGAAAACAGCCTTGATAACGATTGAGCCGACATCAATAACTGCGGGGAAGGCACTTATTCTTTCGCCTTCTGCATCGAGAAGATAATCGCCGTTGTCGTCAAGCGCCCATACGTTTGACTGGCCGATACCGGGAACAACGATAGCGGGACATGTGTCGCAATCGCCCTGGCACTCGGTTTTGACTGCTGCGGATGCACTCATTGAAACCATTGAAAATGCAAGCGCAAAAACAAGTACGAGAGAAATAATTTTTTTCATAACAATACCTCTTTTGCTTAAAATTTATTTACTTTACTTACCGAAAATGAAATCGGCAAGTTTTCTCACGGGGGAAAGAATTCTGTCTACAGGGCTGCCGCCACCAAAGAGGAAGAGTGAGCCCTTGCTCATTGCGTATGTAAGATTCTCGAAAAACGGGTCAAGCGGAGAAGCCTTCGCTGCTTCAATATTTTCGTAGCCGGGTGCGCCAACCTGATGAAGTGCGGCGATGATTCTTGCTTCCGCAGCCTCAACCCTCGGCTGGTCAGCAACTGTCATTTTAAGCACAGCCTCGCACTCTGCAATTGCAGCGTTGAGTTCAGCTTTGTCTGCTTCACTGAGTGTTGACTGGTCAACTTTCTTTGCATCGGGCAGTTTCCAACGGCGGATGCTCTGCGTATAGCAGGGACCGTTGTACTGCGGATAATTTTCGGGGTCGGAATGAACATCCGTTACCTCGCCAAGGAAGATAGCCTTTGCAAGATTGAGAACAACATCATTGTATCCTACCTCATGGTGCTGGTCAAGGAAAATCCATGTGTTTTCGGGAAGGATAGCCGTAGATGTGTCAACCATATTATCAGAAGAAATATGGTTGTGCTCGGGGTTGGTGCAGTAAGTATTCTTTTCGTAATCCACATCAGCAAGTGTATTATTGCCTGCTGCACCTGTTGCGCCGAGTGTTGTGGAGGAAAGGTTTACGATACCGTCGGAATTAACCTTCTCTGCGGAAGCGACGATATTGAAATATGTGTACATCTCTTCGCCAAGGTCAAGGTTTGCACCGGCAATTGAGTTGACACGCACACCGTCAGCAACAGCGGCAAGAATATTTTTCTTAAGGTTGAGTCTTGCTGTCTGGAAGCTGTCTGTTCTTGCCTTGAGTTCCGGCTTGTCGCCGAGGTATCTTTCGGCAAGAGCCTCATATCTGTATGAAGGAAGCATAGCCCAGAACTGCGGACAGTTAAGCATAAGCGTGTCGAGTATAGCGCTCATTGCGCCCGTAAGCAAACCGTTTATTGCAGAGCGGGGAACAATGTGAAGAAGCGAGTTGATAAGATAGCCGAGTGTGGGCTTGCCTTCGGATTCAACCATAATGTTTGCAAAGAACTGATGGTAGAGATATTCGTCCTCAAGTCGCCACTCTCTTGCATAGAAATCGGCAACAATATCCGTACCGTCAAGACAGGCAACAGCGTTTACAATCTGGTCGAGCTCGCCGTGGCCGTATTTTTCAAGGTAAGCGGTAAGAATTGTACCACCGAGGCTGACGGGAAGGAGAGAAACCTTATCGTGACCTGTCTGCTCTTTTACCATCCTGATGTACTCCGCAAGGTCGTCAGCAGAATCCATCGGGTCGCCTACGAGATTGAAGGTGAAGAAATAAACGTGGTCTTCGCCTATTTCGTCAACAAGTGCCTGCATAGGAACCATTCTGTAGGTCCAGTCAAGGTCCTCGTCAGACATATGCTCAAGCGAGTAATTCCAGCGCTTGGTTTTGAGGTTTTCAACGTGGTTACCTTCGTCGTCACATCTCTGATATTTGAAAATATCGGAAACGAGGTCGTAGGCAACCTTGTCAACGCCAAGGTTTGACTGCAGGAATATACTGCCGACAACGCTCAACACAGCTTTTACGATAGCACCGGTCGAAAGAGCTTCTTCGTTGAGGATAAGAAGCGTACTGCCGATGTGGTTGCCGTTGTATGTAACAGGCTCATCGTTTTCATCGTAAAGATATGTGGGTGAATGGTTGATGCCGGGAAGAACAATTACGGGCGAATGCTCGCATTTGCCTTTGCAATCTGTTTCAAGTGTTGCGGCGGATACACCCACCGCGCCTGCCGAAGCAAGCATAGCCGCACAAATCATAAAAGCAATCACTCTTTTTAATGTTTTTTTCATCCGTGTGTGCTCTCCTTTTTTAGAGTTAGCTAATTTTAACATAATTATATAATAAATTCAATATTTTATATTAAGAATATTTAAAAATATGGGGTAAATCCGCTTTTTTTAATCTGTCCCCTTCTCAGGTTCAAGTCCTGATTCTACAAAAAAATTAACACCCATCTGATGATGAGTGTTAATTTCTGGTGCGGGTAGCAGGACTTGAACCTGTACCGAGTTGCCCCGATTAGAACCTGAATCTAACGCGTCTGCCTATTCCGCCATACCCGCATATTATTATGTTTGTGCCGATTAACAGCAAAAGTTATTTTAATTCAAAATGTCTGCTTTGTCAAGGGGGATATTGAAAAAATACATAAAGATACTCCGAGCGGGCGAAAAACGGCGCAGACAGCCGACTTTTCCGTAGTATAAAAAAAATAACCACCCTATTGGGTGGCTACCTTGTTAGTGTTGGCAACGACCTATCTTCCCGGGCGGCTTCCCACCAAGTATTTTCGGCACGATTGAGCTTAACTACCGTGTTCGGAATGGGAACGGGTGGACCCTCAATGTCATAATTACCAACTAAGGGTGTTGGCGTCGACCTATCTTCCCGGGCGGCTTCCCACCAAGTATTGTCGGCACGATTGAGCTTAACTACCGTGTTCGGAATGGGAACGGGTGGACCCTCAATGTCATAAACACCAACTGTTTCTGCAAGTTCCGTCTCGCAGAACGCTTGTATATAATACCAAACGATTTATCACTTGTCAAGCATTTTTTTAAAATTTTTTAAAAAATTACACACATCTGCTGAAACCGTGTCATAAAGGTCCTTTTCGCAGGTGGACAAAACCTCTTCAAACGGCAGATGATTCGGGTTTGTTTCAAACACTGCAGCTATTTCTTCGGGCGGATTTTTGAGTGTGCTCAGTCCACACATAACAGCAACGGGCGTATCCCCTGCCCTTCTGACAACCTCACTCAAAACCTTTCCCATAAGGCTCTGGCTGTCGAGCCTGCCTTCGCCGGTAATTATGACGTCCGCATTTTTCGCCCTTTCGTCAAAGCCGCAAAGGTCGAGCACGGTTTTCGCACCACTCTGAAGCCTTGCGCCAAGAAATACACGCAGTCCGTAGCCCATACCGCCTGCTGCACCCGAGCCGTTTTCGTTTGCAAAATCAAGCCCGAGGTCTGATTTTACCGCCGATTCCAGATTTTGCAAAGCGCTGTCGAGTAAAACCACTTTTTCGCTGTCTGCGCCTTTTTGCGGTGCATAAACAAACGCCGCACCGTTTTCGCCGTAAAGCGGATTTTCAACATCGCACAGCACTGTGATTTCACAATTGACTATACGGCTGTCCAGACCCGAAATATCTATGTTTCTGATTTTTGACATACCATAGCCGTCAGGAGAAACAGTGTTTCCGTTTTCATCCGTAAACTTCACACCGAGTGCACTCGCGCAGCCGATACCGCCATCGTTGGTGGCACTTCCGCCGATACCTATTGCAATTTTACGGCAGCCACAATCAAGTGCCGCCCTGATAAGCTCACCCACACCGTAGGTTGTGGCACCGGCAGGGTCATTGTCCGCACCTGCAAGAGGCAGACCGCAAGCCTGAGCAGATTCTATAACTGCGGTGTCACCCGTAACCGCAAAAGCAGCCGTCACTCTGTCGCCACACGGACCCGTTACAACACAAGACCTAAGTTCTGCCGCAGTAGCAAAAACAAAACTGTCAACCGTACCCTCACCGCCATCAGCAACGGGAATACAGTCAACCTCGCACCGTGTCAGGGCTGAACTGATTATTTCACACACACGTGTTGCGGAAAGCGAACCCTTGAACGAATCAGGCGCAACAAGCACTCTCACAGTTCAAAATCCTCCGCAGAAAATTCGCCGAAGCCAACAGGTCGTGCGGGAGTTCTGTTGAGAGGGTCATATTCAAATTTTCGGCAAGTAGAATCGGGCAGCATAACACCTTTTTTGACACACAGAACACTTTTGCCGTCGGGCGAGTGTTTGCCGTGTATACAGTTAACGCACACCTTATTCACTGTTTGCATATTAAGAAGTTTGTTTTTCTTTTTCATTTTCAAAACCTCGGATAGGAAGAGTTGAGTAATCCGAACTGTGCTTTTCGCTATTTCCGAATAATTTTAACATACTTTTTTGTTTCTATCAAGGTCTATTATAAAAACAGCACACAGACACACAAGTGCGGCGGTTGCAGGAACTGAATATGAAAAACGGCGTGCCGTAACGGCGGCAACATTCGAAAACGCACTCGCTTCAATAGGGAATAACTCAAGCAGCAAACCGCAGATTACGGCAGAAAGCCCTGCATTTACGGCACGGAAGGCAAAAAACACAAGCGGTCTTGTACCGACTGATTTCACATTACCAAGCACCTGACAACCGACACAAAGTCCTCCCCACCCAAGAATGGCAGCAAGTGAGCACAGGTTACCGTCCTGTGATACAGCGGCGCAGCCTGCCGTAACCTCGGATAAGCAGTTGAACACAATCATTACACCGCCATCGGAACCAAACTCTGACACAATGCCCGATACACAAGAAAATGCAACCGTCCACGCACAGATTTTCAGCATTGTAACCGCACTGCTTTCCACCGCCTCTACAAGTGCTTGCGAGTTGGTGATGATAAAGTTTTCGTGCTCCGCCTTTTTTTCAGGCTTATGTGCCGTAAGTCCGAGTAAAAAACCTAAAATTATGCACGACAGCAAGACAGAAAGAAACAGGGTTACGCCTGTCCGTGCGTTGCCGAGCATAACTGCTCCGACAGCCGTTATCACAAAAGCAGGTCCCGCATTTACACAAAAACAGGTAATTCGCTGAGCCTGTTCCGCATTTATTCTGCCCTGAGCAAAAAGCTGTGCAGCAACCGAACACCCTACCGGATATCCGCCAAAAAGACCGAAAACAACAGCAGGTACGGCACAGGCAGGCAGACGAAAAACATGGCGCATCACAGGTGAAAAAATCCGCATTGCCGCACAGCACGAAGGAGATGCGGCGGCAAATGTGCTTACGATCAAAAAAGGGAAAAGCGAAGGAATTATCACAGCCGCACACAATCTCAAGCCCGACAACGCACCCTGCACACAGGGGTCGGGGCAGGCAACAAACGCACAGGCAAAGCCCACAACCAGAGCCGGCACCGCCAGACCTGACAATTTAATTTTTTTAATCTTCACACCAATACACCTCTAAGTAATTTTATTGGCTGAATTGCGTATATATTACCACGGGAGTGATGGATGAATTATGGAAAGAGAAAAAAAGCTGAAGGATAAATTCCTGGCAAGTCTTGAAATGCCACCGCTGGCAATCGGGGACTGTGCCTCAATCGAGCTTTCGGGCAACACCTGCGCATCAATTGAGGGTTGCAGGGGTATTATTGAATACAGCGCGGAAAAAATAGTGCTCAGCCTTGGCAATATGAGTGCTTCTTTTTGCGGCCTCGGACTTGAAATATGCTCGTTTGACGGTGAAAACGCCCTTGTAAGCGGTATGTTTTCCTGCATTGAATTCAACTGAACGGAGGATAAGAAATGATATTCTCCGCTCTTTTACACCTGCTTTGCGGCTATGTGCAGTTTTCTGCCTCGGGCGGATTTACGGAAAGGTTTATAAACCTTTGCTCGCTTGAGGGTATTCCGCTGTGGAACCTGAAACCGGAAACAAACAGAATAACGGCGTGCACAAGCATAAACGGTTACCTCAGCATAAAGAAGAGTGCCGTGCGCTCGGGTATGCGGCTGAAAGTACTGCGAAGACGCGGTTTGCCGTTTTTCCTCGACAAATACCGACGCCGCTCAGGGTTGCTGATTGGTTTCGTGCTTTTCCTTGCGGTAATCTCTCTTATGTCCTCAATGGTTTGGACGATAAACATAAACGGAAATTCCGTAACAACAAACGAGGAAATTCTCACCGTGCTTGCCGAAGCAGGGCTTGAACCCGGTGTGTTCAGCGACAGACTCAATGCGGCAGAAATACGTTTTTTTGCACTGTCGCGGCTTGAAAACGTTACATATATTGCAATAAACCTTATGGGCTCTGCCGTGAATGTTGAGGTAACAGAGCGCACACCCGTTCCGCAACTCATTTCAAGCGATGCGCCGTGTGATGTTGTAAGTGCAGTCGACGGTCAGATAGCCGTGCTCGAGGTTTACGAAGGCACAAAAATGTATAAACCCGGTGAAGCCGTAAGAGCAGGCGATGTGCTCGCAGGTGGCTTTGTAGAACTCGCCGACGGCTCTGTGCGCTTCCGTCACGCCGAGGCGTATGCGTTAATAACATCACAGACAAAGATTGAATCCAATGTAAAAAAGCGCAAAGAAAATATGGTTTTAAGCGAGCAGAAAAGGCACATTACCCTGCACATATTCGGGCTTGATATTCCGATGTTTATTGACAACGGCAAAGCACCGACCGCAACAAGAAAAAGCCAGCTGTGCATAGGCGGGATTTTCCTGCCGCTCGGGTATACGGAAGAAATATTCAACACCTACTGCGCAGTAGAGTTCACGGGTGAGAATAAACATCTTTTATTGGATACGGCAGAAAACTATCTGTCTGAAAAAATCGCAATTATCGCAGGCGCAGAGATAATCGAAGAAAAAACCATTGCTGATAATAATGGTATAACGGGTGAATTTATGCTCTGCTCCAGCGCAGGAGTTGCAAGAGAGATGCTGATTGAATAGAAAACGCTCCCTGAACACCAATGTTTCAGGGAGCACTTTGCTTTATCTTATTCAGCTTTGTTTGTCGCCTTCGGATCAGTTCGGCGTTGCCGTACTATTCTGCCTTGAAAACATAATCCTTACCGGGAAGAATAGCGTTGAGCAGAATACCTGCGATAGAGGCAACAGCAAGACCGGAAAGAGTAATAGCAGCTGAGCCGACGTTGAAGCTGATGCCACCGGACATACCGAGGGCTGCAACAAGGATAACAGCGGCAACGATGAGGTTGCGGCTCTTTGTGAAGTCAACCTTGTTTTCAACAACGTTGCGCACACCGATAGCGGAAATCATGCCGTAAAGCACGAAGGAGATACCGCCGATAACTGCTGTGGGAATGAGGTTGATAAGTGCTGCTACCTTCGGGGAGAATGAGAGGAGAATTGCAACGATAGCCGCAATGCGGACAACCTTGGGGTCGTAAACCTTTGTGAGAGCGAGAACGCCTGTGTTTTCGCCGTAGGTTGTGTTTGCAGGGCCACCGAAGAGAGAGGAGAAGGTTGTTGCAAGACCGTCACCGACGAGAGTCTTTTTAAGGCCGGGGTCAGCAATGAAGTTCTTGCCTGTTGTTGCGCTGATTGCGCTGATATCGCCGATGTGCTCCATCATTGTTGCAAGAGCAATCGGAACGATAGCGATAATTGCGCTGATAATCTTGGACTTATCAGGAACGTTACCGAATACAATACCGTCCTTCTGAATCGGGAAACCAAGCCACGCAGCATCCTTGAGAGCCTGGATTTTGCCTGCATCGAATACGGGTGTATCACCGACGTTGTGCATAATAACCGCGACAACACAGGAAACGATGATACCGAGGAGAATGGGAACGATTTTGCTCATACCCTTACCCCAGATGTTGAAAACAATAACGGTTGCAAGAGCAATGAAAGCGAGCAACCAGTTTGTTTCGCAGTTGGAAACAGCGCTGCCTGCAAGGCCGAGACCGATAGCAATAATAATCGGGCCTGTGACAACGGGCGGGAAGAATTTCATAATCTTTGCCGAATCAAATATTGCAAAAAGAACAGCAAGCACGAGGTAAACAAGACCTGCTACAGCAACGCCAAGGCAGGCATAGGGAAGCATTGACTTATCGATAAGTGTTTCGCCTGCTTCGTTTGTGTAGTTTGTAACCGCGGCATAACCGCCAAGGAAAGCAAAAGAGGAGCCAAGGAAGGCAGGGACCTTACCCTTGGTTACAAGGTGGAAGAAGAGAGTGCCCAGACCTGCCATAAGCAGGGTTGTTGCAATGTCAAGACCTGTGAGCAGCGGAACAAGTACCGTTGCACCGAACATTGCAAAGGTGTGCTGGAAACCGAGGATGAGCATCTTGGGGACGCCAAGCTGTTTTGCGTCGTAAATAGGTTCGTTACCTACTGCGACTTTTTCTTTTTTAGCCATTTTTTTACCTCCGTTGTGTTTTAAAACCGAAATAATTCATATTTCGCTCTTGATTTTATTTTATACTTTCACACGGCATTGTCAAGAAAAAATAAAAAAATCCTGCCGTATTTTTACAGCAGGATTTTCATCTTTGATTTTTGTGTTTTTTGCGTTGTGACCGAAAATTATTCGGAGAAGCCGGACTCTACAAGACGGACAAGCTCTTCAACAGCCTGTGTTTCGTCTGCACCGCCTGCGATGATGCGGATGTCTGTGCCGCCCATAATACCGAGAGAAAGGACACCGAGAAGGCTCTTTGCGTTAACGCGGCGGTCTTCCTTTTCTACCCAGATTGAGGACTTGAACTCGTTTGCCTTCTGAATGAAGAATGTTGCGGGACGAGCGTGAAGGCCAACCTGATTCTGAACTGTTACATCTTTAACGTACATAATAAAACAATCTCCCTCTAAACAAAAATATGATTAAACACATAATTACGCCATTTCGTATTACATATTATACCACAAAAACCGCCCTCGTCAATGAATTTTCGGCAGTTCTTGACCCGTTTTCAAAAAATCAGCGAGGCTTCCAAACCTTCGATTTTTGATTAAACCGAGTTTGTGCAACTTGCATACTTTTTTTTAGGATTTTTCTACACATTGCCAAGTGCACAAAGTCAAAATATGCTTGTATATATCTCTTTTTCATTTTATAATCAAACTGTCAGCAAAATTCAACATTAAGAAAGGCGGCATTTATCTTATGATTTCAGGCAAAATGACAGATTTTAATCGCTATTATTCAATTGATCCCGCATTTGAAGCGGCGCACAAGTTCTATAATGAATTTGTTGCCGAGCCCAAGGAAGGCGGCGAATACATAATCATCCCCGACAAGCTCAAGGCAATAGTTGCAACAAACGAGCTTGGCGATGCAGATACCAAAAATTTCGAGGCACACCGTGCCTACGCAGACATTCAGGTTATAGTAAAGGGCACAGAGCGTATCGACTGGGCAGACCTTGACACCTGCGGCGCTGTTGTCAGCGAGGAATATTCAAAAGGCGGCGATATTGCCTTTTATGAAGATCCTGAGTTTGTAAGCGAGGTAACTCTTTACGAGGGCGGCTTTATGGTTATGTTCCCCGAGGATGCACATAAGCCCTGCGTTAAACCCTGCGAAAACGCAGCACCTGCAACAAAGATAGTGTTCAAAGTAAAGCTTTAATTTAAGGGGATAAAACAATGTTCGAAAAATTTTTAACTGAAACTCTCAAGCTTGCTCCCAGACAGATGTGGGGCGTTGAGCAGATGGGTATACACTTCAAAAAGCTTTTTTCTGCAAAGAGTGCAAAAGCGGTTATAGCGTGCATTGTTGCAATTGCCGAGTGCTTCGGACTCGCAGTTCTTGACCTGCCCACAACCCCCAGAGGACAGGAGCTTGACCTGAGCAGTTATGCTCTTGTTTTCGAGGATGAATTTGAAGGCAATACACTCAACACGGACGTATGGCAGTACAGAGGAAGCGGTCCCAGAAGAGGCGGCTTCAACGCAGAAAGTCAGGTCAGAGTGGAAAACGGTAATATGATTATTACGGGCGATTATCAGACCGACGGTACCTACGGCGAGGGCTGGTACACGGGCATGGTCAAGCTCAAAGAGCGTTACTGCAAGGGTTATTTCGAAATCCGATGCATCGTAAACGCAGGCTCAGGCTTCTGGTCAGCCTTCTGGATTCAGGCAGATTCACCCTACACCGCTTCCGTTTCAAAGGGTGGCCCCGGCGGCTGTGAAATCGATATTTTCGAATCTATGAGCTACGATAATTTCATAGGCAGAAACTCCGTTGCACAGACTGTACATTGTGCAGGTGTTGACGGTGTACAGGAGGGCTTCCAGTCCCGTATGCTCGGCGATTTCTACGGCAAGAACATTTATAAGGAATACAACACCTACGGTCTTGAATGGAACGATGACGAGTATATCTTCTACATCAACGGTGTTGAAACCGTACGCACCTCCTTCGGCAACGGTGTTTCCGAGGTTATGGAAGACGTTATAGTTTCCCTTGAAATTCCCGACGAAGAAAAATTGGCAAGCCTCGACAAGGAAAGCTATAAAACAGAATTTATTGTTGACTACGTCAGAATTTATCAGCAGAAATTAACACCCGTCGAATAACATAAAAAAGTTGTCAGGGCTGCCTCTTGAAATTGAGGCAGCCCTGATTTATTTGTTGTATCTTATTGAAAATTATTTTTTATTAATTCTTACCGCATAGCTGACTGCTTCATAAATACCTACAGCTGAGATTGCGGAAACAGCGAGGATAATCGACCAGCGAAGGTCAATCTGACCGCGGCGCTGCATATCAAAAAGAATTTCCGTACCGAGGCAGAGAAGCGCACCCTGAACAATAATTGCGGAAGCGATATGTCCGGACGGAATGACCTTGTATGCCATAAGTATACTCATTATCGCCGAGGAAACCGTAAGCATCAGGCAGATGGGAAGAACATAATCAACATACCAGCCTGCGCTATGGTTTATGTAAGCAAGGAAGACGAGATAGAGCGAAAGCACAGCCATACACACGCCGACCGTAACAGCAGGACGCTTGGGCTTGATTGCAGGCAGGACTATCATCATCCAAAGGCACATAATAATACCGAGCAGATAAGCCGACCAGGTGATTATACCGCCTTCAGCCCATTCCTTATCCGGGAAAAAGCTGCGAATCCATTCGGGCGGACCAAGATAGTCCGCAACCAGACAAACAAGTGTCGGGAAAGCGAGCAAGGCGGAAACAACAGCGGCATAACCCTTGCCCTTCGGGTTTTCGGTTTTTCCCGTGCGTTCGGGTACGGGTTCGGGCTCAGGCTTCTGCGCAGGGCGTGGAGACGGTCCGTTGCCCATGCTTGCGGAAAGCTGGGTGTTACAAACGGGGCATATGACCGTTCCGTTTTCAATCTGAGAACCGCAATTCTGACAAAACATAACTTATATCCCTCTCTTTTCTTTAATATTTATTCAGCATTGATGGCCTCGTACTGTGCCTTTACAGCATCCAAAAAGGCCTCCTTGTCCTGAGCCTGGCGGAGCATGGCAATCAGAACTCTCTCCTGTGATGAACACTTTGCAAGAGCATCAAGGTCAGCACAGAGTGTTGAATCATACTCATCAACCGGCTCATTATTGAGCGCAAGTGCAGCAGCATACTCACTGTTACCTACAAGTACATCAACATCTACCTTGTACATACGGGAAATCCGGATAAGATTCTTTACGCTCGGCTCGGTCTTGCCGGTCTCGTAGTAAGAATAAGCAGAGCGGTCGATTCCGAGAACTTTTGCAACCTCGTCCTGCTTATATCCACATGCTTTACGAAGCTTTTTAAGATTTTCGTGGAGCATATTTTATCTGTCCTTTCTTTGTTGAATACTGCTGTCAAAGATATTCGCCGAGCTGTCTGAGGTCATCAGCAACAACGCTTGCCCTTATCGGGCTTTCGGCATATTCCTCTTGGCTTGTAACTCCGCTGAGCACAAGAGCGCTCGGAATACCATGGTTGAAACCGATTGCAATATCCGTTGCCAGTCTGTCACCGACAAAAGCTATTTCTTCTCTTTCACAGCCGAGAAGATTTGTAACATAATTGACTGTTTCCTCCATGGGTTTGCCCATAACTATCGGACGCTTTCCCGTTGAAGCAGCAAACATTTCAATCATTGAGCCCGTGTCAGGCATAAAGCCCTCCGCCATCGGGCAATTAAGGTCGGGATGGGTTGCAATATAGGTAACGCCCTGAGCCATCCAGTTTGCGGCCTTGCTGATTTTCTCGTAAGTGAGTGTGGTATCAAAACCAAGAACAATTACATCGGGTTTTTCATCGGTAAGAATAATACCTGCGTTGATAAAATCGTTTGTCAGCCTTTCGTTGCCGAGCAGATAAATCTTTTCGCCGGGATGATTACGCTTGAGGTAATCAATTGTGACGTGCGAAGAAATTACAATTTTTTCTTCGGGCACCGGGAAACCCATCTTTTCAAGCTTTTTACAGCAGACCTCAACATTGTTTGAGGAATTGTTGGTAAAGAAGCGGAAATCCCTGCCTGTTTCTCTGAGCTTTTCGATAAATGTTTCGGCACCGGGAATTATAGAATTGCCCAGATAAAAGGTGCCGTCCATATCAATGATAAAATATTTTGTTTTTTCAAAAACCGATTTGTCGTACATTTATTTTTACCCCTGAATATTTGTATATCGGACTTCAATCAGAATCAAAATCCGAAATCGAAACCGAAGTCGTAGCCGCCGAAGCCGTAATCATCGTTGCCGTAAACGCCTGCGGTTGTGGTTTCTTCGACCTTTGTGTTGTTTTCTTCAATGAGCTTTGCCTTGACCTCAAGCTCCTCGGTCTGGTATCTTCCGCCCGAGGTGGTGATACGGAAAAGCTTGAGTGTGAGCACATCACCCACGGAAGCATCCTCTATCATTTCAAGAAGAACATCGGGCTTGTCAAGGTCTTTGCCGTTGACGGCAATAATCATATCACCGGGCTGTGCTTCAGTGCCGGCAAGGGCGCTGTTCTGATCTATTGAATAAATAACAAGTGAGCCACTGGGAAGGTCCATCATCTGGACAGCCATGCTGTAAATACCGCTGATGGATGAGGAATCGTTTTCAACATAGGAAATTCCGAGCTTTGCTCTGCCGGGCACATAGCCGTAGGTGATAACCTTGTTGATTATATCCTTCGCCTGAGTTATCGGAATTGCAAAGGAAATGCCCTCGTATTCCGTTGCGGCAATTTTCGCCGAGTTGATGCCGATTACCTGGCCGTACTCGTTGACAAGCGCACCGCCCGAGTTACCGGGGCTGATAGCGGCATTGTGCTGAATACATACCATATCGTAGCCTATACTGCTTGTAATATTTCTGCCGATTGCGGAAACCTTACCGTCCGTAAACGTGCCGAAAAGTGCCGCGCCGCCGGGGTTGCCGATTGCGTAAACAGTGCTGCCGACCTTAAGCGAATCGGAATCGCCGAATTCTGCCGCCTTGAGACCCTTTGCCTCGATTTTGAGCACGCCGATATCCGTTCTTGCATCGTAGCCTGCGATTACGGCATCGTAGCGTGTGCCGTCCTCAAGCTGAATAACAGTCTCAATACCGGCATCGGAAATAACATGGGCACAGGTGATGATGTAGGTATATTTACCCGTCTTGTCCTGACCCATTACGATACCCGTACCTTCTGTATAAAGGCTGTCGCTCTTGTAAACCATAACGGCTACGTTTATATCGGCAATTTTTTCGTAAATTTCTTCAGGTGAGAGAATATTGCCGTTGTTCTTACCGGTATCGGCAGGTGTTTTTTCGATTTCGAGCTGCGGTGCGTTTTCGTCAATCACATTCGACTGCTCGGGATGATTGTCCTGATAGCTGCCGAAGCCGCCGTTCTGCTCTTCACCTCTGAGAAGTGAAACAGGAATCATAACTGCAGCAATAATAAGCGCAAGTGCAAGAATTATGCAGAAAGCCCTTCTGCCCTTCTTCTTTTTCTTCTGCGGCTCGTTACCGTCACTCTGCGGCTGATAGGAATACTGCGGTTGCCACTGCTGATACGTCTGCTGTGGCGGCACATAAGCGCCGTAGGCAGGCGGTGTCTGCGGTTTTTCCTCAACAGGCTGAGCCTCAGCAATCGGCTCGCCGATATACTTTTCCGCTATACTTTCCGCGCTTTCCGATTCGGGCTCAAGCGCTTCGGGTTCAAGCACTTCGGGTTCAACGGGCTGCTGGGTTTCCTCGGGCACATCCGTGCCGAAAATATCCTCTCTGTCGTTCATTGATCATTTACTCCTCGTGCAAATAAATATTGTATCTGCATATTACACACTGTGTATTATACTCACTTTTCGCTCATGTGAACAAATTTTAAACAAGTTGTGTTTTTTATTTGGGCAAGCGGAAAACAAAACGGGTAAATCTGCCCTCTTCGCTCTCGGCAGAAATTGAACCGCCGTGAAGGTCGAGAATGCTTTTTACTATATACAGACCCAGACCTGTGCTCTTTGCATCGTAGCTTCTGGATTTATCCACCTTATAAAACCGCTCAAAAATCCTGTTGATTTCTTCGGGTGCTACACCCGTGCCGCTGTTTGTGACAGCTGTTTCAATAAAGCCGTCCTGTTCCGTAATGCTGACGCTGATATATCCGTGTTCAGGTGTGAATTTGACTGCATTGTCAACAAGATTGTAAACAACCTGACCGAGCATATCGCTGTCCGCACGGACAAAATGTGTGCCGAGGTACTCAATACCTCTGATTTCTATCTTACCGTCGCTTATTTTCTTTTCAAAATTCAGGAAGGTGGCAAGAATCATATCGGAAAGATTGACCTTGCTGAAATTCATATCAAGCTGACCCGCCTCTATTTTGGAAAGGTTAAGCATTGAAACAACAATTCTGGAAAGACGCTTTACCTCCTGAGAAACCGTTTTAAGGTAACGCTCCTGCTCGGCGGGCGGAATTGTTCCGTCAAGCATGCCGTCGATAAAACCGCCGATTGTTGTCATGGGAGTTTTCAGCTCGTGAGAAACATTTGCAACAAAGCTGCGTCTTGAACTTTCAAGCTGTGCAAGACTGCCCGCCATAGTATTAAAGGCTGTGGCAAGCTCGCCTATTTCATCGTTTCTGCTGATATCTATTCTGGGAGTAAAATCGCCCGAAGCATAGCTTCTTGTGGCATCTGCCATAAGTTCAAGCGGCTTGGTGAAGCTGCGGGAAGTTCTGTAAACAGCTATAATACCGAAAACAAGTGCAATTGCAACCGCAAAGAAGAACAGCTCAATAATCGGCAGAACAAAAGAGATAACCGAATTGGTAACAGGTGCAACAGCGAAAACCGTTGCAACGGTAACGCCCGCTACCCTGACAGGCTCGCCGACAATATATTGCAGACCGCTGTACTGACCGTCGAGTGTGCTTACCGTTGAGTAAGCGCCGACCGCCGCACCGTCCACAGCCTCTCTTGTCATAACGAGGTTGTCGTGAAATTCACAGTAGTTGCCGACAAGAACACCGTTTACAAAATAGTCACGGCAAACGATAAGATGTCCCGTTGTATCACAGATAAAAACATCGGCATCAATCGCATCGGAAATGACACCGAGCGATGAGCAGAGCATCGCAAGCGAGGTGTCACCGTCACCGAACATTGAAACATAGCCGCCCGAAAGCAGGCTCGACGAGGTTTCGGCTATGCTTTTGGCATTTTCGCTGAGCAGAGCTTCGTTCTGCGAATACCAATAACTGCCCGCAAACGCCGCAAGCGAAAAGCCGAGCAGACTGAAGCAGGCAAGAATTATCAGCGAAAGCATTGCCGTATAACGGGTTCGTATAGATACACCGCCGTGTTTTCTTTTATTTATGTTTTGTCTTTTTGCCATAGATTTTGCGGAATTATTCCTTGGTTTCGAACTTGTAGCCTACGCCCCATACGGTGCGAAGCTCCCACTTTTCGGAAACACCCTCAAGCTTTTCTCTCAGACGCTTGACGTGAACGTCAACCGTTCTGGAGTCACCGTAATAATCGAAACCCCATACCTCGTCAAGAAGCTGATCGCGTGTGTATACTCTGTTGGGATTGCTTGCAAGGTGGAAGATAAGCTCCATCTCTTTGGGCGGTGTATCGACAGCAACACCGTTTACCTTCAGCTCGTAATTTGTGAGGTTTATCGCAAGCTTGTCATAGTGCACTTCCTGAACAGCAACTGCTGCGGAAGCACCGCCAGAACGGCGGAGAACTGCCTTGATACGGGCAACAACCTCTTTTGTATCAAAGGGTTTTACTATGTAGTCATCTGCACCGAGTTCAAGGCCGAGAACCTTATCAAAGGTTTCACCCTTGGCGGTGAGCATTATTATGGGCTTTTCAGAGAACTTGCGCACCTCACGGCAGACCTGCCAGCCGTCAAGCTTGGGCAGCATAACATCGAGAAGCATAAGGTCAGGCTGCTGCTCACGGAACATTTTAACAGCACTTGCACCGTCATTGGCAATAATAACGGAGAAGCCCTCTTTTTCGATGTAGAGCCTCAACAGCTCGCAGATATTCGTATCATCATCTACTATTAAAATCTTTTCCAAAGCCATTTTGATTCCTCCCTGAAATCGCACAGACTTATAATCTTGGTTATTATAACACACTTTGTGAAAAAATAAAACATAAAATAAAAATTTTTTCGATTAAATTCACCCATTGACGGACAGCATTTTTTTTGATATTATATATAATAATTATTTATTAGTCGCAGTATGTCTATATGTGTTTTCATACTGCAACAACGAAAGGCGGACAAAGCAATGAGCAAAAGCAGCAAGCTCACGGGCAACCTCTGGCTGAACATAGTCCTTTTCGGCTTTATGGGTCAGGTAGCCTGGGCAGTAGAAAACAACTTCTTCAACCTCTTCCTCTTCAACGAAATCGGCGGCACCCCCGAGGATATTTCCCGTATGGTTACCGCAAGTTCTGTTGTAGCGGTACTCACCACGCTGTTTATGGGCAGCCTGAGCGACAAAATCAACAAGCGCAAGATGTTCATCTGCGGCGGTTATATCGTCTGGGGCTTCACGGTTATGGCTTTCGCCCTCATCTCACCCGAAAACATTGCAAAAGTTATGGGCACCACACCCGTTGCCGCTGTTTCCGCAACGGTTATGCTCGTTATCATAATGGACTGCATTATGACCTTTATGGGTTCAACCAGTAACGACGCAGCTTTCAACGCATGGATTACAGATATCACTTCCACATCAAACAGATCAAAGACAGAGTCTGTTCTCGCCATTCTTCCCGTTGTCGCTCTTGTCGGCGTTACAGGTGCTTTCGGCGGTCTTTCCTCAAAGTTCGGCTATCCCGCCTGTTTCATCGGCCTCGGTCTGATTGTTACAATCTGCGGTGTAATCGGTCTTTTCTCAATCAAGGAATCCAGAACAGGTGTCAAAACAACCGCAGGCTTTATCGAAACTATGACCTACGGCTTCAGACCCTCGGTTATCAAGAGCAATAAAAACCTCTACCTTTCACTTGTATGTATGGGTATTTTTGCTATCGCAAGCCAGGTCTTCTTCCCCTACCTGTTTATTTATGTTGACCACTACATCGATATGAACACACTTCAGCTCACCGTTCCCGTTATTCTTCTTGCTGTTGTGGTTGTTGTCGCTTGCGTTTCCACACTTGTTTCACTCATTATTCTCAGTGACAAGAAGGGCAAGGCACCCTTCCTCTTCCCCTCTGCAATCTTCTTTGCAGTCGGTCTTGTGCTTGTATATTTCGCAGACAAGAACATCATCTTCTTTGCACTTTCCGCACTCGTTGCACTTGTCGGCTACGGCCTGCTTATGATTATGCTCAACGCCGCAATCCGCGACTTCACACCCGAGGATAAGGCAGGTCAGCTTCAGGGTATCAGAATGATATTCTCCGTTCTTCTGCCCATGACCATCGGCCCCGCAGTTGCAGTCAAGGTTACGGATGCATTTGCAACAGCACAGTACACCAATGAATACGGTGCCGCAGTCAACATTCCCGCACCGCATATCTACCTTGCCGCCGCAGCAATCGGTCTTACAATATTTGTGCCCCTTGTTTTCCTTGCAAAGAACCTGAAAAAGAGCAGCAACTGAACTGTTGATTTAAATTCGGAAAGGATGTAACGGACTATGAAAAAACTCGTAAGCATTCTCCTTTGCGCCACCCTGCTTTTCGGTACGGCTACAATCGGCACACACGCCAACCAGGATGAAATCACCTGGGACGGCGACCCCATAGTTTTCCTTCAAGGCTTCACGGGCTCACCCTTCGTTATGGACAGAGGTCTTGAAACAGAGACAGGTATCTGGGGCGCAGGCGCAGAGTTTGATATAACAAGAATCATTACCGCTCTGCCGTCTGTCCTTGTAGGTCTTGTTTCATACATCCTCGGCGGTGACAGCGGTCTGCTCATCAGCGGTATCAACTACCTTGTCAGCGACAAACTGGGCAAAATGGCCTGCAACCCCGACGGCACATCGAAATACAATGTCACACCCTACCCCTACTACGCTCAGGAGGCCTCCATTGCCACACTCAAGGCAGCCGACAAGGTAGACTTTGTACCCGAGCAGGAAATCAACAGCTATATTTCCGAATATGTACCCGAAGAATACATCTACATTTTCAATACAGACTGGCGTCTGGGTCAGATAGACAATTCCGAACGCCTTGCAGAATTTATCGACGATGTTCTTGAAATCACAGGCAAGGATAAGGTCGATATATATGCACTCAGCCACGGCGGTCAGACTGCCGCCGCATACCTCTACTACCACGGCACCGAGAGCAAGGTTGACAACGCACTTCTCGATGTACCCGCAATCGGCGGCACATCAATAGTAAAGGGTCTGCTCGGTCTCGGAGAGGCAAATTTTGATATGGACGAAATCAGCCGCTTTGCAAATGTTCTTCTCCGCACTGAGGCTGACCTTCGCTGGCTCGGCAAAATCCTTCCCGGTGAATTTCTCAACAACCTGCTCAAGCTCGCTTTTGTAGAGTGTTTCCAACCCTACGCAATGACCTTCGGCAGCGTATGGGATTTTATGGATGTTGAGTCCTACACCACGCTTAAAGAAATGTACCTCAATCCTCTCACCAATGCAAAGATGATTGAAAAACACGACAAAATGCACTACGACTGTATGGCCAATATGAGCAAGGGACTCAAGGCGGCAGAAGCAGCAGGCGCAAACATATATATTCTTTCCAACTGCGGCACACGCCTCGGCTCGGGTGAACCGATCGATGCAGACTTTGTTATTGACACAACCTGCTCATCGGGTGCTTACACAGCTGAATTCGGCACACAGTTCCCTGCCGACTACAAGCAGAAAAACACCACCTGCACAGACCCGACCCACAACCACATTTCTCCATCACGCACAATTGACGCTTCCTGCGCATTCCTGCCCGAGAAAACCTGGTTTATTTCAGGTCAGTATCACGGCATGATTTACTGGGATTCCTACACACGTCCGATGATTGTAAAAATGCTTTTGACGGACGAGATTGTCGATGTTCACTCTCACTCTGAATATCCTCAGTTTGAACTTGGTCAGAATCCCGTAGATGCAATATACGCAAAATTCATAAACGAAACCTCAGGCTTCTACAACAGCGAGAGCGATACACTTCTTGTGCGCAACCTTTCCGAAAAATACAGCATCAGCATAAAGAGCATAGAGGCAGAGGGCTGTGAGTTTACGGTTGATAAGAAAGCCGTAATCGCTCCCGGCGAAGAAACCGAAATCCCCTGCACAAAGCTTTCCGGCGGTAACATCAAGGTTGAAATCACCTACGCACGCAAGGGTGAATTCCTCTCCTCACCGTTTACACGCACAGTTTATTTCTGTGCAAAATAAATTTTTCGCACTATTCTGAAAAGGGAAATGAATCTGAAAATGAAAACAAAAAGAATAATCAGCGTAATCTTATGCGCTGTAATGATATGCGGCTGTGTGACAAGCACAGCAACAGCCGCAAAAAAGAACAACACGCCTGCCTTTGAATGGGACGGTCACCCGGTAATATTCATTCAGGGCTTTTCGGGTCCGATACTTATAAGAGACAGAGGGCTTGAGACCGAAGAGGAGGTCTGGGGCATAAATCCTTTTGACCTTATGAAGAAGCTCATCCCCAACCTCTACGGTATCGTTTCCAGCATTTCAAAATACGCCGACGGCGACACAAAGCCGTTTGTCGAGCAGTTCAGAGAAGTATCGTCCGAGCTTGTTGATGATATTTCAATGATGCCCGACGGCTCATCAAAATACAATATTGTTTCCTTCCCCTCTACTGTTGAAGAGTCAAGCATCACCTATATCAGAGACGAGCTCAACGGTGACTGTATGCCTTTCTTCCAGGATGATTTCATTGCTGCCATGGCGCAGACCGTGCCTGAAGAATATATTTATGTATTCAACACGGACTGGCGCAGAAGCCAGATTGTCAACAGCGCACACCTTGCCGAATTCATTGACAGCGTGCTTGCAAAGACCGGTGCAGAAAAGGTAGACATTTTCTCAATGAGCCACGGCGGACAGCTTACCGCAACCTATCTTTATTACTACGGCACCGAGGGCAAGGTTGACAACGCCGTACTCAACTCTCCTGCCACAGGCGGCACAACGCTTGTAACCGAATTGCTCGGTGCAGAACCCATCAGCTTCAATATGGAAGAGTTGCTCCGCTTTGCCTGCGTAATGCTCAACATCGAACTTGACCTGCGCTGGCTTGGCAGGCTGCTTCCGGGCGAATTCCTTAACAGCCTTGTAAAAACGGCATTCAACGAGGTTCTTCTGCCACACGCCGTTTACTTTGGCTCCGTGTGGGATTTTATGGACATTGAAACCTACACAAAGCTCCGTGACGTTTACCTTGATCCCGTTGAAAATGCCAACATAATCGAAAAGGCAGACAAAATGCACTACGACTGTATGGCAAATATGGGTGAGGGCTTAAGGCGCGCGCAGGATGCAGGTGTAAATATTCATATTATATCCAACTACGGCACACAGCTCGGCACGGGCAAAAAGATTGACTCTGACTTTATTATCAACACCACTAACACCTGCGGCGCAACGGTAAGCACCTTCGGCGAAACACTCGGCAAAAACTACAAGCAGAAAAATACTGTCTGTAAAGATACCACTCATGACCACATTGCTCCGACAGGCACGGTAGACGCCTCATGCTGTTATCTGCCCGAAAACACCTGGTTTGTTTACGAGCAGTATCACACACAGACCTGGTACGACCCCTACACGAGATGTCTTATACTTGAGCTTCTCCTCACCGACAATATTACCGATGTTCATTCCGACAGCAGATATCCGCAATTTGAACTGTCACAGAATCCGCTTGACGGCGTTTATGCGCGCTTCACCGACAGCAAAACAGGCGAATACAGTACACAAAGCGATGAACTGGTTATCAAAAGTCTTACGGACAACTATGCACTCAAGATTTTTTCCGTTAAAATCAACGGTGTTGAGCAGGATATCGGCAAAAAACTGACAATAAGCAAAAGCGGTGAAATTACCGTGCCCTGCAAAATTCCTGACGGTGCAGACCGCCTGAAGGTTGAAATCCGCTACGAACGCAGAAACGACCTGCTTTCAGACCCGTTTGTGCGCACCATCTACTTTGAATATAAGGACTGATAGGCTTGTATCTTGTGCTGAACAAAAAATTCAAAAAAGGGCTTGTAATTGCCGCCGTGGTTGCCGTAGTTGCAATCATAGCTGTTATAATTGCGTGTGCAATCGGCAAAAATCGTGTGCGTGAGCTTTCCGCCGCAGATATAAGCGACAACAGCGCAGTTACACTTATATCACACAGAGGCCTCAACAAGCTCGCCCCCGAAAACACGCTTGAGGCTGCCGTAAAGAGTGCGGAATACGGCTATGACTATGTCGAGTTTGACATACGCCGCACAAAGGACGGCGTGTGGGTACTTATGCACGATTCTGATATCAAGCGCACCACAGACGGTGAGGGTGAAGTCAGCGACCTTACCTACAAGCAGATTATCTCCTACCGTATTGACGAGGGCAAAAACCTCAACGATGCACTTTCCTATGTCATAACAGTGCCCACGCTTGAACAGATGCTTGAGCTTTGCGCAGAAAAGAATTTAACACCCGTAATTGAAATCAAGCAGAGCGGCACAGAATATATGCCCGAGCTTCTCAGCTTCATTGCCGCACGCCGCAATTCCGATATGATGATAATAAGCTTTGACCGTGAGCAGATTGAGTACATCGACACACTTATCAGCACCGGCAGGACCACTCTGGTAAAAAGCAGCACAGAGCTCTACTGGCTTACCAACAACCTTGACGAAGAAACACTTGAAACCGCCGCAAAGACTCCCGGAATCGGTGTATCCTTCAACGGCAACAAAGCAGGCACACAAAAAGAAATTGATGCCTTCACCGAAAAAGGGCTCAAGCTCGCCTGCTGGACGATAGATTCTCCATCAAAGCTCGAAAAGCTTTATGAAAGAGGAATAACTACATTCACAACCAACCGTATCATATATAATTTTGCAGAGGAAGATTGACCTATGTCAGCTTTGACCGTGAAAAAATCAAATACGGCAGACAATGCACAAATTATTCCGTTTGAGTTGACGGCACAGCAGGCATCACACGCCTTTGCCGGATATCTTTCCCGAAACAAGCTCAACCCGACCGAATTTTTCGAGGCGGCAAGGCAGGGTCGGGTAAAGGCTGTATATTTCCCCGCTTTTGTGTTTGATTGTGAAATGCAAACACGCCTGAATTCGGAATGTACAAAACGAGAGGAAAGTAAGATAAACATCTTCTTGACACACCGTGAGCTTAACTCAGCATTTTCGAAAATCATCGGGCTTGCAGGTGACAAGGTCGATTCAACCCTGCTCAGTCTGCTTGAACCCTATGACCTGCAAGGACTGAAGGAATTTGATTCAGCCCTTACCGCAAGAGCAGAAATTCAGAAATCCGTGCTTTCCGCTGAAGAGGTTTTTGAAAAAACCAGACCGGAAATTGAACAGGCGGCAGTAAATGAAATCAAAAAATCACTGCGCGAGTACACAAGCGATAAAACGCAGGAACTTTCGCAAAGCTTTGAAAGCATAACAGCAACCCACATCCTGCTTCCCATGTGGGTGCTCGACTGCGAATATAAAGGACAGCCATGTCCTCTATTTATGAACGGACAGACAGGCAAAATTGCAGGTGTGCCCCCGAGGAGCACAAACAGAACTCTTGCCCTGCTCGGCGCAGGCACCGCAATCGGCGCCGTGCTCGGCCAGCTTATATGGATGGCGGTGAAAACACTATGGTAAAAAAGATGATGCTATCTGTTTTCTGTGTGCTTTTCGCTTTGCCGTTTGTGCTTTGTGCCAATGCACAAGACGCAAATGAAGAACACTACTATGATGAATATGACGACTACTACGAAATGGAGCAGGACTATATTGATTCTGAGGTTGTCGATAAAGTAAACGAAAAAAAGCAACCCATAGTTTTTGTTCCCGCAATAATTCTCGGTGCGGCTGCAGGTCTTGGCGTGACTTATATTGTTCTCAACGCCGTCTTTGCTCCGCCCAAGCCCAACCCTTATTTCCGCAAGGCGGAAGAAAAACACGAACTTGTAAATAAAGCAGATGAAAAAATCAGCTGATTATAAATGAGGTAAAACAATGACTAACAACGAAAAACTTGCACAGCTTCTCTTCCCCGACATCACTAAAACCCCCGAGGATTATGAGAAGATTTATCCGCCGCGCAACCTTCCCGAAGGCGCAAGAGTTGCCCGTTTCGCACCCAGCCCCACGGGTTATCTTCACATCGGCGGCTTTTTCAGCGCTCTTGTCGATATCCTCACCGCTCAATCCACGGGCGGCGTATCCTTCCTGAGAATTGAGGACACAGACAAAAAGCGTGAGATTGACGACGGCGTTTCCGCAATAGTAAGCGGCTTCGACTATTTCGGCGTAGGCTTCACCGAGGGTGTTACAGGCTACGGCACCGAAAAAGGCGATTACGGCCCCTACACCCAGAGCAAGCGTGTTGAAATCTATCAGACAATTGCTAAATCTCTGGTCGAAAAGGGTCTTGCATACCCCTGCTTCTGCACGGCAGACGAGCTTACAGCCCTGCGCGAAAAGCAGGAAAGCGACGGCGCACTTATCAAGGGTTACTTCGGCAAATACGCAAAGTGCCGTGACCTGAGCTTTGAGGAGCAGGAGGCAAGAATCAAGGCAGGCGAAAGCTACGTGCTCCGCCTTCGCTCACAGGGTGACGAAAACAAGAGAATTGCTTTTGAAGACGTTATCAAGGGCAAAATCGAAATGCCCGAAAACACAATTGACGAAGTTCTTCTCAAGTCCGACGGCATTCCCACCTATCACTTTGCCCACGCTTGTGACGACCACTTTATGAGAACGACACACGTTATCCGCGGTGAGGAATGGATTTCCTCCGTACCCAAGCACATCGAGCTTTTCCGTGCCTGCGGTTACAAGCTTCCCAAGTATGCTCACACTCCGCAGGTACTTAAAATAGACGAGGAAACAGGCGACAAGCGTAAGCTTTCCAAGCGTAAGGACCCCGAGGCAGCAGTCAGCTACTTTGTTGACGAGGGCTTCCCGAAGGAAAGCGTGCTCGAATACCTGCTCACGCTCATCAACTCCAACTTCGAGGACTGGCGCAGAGCAAACCCGAGAGAGGATATTTCCAAATTCCCCTTCAACCTCAAAAAGATGAGCTCCAGCGGCTGTCTTTTCGACCTTGTAAAGCTCAACGACGTCAGCAAGAATGTTATATCCGTTATGAGCGCACAGCAGGTTTACGACAACGTTGCAAAGTGGGCTGAAGCAGCTGATAAAGATTTCTACGCTGTGTTCACCGCTGACCCTGCATACTCCACAGCCGCACTCAACATTGACAGAGAGTGCCCCAAGCCCCGTAAGGATATTGCAAAATGGAACGAGGTAAAGGACTATGTAAGCTACCTTTACAACGGACTCTACACCCCCGATGTTAAGTTTGACGAAAAGCTTGACAAGGATGATGTTAAGGCAATACTCAATAAATACCTTGAGGTTTACGACCCCGCAGACGATAAGGATGTATGGTTTGCAAAAATCAAGGATATGTGCGAGCCTCTCGGCTTCACACCCAACGTCAAGGAATACAAGAAGACTCCCGAAGCCTTCAAGGGTCACGTCGGTGATGTTTCCGGCGTAATCCGTATGGCTGTAACCTCACGCTCCAACACACCCGACCTTTGCGCAATTATGCAGCTGCTCGGCAAGGACGAGGTAACAGCAAGACTCAACAACGCAATTTCTGCTCTTTAATATACACGGAGGTTTAACAACAATGGAAGAAGAAAAAGTAGTATCTAATTTTATTCACGATTTTATCGATGAAGATTTAGCCGCAGGTGTCAACACGAGAGTGCAGACCCGTTTCCCTCCGGAGCCTAACGGCTACCTGCACATCGGCCACGCAAAGGCTATCTGCATTGACTTTACAACTGCAGAAAAATACGGCGGTATCTGTAACCTCCGACTTGACGACACCAACCCCTCCAAGGAGGATGTTGAGTATGTCGATGCTATCAAAGAGGATATCGAGTGGCTCGGCTTCAAGTGGAATGAGTGCTATTATGCATCCAGCTATTTTGATTTCATCTATGAATGTGCAATCAAGCTCATCAAGGATGGCAAGGCTTATGTCTGCGACCTTAACGCAGACGAAATCAGAGAATACCGCGGCACACTCACAGAGCCCGGCAAAAACAGCCCCTACCGCGACAGAAGCATTGAGGAAAACCTCGACCTTTTCGAGAGAATGACAAAGGGCGAATTTGCAAACGGCGAGCGTGTGCTTCGCGCAAAGATTGATATGGCTTCCCCCAACATCAACATGCGTGACCCCGTTATCTACCGTATTGCGCACGTCACACACCACCAGACAGGTGACAAGTGGTGCGTATATCCGATGTACGATTTTGCTCATCCTCTTTCCGACGCAAAGGAAAACGTAACCTACTCACTTTGCTCACTTGAGTTTGAAAACCACAGACCGCTCTACAACTGGTTCATTGAGCAGATTGGTTTTGACGAGCCGCCCAGACAGATTGAGTTTGCCCGTCTTAACGTAAACTACTGCCAGACGAGCAAGAGAAAGTGCCTTGAGCTTGTCGAAAAGGGCATAGTCAGCGGCTGGGACGACCCGAGAATGGTAACGCTCAGCGGTATGCGCCGCAGAGGCTATCCCGCAGCAGCTGTTCGCGATTTCATAGACAGAGTCGGCGTTTCCAAGGCTCACAGCGTTGTTGACTACGGTCTGCTTGAAGCCTGCGTACGTGACAACCTCAACGCCAACGCACCCAGAGCAATGGCAGTCCTTCGTCCCCTCAAGGTTGTTATCGACAACTACCCCGAGGGACAGACAGAAACAATCGAGGTCGACGTTCACCCCGACAAGCCCGAGCTTGGCAAGAGAGCCATTACCTTCTCCCGTAACCTCTACGTTGAGCAGGATGACTTTATGGCTGAGCCCGTTAAGAAGTATTTCCGCCTTTACCCCGGTAACGAGGTAAGACTCAAGAGCGCATACTTCGTAACCTGCACAGGATACGAAACCGACGAAAACGGCGAAGTAACCTGCCTGCACTGCACATACGACCCCGAAACCAAGGGCGGCGATTCACCCGACGGCAGAAAGGTAAAGGGCACACTTCACTGGGTAAGCGCAGACGACTGTGTTGACGCTACAGTCAAGCTGTACGACCGCCTTTACAACGTTGAAACACCCGAAAGCCTCGACGACCTCAACCCCGATTCTCTCACAGTTCTTGAGAACTGCAAAATCGAAGGCGGTCTGAAGGACATCAAGGCGGGCGACACCTTCCAGTTTATGCGCCAGGGCTACTACTGCGTTGACAAGGATTCTACCGCCGACGCACTCGTTATCAACAGAACAGTTGCCCTTAACTCCTCCTGGAAATGAGGTAAACAGAAATGAAAGCTCTTTACAGAATAGTTGCGGCGGCGGCGGCATTGCTCGCCTTTCCCGCCCTGTACTTTCTCAAATTAATCAGAATCGTTATGGAGCTCGGCTTTGCAGACGGATTTTTTGACGACTCCTTTTCGCTTCAGGATATTGCAAACTTTATTAGAGATTACAATATCAAGCTCAATTCCGACAGCATAAGTCTTTCCCAGAATGTTATAAAAACGCTTGAACCGCTCAGAGCCCCTGCTATAGCCACGCTTGTTTTTCTCTGCCTGACCATAGTTATGGTGCTTGCCGTGTTTTTCTGCTCGGCATTCAGCAACGCCCGAAAGGTAAACCTTGTTTTCAGCGTGCTCGGCGGTATTGCGGCTATAGGCACAATCGCTTCGTTCAACAGTATGACGGATATAGTCATTTCGGGAACACTCCCCTTAAGCAGTATTATCGACGCTTTTCTGTCAAGTTCCGGCAACTTTATTGCAAGCATAGCAGGCTTGCTGGGCGCCGGCTCTCTGACTAGCGTTATAGGCGAACTGAAAATCCTTCAGCTTTCCTCTGCCGTTGTAACAGTTCTGCTTATATTCATTTTTGAGATTATCTGGTCACTCTCCTTTGTTCTCATCAGTATGGATGAGGTCAGAACCCCTAAAGCCGCAAAGACAACCAAGAAGCACAAATAATGAGGTGAAAACTTGTCAGTACCCAAGGAAAATATAAGAAACTTTTCAATTATTGCTCACATCGACCACGGCAAGTCCACCCTTGCAGACAGACTGCTTGAGCTTACGGATTCCGTTGCAAAGCGCGAGATGCAGTCACAGCTGCTTGACAATATGGACCTTGAGCGTGAGCGCGGAATTACAATCAAGGCACACGCCGTAAAGCTCAATTACAAGGCAAAGGACGGTCAGGAGTACGAACTCAATCTCATCGACACACCCGGCCACGTTGACTTCAATTACGAGGTTTCGCGTTCACTTGCCGCTTGTGACGGTGCCGTACTTATCATCGACGCATCACAGGGTGTTGAGGCACAGACTCTTGCCAACACCTACCTTGCGCTCGACCACGACCTTGAGCTTGTGCCCGTTATAAACAAAATTGACCTGCCTGCCGCAGACCCCGACAGGGTTGCGGCAGAGGTTGAGGATATAATCGGTCTTGACTGCTCAATTGCTCCCCGTGTTTCCGCAAAGACAGGCGAAAACATTGAGCAGGTGCTTGAACGCATTGTTCAGGATATTCCCGCACCGACAGCAGATGAAAACCTTCCGCTTCGTGCGCTTATCTTCGACTCCATTTATGACAGCTACAGAGGCGTTATCGTCTACGTAAGAGTTATGGATGGTAAAATCAAGGCCGGCGACACAATGAGAATGATGGCAACAGGTGCACAGTTTACCGTTGTCGAGGTTGGCTATATGAGGGCAACCTCTCTCGAGCCGACTGATGAGCTTACCGCAGGCGAGGTAGGCTACATCACAGCATCAATCAAAACCGTTGGCGACGCCCGTGTGGGCGACACTGTAACAACCGCCGAAAACCCTGCCGCCGAGCCTCTGCCCGGCTACCGCAAGGTCAACCCGATGGTTTTCTGCGGTATCTACCCTGCTGACGGTGCTGATTACGAATCACTTCGTGATGCACTCGAAAAATTACAGCTCAACGACGCCGCGCTTTCATACGAGCCCGAAACCTCGGGCGCACTCGGCTTCGGTTTCCGTTGCGGCTTTCTCGGCCTTCTCCACCTTGAAATTATTCAGGAAAGGCTTGAAAGAGAATATAACCTCGACCTTGTTACAACGGTGCCGAGCGTTATATACAAAATACACCTTTCCGACGGCTCCGTTGTCGAAATCGACAACCCGACGAATTATCCCGACCCCGGTATGATTATCGCCTGCGAGGAGCCGATGACAAACGCCCACATCTATGCACCCAGCGACTATGTAGGTGCAGTTATGGACCTTTGCCAGGACAGACGAGGCGTGTTCAAGGATATGTCCTACATTACAAACGGTCGTGTTGATATCCACTACGAATTACCGCTCAACGAAATTATTTATGATTTCTTCGACACCCTGAAATCCCGTACAAGAGGCTACGCTTCGTTTGACTACGAGATTTCCGACTATCAGCCGTCAAAGCTCGTCAAGCTCGACGTGCTTCTCAACGGCGATATCATAGACGCCCTTTCTTTCATCATCCACTCCGATAAGGCTTACGCAAGAGCACGCAAGATTGCAGAAAAACTCAAGGACAATATTCCGCGCCAGATGTTTGAGATTCCGATTCAGATTGCAATCGGCGGCAAGGTTATTGCCCGCGAAACTGTCAAAGCTATGCGAAAGGACGTTCTTGCCAAGTGCTACGGCGGCGATATCACGAGAAAGAAAAAGCTGCTTGAAAAGCAGAAGGAAGGTAAAAAGCGTATGCGCCAGTTCGGTACTGTTGAAGTACCGCAAGAGGCGTTTATGGCTGTACTCAAACTCGATGATGACGGTTGATGCACCCGGGCTGTATATTCACATTCCGTTCTGCCGTTCAAAATGCCCGTACTGCGATTTTTATTCCTTTACGTCAGACGAAAAAACGAAGGACGAATATACTGCCGCTATTATTAAAAACATTATAATATGGCAGGAGCAGGTGAAAAACGGCTTTTCTACCGTATATTTCGGCGGCGGTACACCCTCTCAGCTGGGCAGTAACCGCCTTGCCCAAATTGTAAAGACAATAAAAAAACAGCCCGTTTGCGAGGTCACGGTTGAATGCAACCCGTTTGACCTGAGCGAGAGCTGGAACGAAAACGATATTGCTTTACTGAAAAATTCGGGCGTAAACCGCATTTCAATGGGTATGCAGTCCGCCATTGACAAAGAGCGCAAAAAGCTCGGCAGGCGCGCAGGCAGGTCTGAAATTGAAAAGGCTGTCTGCATGATTAAGGACGGCGGAATCGACAACTTTTCGCTTGATTTAATGCTCGGTATACCCTACCAGACCCTCGACAGCATCAGAGAAAGCATAGCCTTCTGCGCCCAAAGCGGCGCAGAACACGTGAGCAGTTATCTGCTGAAAATCGAGCAGGGCACGCCTTTTGAAAAGGTTGAAAAACTGCTTGACTTACCCGACGAGGACGAATGTTGCGATATGTACCTTACGGCTTGTGAAGAGCTTGAAAAACACGGATACAAGCAGTACGAGATATCAAATTTCGCAAAAGAAGGCTTTGAAAGCCGCCACAATCTCATTTACTGGGACTGCCGTGAATACATCGGCATAGGTGCGGCGGCGCACTCTTTTTTCGGCGGCAAACGCTTCTATTATCCGAGCGATGCCTCGGCTTTTATCAACGGCGCAAAACCCGTTGAAGACGGCGAAGGAGGCAGCTTTGAAGAATACGTTATGCTGCGTTTAAGGCTTGCCGAAGGACTGACAAACGAGGGCTGCAAAAAGCGTTTCGGTTTTGAAATACCACCCGAAATAATTGATAAATCAACAGCTTTCGAGAAAAACGGACTACTTATTTCCGACAAAAAAGGCATCCGCCTGACACCCGAAGGTTTCCTCGTTTCAAATTCAATTATAGCTGAATTACTTGACTGAAAAAAGCACCCTTACGGGTGCTTTTTGTTTTTCGATTATGTTTTAGCGATATATTTACAAGCAAACCATCATAAAAAACAAAGCTACGCTAAGCATACCTTTACAGTACACTTTGCGCAGCCGTTTTATTAATTATGTAGAAAAACGAAGAAACTTATGCGTAGCGCTGAGCGAGAATCTTGAGGATTTCCTGAGCCTCGTCCTCTGTAAGTGTTACGCCCTTGCCCATCTTTTCGTGCTCGGGTGCCCACTCACGGATGTCGAGCTTGGGCTCTCTGCCGTTCCAGCTGATGAGGTTAAGCTCCTTTGTCCAGCCCTTTGCTGTTTCGGAAAGTGTGCCGAGAGTTTCAACGATTTCGTAGGTGAATTCAGGCATTGGTATTTCTCCTTTAAACTTATAATTGCTTTAAAAGCATATACAACGGTATTATATTATTATAATTATTAATAATCAATATTATTTTATATATTTAATAGAAAGTTTACAATTTATCGGTATATTTTCGCGTTTCCGACATAAAACTGTTAAGTTGAATAAATTTTAAGCCGAGAAAAATGTTAAAATCTAACTATTTGGCATTGCATTAAACGCAAAAAAAGGGTACAATAGCAATGTATAAAATTTTTTAAAATGGGAAGATTTTTGCGTTAAGTTTTAATCTTCCGAAAGGAAAAGATATGGCAAAGAAGACAGTACAATTCACCGAAACCGTCCTGCGTGATGCCAACCAGTCTCTTATCGCCACAAGAATGCCTATTGAGGATTTCAAGGGTATTCTCGGCGAGCTCGACAAAGCGGGCTACTACTCGCTCGAGTGCTGGGGCGGCGCAACCTTTGACTCCTGCCTTCGTTACCTCAACGAAGACCCGTGGGTCAGACTCCGCACAATCAAAGAGGCTTGTCCCAACACCAAGCTTCAGATGCTTCTCAGAGGCCAGAACCTTCTGGGCTACAAACACTACCCCGATGATGTTGTCCGCAAGTTCGTTTCCAAGAGCGTTGAAAACGGTATTGACGTAATCCGTATTTTCGATGCACTCAACGACCTTCGCAACGTCGAGGTAGCAGTTGACGAAACCCTCAAGAGCGGTGCTATCGCATCCGGTACAATCTGCTATACCACAAGCCCCATTCACAACATCGAAAGCTACGTAAAGGTTGCAGAGGGCTTTGAGAAGATGGGCGTTCAGACACTCTGCATCAAGGATATGGCAGGTATTCTCGCTCCGCAGGAAGCTTACGACCTTGTCAAGGCTCTCAAGAGCGCTGTCAAGCTCCCCGTCGTTGTCCACACACACTCCACAACCGGTCTTGGTATGCTCACACTCCAGAAGGCTGTTGAGGCAGGTGCAGACATTATCGATACCGCTATTTCCAGCCTTTCCGGCGGTACAAGCCAGCCCCCGACGGAAACACTTGTTTACGCACTCAAGAATCAGGGCTACAAGGTTGACCTTGACCCGAAGGTTCTTTCAAAAATCAACGGCTACTTCAAGCCTCTTCGCGCAAAATACCTTGAAGAGGGTGTGCTCAACCCCGTTGTTATGGCAACAGAAACAGATGCTCTCGACTATCAGATTCCCGGCGGTATGCTTTCCAACCTTGTTGCTCAGCTCACCGCACAGGGTAAGCTCGACAAGCTCGACGAAGTTCTTGCCGAAACACCCAGAGTACGTGAAGACCTCGGTTATCCTCCCCTTGTAACTCCCATGAGCCAGATGGTCGGCGTTCAGGCAACCTTCAATGTCCTCCTCGGCGAAAGATACAAGAACATCTCCAAGGAAGTAAAGGCTTATATAAAGGGCGAATACGGCAAGGCTCCCGGCAAGGTAAGCAAGGACCTTCAGAAGCTTGTTCTCGGTGACGAGAAGCCCTTCACAGGCCGCTTTGCAGACACTCTTGAGCCCGGTTTTGAGGCCGCAAAGGAAGAGCTTGGCAAGGACGCTCGCTGTGACGAGGACGTTCTTTCCTACATTGCCTTCCCGCAGCAGGCTCAAGCATTCTTCGAGGCAAGAAAAGAAAGAGAAAAGAACACATTCAGATATGCAATAAAGGAAATCAAGGAGTGATCAGTCAATGTTAGCAGGAAAAGCACTTGGTCTGACTGATGCGTTACTCGTTTCCGGTGTCGGCATAGTTGTAGTTATGGCAGAGCTTGCACTGCTTGCAGTGCTCGTTTATCTGCTCTCCCGTATAATCCGCACACTCGCAAACAAAGGCGAAAAAGGCGGTGCGCAGTCCGTTGCCGTAATCGGCGACAACGGCGATACAAAAACGGGAACGGCTTCTTCAGGCAACTCCGCACAGAGCCGTGTTGAGCTTTACGGAGTTGACGAGGCTACAGCCGCCGCAGTTATGGCTTCACTCAGCCACGGAATCGGCAAGCCGCTCGAGCACCTTGATTTCAAATCAATAAAGCTGCTCGACCAGCCGCTTCAGCTCATCGGCGTTGATGAGCCGACAGCCGCAGTTGTAATGGCAACGCTCAGCTATCAGACAGGTATTCCGCTCGAAAAGCTCGATTTCAAATCAATCAGAGCACTTGAGTGGAACGGTATAGACGAACCCACAGCAGCAGTTATTATGGCACTTGTAAGCCACCAGACGGGTATCCCGCTTGAAAGGCTTGACTTCAAATCAATCAGACTTATTGAAGAAGAATAAATTAAAGAAAGGTACAGGTAAAAAACAATGAAATACATCGTAACACTTAACGGCAAGAACTATGAGGTAGAAGTAAACGAAACAGATGCAGTTATCACAAACGTAACAACAGCTCAGGGCGCAGCTCCCGCTCCCGTTGCTGTTGCCGCTCCTGCTCCTGTTGCAGCACCCGTTGCAGCTCCTGCTCCCGCAGCAGCTCCTGCAGAAGAAGCAGCTCCCGCTCCCGTTGCAGCTCCCAGCGCTGACGGTCAGAAGTGCACAAGCCCCATGCCCGGCACTATCCTCAAGGTTCTCGTAAGCCAGGGTCAGGCTGTCAAGGCAGGCGACGTTCTCTTCATCCTTGAAGCTATGAAGATGGAAAACGAAATCACAGCAGAGTTCGACGGCACAATCAAGCAGATTCTCGTCAGCAACGGTACAGTTGTTAACACAGACGACGTTCTCGCAGTATATTAATTCACGGAGGCAAACGGTTTTATGGACTTTTTAGGTGTTCTTCTGGGCATCTGGGAAAGCTCCGGACTTGCGGTTATGACGTGGCAGCAGGGAGTTATGCTCCTTGTTTCGTTCGTGCTTCTGTTTATGGCAATTGTCAAGAAGTACGAGCCTATGCTGCTTCTGCCCATCGCCTTCGGTATGCTGCTTGCAAACCTTCCTGCGGCAGGCCTTATGGCAGACCCGACGGGACTTATGGACACCTCCAACATTGTTGAAGGCGCCCATTGGTACGACACGGGCGTGCTCAGACTCATATACGCAGGTGTCAAGAGCAGTATTTTCCCCTGCCTTATCTTTATGGGTGTCGGCGCAATGACGGACTTTGCTCCGCTTCTCGCCAACCCCTCGAGCCTTCTGCTCGGCGCAGCAGCACAGCTGGGTATTTATGTTGCATTCATTCTTGCAATTCTTCTCGGCTTCGAGCCTGCAGAAGCCGCCGCAATCGCCATCATCGGCGGTGCAGACGGCCCCACAGCTATCCTTACCGCATCAAAGCTGGCAGACCATCTGCTTGCTCCCATTTCGGTTGCGGCATATTCCTATATGGCTCTCATTCCGCTTATTCAGCCCCCTATTATGCGCGCACTCACAACCAAGAAAGAGCGCGAGGTCAAGATGGGTCAGCTTCGCAAGGTAAGCAAGACTGAGCTTGTCATTTTCCCGATTATCGTTACCGTTCTCTGCGTTCTCATTCTTCCGAGCGTTGCTCCCCTCATCGGTATGCTTATGCTCGGTAACCTGTTCAGGGTAAGCGGTGTTGTTGAAAGACTTAACGATGTTGCGCAGAACGCACTTTGCAACATTATCACAATTATGCTCGGCGTAACAGTCGGTGCAACAGCAAACGGTGAACAGTTCCTCAAGCCCGAAACTCTTATGATTATCGGCATCGGTCTGCTTGCTTTCTCCTTCTCAACTGCAGGCGGTGTTCTCCTCGGCAAGATAATGTATGTAATTACCAAAGGCAAGGTCAATCCGCTCATCGGTGCGGCAGGTGTTTCCGCCGTTCCCATGGCAGCCCGTGTTGCTCAGGTTGAGGGTAAAAAGGCAAACCCCACAAACTTCCTGCTTATGCACGCTATGGGCCCCAACGTCGCAGGTGTTATCGGCTCGGCAGTTGCAGCAGGCTTTATGATGTTACTTTTCCAGGCTAAGTAATTCAACCGCATTTTCTTCAGCTAGACACTCCCAATGCTCATCGGTAAACTCGGTGAGCAGGGAGTTTTCTCCTATGACCTTACAGAATTCGGGCAGGCAGAGCCTTATGCGCCCTGCACCCGAGTGAGGTCGGAGTAACAAACGGTACTTATTTTCAAGTCGGTACAGCCTGCTGTCGCAGGGATACCCCGCAAAGCTTATTCTTTTTGCACAGTCACAGAGAACCTGCACGTTTTCAAATTCGCAGGTTATGTATTCCCCTCTTTTAATCAGATAACGTTTTGTGCGGCGTAAATTTTTCTCTTCCTGTTCAACAGAAAAGAACAGCACACAGCCGCCTGCCTCGTGTCGCATTGCTTCAACAAAAAGCCTGCCCGAGGTGTCCAGCTCCCTGCCGAGAGTTCTTCTTGCACGGGAGAGTATAGTCCAGATTACACGCTTTGTTTCTACCCTTGAATAATCCATCTCCTCATAGGTGATATTGAGATTTTTCATATCTTCTTCGGAGAGTTCAACTATAATTGTTTCATCTGTAAGCGATTCTATTTTCATATTCTTACCCCCTGCTCAATTGTTACATATAAATCGTAACCTTTAAAGCCCCGAAAAATCAAGGCACAAATAATGGTATTAAAGAAAGGAGATTTGCATTATGTCGGAAAACTTTTCAACCAAAGCCACCCGTTCCTTACAGCTTGATACGCTCGCAATTCTCCTGCTTCCGTGCGTGAGTGCGTGGTATTTCTACGGCACAAAAGCGCTCAGACTCATTGCCGTGAGTGTTATCGTTGCCGTTTTGTGTGAATTTCTCGGCAGAAAGCTTCTTAAGCAAGCTTCAACCGTCAGCGACCTGAGCGCAGTTACGACAGGCATTATTTTGGCGCTTATGCTGCCCGCAAACGCTCCCGTGTGGATGCCCGCAATCGGCAGCAGCTTTGCCGTTATTGCCGCAAAGCTTCCCTTTGGCAGAAATGAAACCCTGCCCTTCTCGCCTGCCGCCGCAGGTATGGCCTTTTTAACTATATGCTTCTCTGACCTGATTTTTGACTATCCGCGAATCGTCGCCAACACAGCCCTCACAGGTTCAAGCGGCTCTTCGCTTGCATATCTTCTCTCGCAGAACACATCTATCAGCTTAAGCTCGGTCAAAGCGATTGACATTTTCACGGGCAATTACCCGGGCCCTATGGGCGCAGGCTGTATTATTGTTCTTTTTGGCAGCGCGCTTTATATGCTCATACGCCGCACAAAGCTTTTCATCAGCGTTGCCGGCTTTATAGGCGGCGCAGCATTTGCGGCCCTCTGCTTCCCGAGGGTTACAAGTCTGCTTTCATCCGTTGTTCTTGAACTTGTTGCAGGCTATATGATATTCGCAGCTCTCTTCCTTCTCACGGAGCAGGGCACACAGCCCAAACTCCCGTTGAGCCGCCTGCTTTACGGCGTGAGTGCCGGTGCAGTGTGTATGCTTATGCGCCGTTTCGGTGCATTTGAGGAATGCGCATGCTTCGGCATACTTATAATCAACGCCGTATGGAATGCCGTTGACAGGCAGCTTGTAAAAGCCATTTCAAAAAAGAACGGTAAGGCAGCAAAAGGGGGCGCTGAAAATGCGTAAATCCCGTGCATTTGCCGCCATTGTTACTACATTCATATTATGCCTCGGGCTTGCCTGCTGTTCTGCGGACGAAGTTAAAACCACGGATGAAATTTTCGGATTTGAACACGCTGAAATAATCCGTGAGGAAACCACCACAGCCGTGCCCGAAACCGAAGAAATCACCTCGGAATCCACAGAAGAAGTCAGCTCTGCCTACGATGAAGAAAGCAACAGCAGTGAGCCCTCCGTAAGCACCACGGCACCAAGAACCACAAGACCGTGGCGAACAACACAGACAACGTCAACCCCTACCACTGCCGCACCCACAACACACGCTACCACAGTGCCCACCACACGTAAACCTATAGTTACGTTACCGCCCGAAATAGAATACCCGACGGTTACGACCACCACTCTGACTGTTAAGGACGAGGAGGACAAAGCGTTTGAAAGCGAGCTTCTCCGCCTTGTAAACGCAGAGCGTGAAAAGAAAAACCTGCCCAACCTCAGATATTCCACAGACCTGGCAAAGGCGGCAGACATACGGGCACGCGAACTTACAATAACATTTTCTCACACTCGTCCGGATGGCACCACCTGCTTTACGGTAAGCGAGTTTGTTTATGGCGAAAATATCGCCTCGGGGCAGAAAACCCCCACATCAGTTGTGAACTCCTGGATGAACAGCCAGGGACACAAGGACAATATACTTAACGAAACCTATAAAACAGCCGCTATAGGCTGCTACAACGACGGCGAAACCTATTACTGGGTACTGCTGTTCGGTTATTAATTATTAATCACCAATCTGCTCAAAGGAGGCTTAACGATGGCTGAAAACAGTAAAACCCCCGGCTTACTGCTTCGTAATGCAGGTATATTCAACCCCGTGCTTGTTCAGGCTGTCGGCCTTTGCCCCGTGGTTGCTATGGCAACCACAATCAAGGGTGCCGCACTGCTGAGCATTGTTGCCGCAATTGCGATAACTCTCAGCGAGGTTATTGCCTCCGCTTTTCTGAAGGTAGTCCCCCGTTGGGTAAGAACAGGTATATACATCATAATCGGCTGTGCGCTTGTTGTGCCGATTATGTATCTTATAGAAAAGGTCAACCCCGAGCTTTTCGGCACGTTGGGCATATATCTGCCCGTTATGGCTGTCAACTCGCTGCTCGTTCTGCGTTGTGAGCGTTTTGCCGTAAGAATCAAACCGCTTGCCGCCCTTGCAGACGGTGCAACAGCCTCTGCAGGCTATGCCGCCGTACTTCTGCTTGTAGGCGCAGTGCGTGAAATTATCGGCAGCGGTGCAATTGCAGGCTTTAAATTCTGGGAAGGCAGGACTCTCACGGGTCTGTTACTGCCCTTCGGCGGCTTCCTTATGATAGGCTTTGCCGGTGCCGCACTCAGAAGCCTTATTTCTGCCTACTGGCCGAAATTCCTGGATAAAAAACAGCCTAAACCTAAGCACGGCAAAAAGGTTTCTGCACCCAAGCCCGAGCCGAAAGTCAGCATTGCGGCAATACTGCCCGACCTGACACCCGAGGAAACCGACATATCATTTGATGATATTCCTGCGGAAACACAGTCCGAAACCGAAATTGAGTTTACTGAAGAAGCACCCGTTGCAACCGAAGAGGAAACGGCCACGGTTGAGGTTGAGGCTGAAGTTGAGGCAGAAACAGAAACTGTAAATGAAACAGAAAACGAGCCCGAGGAAAGTCCCGAGCCCGAAGTGCATACAGAATATAAAGAGCTGAATATGGAAGACATTACCGTTGAAGAAGTCAAGCCCGAAACCGCAAAAGAAAAGCACTATAGCTTTGACGATGTTGCGGACGACGAGCTTGAAAAGCTGATGAACCGTTCAATGGACGATGTTTTCGGACATAAGGAGGGCAAGGAATGATTTACGCATTTTTAAACGCCTCCATGTTTGCCCTGCTGCTGCAGAATCTTGTTTTCAACGGCGGCTTCGGTATGAGCGAGGCAATAAGAATTGCCACAAAGCCCAGAGATTTCTTCCCCATTGCCCTGCTCGTCGCTTTTTTCACAAGTGCCACGGCGGCTGCCTGCTCCGCACTTGATGCTATCCCCGCAATCAATGCTTTGAGTACCTCGCTTCACCTTGCGGTTTACTGCGGTGTGCTTGCTGTCATATATCTCGGTTTTACCGCTGTAACAAAGCTTGTGCTCAAACGTAACACAAGCGATATTCACCGCATAGGTATGGCGGCGGTCAACACACTTGTACTTGCCGTACCTATGATTAACCGCCGTGCTGCCTTTGATATTATTGAATCCATAGGTCTCGGTATCGGCGCAGGCGTTGCGTTCATTGTTGCCGTTGTGCTAATAGGTGAGGGTGAAAGCCGCCTGAGAAGCAACGAAAGCATAAGCCCGTTTTTCAAAGGTAAGCCCGTAACATTTATCTATATCGCTCTTATTTCGCTCGGCTTGGCAGGTCTTTCGGGATCTTCACTGTTTGTATGAGGTGAAAGCTATGGAAGAAAACAAAAAGCCAAACGAAGCCAACCGTTTACCCGAAGATTTCCGCCCCGTTATTCCCGAGCCGGAAAAACACCGCAGAGCGATACTGCAATTCAGCAAAAACTACCCTGTTGAAGAATCGCCCACCTCTACCCACACGCTAAGCTTTGCACAGGAGGAGGCACGCCGCAAGGCATACTCCGCGGCAGCATATGCTCTGCTTCTGATACTGGTGTTTATAGTTACCTTTGTAATTACGGACACCTGCATTAAAATTTCAAAAGAGCCCATTCCGGAAACGACCTCTGCCGTGCAGACAGCAGACGAAAATGTTTCCGTGATACAGCAATAAATAACGGCATCTGCTTTTGTTTGCAGATGCCGCATTTTTTATTCAACTATTTCCGCTTTTGTAATGATAATATCTGTCAGCGGTTTGTCGTTTGCATCACGCTCAACCTCGAGGAATGAGTCAACAACCTCCATACCCTCGATAACCTTGCCGAAGGCGGCATACTGACCGTTGAGAGATGCGCCGTAGTTGCCGTTGTAGCAGATGAAGAACTGACTGCTTGCGGAGTTGTAATCGTTTGTTCTTGCCATTGAAACAACGCCACGCTCATGGTTGTCTGCAAGCGGATTTTCAACACCGTTTGCGGCAAATTCGCCCTTGATCTGATTCTGACCGGGGTTTGTTCTTCCGTCACCGTCGGGGTCACCGCCCTGTGCAACAAACGGACCTGCATAACCCTCTGCTATACGGTGGAATGTTACACCATCGTAAAAACCTTCTTTAACAAGACCGACGAAATTTGTAACGGTAATCGGAGCGTGTTCAGGATAAAGTTCCATTGTGAAGCTGCCGATACTCTTGCCGTCGCACTCCATATCAAAGCGCACCTTTACATTTTCCGTTATTTCGCCGACGATAATTGAGGTCGGGCCGTCTGCGCCGCCTATGATACCGATGCTGCTGTCATCACCGCAAGCGGCAAAGGCAAAGCAGAGTGTGATTGCAGAAAGTGCAATGCAAAGAATTTTAAAAATAATACTTTTTTTCATCTTTTGTCACCTTTTTATAACAATTTTGCTGTTTAATTATTATATCATACTATTCTTGTTTTTTCAATCGCCTAAATTCGCTTGACGGAAAATCGCAATAGGTATAAAATAGAAACAGCCACTAATTTTAAGGAGTAAACCATGTCACACCTTATTGATGTTAAAGACGTATATAAAATTTACAACCCCGGTGAAAACGAGGTGCACGCACTTGACGGCGTAAGCCTTACTATCGACAGGGGTGAGTTTGTTGCTATTATAGGTCAGTCAGGCTCGGGTAAATCCACGCTGATGAATATGCTCGGTCTGCTTGACGTGTGCAGCTCGGGAAGTTACGAGCTTAACGGCGTTGATGTTTCCACAATGACAGACGACCAGCTTTCTGAAATCCGCAACAAGGAAATCGGCTTTATTTTCCAGGGCTTCAACCTTATCCCCAGCCTCACAGCGCAGGCAAATGTAGAGCTGCCGCTTGTTTACAGAGGTGTCAAGGCAGAGCAAAGGCACGAGCTCAGCGAAAGTGCACTCAAAAGAGTAGGACTTGAAAAGCGTATGCACCACCTGCCCAACCAGATGTCGGGCGGTCAGCAGCAGCGTGTTGCGATTGCAAGAGCCGTTGCGGCAAAGCCCCCCGTAATCCTCGCTGACGAGCCTACAGGCAACCTCGACAGCCGCTCGGGCAAAGAGGTTATGCAAATCCTGCACGAGCTTCACAAAGAGGGCAGAACGATTATCCTCATCACCCACGACAACGGTATTGCTGAGGAAGCCGAGCGTGTAATCCGCATCCAGGACGGCAAAATTGTTGAGGATTATAAGAACCAATAAGATATTCTAACGTTCAGGTTTTACCGCTAAACTGTAATTTTGCACTTATATATCTCTTATAATAAAATAATATATATTTAAAATAACTATTGCTATTCGTAAATAAATGTGTTAAACTAACGAATGTACGAACATTGAACTGAGAGTGGGCTTGACGAGTCCGCTCTCTTGTTTTTCTAAGGTGTCGAGTGCAATCCGAACCCGCCCAAAAGCGTGAATTTTTGCGGCTTTTCGGCGTTTCGGATTTGAAAGACGACAGTCTGTCGGCATCCTCAACATCCAAAAATCCATCAAAAATTTGCGCTTTTGGGTCGCAGATTTTTTGCAAAGCGGATTTTTGTCATATCAAGGCATAAAACGCAGTAAATCCTAACGGATTTACGAGTATTTTAACGAAGAGATGGCGGAAATCCGCTCCGTAAAAACGGGTTCGGATTACACTCGCCACCTTAAAGGAGTGTGTTTATGGCAGGCAAGAAAAAGGGCGGCAACACCGTAGCCGCAGTTACGGCTATAGCCGAGCCTATTGCAGCACAGCTCGGTCTGAAGCTGTGGGACGTGCGTTTTGTTAAAGAAGGCGCACAATGGTACCTTCGTGTATTTATCGACAAGGAAGGCGGAGTAAGCATTGACGACTGTGTGGATATGAGCCACGCACTTGATAAGCCGCTGGACGAAGCAGACCCGATTGAGCAGGGCTACTGCCTTGAAGTCAGCTCACCCGGCACAGACAGGGAGCTTTCCCGTCCCGCTCATTTTGAGGCATACCTCGGTGCAAGCATCATAGTAAGGCTCATCCGTCCGCTTGAAACGGGCGAAAGAGAGCTTCACTGCAAGCTTGTGGCACACGATAACGAAGGCTTCACCGTCGAAACTGACGAAAGACAGCTTTTCATCACCCGTAAAGAAACCTCATGGGTGCGTCTTGACGACAGCGCAATCATATAATTATTTTGTAAATTTACCGAAAGGATTTGATGATAAAAAAATGGATACAAAAGAATTTTTTGCAGCAGTAAAAATGCTCGAAAAAGAGAAGAATATCCCCGCTGATATTCTTTGCGAGCGAATTCAGGCGGCTATCGTTTCCGCAATCAAAGGTGAATACGGCAGAGATATCGGCTACTGCGATATCGACCTTGAAGAGGGCTCAATGGCCGTATATCTCCGCAAGAATGTAGTTTCCGAAATTTCCGACCCTGTAACAGACCTTCTTCCCGAAGAAGCACAGCGTTACAAGAAGGGTGCAGTTCCCGGTGACATTGTTGAAATTCAGCTTGAAACAAAGGATTTCAGCCGTATCGCCGCAAGCACAACAAAGAACGTTATCCGTCAGGGCATCCGCGAGGCTGAACGCAGCCAGATTAAGCAGGAATTCCAGTCGAAGCACCAGGAGCTTGTCACTGTCCGTGTTGTCAACGTTGACGCTGAAACAGGCAACGCTACAGTTGAATTTGGCAAGGGTGAATCCCTCCTTCCCAAAACAGAGCAGGTACCCGGCGAAGTTCTCAAGGCAGGCGACCTTGTCAAGGTTTACGTTGTTGACATCCGCGAGGGTGAAAAGAGCGGCGTAAAGGCTATGATTTCCCGTACACATCCCGGTCTTGTCCGCAGACTGTTTGAGGAAGAAGTTCCCGAAATCTTTGACGGCACAGTCGAAATCAAGGCTATCTCCCGTGAGGCAGGCTCCAGAACAAAGGTTGCCGTTTACAGCGCAGATGAAAATGTTGACGCTGTCGGTTCCTG
>JAZRQW010000004.1:0-64883 GCA_045650165.1 Acutalibacteraceae bacterium | reverse complement strand
TTTTGTTTTCGCCGTACTCGTAATATTTGCGGTTTTTGAGTGCATCAGGCAGATACTGTTGTTTTACCCAGCGGTTTTCAAATTCGTGTGGGTATTTGTAGAACTGACCTTTGTGGTCGTTATCTTCACCGTCAAAGTGTTTGTTTTGCAGGGTGCGGGGGATAGGTCCGTTTTTGCCCGATCTGATATCGGCAAGCGCTGCATCGACGGCTACGTAGGCCGTGTTTGATTTGGGCGCTGTTGCTACAAGGATAACAGCATTGGCCAGCGGAATGCGAGCTTCAGGCATACCTACCTGAAGTGCTGTATCAACGGCAGCCTTGACAATTGGAATAAGCTGTGGATATGCAAGGCCGACGTCTTCGTTAGCGCACACAAGCAGTCTGCGGCAGGCTGATGGCAAATCGCCCGCTTCAAGCAGACGGGCAAGGTAGTGTATAGCTGCATCGGGGTCTGAACCACGCATGGATTTCTGATAGGCAGATACAATATCGTAGTGCTCGTCGCCCTCTTTGTCGTATTTGAAAGCGCTTCGCTGTGTGAGCTGTTCGCAAATTTCAAGCGTTACTATTCGCTTGTTTTCAACTGTCTTGCTTGCCATTGCGCAAAGCTCTGCGGAATTCATAGCTTTTCTCACGTCACCGCCGCAACCGCAGGCAATGTGGTGAACAACACCGTCCTCAAGCTCGAATTCCATACCGCCTTCTTTTGCAAGAAAGTCGAAAGCTCGCATTACGGCAGGCTCGATTTCCTTTGGCTCAACGCTCTTGAATTCAAAAACGGTCGAGCGGCTGAGCACAGCGTTATATACATAAAAATACGGGTTTTCCGTAGTGGATGCAATAAGCGTAATTGAGCCGTCCTCAATGTATTCAAGCAAGGTTTGCTGTTGCCTTTTGTTGAAATACTGAATTTCATCAAGGTATAACAGTACACCGTTTATAGCCGAAAGTGTCTGCGACTGTGCAATTATCTCTTTTATATCTGCGGTGGAAGCTGTGGTACCATTGAGCTTGCAGAAATATTTGTTTGTGCGCTTGGCAAGAATTTCGGCAAGCGTGGTTTTGCCGACACCCGAAGGTCCGTAGAAAATGAGGTTTGGCACTTCGCCCGAATCTATAATGCGCCTGAGAGCCTTACCCTCACCGAGTAAATGCCGCTGGCCGACCATATCGTCAATTGTCTGCGGCCTCAATCTGTCCGCAAGCGGATTTCGCATTTCGCCGCCTCCTTTGAACTGCAATTTATCTATCATTTTACTTCAAACGAATTACATTTTCAAGTGCTAATCAAAAGTAAAGTAATAATACACAAAATAATTCCCAAACAAAAAAAATAATTCTAATAAATATAAGTTGTAATTATTTCATTAATGCGGTATAATCTATTCTGTTGCATTGTGGCATACAGTAACATAGCATATAAAGAAAACCGTTTCAGAGGTGTATATATAATGGTTTGCAACAATATTCTTGAGGCGATGGGTAACACGCCCATTATCCGCCTTTCCAATATGGTTGATGAAGATTCTGCCGAGATTCTTGTTAAATTTGAGGGTCTTAATGTCGGCGGCTCAATCAAAACAAGAACTGCATACAATATGATTCTTGCCGCAGAAAAGCAGGGACTCATAAACAAGGATACCGTTATTGTCGAGCCAACAAGCGGCAACCAGGGAATAGGTCTTGCTCTTGTCGGTGCTGTCAAGGGCTACAAGACGAGGATTATTATGCCTGACTCCGTCAGCGAAGAGCGCAGAAAGCTTGTCAATCAGTACGGTGCAGAGGTTGTTCTTGTGCACGATGCAGGTAACATCGGTGCTTGTATCGAGGAATGTCTTAATCTTGCCCTTAAAATGCAGGCAGAGGATAAAAACGTGTTTGTTCCCCAGCAGTTTGAAAACCCCGCAAACGTTGAAATTCAGCGCCACTGCACGGGTGTTGAAATCTTAAATCAGGTAAACGCTCCGATTCACGGTTTCTGCTCGGGTATCGGTACAGGCGGCACAATTACGGGTATCGGCGAAACACTTAAAGCTGCCAACCCCGATATTGAAATCTGGGCAGTTGAGCCTGAACACGCCGCAATTCTTTCGGGTGGCTCAATCGGTACACACGTTCAGATGGGTATCGGCGACGGCCTTATTCCCGCAATTCTCAACACCGAAATTTATAACGATATCTGTATCGTCAAGGATGAGGAAGCTCTTCAGACATCCAAGGATTTGGCTTCAAAGGAAGGTATCCTCTGCGGAATTTCAAGCGGTACAAATGTTGCTGCCGCAATCCGCCTTGCAAAGAAACTCGGCAAGGGCAAAACGGTTGTAACCGTTCTTCCCGATACAGCAGAAAGATATTTCTCAACACCCCTTTTTAACTGAATATAATATAAAATTCCAAAGGCTTGACCTCTAAAAACGGTCAAGTCTTTTTTGTTTGTAATAAATACGGCAGAAGATGAATAGATATGTACAGATACTTTTGAAGGTGAGGTAAAATGATGGATTTTAATGTTGAAAAGCAAAACTTGTCCTCTTGCCGTGTTATTCGGGAGGCAAAAGCCGAGCAAAGTGTGGACTGCGATATTACTCTGCCCGATTACTGTTGCGATATAAAAAGTGTGTTGTGCTGTGAGGTTGAGCCCGGTATAACCGCTGTTGATATCACGGGCAACCGCATAACAGCCGTAGGTAACGCAACTGTAAAGCTTATCTATGTAGGCGATGATGACAGAATATCCTGCTTTGAGCAGTCCTGTCCGATTAACAAATATGTTGAAATGAGTTCTCTCCCCGAGGACAGTACTATGCTTGTCACGGCTAAGACGAGCTATGTCAATTGCCGTGCTGTCAGCCCGAGAAGAATGGATGTCCACGGCTGTATCGGCATAGTGTTTTCAGCTGTGTGCTGTGAAAGCGTGCAGGTTGTCAGCTCTGCTTCGGCGCAGGGTATTCAGCTCAGACAGCAACCCGTGCAGACCTGCAATTCTCTTGGCTGTGCATCAAAGCTTTTTCAGATGAGCGAGGTTATTCCTTTGCCTGAAGGAGTTCAGAGTGCAAAAAGTATTTTGCGCGCCCACGCTCTGCCTGTTATTACACAGACTAAAAATGTCAGCAACAAAACGCTGATTAAGGGTGATTTGCAGCTTGCTGTCACGGTTTGTTCTCAGGACGGTGAGGTTACGAAAACCGAACATACAATGCCCATCAGCCAGATTGCGGAGCTTCAGGGGCTCGACGAAAACAGTCTTTGCGATGTGCGCCTTTCTGTTTCTTCGCTCGATGTGCAGTTGAAGCCGGATGAAAGCGGTGAAATGTGCCGTATTGATGTTGCCGCCTGTATTTGTGCCGTTGTGCGTGGATATTCAAAGGTTTCTGCGGTGCTTTTGTCGGACGTTTTTTCCACGGTAAGCGAGCTCGATCTGCAAAAGGAAAGCGTGTGCGAAGAAAGGCTCGCCACCGTGCTTGATGAAACCTTTGTAAATTCAGCTGAACTTGATTTTTCGGGCGCGGCGGTCAACCGTGTGCTTGATGTGTGGTGTACGGATTTGACCTGTGTTAATTCCTTTGCCGATTCTCAGCTTGAGCTGAGCGGAGCGGTTACGCTCTGTGTACTCTATACGGATGCGGAGGATAAACCTTGCTTTGCTCGCAGAAGGGTTGATTATCGCCACAAAACCGATATCAACGCCGACACGCCGGATGTGCGCTACGAGCCTAATATCTGTGTAAGCGGTGCTGCTTTAAGCGGTAAGGGTACTCAGCTTAATGCACGTATTCAGTTCAACGCTTCCGGTTGCGTTTTTTCACGCAGAAACTACCTTGCCGTTACTGACATAACAAAAACTGGCGAAAAATCCGCCGACAACCTTGCCGCAATCACTGTATATTTTGCCGATAAAGGTGAGAGTTTGTGGGATATTGCAAAGCATTTCGGTACTTCAGTTGATGCTGTCAGCCACCGTAACTCTGTAAGCGGTGAAACTCTGCACGACGATACTATGCTCATCATACCCAGAAGCTGATAAAAGGAGGAACAAAAAATGGAACAGAAGAACATTTATAACGATATTGCCGCAAGAACAAACGGTGATATTTATATCGGCGTGGTAGGGCCCGTAAGAACGGGTAAATCGACCTTTATCAAGCGGTTTATGGATGAGCTTGTTCTGCCGAATATAAGCGATTCCGCCAAGCGTGAGCGTGCTACCGATGAACTTCCGCAGTCTGCGGGGGGCAGAACAATAATGACCACCGAGCCGAAATTTATCCCTGAGGAAGCAGTCGGTGTAACGCTTTCGGGTGGGGTGAAAATAAAACTGCGTATGATTGACTGTGTCGGTTACATAGTGCCCGGTGCACTCGGGTATATAGAAAACGAACAGCCGAGAATGGTTAAAACCCCGTGGTTTGACAAGGAAATTCCGTTTAATATGGCGGCTGAAATAGGCACTAAAAAGGTAATCGACGAACATTCAACTATAGGTCTTGTTGTCACAACTGACGGCAGTATCGGCGATATTTCAAGGGAAGAATATGGTGAAGCGGAAAAGCGTGTTGTTGATGAACTCAAAGCCCTTGGCAAGCCGTTTGTTGTGCTTCTCAACTGTGTTAACCCCGATTCTGCCCGTTCTCAACAGCTTGCAAAAGAGCTTGTGAACAGTTACGGTGTGCCCGTAATTGCAATTAACTGTAAAACAGTAGGGGAAGATGAGATAAAAGAAATACTCCGTCAGGTTCTCTTTGAATTTCCTATCAAGCAGGTTGGTGTTAATCTGCCGGGCTGGATGATGAGCCTCAATTCCGGTCATCCCGTTCGTACAGGAATTGATTCGGCTGTTGCTTGTGCTGCATCGAAGCTTAAACGGGTGCGTGATGTTCCGCTGTTTGCAAAGGAACTGAGCGATTGTTCGTACCTTTCTGCTGTCAAAGTAGGGGAAATGGACCTTGCAACGGGGAGTGCCGTGGTCAGTGCACAGACGGACCCGTCACTCTTCTTTGAAACTCTCAGCGAGGTCACGGGTACAAAAATCAGCGGTGAGCAGGCGTTGATGGATGAAATGATTTCCCTCAACAAAACAAAAAGAGCCTACGAGAGGCTCAAAAATGCGCTTGATGAAGTTGAAGCAACGGGCTACGGTATCGTTATGCCGTCAATTGAGGAACTGACTCTTGAAGAACCCGAGATTATGAAGCAGGGCGGGAAATACGGAGTTCGCCTGCGTGCTTCCGCACCGTCTGTTCATATGATGCGTGCGAATATCACAACAGAGGTTGCGCCGATAGTCGGCTCTGAATCGCAGAGCGAGGAGCTTGTTAACTATCTGCTTAAGGAGTTTGAAGAAGACCCGATTAAAATCTGGCAATCCAACATCTTCGGCAAATCTCTCAGCGAGCTTGTCAACGAAGGGCTTCATAACAAGCTTTGCCGTATGCCGGGCGAAGCAAGAATGAAGTTGCAGGAAACACTCGAAAAGGTTATAAACGAGGGTTGCAGCGGTCTGATTTGTATTATCCTTTGAATTTTTCGGTCTGGGCGACAGCGAGTGCATCACAGCGCTCGTTTTCGCTATGGCCGTTGTGTCCCTTTATCCAGCAGAATTCAACCTCATGTTTTGCAAGCTCTGTCAACAATTCGTCCCAAAGGTCGGCATTGAGTGCCGGCTTTTTGTCTTTTTTTATCCAGTTGTTTTTCTTCCAACCTTCAGCCCAACCCTTTGTGACAGAGTTGAAAACATATTGCGAGTCGGTTGTTATTTTAACACGGCAGGGGTATTTCAGCGCCCTGAGTCCTTCAAGCACAGCGGTAATTTCCATACGGTTGTTTGTGGTTTCCTTTGCACCGCCCGAAAGTTCTTTTTCAGTCGTGCCGAAACGCAGTATCGTTCCCCAACCTCCGGGGCCGGGGTTGCCTGAGCAGGATCCGTCTGCAAAAAGTTCAACAAATTTAAGTTCGTTACTCATAAATCAAATCATCCTATAAAGTAATACGCCTGCTATTTTATCATTTTCATCCTGATATTACAACCTCAATGATTAATTTTAAGTATTTTTGTCAAAGATGTTTTTGCAGTATTTTTTTACATAACACCGGTTAAATTCAAAGGAGATAACAATGAAATCTTTCTGCGTGCTCAATTCAGCCGTTACCGCTGCTGTTGCTCAAAACATAGGTGCCGCCGTTGCTCAGGTGCTCGGTGGTAAGCTCGGTGTGCTTTACTGCGGGTCAGATGCCTCTTTTGCAACGGCACAGAATATAGCAAAGGGGATAAAAAAGCAGGGTGGGTGTGCGTTGCTTGCAGGTGATGCTTTTGAGGCACAGACAGCGTTTGCCTGCGAACATTATTCGCTTGACGGCGCACTTTTCATAAACGGAGAAAATAAATGCAGTATCAGCGTTTTCGGCCGTGATGCCCGTAATCTCTCATCAGCGGAAGAAACGGAGATATCAGCTCTTGCGGCAAAAGATAAGTTGAGCGGTCACAGAGGTGGTGTTATTGTTCGGACCGATCTCAATTCGGTTTATTATAAACAACTTCTTGAAACGGCAGAAAATCTCGAAGGAATTGCGGCGAGCATAAAGTCTGAAAATCTGCTTGTCAAAACCCAATGCGCACGGGTGTTGTTGGCTTTGGGCGGCGAGAATAAAGGTAGGGCAACGTTTTTTCTCAGTCCCTCGGGTCTTTGTATAAGTGCTGCAGATGAATACGGCAGAATCCGCACACGGGATGAATTGCTGTCGGTTATATATGCCATTAAAATTACGCAGGAGAAAACTCCGGTCGAGCTTTCTTTTTCACTTTCTGAAAGCTTGGATGGACTCGCAAAAGAAAACGGGATTGAAATCAGGCGCAGTTTTTCGGGCGGAAAAGAGCTTTTCGTAAAAGATTCGGTTTTCCTTGCAGTAATGATTATGAAATATATGTCTCTTAACGGTTGCGGACTGGGTGAACTGTGCAAAATCCTTCCCGAAACTGCTGTCAGCCGAAAGAGCTTTACAACTTCGGCGGATATACTGAAAATTTCCGATGAAATTGAGTGCGAGCAACTTGTGACTGACGGGAACAGTGTTTTTGCAAAAATTCAGGGCTCAAATGTCCTTGTGACACCCAACGGCACACGAGGCAGATATTGTCTTGAGGTGCAGGCGGCGGACAGCGAAACCGCCCGTGAAATCGCCCTTAACTTGACAGATATATATAATTAAAGTATAATTAATATCAACTGGGAATTTTTTTCGCCTTGGGCGTTAGGCGAATAATTATATAACAAAAATCAAACGAAAGGAAAAAAGTGGCAAAAACAAACGATGATATGTTACCCGAAACTGTCGGCGCACTGCCGTGCGGTTTGTTTTTGTTACCCTAAAAAAAGAAAAAATTAATTATGCAAGAAAAAAACACACAAACAAAACAGCAGGAGAAGAAAAAGCAGACTAAAAAGTTTGCACGCTATTCAAAAATCTCCAAGCGTAATGCACAACCCGAAAAGCAGGAAAAGCCTGCAAAACAGGAGAAGCCTGCAAAACAGCACAAACAGAATAAGCCCCATAAGCAAAACAAGAACAAGGCGGAGAAGAAGCAGAATAAGCCTCAGAAACAGAATAAGCCTGCTTCCAGATTCCCGGTGCGCATAGCCTTTCTCGGAGGCCTTAATGAGGTCGGCAAAAATATGACTCTCTATGAGTACAACGACAGTATGTTCCTTGTCGATTGCGGTCTTGCTTTCCCCGAGCCCGATTTGCTCGGCGTTGACCTTGTTCTGCCTGATTTTTCCTATGTTGAAAAGAATATTGATAAAATCAAGGGCATAGTTGTCACACACGGCCACGAAGACCATATCGGCGGTCTTGCTTATCTGCTTAAAACCGCAAACATCCCGATTTATTCGACAAAGCTTACAATCGGTCTTATTCAGGGCAAGCTCAAGGAGCACAACCTGTTAAATTCTGCAAAACTCAATGTTGTTAAGCCTGGTGATACGATAAAACTCGGTGAATTTGATGTCGAACTTATTCACGTGAATCATTCAATACCTGATGCTGTCGCGCTTGCTATCCGTTGCGGTGCGGGCACAATTGTTCAGACGGGTGACTTCAAGATTGATACAACTCCAATCGACGGTGAGCCTATCGACCTTAATCGTCTTGCGCAAATCGGTACAGAAGGTGTTCTTTGTCTTCTTTCCGATTCCACTAATGCCGAAAGACCCGGCTATACCGAAAGCGAAAAGAAGGTCGGCGAATCGTTTGAGCACCTTTTCCGCAGGGCAGGTAACCGCAGAATCATCGTTGCTACCTTTGCGTCAAACATTCACCGTGTGCAGCAGATTATCAATACTGCTGTTGCTTTGGGCAGAAAGGTTGTCCTTTCGGGCAGAAGCCTTGAAAATGTTGTTGCCATAGCCAAGGAACTTGGTTATATCAATGTTCCTGACGGACTTATTGTCAGCATTGATACCGTCAACCGCTATCCTGCCGAAAAAATGGTTATCATCACAACGGGCAGTCAGGGCGAGCCCATGTCCGCTCTTACCCGTATGGCCTTTTCCGACCACCGCAAGGTCGAGGTCAGTCCGATGGATTATATTATAATCTCCGCAACTCCCATCCCCGGCAATGAAAAGACTGTCGGCAAGGTTGTAAACGAGCTGATGAAGCTCGGCGCAGAGGTTATTTACGAAAAAATGTATGAGGTTCACGTTTCGGGACACGCTTGTCAGGAAGAGCTGAAAATGATAATGAACCTTGTTAAGCCCCGTTATTTCATTCCTGTTCATGGTGAGCAGAAGCACCTTCAGAAGCACAGGCTTCTTGCCGAATCCATAGGTATCGATCACCGCAATATAGTAATTGCCGACAATGGTATGCTTGTGGAAATGAGCGAAAAGGAAATAAAAATTGCGGGCGTTGTACCTGCAGGCAAAATATTTGTTGACGGCTCAGGTGTCGGCGATGTCGGAAATATCGTCCTTCGTGACAGAAAGCACCTTTCACAGGATGGTATTATCATCATTGCCGCAAGTGTTGAGCCTGATACGGGCTATATCGTTTCGGGCCCTGATATCATTACAAGAGGCTTTGTATATGTCAAAGAAGCAGAGGAGCTTATTGAAGAAGCAAAACAGATAGCTCTTGACACGCTTGAGGACAGACTCAGTCGTTCTCCGTCTGACCTTACTGCAGCTAAGAACAAAACGAGAGATGCTGTTTCCTCTTTTGTTTTTGAACGTACACGCCGCAGTCCCATGATAGTTCCCATTATTATGGAGGTATGATTTTTTGATTCGCATATTCAGAAATAACATCTGTCTTTTCGGAATACTTGCCGTAGCGGTGTTTACCTGTGCAGTTATGTTCAGGTACAACAAAACCGTTGCGCTGGTTGAGCTTGCAATATTTGCCGCTCTTGTGGGCCTTGCGCTTGTCAGCAATATCGTTTCCCTTAAACACAAGGATGAAATGATATCTTCATTAAACCACACTCTTGACTTTTCCGAAAAAGATAATCTCAAAGGATTTCCGATGCCCGTGCTTGTCTGTACGGCAGCGGGAAGAATCCTTTGGTTCAATACGCTCTTCAGTTCGCGTGTATTGGGCGATTACACTCTGATGAGTGATGATGTTACACAGTTTCTGAATGGTCACAGCGCTGATGAAATCGCAACTCACGACAGAATTTTTTCGGATATTTACGACAATTCATACTCAATATATCCTTTCCCGATAACCGTAAAGGGGGAAGCAGCATTTGCGCTTCTTTTCTCTGACGAAACCGAAATGCGAAAGGTTTACTATGAATACCGTCTTTCCCGTCCGAGCGTAATGCTTATGACCATTGACAATCTCGATGAAATTGAGCAGTCATACTCCGATGGCGATTTTGATGCCATGCGAAGCCGTGCGGAAAAACTGATTGACGCATGGCTCAGTGAATACGGCTGCCTTATCCGCAAACTTGGTGACGGCAGGTTTGTTGTCGTGTGCGAAGAGCGTGAGCTTGAAAAAATGGTTGAAAAGAAATTTTCCGTGCTCGACTCAATCCGCGAATATCAGTACGATGATAAACTTGTCGGTATAACACTTTCTATAGGTGTAGGTAAGGGCAAAACATTGCGCGAGGGCGAAGCAAATGCCCGTCAGGCGCTCGATATGGCTGTCGGCAGAGGAGGAGACCAGGCGGCAATACTTAAAAATGACGGCTATGAGTTTTTCGGCGGTGTTTCAAAGGGCGTTGAGAAGCGCAGTAAGGCACGCACGAGAATTGTTGCTTCTGCTATACAGAAGCTTATGGAAAACAGCTCGAATATCCTGGTTATGGGTCATCGCTTTTCAGACCTTGACAGCGTAGGCTCTGCTGTTGGTGTACTCTGTGCCGCAAGAGCTGTAAACAAGGAAGCGAAAATAGTAGTTAACCGCCGACAGTCGCTTGCGCAGTCGTTGATAGATATGGTTGAAAAGAACACGGGTGAAGTATTCTGCTCGCCTGAGGATGCGTTGAAAATGCTTGACAAAAAAACGCTTCTTGTAATTGTTGATACACACCGATGTGAGGTTGTTGAAAGCGCAGAGCTTTATAAGCAGGCTAAAACCATTGTTGTTATTGACCACCACAGAAAAAATGTTGATTTTATTAATAATTCTATTGTTTTTCAGCATGATCCTAATGCTTCCTCGGCTTGTGAAATGGTTGCCGAAATGCTGCAGTATATGCCGGTAAAGCCTAAGATTACGCCAAGCGATGCAGACGCAATGCTGGCGGGTATAATGCTCGATACACGGAATTTTGCGCTTAAAACAGGTGTTCGTACTTTTGAAGCCTCTGCATTCCTTCGCAGTAAGGGGGCGGATACAGTAAAAGTGAGAAAGCTGTTTATGAATAAGATGGAAAGCCTTAAACTCCGCAACGAAATAATTGCTTCGGCACAGAATTACCGTTCCTGCGCAATTGCTTTTGCCGATATCAGTTCCGATGATATAAGAGCAATAACTTCTCAGGCGGCAGACGAACTTCTCAACATTGACGGTATTTGTGCCTCATTTGCAATGTTTGAAAGCGACGGTACGGTAAATGTTTCCGCACGTTCACTCGGTGAAGTCAATGTGCAGGTTATTATGGAAACCCTCGGCGGAGGCGGCCACTTGACTATGGCTGCTGCCCAGCTTCGTGAGTGTGACCGTGAAACCGCTACGACAAAGCTTTATGCGGCAATTGACGAATATTTCAATAATAAATAATCTGCTGTCGGCGCACTTTACAGTTTGTGAAGTGCGCCGATATTGTTTATATTTTTGTTACAATTTGCAACTGTATAATGTTTGACTATTGCCGATAAAAATGATACAATATATTTGTTTAATTATGTATATTGGTATTAAATGTCCAAAAGAAACGGAGTGAATAAACTTGATAAACAGCGAAAACCTTTGTATGAGCTGTATGAGAGATACGGGCGGTGCCTGGCAGTGCCCCCATTGCGGATATAATGTTGACACACCGCAGATTATGCCTTATCTTCCTGTGAGAACTGTTGTTTCCGGTCGCTATATTGTCGGCAGACTTCTTGAGTATAACGGCGACGGAGCAACATATATCGCCTGGGATATGAGTGAACAAAAGGCGGTCAAATTGCGCGAATTTCTGCCCGATACGCTTTGCAGCCGTAAGGCAGGGGAAAAGGCGCTCACTGTTATGTCAGGCTGTGAAACAGCATATAATGACTGTCTGGCGGATTTCCTTGAACTCTGGCGCAGGCTTACCCGTATGAGCGGTCTTTCTGCGCTTGAAAATGTTTTTGAGGTTTTTGAAGAAAACGCAACGGCTTATGCTGTTACCGAATATATCGAAAGCATCAGCCTTCGTGACTACCTGCTGCGCAACAAGGCCGGTTATATTTCGTGGGAAAGAGCAAGAAGCTTGTTTATGCCGGTGCTTTCTACCCTTGGTATGCTCCACACGGCAGGTATCATTCACAGGGGTATTTCTCCCGTAACACTTTACATCGGAAGAGATGCAAAAATGCGCATTGGAGGTTTTTCAATCTGGCAGGCGCGCACTGCAAGGGGTGATCTTACAGCTCAGCTTTTCCCCGGTTATGCTGCAGTTGAGCAATACGGCTTTGAGGGCAAGCAGGGACCGTGGACGGATATTTATGCGTTTGCAGCAACTCTTTATCGTGCCCTTATCGGTACTGACCCCATAGAGGCAACGGAGCGCCTCACAAACGACAGGCTTATGGTGCCGGGCAAATTTGCCGAACAGCTTCCTGCTTATGTTATCAACGGCCTTATTAATGCTTTGCAGATTCTTCCCGAGGACAGAACACGTTCGGTTGAGCAGTTCAGGGCAGAGCTTTCTGCTTCTCCCACTGCTACGGCTTCCGATTTTGCAGGCGGTACAGCACCCGAGGTTGTAAAAGAACCGGTCAAAAAACAGCAGACAGAGAAAAAGCCTGCTGCGCAAAAGCAACAGCCAAAGAACAACGGCAAAAAGCTTGATGAAAATAAACTTCTTATCCTTAAAACAGCGCTGATAAGCGCAATTGTCGGTCTTGTTATTTTCCTTATCGTTGTACTTGCCTTCGGCGATAAGATTGGTTTTAATTCTCCCGAGCAGGAAACAGAAGTCAGCACAAGAAATGAACTTGTTCAGGTGCCTAATTTTGTCAACCGCAACTACGCCGAGGTTACCGCAACACCGTTCTGGACTAATAATTTTGTCTTTGAGCGTGCCGAAGCCTACAGTGATACGGTTTCAAAGGGCTATATCATCGCTCAGAGTGTTTCTGCTGATTCTGAAGTCAACGCAGGTACAAAGATTGTTCTTACGGTGTCCCTGGGTATTGAACAGTTCGAACTTCCTTATGTTATCGGTATGGATTTTGCTGATGCAGTAGAAAGACTTGAAGCTTTCAAATTCAAGGTCAGTAAAGAGCTTGTCGAAAACGACGGCACACATACCGCAGGTGTAGTACAGGATGTATCTAACCTTACAGTCGGCAAGAGCTATCCCAAGGGTACAGAGGTAACTCTCCTTGTATGGGACGAAGCACCTACTGAAGCGCCGCTTATTCCTCCTTTTGAAGATTCCTCTTCCGCTGAAGATGTTTCGGGTACAGAAGAGCCATCAACAGAAGAGCCTGTTGTTGACAGTACAGAAGAAAATACTGAGAGCGCACTTACTCCTGCTGAATAAAAACAAACACGCAGTTTACTTGTTACAGTAAGCTGCGTGTGTTTTTTTATATTGCGTTATTTATTTTTGGGATTAGCGGTTATTTTTGCAATGTTGTCTGTCTGACCGATAACAACCATATGGTCGTTTGCCTTGAATACATAATCTGCACCAGGCATCGGGCGGAGAAGACCGTCACGTTTTACCGCAATAATATTCAGGTGATAATCTCTGCGGACATTTACGGATGATATCGAGCGTCCTGTCCAACTTTCGGGTACGGGGATTTCGTAAATCGAAAAATCCTGAGTCAACTCAATATAATCGTAAACATTGTCGGCGTTGAAGCGTATTGCAAGCTTTTCTGCCATTGCTCTTTCAGGGTAAATTACCTCGTCTGCACCGACGCTTTTAAGGAAACGCGCCTGAATATCTCGGTTGGCTTTTGAAACCACGTATTTTGCGCCGAAATCCTTGAGCAGAGCCGTGATTTCAAGTGAAGACTGGAAGTTTTCGCCAATTGAAACAAAGCAGATATCGAAATTGTTAACGCCGAGCGCGCGGATTGTGCCTTCGTTTGTACAGTCACCTGCAAAGGAATCCGTGAATACCGGTGCAAGCTCTTCAATTTTAGTTTCATCGCTGTCAACAATCATAACGTCGTTGCCGAGCTCAAGCATTTTCTGCGCAAGATGTTTGCCGAAGCGTCCCATACCTATAACAAGTATGCTTTTCATATATCCACCTTATCCTATCTGAATTTTCTCCGTTGGTCTTGAGAGCATTGCCGTCTGCTTCCTTTCGGCAAAGGCTATCATAAGCGTAAGTCCGCCGAGTCTGCCTGCATACATCAGAATCATAAGTATGAGGTGAGATACGGTGCAGAGTGAGGAAGTTATTCCTGTTGTAAGACCGACAGTTGCTGCAGCAGAAACAACCTCAAACATTACATCACCGAGCGGTAAACTTTCCATTGCGCTGATTAATATTGCAGCTGCAACAATTGCGAGTATATAAATTGTGATTATCGCGCCTGCTTTTTTTACCGTGTCTTCTTCAAGTCTGCGCTTGAAAACAGTTGCGGATTTGTCGCCGCGTGTTACGGAAATAAGTTCAAGTATCATTACCGCAACGGTTGTTGTCTTTACGCCACCTGCGGTTGAGCCGGGGCTGCCGCCGACAAACATTAGTGCAACCATAGTCATAAGACCTGCTGAGGATAGCTTGTTTAGCGGTACAGTGTTAAAGCCTGCTGTTCTTGCGGTTACGGACTGGAAAAGTGCGGCTAGTATTTTTTGGCCTGTACTAAGCTCAGCCATACTGCTGTTCCATTCGGATACAAGCATCAGCAGCCATCCGCCAAGCAGGAGCACCGCACTTGTTACAATAACGATTTTTGTTTGTAACGAATAACTTTTGAACTTAAATCTGAAGTTGAGCACATCCTGCCACACAAGGTAACCTATGCCGCCGATTGTTATAAGAGCACATATTGTCAGGTTAACGGTTAGGTCGCCTGCAAAGGGCGTCAACGAGGAAAAAGCACCGTATCTGCCCATAAGGTCGAAGCCTGCATTGCAGAAGGCGGAAACCGAATGGAAAACGGAATACCACAATCCGTCAAAAAAACCGAATTCGGTGCAGAAGCGTGTCGCGAGTAACAGTGCACCTGCGCCTTCAAAAATAAGCGTTCCCGTTACAATTTGTTTAAGCAGTTTTATTATACCGCTTTTTCTCACTGTGCCCGAGGATTCAATCAGCAGCTTTCTTTCGTGAAGGCTGATTTTTCTTTTCAGGAACACGGATATCATCGTAATTATCGTCATAACGCCGAGACCGCCGACCTGTATCATCGAAATGATAACAGCCTGACCGAATAGTGACCATTGCGTAAAAGTATCATAAACTATAAGACCTGTGACACAGGTGGCACTTGTTGCGGTAAAGGTACAGTCAAGCAGGGGAGTCCATTCTCCCGATTTTGACGATATGGGAAGTGTCAGCAACAGTGTACCGAGAATTATCACGCCGAGAAAGAACAGAGCAATAATTCTCGTGTAGCTGAGTTTGTAATTTTTAAAAGAGGGGATTTTCAATATAAATCACCTTACATAAGCTCGTTGATAAGCTCCTTAACCTTGTCAATAACCTCGTCAAGACCAACCTTGAGGCTGATTTTCTTGTCACGGCTTACAAGCTCGCAAACGCCTTCCTTAAGGTTTCTCGGGCTTGCGATTATACGAAGCGGTACGCCGATAAGGTCAGCGTCGGAGAACATAACGCCTGCGCTTACGCTTCTGTCGTCGTAAATAACCTCAACGCCTGCCGACTGAAGATCTGCGTAAATCTTGTCTGCACAAGCCTTTGCTTCTGCGTTGTCTGCTCTCATACAGCAAAGGTGTACCTGCCAGGGAGCAATAGCCATAGGCCATATCGGGCCGTATTCGTCGTGGTATGCTTCACAAACGCTTGCGGCAAGTCTGCCGACACCAATGCCGTAGCAGCCCATAATCGGGTACTGTGCCTTGCCCTGGTTGTCAAGATACTGCATATCCATTGCCTTTGTGTACTTTGTGCCGAGCTGGAAGATGTTACCGACCTCGATACCTCTGGAAATTGTAATGCTGTGTTTGCCGCAAACGGGGCAGATGCCGCCGTCCTTGATAGCTGCAACATCGCAGTACTCAACCTCGCCGAGGTCACGCTCAATATTTAAGCCTGTGTAGTGGTAATCTGTTTCGTTTGCACCGCAGGTAAGGTTAGTTGCACCCTTGAGAGAGCCGTCAATGTAAACGGAAATTCTCTCATCCATGTTGCACGGACCGATAAAGCCTGCAATAAGACCGCAACCGTCAACAATTTCTGCGGGGTGAATGTCACAACCGACTGTGTTGCGAAGCTTTGTTTCGTTGACCTCAAGGTCACCACGGACAAAAGCAACAATGTATGTGTCGTCTTCATTTCTCTGATATACAACAGCCTTGCAGGACTTTTCAACAGAAGCTTTAAGGAAGGTGCATACCTCTTCAATTGTGTGCATATCGGGTGTGTGTACCTTTGTAAGCTCTTCGATTACGCTGTCTGCCTCGTTTTCAACAATGCAGGGAGCAGCCTCGATGTTAGCCCTGAAATCACACTCGGAGCAGACTGCAATGCTGTCCTCGCCGACGGGTGTGAGAAGCATATATTCGTGGCTGATACTGCCGCCCATCATACCCGAGTCGGACTTAACAGTTACAACCTCGGGAATACCGCAACGTGCAAAAATGCGATTGTAAGCGTCATAGCATCTCTGATAGTATGCTTCAAGATCTTCCTGTGATGTGTGGAAGGAGTAAGCGTCTTTCATTGTGAATTCACGAACGCGGATAAGACCTGCTCTGGGTCTGCCCTCGTCACGGAACTTTGTCTGAATCTGGTAAATCATAAAGGGATACTTCTGGTAGCTGTTTGCGTATTCACGTACAAGGTGAACAGCAGCCTCTTCGTGAGTCATGCCGAGAACAAGGGGCGCCTTGTTTCTGTCAGTAAAGCGTACCATCTCGCTGCCGATAGAGGAGTATCTGCCGGATTCCTCCCACATGGATGCGGGCATAACAACGGGGAACTGAACTTCCTGACCGTCGATAGCATCCATCTCTTCTCTTATTATCTGCTCAATCTTCTTGGTAATTCTGCGAAGAGTGGGGTAGGAAGAATAAATTCCGTTTGCCACATTTTTGATGTATCCGCCTCTGACTGTAAGTGCGTGACTGTCAATAACGCAGTCCGACGGCCTTTCTTTGAATCGCTCGCCTACAAGCTTGTCAAGTTTCATATCTGTTTTACCTCCGATAAATATACGCAATATATTTTAATACTAATAAAAGGAAAAGTCAATATAAGTTAAATGTTGAAATCATTTTCTTTATATGTTACAATTTTAAAAAACATATTTCGGGGTGTTTCTATGAATTTCGACTTAAGGCAAAAGGCAAAGGAAAACATAATCGTTGTTGCTCACCGTGGTGCTTCGGGCGGCAATATTCCCTGCAACACAATGGCGGCTTATGAAATTGCGCTTATGCAGGGCGCAGATATGCTCGAAATTGACGTAGACTGCACCCGTGACGGTAAGCTTGTTCTTTTCCATCCCGGTATGGAAAAGCCGCATCTTGGCAAATTGAGGCTTATTCCGACTATGAAATACGATGCTGTGCAGAAATTGCGTTACCGCAACGTTGACGAAACTCCGACTCAGTTCGGGGTTACAAGTCTTGACGATTTTCTTGAAGCCTTCAAGGACCGTTGCTATATCAATGTCGATAAATTCTGGGGTAACCCCGAAAAGATATACAAGGCAATCAAGCACCATAATATGGTTGATCAGGTGCTTGTAAAGAGCAGTATGAGTAACAAGGTTATAAAGGTACTTGAGGACCTTGCACCCGAGCTTCAGTTTATGCCTATTGTCAAAGAAAAGCACCCTGTACACGAGGAGCTTTTAAAGCGTAATGTTAACTATATCGGCGTTGAGGTGCTTTTTGAAAAAGACGATTCACCGCTTGCGGGCGAAGAATTCATCGAAAAAATGCATAAGGATAATATCCTTGTATGGGTAAATTCAATTATCTACGATTACAAGGAACAGCTTGCAGGCGGCCACAGCGATGACAGCGCACTTACTGTGTCGCGCGATTTCGGTTGGGGCTGGCTTGCGGACAGGGGCTTTGACGTTGTTCAGACCGACTGGCCTATGATGTTGATTGATTATTTGAAGAACACGGACAGATATTACAGATGAAAATTATTGCACGCATAAAAACAGATTTCCCCACAAAGTTCGGTCTGCCACGGCAGAGCGGTCTTGTTGAGGAAATCAAGGGTAAGATAATATTTGAAGAGGAATACCGTGTGCCCGAGGCTTTCCGAGGGCTTGAGGATTTTTCTCATATATGGCTTCTGTGGCAGTTTTCTGAAGCTGTCAGAGATAATTGGTCGCCGACGGTAAGACCTCCTCTGCTTGGCGGAAACACAAGAATGGGTGTTTTTGCTACGCGTTCTCCGTTCCGCCCGAATCCGATAGGGCTTTCCTGCGTAAAGCTTGAAAAGGTTGAGGTCAATTCTCCTGACGGTCCGGTTTTATTTGTCAGCGGAAGCGACCTTATGGACGGTACACCGATTTACGATATCAAGCCCTATCTGCCTTATGCCGACAGCGTACCAAATGCAACAGGCGGCTTCACACAAACACTTGAAGACAGAATCCTTGAGGTGAATTTTGATTTTTCACTTCTTGAAAAAATTCCCGAGGATAAGCGTGACACACTTATTAAGGTTTTAAGCGGTGACCCAAGGCCGTCCTATCAGAATGATTCCGAAAGGGTTTACGGTTTTGTTTTCGCCGGTTTCGAGGTTAAATTTACCGTTTCCGACAAGAAACTGACTGTAACCGAGGTTTTACCCGAAAATTAAATAATATTTTTCAAACACGGCTGTTTTTCAGCCGTGTTGTTTGTTTTACGAAGCTTTTTTTGCTGTGTTTCTGCCGAACTCAATGCCAAAAGCCACGTTTTCACAATGTGCGGTTTTTATCCTTCAAAGTTTGCTATTATACGTTACGAGATGAGCAATCCTCACAAAATCAACGGGCTTATTTGCCCGAAAAGAAAGGAAAAACTGATTTATGGATAAGAATTTAAAGGCTCTTGTGGCAGATAACTCCGAAGCCTTCGGCAAACCGTGTGCAAAGGCTCTGCGCTCAAACGGTGTGGAGGCAGACTGTGTTGAAAAGGACGGCCGAAAACTCATTGATGCCGTGATAAGACAAAACCCGGATATTGTCGTAATGGAGGTGTTTATGCCGAATCTCGATGCCATAGGCGTTATCAGAAGTCTTCGTGCGGCCGGTCTTGCACGCCAACCGAAGTTTATTGTTGTATCGGGATTTGACAATCCCACTCTTGAAAGTGAGGTAATGAGCGCAGGCACGGACTATTACTTTCTTCGTCCCTTTGATTTTAATGAAATGGCAAAGCGTATCAGCAACCTCAGCATTGGCACAGCCAAAACCGAGGAAAACATTGCCGCAAGCCTTGAAATGCAGGTAACCCAGACGCTTCACCGCATAGGCGTTCCTGCACATATCAAAGGTTACCAGTACCTTCGTGAAGCAATACTTATGGCAATTAACGACGAGGAAAGCATCAACGCAGTCACAAAACTTCTCTATCCCGGTGTGGCAAAAAAATATGCTACAACTTCTTCAAGAGTGGAAAGAGCAATCCGCCACGCTATAGAGGTTGCGTGGGACAGGGGAGATGTCGACGTGCTCAATTCCTATTTCGGATATACAATCCAGTCCTCACGCGGTAAGCCCACAAATTCGGAATTTGTTGCCATGATAGCCGATAAATTCAGACTTCAGCTTAAGGCAGGTTGATTTACTTGAGAAAGCTGTAGTAAATATCCTTGATTTCTTTTAAGTTTTTTTGCCTTATAAGTACGGTTTCACCGTTGTCCGTGCGGAAGCTTTTGTCTGCGTGAACAATGTGATTCATATTTATCAGATAGCTCTGGTGACATCGCAGAAAGCGACTGTCGCAAAGCTCTTCCTCGATATCACAAAGACGTTTGTAAACAGTGTGAGTTTCACCTGAAGCGCAGTGAAGAAGACATTTAGAATTACAGCTTTCCACAAACACAATGTTGTTGTAAGCAATGTTGATTATTTCGCCGCGATGGCGAAGGTGATATACTTCAAAGTCAAAATCCTCAAGCAATTCTCGTGTTATGCATTCGATTTTATCAAAGGTAACGGGCTTCAATAAATAGCCCGATGCTTTCACCTCGTAGCTTTCGACCGCAAAGCCTGAGGTAGCTGTCATAAAGATAATTTTACCGTTGTATCCGCCTGCGCGCAGTCGACGCGCAACATCCATACCCATTATTTTGTCCATATAGATATCAAGAAAAACCGCATCAAAAATTTTGCCGTCCTGCGTTTCGTACAACAGCTCAATGCCGTTGGAAAAGCAGGTTATACCGCCGCCCGAATTGCTCATTCTAAGGCACTGTCTGAGCATTTGCGCGGCGGTGTTTCTGTCTATCGTGTCGTCATCACAAACCGCTATTTCCATAAAGCCACCTCGAGTGTAAGAATAATTCACATAACTAATATATCACTATTTGCTTTTTGAATCAAACAAAGTGATAATAATTCACAAAACATTCACAAATTTTATATTAAGCTGCAGTATAACAACAATAAATTAATTTAACTTGATTTAACGGATATGTTTTTGGTATAATCAAATTGTTAATAATTATTATAAAAAAGAGGTTTGTTTATGGGATACCAGTTGATTATGCCCAAGCAGATTTTCTACGGCGAAAATGCACTTAACGATGCGTCCGCCGCTATCTGTGCACTGGGCCAAAAAGCACTTATTGTAACCGACCCTATGATGGTGAAACTCGGCAACTCAAAGCTTGTTGAGGACCTTCTTTCCGCAGGCGGCGTGAAATATGCTGTTTTTGCTGAAATCACGGGTGAGCCAACAGATAAAATGATTGAAGCAGGTCTTTCCGTTTATATTAATGAGGGCTGTGATTTCCTTGTTGCTGTCGGCGGGGGTTCACCGATTGATGCAATGAAGGCAATTGCCGCAGTTGCGACAAGCGGCGGTTCAATTAATGACTATCTCGGCAAGGTTATAACTGTGCCTTGTCCGCCTATGGTTGCCGTACCTACAACAAGTGGTACGGGTTCGGAAGCAACACAGTTCACAATTATCACCAACACGGAAAAAGATATAAAAATGCTGCTCAAGGGTGCAGTGCTTATGCCCGATATTGCGGTTGATGACCCTGCATTTACCCTTACCGCACCGCAGCCCGTAACAGCGGCAACCGGTCTTGATGCACTCTGTCACGCCGCTGAAGCATATACCTCACGTAAGGCTCAGCCTCTTACAGATGAGTTTGCACTCAGCGCAATAAAGAAGATTTTCAAATATCTGCCCGTTTGCTATAACGAGGGCGATAATGTTGAAGCAAGAGCACAGATGTCACTTGCCGCCTTCGAGGCAGGTGTTGCGTTTAATAATGCTTCGGTTACCGTTATTCACGGTATGAGTCGTCCGATTGGTGCGCTCTTCCACGTGCCTCACGGTATCAGCAATGCTATGCTTCTTTGTGCTTGCTTTGGCTATGTTTATGACGGTGCTTATTCACGCTTTGCCGATATGGCAAGGGAAATCGGTGCCGCAGAAAAGTCAGATTCCGACGAAGTTGCTGCAGAAAAATTCATTGAAGCCTGCCGTAGTCTTTGCGAAACCTGTAATATTCCCACTCTTGCCGGATACGGTATCGACAAGGATGAGTTCTTTGCAGTAATGGACAAGATGGCAGGGGATGCAGTTGCTTCGGGTTCCCCCTCAAATACTATCAAAGAAATTAACAAAGAAGACGTTCTTAACATTTACAGAAAACTCTGGGAATAAAGGAGAAAAATTTATGAGCAATATTGATAACAATGCGTTGTTTAAGATTTCCTACGGTCTTTATTGTCTTACCGCAGCGGATTCGGTAAAAAATAACGGTTGTATCGTAAACACGGTTGTTCAGGTTACGCAGAATCCGTTGAAAATTGCCGTTTGCGTAAATAAGTCTAACTACACTCACGACCTTATTGTAAACAGCGGTATTTTTAATGTCAGTGTCCTCACCGAAAGTACACCTTTTTCGCTATTTGAGCGTTTTGGTTTCAGCTCGGGTAGGTTTACCGATAAGTTCGACGGCTTAGATTCATGGGCGGCATCAGAAAACGGTTTGCCGTACCTTACCAAGTATGCAAACGCTTTTTACAGCGCAAAGGTCGTGGAAAAGGTTGATTGCGGTACACACACAATGTTTATCGCAGAGGTTACTGAAGCAAAGGTGCTGGGCGATGAAAAGAGCGTTACCTATGAATATTACTTTGCTAATATTAAGCCCAAGCCTGAAAAGCCCAAGAATAAGGGCTGGGTATGTAAAATCTGCGGTTATGTACACGAGAATGCAGAATTGCCCGACGATTTTGTCTGCCCGTGGTGTAAGCATCCTGCATCGGACTTTGAGCCTATTGAGTAATTTTGGAGGAATTAAAAATGAAATCTGTATTTATCAAAATAATTTCCGTTGTTCTTTGTTTTTCAATGTTGTTTTGCGTGAACGCTTCTGCTGTTGACACACAGGCAGTTTCCGTTCAGTCTGAATCGGCAGGCGATACGATTATGAAGGGGCTTTATAATGCCCTTAATGTCATTGTTGAAGGTCTTGTGAGCACAATATGCAAGATTTATCCCAACCATTCATCGTGGCAGCATATTGATGAGTATGATAGTGATGAAGTCGTCTTTATGGCAGGCAGAGAGAATTATCAGACTCAGCCGGCAGAAGGCAGTTACTGGACACTCGGCTATTCAAGCAGAAGTCTTATTCCGGACGATATAGATAACGGCAAGTACAATATCGGCCGTGACCTTACAAATAAGCTCGCTCAGGGTGTTTATGATGACCAGCGTATCCGTGTTGCCGTTATTGATGACAACAGCGGTGAAGGTGCGGTTGTGCTCGGTGCAATTGACGCTCTCGGTGTTACTTCAACCGATATCCGTACAATGCGCAAGGCCATACTTGAGTACTGCAACGAGCAGAAAATCAAGGTTGCAAGTATCAATATTGTTTCTACTCACGCTCATTCCGCTCTTGATACTCAGGGTGTCAGCACAGGTTTTGCAAACAAGCTTTTCGGCGCTTTCTGGACCAATATTTTCGGTATTGATTCAACACTTCCCGGTCTGGAAACAGCCGCATACTTCAAGGAATACTTCATCGGCGAATCCATAAAGGCAATCAAAGAAGCTTTTGAAAACCGTGAGAGCGGTAAGCTTTATTTCTCAACTGCCGATTGTGGCGAGTTTATCAAGGACAAGCGTGACCTTATTGCCAAGGAAGACCTGCCCGAAATGGCAATTCTCCGTTTTGTACCCGATTCCGGTAAGGGCGATACTTATATTTCAGATATTACCTGCCACGCAACTTCATTCAGCGCAGGTCATAACCTTGTTGGCTCTGACTATATCTACTATATGGATGAATATATTAAAAACGAGGTCGGTGGCAATTTCATTATGATCCCCGGTGCTGTCGGTCAGGTTTCAAGAGATATCGATGTCAATACCGAAGGTATGACCGAGTGGGAGGATATGGGTGCATCAGCAAAGCACCTCGGTACCTGCTTTGCCAAGCTTGTTCTTGCGGCAGAATATTCCGAGCTTGCTCCGGTAATGAATGCAGTTCACAGAGAGATTTTTGTTACACCCGAAAACAGTATCCTTGTTCTTGCCTGTGAAATCGGTCTTGTTAACAACAAGGTTTATTATGATGGTTTCCTTTTCAAAGAGTACTGTATGGCAACAGAAATGGGTTACCTTGAGTTTGGCAACAAGGTTGGTTTTGCGCTCTTCCCCGGTGAGCTTTATCCCGAAGTTTTCTGGGACGATGAGATTACAGGCGGTACTAACTGGGATGGTACCGAATGGCAGTATGACAGCCTTCACAAATCTGTTGAGGGTATTGATGTTTATGCCGTAAGCCTTGCAAATGATGCCATCGGTTATGTTCTTACGGATAATAACTTTGCCTTTATGGGCCACATTATTGGCGAGGAAATTGCAGATGAGGTGCTTTCCGTCGGTAAGCATATAGGCTCCTTCCTTGTAAGCGAATATCTTGAAATGATTAAGGAAATGAAGTAAGATGCAGAAATATGACGTAATTATTATCGGTGCAGGTCCGGGCGGAATATTTTCCGCCTACGAGCTTACAAGACTTGTACCCGACAAAAAAATTGCTGTTTTTGAAGCGGGTCACGCTCTCAGCAAACGCCATTGCCCAATTGACGGCAAAAAAATAAAGACCTGCATCGGCTGCAAGAGCTGCTCGATTATGAGCGGCTTTGGCGGTGCAGGCGCTTTCTCGGACGGTAAATATAATATTACAAATGATTTCGGCGGTACGCTTTACGAATATATCGGCAAAAAGCATGCACTTGAACTGATGCACTATGTTGACGAAATCAATGTTGCCTATGGCGGCGAGGGCACAAAGCTCTATACCACCGCAGGTACGTCGTTCAAGAAGGAGTGTATCCGTCACGACCTTCATTTGTTGGAGGCTTCCGTGCGTCACCTCGGCACGGATATCAATTATGTTGTGCTGGAAAATCTTTATAAACATCTTAAAGATAAGGTTGACTTTTTCTTTGATACTCCCGTTGAAACAATCAATATTACCGACGGTGGTTATGAGATAGTTTGTAAAGAGGGGACATACCCTTGCGAAAAATGTATAATTTCCGTTGGCCGTATCGGCAGCAAGTGGATGGAAAAGGTCTGTGGTGAGCTCGATATTCCGACAAAGAGCAACCGCGTTGATATCGGCGTACGTGTTGAGCTTCCTGCAGAGGTTTTCTCTCATATTACAGATGAATTGTATGAGAGTAAAATTGTTTACCGTACAGAAAAATACGGTGATAAAGTCGGTACATTCTGTATGAATCCCAAGGGAGCCGTTGTTAACGAAAACACAAACGGTATCATCACCGTCAACGGTCACAGCTACGAAGATCCTGCAAAGCAGACGGAAAACACAAACTTTGCCCTGCTTGTTGCAAAGCATTTTTCAGAGCCGTTTAAGGATTCCAACGGCTACGGTGAAAGTATAGCAAGACTGAGCAATATGCTGGGCGGTGGTGTTATAGTCCAACGCTTTGGTGACCTTATCCGCGGCAAGCGCTCAACGCAGGACCGTATTGATGAAGCTTTCATTACACCCACGCTTAACGCTACTGCAGGTGATCTGAGCCTTGTTCTTCCGAAACGTATCCTTGACGGTATAATCGAAATGATTTATGCACTTGATAAGGTTGCGCCCGGTACCGCTAATGACGATACTCTGCTCTACGGAGTGGAAGTCAAGTTCTATAATATGGAAGTTGAGGTCAACGAAAAGCTGCAAAGCAAGTATGACGGACTCTATATCATTGGCGATGGAAGCGGTATAACACATTCACTTTCTCACGCTTCCGCCAGCGGCGTGTATGTAGCAAGAAATATTGCGGAATAAAGCAAATAAAAGCCAAAGGCTTGTGAGCGATGAACTCACAAGCCTTTTATAATTTCTTTAAGTTTGTCAGGATGTCGAGTTGTAATGTTATCAGGTGACAGAGAAAGAATCTTTTTCATTTTCCTTTTTTTGTCAACCGTCCATATCGACACGAACAAACCGTCATTATGGAAGGTATTAACAAGCCTTTTTGTAGCGTTGTTTTTGTTGAAATTGATACCTATTGCACCGTTGCTTTTTACTTTATCAACAAGCGATTGCAGGTATTTATCAGTCTGTTTCCATTTGGGTAATACACCGACGTTGAGGTAATATTCAACCTCGGGTGCTCTTGTCTTTACCGCTTCTACAAAGCCCTCGTGAACGCCCGTGAAGAATATCCTATCAAGTACACCGTGCTTTTTTGCAAGCGGAATAACTTTTTCAATTGCGGCAACGCTTTTGATATCGACATTTGCTCGTAATCCGTCACACTTTGCCAGTGTCGCAAACGCTTCGTCGAGTGTTACCTCGCCGTCTTTCGGTGCATCGTGAGAAAGCAGAGGAGTGCCGTTGCTGTCGAAATTAAGGTCGAATTCAACAATATCCGCACCCGCTTCAAAACCTGTAACTATTGTCTCAATTGAGTTGGGTTTTGTGCCCATACAACCTGTGTGTGCTGTTACGGTAAACCCGTCCGGCAGATTATATTTTCCTTTCATAATCATTGCTCTCTAAATTTGATTTCGCCTGTTTCAGTGTTCATTTCGTCAACAATTGCGAGCGATTCAAGCTTGTAGCCGAGGTTTCTTATAACCTGACCACCGATCTGGAAGCCCTTTTCTATTGCGATACCGAGTCCCTCAACCTTTGCACCCGAAGCCTCTGTGATTGAGATAAGTCCCTGAAGTGCACAGCCGTTTGCAAGGAAATCGTCAATAATCAGAATGTGGTCATCTGCGTTGAGGAATTTCTTTGAAACGATAACCTGGTTTTTGTTCTTGTGGGTGAAAGATTCAACCTCAGCTATGTACATATCGCCTTCAATGTTTACGCTTTTCGATTTCTTTGCAAAAACAAGCGGAACATTGAAGCACCTCGCAACAGAGCAGGCAATTGCAATACCCGATGCCTCAATGGTGAGTATTTTTGTTATTTTTTTGTCGGCAAAGCGGCGGTGAAATTCTTCACCCATTCTGTCCATGAGCTCAATATCCATCTGGTGGTTTAAAAAGCTGTCAACCTTTAAAACATTGCCTGGTTTTACAATGCCGTCTTTTATAATTCTCTCTTCAAGAAAGTTCATTTCTGCGTATCCTCCGTTATTTACTTATTCCGTATGCGTTGACAAGTGTTGCGTATTCTGCTTCTGTTATAGCAACAACAGAGCCGTGTCTGGGCTTCAGGTGGTTCATTGAATATGTTGAACGCTGTACCTGTCTGAAGCTCTTGAAATCCCTTGTCATCTGCGCAAAGAACGATTCCTGACCGTATTCATCCATAATCATAATCCACGCATCCGTGCCCGTAATACGGTACATTGAGCTGCCCTCAACACCCCAGTAGTTAAGCGAGCATATTGTGTAATCTTCGTTGTACGGACCTGTAAGATTTTTGGATTTTACGTAGGCTATCTTCTGCGTAATATCTTCCTTGAAATAGAGGTAGTAGTATCCGTTTTTTTCGTTAAAGATTATATCGCCGTCAATACATTGAATGTTTCTTGTTCCACCCGTTTCGGGATCAACTTCATTCCAACGCCCGTAAAGCACCTGCGGAGCGGTTTCAAAGGTCTTGAAATCCTTTGTATAGGCGTAGTAGTGGCCTGCACAGTCGTATTCAACTGTTGAGGTTGCCCAGTAAACCATATACATCTGTTTGTCGCTGTCCCATATTGCCTGCGGTGCCCATGCACGGTTAGTGTTTTCAAAGCCCTCAAATTGGCGTATATCAATAACCGTTTCGTCAATCCAGTTTACAAGGTCGTATGATTTCCATGTGATAAGGCAATGGTTTGAGGTCCAACCAAGGTTTGCATCCATATCCGTTGCAATGATAAAGTAGCACTCCTTGCCGTTTTCGTCAACGCCTTTCAGTATGTACGGGTCACGCACGCTGCCTGTGCCCTTTGTCTGCTCAATAACGGTTTCGTTGTTGTTGAGGGCTTTGAAATTGTAGCCGTCGGTACTTACTGCAAAGTGAAGGCTCTGCTCTTCAACTGAATTTCCCACAAAATAGCAGAAAAGATATGCGCCCGATGTGCTTACGGCAGGGTAGGCGTAATTGTTGAATATGTAGTTGAAAAGGTAGTAAGGTATCATAAAGAACGCAGTGAGTATGCGAGCTAAGGTTGTTAATGTCATAAAATCAGCCCTCAGTCAAATATTACCTTGATTTCATGAATAATTGTTTCAATGATATCAAGAATCGTTCTGATTATTTTTTCAATGAAATTCTCTTTTTCATACGGTGCATCAACGCCTTCTCCACCGTAGCAGCCTATGTTACGGCTTGTGATTTCGTTGCCGAAAAAGTCGGTTGTGCAATCATCGCCCTCAACCTTGATTCCTGCACCAATAAGCGGAGAATTCGCTGACAGATTATACTGCATAAGTCCGGGGAAACTCTCACCGGCAAAACCCGGTCTTGTATTAAATGAGCCTAAATCAATAAGTGGTGACATTGCATCGTAATAGCAGTTGTTTAAAAATGTGTTGCCGCGTGTCGGGTCAAGGTCATAAGCAAATGTGGCACCGTCCATAGGGATGATTATGTTGTTTGCGATAAGCGAATCGTACATATTGACAAACTGAAATTCGCCGCAGTTGATAATCGTATTGTTGTAGAAACTGAAACCGTGTTCGCCTGCACGGCCTGATGCTGTTGTGCTGCGTCCGCCGTTATCATTAACGGAAAGGCAGTATCTGACTGTGTTGCCGTGCTGACCGCTGTGGTTGGGGCAATTGCACATGAAGCGAACATTGTCGTGGGAATAGATATACTGGTAGGTACAGTTGTGTGAGTAGGAGTCAAAGTCAACCGCCATGCCGTCACCGACGTTCTTCTGTCCTGCAATTTCGCAGTACTGAATGGTGCTGTTAACGCTTCCCCAGAACCACATTGCGGCTGTGAAGTATTCAATTTCGCCGTTTTCGTCAACACCTTCACCCTGGCAGCAGTTGATTGCACGGCAATGTGTTACAAGTGCACCGTCACACATACCGACAACGACTGCTTCTGCATCCATTTCGTGGAAATAGCAGCCCTTGATAAGCAGACCTGTGTTGAAAATTGGGTCGATATCCTCTTCCTCACACCACGGTGTCTGTGAATCATTCCATGAGCCCCAGATCATAAAGCCGTTTGCACAGTCATAAACCTCGCAGTTTGTAATGGTCAGGTCATTTACTGCATATCGGGAGTTTGCAGGCAGACCCTTTACCATAATTGCTGCTCTTGCTGCTGCCGCACCTCTTGAAAAATCGTCACGGCTGTGAACCTTGCCGTTGGGCATATCGTAGAAATATACATTGTCAACGGTAATACCTACAGAGGTTTTGTTGTATGTATCAATCCAGATACCACCGCCGTTCGGTGCAGTGATATTGAGGTTGGAAATTGTAACGTATGAGCAGTCAAAAAGCTGAAATACTTCTTTTTTTTCGTTTGTATAAAGTACAGCGGTTTCACCCTCACCGTACGAAGAAATTACAACAGGATTATCCTTTGTGCCCTCACAGGTGAGGGTAACGGCACATTCGTATTCGCCGCCGTTTCTGAAAAGGAAGTGAGTGCCGGGTCCGATATGCAGGTCTTTAAGGCCGGCTATGCTTTTAACAGCGTTGTTTATATCTGTGCCGCTGTTGGTGTCATCACCGTCAATTGCGTCAATGTAATAATAATTCTTGCTGTCCGTTGCACCGGCAAAAAGCCCTGTTGTGCTTGCAAAAACGGCGAATATGAGCAAAAAGCTCAGTGCTCTTGTTAATTTCTTCATAACAATAACCTCATTACAAATATAGTTTGCTGTTATTATATCTTTTTAGTTTTAATTAGTCAATAAATATTGTTTAAACGCAAAAGTTGACAGCGTAAAACAAAAGGCGTACAATCAATTCATAAGTTTACATCAGAAGAGGGTGTTTTGATGGGCGAAAGGATAAAAAAAGCTATAGGCGTTCAGGGCGATTTTAAAACAACCATACTGCCTATGATTAATTACAGCTACGCCAATATGTATATGGGCGGTGCAGGTTACATAATCAGTATGTATTTTACGGTTTTCCTTACTGATGTTGTCAATCTGTCGCTCAATCAGGCGGGCATAGTAGTTATGCTTGCAACTGTGTGGGATGCGGTTACAGACCCCGTTATGGGTATTATAACCGACCGTACACGCTCTGCTACAGGTAAGCACAGACGCTATCTGCTTATAGGCATACCGCTTATGGTGATTTCTTATACCTTGCTGTGGAATTCCTACGGCTTGAGTGGCTCGAAGGCTATGGCGTACTTTGTAATTGTTTATATGCTTTACAAAACAGCTTATACGGTAATCGGTGTTCCGCACACGGCAATGTTGCCTGAGCTTGCACCTGAGTATAATCTGCGAACACAGTACAATTCCGTTGGTTATCTTTTCAATTCGGCAGGTATGGTGCCCGCTTTCGGAATAGTTGTTGTAATTCTTGCTGCTTTCGGTTCAAACGACAACATTACCTCTGCTTCAAAAGCACCGTTTCTTGTTATAGGTATCGTGCTTTCCGTCTTCTTCGGTATTGCGGTATTCCTTACTTATTCGAAAACCCGTGAGCCGAGCTCGCTTGACAATAAGGTCGAAAAGCTTGATATAAAATATGTTATCCGTGAATATGTTCTGGTTTTCAAAAACAGGTCTTTCAGACAGTATTTCTTTATGAGCCTTGCTTACCAGTTCGCAACAGGATTTTATGCAAATTCAAAGGTTTATTACATAAAATACCTTGCCAATCAGTACAGTAAATACGCTCTTTTCAACGCTGTTGCAGGTGTTGCAGAAGCAGGCGCGTTTCCACTCAACTACACTCTTACAATGAAGCACGGTAAGAAAAAATGCGGTAATATTGTAACTCCGCTTATGGTTGCAGGACTTGCAATCGGTCTGGTAATGCAGTCTGGCGGCTCGTTTTTCTGGTCTGCGCTTATGATGCTCAGTATGCTTCTCTATCCCTTCGGTATGTCGGGTCTCGGCTTTGTTTCAACCAACATTTTTCCCGACCTTACGGATGTTGATGAGCTTATTACAGGCCGCCGCAGAGAAGGCGTTATTTCAACCTTCAGCACCCTTATTAAAAAGAGTATCAGCGGCGTTATGGCAGCACTCGTTGGCTTTACGCTTCAGGGCTTCGGTCTTATAACGGGCGACACAGTTTCATCCTATGAAGAAACAACGGGTCAGCTTTTTGTACAGTCGGAAAGTGCTGTTATGGGTGTAAGAATCTGTGTTGCGGTTATTCCGATTGTTGCAGCTCTTGTTTCACTCGTTCTTCTTAAACGTTTCCGAATGACTAAGGATGACCACACTATGATCCGTGCGGCAATTGCTACCAAACACAAATATGGCAGCGTAACACTTTCACCAGAGGAAAAGCAGAGATGCGAACTGATTTCTGGTCAGAAACTTGAAAACACCTGGCTTGGTCAGAATAACAGCGCTGAAATACATTGTCTTGACATGAACGATAAAGGTGAATACCTTATACTTCTTGAAATGAAGGCGGAAAAGGAGAAACTCAACAATGGCTGATATTACAAAAAAAGCACCCGATAAACGAGAAAAGAACGCTAAAAATTCTGTTCTTGATTTCTTGTTTTACCTTGTTCAATGGACCTGGGGTCTGCCTGTAAATATTGCAGGCGGAATCGCATTTTTGATTTGCACAAAAATAAAAAAGCGCCGTTGGCAGCGTTTCGGATACTCATACATTGTCTATCTTCCGTGGAAATCAGGCGGTCTTTCGTTGGGTCTGTTTATATTTATGAAGGACCAGCATAAGAGCAAAAAGTGGACATATAACACTCGTATTCACGAATACGGACACACCTGGCAATGTCTGCTTCTCGGTCCGCTTTACTATGTTGTAATTGCTGTACCGTCAATGATATGGTGTAACTGCTTTGCAGGTTACAGAAAGAAGAATAACGTTTCCTATTATAAACTTTACTGCGAAGCGTGGGCAAACGCCTGGGGTCAGAAATTCAGCAGAATGGAAATGGAAAAAGAAGTCTGATAAAAACTGAAAACCGCTCTGTACAGCCGTTTGTGCCGTGCAGAGCGGTTTTTAAATTATTCAAGTATCAGATATGAGCGGCTGCTGATTTTAGTTTCGCCGAATACCTTTTCGCCGTTGATTACATTGGTATATTCCTTGTCCGTTGTTATATAGCCGTCATCCTCGGTAAAATTGAAAGCAAAAATCAGGTTTCCTCTTTTTCTTATCACAACATTGTCACAGTTTATGTTTGTATCTGCCGTTACTCTCGTGTTTTCAATAAGATAGTTGCAGAAATCTGTTGCAAGATTGTCGTCATTTCTGAAAGCAACGTAATATGCCTTACCTTTTCCGTAGGTGTTTTCTGTTACGGCAGGCATTCCTGCGTAGAAATTGCTTGTGTATTCGCCGAGTATGGTTGCACCGTTTGCGTGAATTATATCGCAGATATGTTCAACGGAATATTCATTTCCTTTAAATGTTGCAGTTTCGCTTTCTCCTGCGGGAATAGAATCTGTTTCCTCGTGCCACACTGCGAAAACATCTTTGAGTTTTCCAGCAGGGAATCCGCCGAGATAGCACAAATCGTCCTTGTCAGCCATTGCGGTGAGATATGTGCCGACAAAGTGACCGCCGTCAGCAACATATTGCTCAATTCTTTCTTCCGTTCCGTCTTTGAGCATATAAAGGAATGGGGCAATTACAAGGTCGTATTTTGAAAAATCTTCGTCCATCGAAATTACGTCAACAGATATACCTTTTTCCCAGAAAGGCTTATACCATTTGATACATTCCTGGAAGTAATCTCTTTTCTTGTTGTTGAAACCGCAGAAATGCTTGACAGCCCAGCTGTTTTCCCAGTCGCAGATAACCGCAACATTACTTTCACATTTCTGACCGGTAACGGCAGAAAGCTTTTCAAGCACTTTGCCTGTGCTTGTTATTTCACGGAATGTTCTGGTGTGTTCGTGGCCGCAGTGGTCAACTACTGCGCCGTGGTATTTTTCGTGACCGCCACGGCTTTTTCTCCATTGGAAGTACTGTACGCTGTCTGCTCCATGTGCAACTGACTGTACTGCAGAAAGCTCCTGCATACCGGGTTTTGGCAGTCGGTTAACGTCGAACCAATTGACGCTTGACGGTGTGCTTTCCATCATAAAGAAGGGCTGACCGTCCTTCATTGAACGGAAGCTGTCGTGCACAAATGCACTTTCCGCGGCGGTGTAAACGTTGTCACCAAGCTCCCACGCAGGATAGTTGTCCCAAGAAACTATATCCAGTTTCTTTGCGAATTTCTGGTAGTCGATACCGTTGTACATTCTCATAAAGTTTGTCGTAATCGGTACATCGGGAGTAATTCTGCGGAGAGGTTCAATTTCGTTTTCGTAAAAACTGATGTGGCTGTCCGAAACAAATCTGTTCCAGCAAAGCTTGAGTGCGGAAACGTGGTTTTCACCTCTGTATTTAGGAGAAGTAATCTGCTCCCAATCGGTTACCTGATGTGCCCAGAAACCGTTCCACCACTTGTGGTTGAGCAATTCAAGGTCGTTGTTGTAATAATTTTTCAACCAGTTTCTGAATGCCTGCTGGCACAGTTCGCAATGGCATTCACCGCAGTATTCGTTGGATATGTGCCACATTTTAAGTGCAGGATGATTCTTGTATCTTTCGGCAAGTTTAGTGTTAATATTACGCACTTTTTCTCTGTAAAGAGGGGAGGTGAGGCAATGATTATGACGTATACCGTATTCATTTCTGATTCCGTTTTCTTCAACGCGAAGTACTTCAGGGTACTTCTGTGCAAGCCATGCAGGTCTTGCACCTGACGGAGTGGCAAGTATAGCCTTTATGCCGTTTTCGTGGAGCTTATCCATTATTTCGTCAAGCCACTCAAAATTGTATTTGCCTTCTTCGGGCTCAAGCATAGCCCAGGAGAAAATTCCAATCGTAGCGCTGTTGATGTGTGCGAGCTTCATCAGGCGCATATCTTCGTCCCATATTTCCTTGCTGTTAATCCATTGGTCGGGGTTATAATCACCGCCGTGAATAATGTGTCCGAATGTTTTGAATTCCATAGTTTATCTCCCCAATTATGATAATGTTTTTGTGTCAGCCGTTACGACGGATATGTTGTCGGAAATCTTCTGGAGCAGTCCGGATTCGATGATAGTTTTCTTAAAATTCAAACTGCGTTTTCTTGAAGATTATAGCAAAAACAGTTTACCAAAAGTGGTTCAAAATGTAAATACCTGATGGGAATTATGAGGATTGAAGCGGAAAGATAATATTATCTTAAAGAAATATCATCTTATCCATTGACAATGGGTGACAAATAGGTTAAAATAAAATTCCAATAATATGGGGTTTTATATAATTATTATATTATGAAGAAGTATTATTATATTTGCAACAAGCTGATTTGTATCGAGGCGGAATCTTTTCCGGGCAGTAACCCTATGTGGGAACAGTTTGAGTCCCAGGGTGGCTGTGCCGATATAAATATAGCCTGCCGAGTGTGCGGATCTTTTCCCGATGTGACGGGTGAAACTATCGGCAGAGCAGGTGATCATTATGTCAGTGCTGAGGGTGGTTCGGTTTACCGTTCTATGCCGATGGGTACTTTGCCCGGGGCGTTGACCTGCTATACACCGGCGGATACTTCTTTTAGTGAAACTTTTTTTACCGAAAAAAGTTTTCCCATAATGATGGACAGCCGATATATGTGGGCTTCGCTTTCGTTTGCTCAGTTGATGCTGTATAAAAAAGCGTTTTTCCTTCATTCGTCATACATAGCGGTCGGCGGCAAAGCGGTTTTGTTTTCGGCGGCTTGCGGTGTGGGTAAGAGCACACAGGCGGCGCTTTGGGAAAAACACCGTTCTGCCCGTGTAATCAACGGCGACAAGGCGGGTGTCCTCGTCGATGGCGGTGGATATGCCTGCGGTGTGCCTTTCTGCGGTACAAGCGGTATATGTCAAAACGAAACCTTGCCTCTCGGTGCGATTGTTCTGCTTTCTCAAGGGAAAGAGAACGAGGTCAGGCGTCTTGTCGGGCTTGAAGCGTTGCGTGGCGTGCTTGAAAATGTCTATCTTGATTTGCTTGCTCCGGGTGAGCAGGGCGCGATAATAGATTTGCTTATCGAGCTGTTTAAAACCGTTCCGGTTTATTCCTTTGCCTGCACGGCGGATGAAAGTGCGGTAGATGTGCTTGAGGAAGCCTTGCACGGTGTTATCTGATTTTTGGGAGAGATCATTTTGAGTGTTGAATATGACAAGTTCATATCGAACCTCTTTTCCAAAGCGGATAAATCTTCTTTGCCCTTGTCAGGTGCGTTTGAGTTAACCTCACGCTGTCCGCTTGACTGTAAAATGTGCTACATTCACCGCAAGGAGAATGACTGTGAAGCACTTTCCCGTGAAAAGAGTGCCGCCTGGTGGCTCCGCCTTGCCGAACAGGCAAGGGATGCGGGAATGCTGATGTTGCTTTTAACAGGTGGCGAGCCCTTGTTGCGTCAGGATTTTGACGAGATTTATCTCGGTGCGCGGCGGTTGGGTCTGCTTGTGTCGGTTAACAGCAACGCCTTGCTGATAGACGATGCGCGTGTCCGCTTCTTTGCGGAAAATCCGCCGAACAAGCTCAATATCTCGCTTTACGGTGCTTCGGCAGAAACCTACGGTGCCCTTTGCGGCTATGGTGAGGCTTACGAAAAAGTGCGCTCTGCAATCGTAAAACTTGCGCAAGCGGGTGTCAGCGTTAAGCTTAACCTTACGGTAAACCAGTACAACCGACAGGATATTGAAGCGATATACGCCTTTGCGCGTGAATACAGCTTGCCTGTCCAGCCTGTCAGCTATATGTTTCCGCCGTTGCGTGCGGGTGGCGAAGCTTCCCGTCTGTCTGCGGCTCAGGCGGCAGAGGTTCAGTTTGAGTGTCAGCGCTGTAAAATGGGCGATGATATGCTCCGCAAATATATCTCCGCCAAGGCTCAGCTTGTGCCGCGCGGCGAAATAGGGGAGTGCAGCGATTCCTGCGGCGAGCGTATACCGTGCCGTGCCGGTCTGAGCACCTTCTGGGTCACTTGGGACGGGTTTGTATCCCCCTGCGGAATGATGAACAAACCGTATTTCGGCGCGGAGGATTTTGGCTCTGCGTGGTCACAGCTGAAAAAAGCGCGTGAAGAAATAATTCTTCCGCAAAAGTGCCGCGGTTGCGAGCTGAGAGCGTATTGCGATGTCTGTGCAGCGGTAACGCTTGCGGAAACGGGCTCGTTCAGCGGTGTTCCCGATTACGTCTGTGAAAAGGCGGCGGCGTACAGAGATTTGTGCTTGCGTGCTCTAAAAATTGAGAATTGAGAATTGAAAATTGAAAATTAAGGGTCGCTTCGCTCCGTTTTTTAATAGTTTCAGTTTTCTGTTTTCAATTTGAAATATAAGGTGTGATTTGTCTGAAGGATAACGCTGTTAAAACTAAAAGTTTTGATTTCGCTGTGCGAACAGTTAACGTCTATAAGCATTTAACTGCCGATAAAAAAGAGTTTGTTTTATCAAAACAGCTTTTGCGTAGCGGTACGAGTATAGGGGCTAACGTTTCGGAAACTGAAAACGCTCAGTCGAAAGCGGATTTTATATCGAAGATGAATATTGCATTAAAAGAAGCGAACGAAACGCAATACTGGCTCCGGCTGTTGTACAGTACGGATTATCTGTCGGATAAAGAGTTTGAGAGTATCAATGCGGATATTACGGAACTTATAGCTATTCTTACATCAATATGTAAAACAGCTAAATCAGTTTACAGTTAATTTACTCCGGGTGCGGGTGTCCCGCCCACAATTTTCCATTTTAAAAAACAATTTTCCAAAGAAAACAATTTTGGAATTTAATATAGATCACACAACTAACAAAAGAAATTTTGGAGGTAAATTTTATGAAATCTGCAAAAAGAGCCAAGCGAGTGCTGTCATTCATGCTGGCGGTAATTATGCTTCTTTCCTGCATATCCGTCGGCTTTGTTTCACTTGCGGCTACGAATGTTACTGTTGATAATTCACATCAAGCCGTTATCGCCGTACCCGAAACGGTTTATATGAAACCTTCGACAGGTGCATCAGTTCAAGGTCAGTATTATGTTAACAATACTATTACTTCCGGTAGCTATACCGTAACTCCCGAGGCAATGGCTGCCAATACTAATGCCTATGTTCGATTTTACATTCCAGGTGCAAAAGATGTTAAGATTGCCGTTAATACAGTTACAAGCGGTATCGGTGATATTGTTCTTAACGAAGCATCTAATGTTTCTAGTGGTATACTCACCAACACATACGAAGATACTTCCTTTGCCAGTTTGATTGAGGCAAACGGCTTTTTTCAGTATAATACCGCAGGTTTGTATATCAATGGTACCGGTCTTACTGCCGGCAACACTGCTCTTGCAGAGTGGGTATTTACTGTTACAATGAACGACGGCTCCGTCAGAAAGTATTATGCATACTCAACCCTTTATGCTCCTTACTATCAGCCCGTCGGTGCTGCGGCAAGAGCAAAGAGCGCCTACCGTAGCACATACGCATCCTCCGTTATCTGGGTTTCGGGTGTTCACGGCTATTCAGATGGTGACAGGCCTAACAACTACTATGTTCAGACGGATAACTTCCTGCCGATGTTTGGCACAATTACAACGCCTACCGCTAACAGCCCTGACAGTGTTTGGATTCAGTCCGGCAGTAACGGTCTATCACCGACAATGTCTTATCAATCCGTTGATGCCAGCGGTACAAAATACCACGCCCGTTCAAACTCAATCAGCCCCACGGCTAATATTACAGTTGATACCAGCCGTTACAATAACCTGAATCAGATTCCCAACCTCAAGGTCGGTTTTATGATTACCGACCAGGATAATACTACACAATCTGATTGTTCCTGGTATTTTTCTGATTTTACAGGTCAGACCTCTAGCTACTACAACGGAACTGCCACTAGCGGCAGCCAGTATACCGGCGATTATAACAGCAAAGGTACTGTTATATTAGAGAAATCAGGCAGAGGAATTGGTGCTCCCGTATATAACGATGTATGGAATAAGGCAATCAGCGGCTCTGCAAGCTTGAGACTTAAAGGTGCCGTTAAAAGTTTATATAGCGCTGTGATTACGACATCTTCCTGGAACAACGTCTTTGTTAACATCAATGTTACCGGCACAAACAAGAACGCTCTCCGTCAGGAAGTTCTCAGGGCTACATCACTCAACGCTAACAACTACACAACAGCATCTTGGGAAGAATACCGTACAGAGCTTCGCAAAGCGGCACAGAACCTCGGTAATCCCACTTCTGCAACAACCGATACATCAGCTCTTACCACTAAGCTGAACGCTCTCCAGACAACAGTTAAATTACACGGTAATACCGGTACAGTTTCTCCCGACTCAATGAATGTAATAATCGGTGCAAACACATCTGTAAATGTTACACCTACAGCAACAGGAACGAAAACAGGCTATACATTAGCGGGTTGGGCAACAGATGCTGGTGCAACTTCAGGTGCTACTACTGTTAATGTCAGCCTTTATAACAGAAATCTGTACGCAATCTGGACGGCTAACAAATACAATGTAACCTTCGATAACCTGTTCGACCTTTCTGCGTGGAATAGTTTCAGTAGTGCCGTTAAAATTTCAGACAGAACAGATACAGGCTTTACGGCAACTGCAATAGGTAACGGGGGAGATAATAACACAGACTTCTCCTATTACATTGCTGTCGAGCCTAACACAACCTATTACTTTACTGCGGAAACTGAATTTACTCAGAATGGCGGCACCAACGGTTTTGATGTTTATATTCACAACACCAACGAAAGCCATGCGGACGTAACTGTCGATGCAACGCACGCTATCAGCGGTTGTCGAAAGGAAGGCGGACCATATTTCTCTTCAACAGGTAACGGAGCGAATGTAACCGAAATCTGTATGGTATTCAAAACTAGTGCTGATACCAAATATATCCGCGTTCGTTTTGACCCCAACACAACCAATAGTGTTCTCAAGGTGGATAATATACGTTTAAATGTATATGAGAAAAACGATATTAACAATTCAGTAGCAAATAAACTTGTTGCTTACAATTCAACCTACGGCACACTTCCCACACCCACAAGAGAAGGTTATGAATTTGCCGGTTGGTATAACGGTGATACAAAGGTAACCGCAGACTCAATTCTCACAACAGCCGGTACGGTTAACCTTATCTCCAAGTGGAACGTCAAACCTAAAGACACCCTTACCTTTGATGTTGCCGGCGGCACAATGAGCGGGTCAAATACAGTAAGCTACGATATTAAAGACACCATAATTCTTCCCACACCGACAAAAGAAGGCTATAATTTCACCGGTTGGAAGGTAACAACCGCAGCCGGTAACTGGCCCGCAGGCACCGTATATCAGGCAGGCAGCAAGACCGGTATGTACGGTAATGCAACACTTACTGCACAGTGGGCAATAAAGACGGCTACGCTGTACTTTGATACAATTCTTGATTTCAGTAAGTGGAACAAAGAAACAGCAGACCGTGCAACAATCAGCAATGTAACTTCAAATGGTTTTACTCTTACCAGTAACGAAGGCGTCGGCGAAGGTATGTCAACATCTCCGCTCTTCCCCGTAACCGCGGGTAAGCAATATTACGTTGACGTTGATATTACCGGCACTAATTGGGACGTTTATATCTTCTTTTATGATGACACTCAGTCCTCCGGACTTGGTATTGATTTTTCAAACAGCAACAACATTTATAATGAAACTTATGGCGACCCGATATTCGTTGCTCCCGCAGATGCAACACGCGCTGTAATCCGACTTGATGCTAACGGTGCAAATAACACCGTAACCTTCAGCGATATCCGTGTTTATGAGGTCGGCTCTGCAGAAACCAATGTTAACATACCTTCAGCCTCAACCAGAGATTTGGAATACGGCGACAGCTACGGCGCACTTCCCGTTCCCACAAGAGACGGTTATGCCTTCTTCGGCTGGTACAATGAAGCCGGTGAAAGAGTTACCGAAAGCACAGTTATGAGAACAGAAGGTGCAATTCGTCTTACATCCCGTTGGATTCAGGATACAGTTGTTGTCGTTGACTTCGATTCACCCGTTACATTTAATCCGCTTGGTATTGTTGGCAGACAAGGTACGGTAAATAACACCGGCACACCGTCAAACAGATACGGTACATTCAGCCGTAATGGTAACGATATAACCTATACGCCCAATAAGTCAATCGATGGTATTGAAACCCTGCCTTATGAGGCAACTGTCGATGGCGTGACTGTCAAGCCTAATGTTGTAGTTGTTCCCGCTACAAACGTTCTTTACGAAGAAACAAGGTTTGCAGAAGACGGACAGAACGCCGGCAATGATTGGTTACCCGTCGGCACAGCAGGCACTTCTGCTCAGTCCGCTGATCACGGTGTTTACGGCAAGGATTCAAAATATGCGGTTGCAAGCAACTATTCCAACGGTTCCGCAAAGTCTGTAACTGTCAGCAGTGCAGCAAAGCGTTCCGATGTTCAGCAGATTACTTTCAAGGGCACAGGCTTCACGCTTTACGGCGCTTGCGGTTACAACACAGGCGTTCAGCTTGTAACAATTGTTGACCCCGATACCGGCAAAGCACTTAAGGCATATATAATTGATACTTATTATAATGACGGCAATAATGGCACACTTTATCAGGTTCCCGTTTTAACCCACACCGGTCTCGATTATGACACATGGACAGTCAAGGTTGCTGCAAACTATATCAGCACAGCAGGCGCAGTCAAGCACCCCAATATTTCTGAACAGAGCGTTGACGGCTTTGACGGCGTAACCGCATACACAACAGATTACGTTTCTGATGAGCTTCTTGCAGAGCTTGGCATCACCGCAAACGACGTTGAGGTTATCTTCTTTGATGATAACTCCGTTCTCAACGGCGGCACAGGCGCTATAGCTTCCGCAGGTGGCATCACTACAATGTCCGAATCTACCGGTCCTCAGCTTCTCTCCGTTCTCGACGGTATCAGAGTATTTGAACCTCTTAACGATAACGATGAATACTATACCGAAACCGAGAAAAAGGCAAAGTATTACAACGTTATGCAAAACCTTTCTGCAACTAATGGTGTTGTTAGTGCTAATGAGATTTTTGTTTATGTATTTGGTGATAACGAAAATAAGAAAGTTTCAGAGGTTAACTACGAAACAATTGGCTCAAAGGACGAACTCTATCTTGCAGGCGTATCTAGTGAAGCTCTTTCATTTGCTATACGCAGTGGTTTAAATCAGGATGTTACGGTTATGATCAGCCTTCGTGCTGCTAAAGGTACTCCTACTGTAAAAATTGGTGACAAAACTTTTACTGTTGTCGGTCAGACCGAGATGTTCTACGATATTACCGATTTCGTGAATAAAACTACCGGTACTGTTTCGCTTCAGAATATTGCTGCAGATTCACTTCTTGCAGTATGTTGCCTTAAAATTTCAGGTGGCGGAAACCCTGCTCCTGCATCCGAAATTGACCTCAACACCGTCGCAATGATGATGTTTGGTCTTGCTCCTGATATTGATGAACCTACAACAGGCGATGAGCCCACAACAGGTGATGAGCCTACAACAGGCGACGAGCCTACAACAGGCGACGAGCCCACAACAGGTGATGAGCCCACAACAGGTGATGAGCCTACAACAGGCGACGAGCCTACAACAGGCGACGAACCTACAACAGGCGACGAGCCTACAACAGGCGATGAACCTACAACAGGCGATGGCAACGACGGTGATGCTGGCGATAGCGAATCGTTCCTTGACAAGCTGTTCGGCTGCCTTTGTGGTATCATCGAGTTCATCGTAAACATTTTCAGATACTTCTTTGGTGCTCTCGATAAATAAGAAGAGATAACAGCCAAAAATCACGTAGAGACAACATTAAAGGACACAGTGATGAAAAAAGAGGGAACAGCGGTCGCTGTTCCCTCTAAGATTTTTATTTATAAGATAGGGGATTAACCGAAGTATCTCTGAAGAAGACCTGCAAATGCCTTGCCGTGTCTTGCTTCGTCGCGAGCCATCTCGTGAACTGTGTCATGGATAGCGTCGAGGTTAAGCTCCTTAGCCATCTTTGCGAGATCGAACTTGCCCTGAGTTGCGCCGTTTTCAGCTTCGACTCTCATCTCAAGGTTTTTCTTTGTGCTGTCTGTGACAACTTCACCGAGAAGCTCAGCAAACTTTGCTGCATGCTCTGCTTCTTCATAAGCAGCCTTTTCCCAATAGAGACCGATTTCGGGGTAGCCTTCTCTGTGTGCAACTCTTGCCATTGCAAGATACATACCAACCTCTGTGCATTCGCCCATATAGTTAGCTCTGAGACCCTCAATGATTTCCTCGGGAGCACCTGCTGCAACGCCGACAACGTGTTCGGCTGCCCAGCTCATTTCACCACTCTGCTCGTTGAACTTGGAAGCAGGAACCTTGCACTGGGGGCAGAATTCGGGAGCTGAATCGCCTTCGTGAACATAACCGCATACTGAGCATACATACTTTTTCATAATAATTTTTCCTCCAAAAATATAATTTTAATAATAATTTTTACTTATTCAACGGTATTGCAGTTTTCGCAAAGACCGTAAAAAACTAAAAGATGTGAATTGATTTTTCCGCTGTAGCCCTCTGAAAACAGGCTGTCAAGCTCTGCAAGGGGAGCGTGATCAAGATCGTATAATCTACCGCATTCTTCGCATATCAGATGATAGTGAAGATTGTTGTTGCCGTCGAACCTGTCGCATGTACCGCAATGGAATTTGAGTATTGTACCGTTGTCGGTAAGCATTGCAAGGTTTCTGTAAAGTGTGCCTAAGCTTAAATTGGGCAGTTCTTCTTTAAGGTCCATATACAGCTCGTCGGCTGTAGGGTGGTCGGTGCGCGAGCAAAGATTAAGAAGTATTGTTTCGCGTTGGCGGCTGTATTTGGTCGCCATATAATCACCTCACTTAATTGAATTTAACGATATCAGTAATCGTTACTGTTATTATAATTTACGATTTGTTATTTGTCAACACTTTTTTTAAAATTTTTTCAAAAAAATTGCCTGTGCAGTTTTTAAAGCTGCACAGGCAACATATGATATGTTTTTAAGATTTATTTTGCTTCTTTATAACCCTTGGAAACAAGAAGGTTTTCAATTCTGTCTGCGGGGTCAAGAAGACTGCTGACAGAGAGGTCATGGTTGAGGGTGTCAATAAGAAGGGAAACATACTTGGAAAGGTCAACTTCTGCGTACCAATCACGGGCAAGAAGCTCGGGTGTGCGGTAAATAAGGTTTGTTGTGAAGACCTTGTGGATGAGACCCTTTTCGTATGCTTCATCAAAAGCGTCAAGACCATTGCAGAAAAGACCGAAGCTTGTGCAGATAAAGATGCGGTTTGCTTTAAGCGCCTTAAGCTTTGTTGCAACCTCAATCATTGATTCACCGGAAGAAATCATATCGTCAACTATGATAACATCCTTGCCTTCAACATTTGCGCCAAGGAATTCGTGTGCAATGATGGGGTTTCTGCCATTGACTATTCTTGTGTAGTCACGGCGCTTGTAGAACATACCGAGTTCAACACCAAGAACGGTTGAATAGTAAATGCATCGGCCCATACCGCCTTCATCGGGGGAGATGACCATAAGGTGGTCTTTATCGAAATGGAGATTGTCAATGGATCTTGTCATAGCCTTTATCATCTGATAAACGGGCTGGACATTTTCAAAGCCCTTAAGCGGGATAGCGTTTTGGACTCTGGGGTCGTGTGCATCGAATGTGATGATGTTATCAACACCCATCTCGTTGCAAAGCTCCTGAAGCATATTTGCACAGTCAAGCGATTCACGGGAGGAACGCTTGTGCTGTCTGCCTTCATAAAGCATGGGCATAATTACGGTGATGCTTCTTGCCTTACCGCCGATAGCGCTGATTGCACGCTTGAGGTTTGCAAAGTGCTCGTCCGGGCTGAGAGGAACATTGATACCGTACATCTCGTATGTAACACCGTAGTTGAAGCAATCGCAGAGAATGAACAGGTCAAATCCTCTGACGGTCTGGTGGATTGTTGCCTTGCCTTCGCCTGTACCGAAACGGGGGAAGCGTACATCAATAAGGTATGAATCACGCTCATAGCCTCTGAAGTGCAGTGTCTCCTTGTGCTCCTCATGTCTCTTGGATCTCCATGTGGTGAGATACCAGTCAATCTTTTCGGCAAGCTCTTCACAGCCGGGAAGAGCAATTATGCCGAGAGGGCCGTTGGGAATGGTCTGAAAGTTGTCGTCAAGCTCGGTGAATTTCACAGTTGCACAATCTCCTTTATTTTATATAGTGTAGTCTGTTAAATTAAACCTATATATATTGTACATAATTAGTTTGCATTTGTAAATATTAAAAAATTTTTTGTCAAAAAACGGTGAGTAGAAAAATCTGCACAAAACAAGGCGGAGTTTTGTCAAAAGTGCCAAAACTCCGCTTTCTGTAATTTATATTAGTGGTAACTGCGGTCAACGGTAATAACCGCATAATAGTTCTTTTCCAGCTTTTCAAGGGCTGAATTTATTTGTCCGATGATTACTGTACTGTCGGTTTTTACTGCGAAGGGTATAACAAGATCGAAAATAAGGTTTGTGTGATGTGGTCCGGATACAACGCGGAAATCGTGGATGGAGAGCGTTGGTTCGATTGAGGTTACTATGGTATTGACCATTGCCTTGGCGGAGTTGATTGTTTCGTCGTTTTCAACCAGCGGGTCCATGTGGAGCGTTATTGAATAACCCATCTCGGCGGTAATGTCCTGTTCAATAACATCAATAAGGTCGTGACTTTCCATAATATCTGTCAGCGAAGAAACTTCAGCATGGGCGGAAACAAAGCATCTTCCGGGGCCGTAGTCGTGAATAATCAGGTCATGTACACCGAGTATGCCGTCGTATGAGAGTATTTTTTCTTCAATTTCTCTTACCATTTCCTCCGTAGGCGGCTGACCAAGGAGGGGACTGACTGTGCTTTTAAAAACACCGAAACCTGCATAAAGAACAAAGCCGGAAACTATCACGCCGAAAATGCCGTCAAAGGGTATGGTGAAATAGTTGGAAAGCACAAGAGCAACAATTGACGCGGCAGTTGCAATAATATCGTTTATGCTGTCTGTTGCAACAGCGGCAATTGTTTCGGAATTGATTGTCTTACCGATTTTTTTATTGAACACAGCAAGCCAGATTTTGCCCAGAATTGAAATAGTAAGAACAATAACGGCAATCCACGAAAAGGCTGTTTTTTCGGGATTGATGATTTTTGATATCGAGCTTTTGACAAGTTCAAAGCCCATAAACAGTATAAGTGCACCTACAGCCATACCGCATAGATATTCAAGTCTGCCGTGGCCGTACGGGTGTTCTTCATCTGCAGGCTTTGAAGCAAGCTTGAAGCCGAAAAGAGAAACAACAGAGCTTGCAGCATCGGAAAGGTTGTTGAAAGCATCGCCCGTGATGGCAATACTGCCCGTCATAGCGCCGATTGTGAACTTTACGGCACAGAGTATGATGTTGACCGTTATTCCTGCAAAGCCGCTGAGCATACCGTATTTAGCTCTCACCTGAGGTGAGGATATGTTATTGCGGTCTTTGATGAATATCTTTGTAAGTATATCTGTCATTATAACAATCCTTTATTGTCAAATTATAACAATAATATCTTTTTTATAGCCAGTTAGTCAAGCGTAATTTTATTTTTTTACTGCCGGCTTCAGTTGTCTTACATCGTTTTTGTCTACACAGCCCAAAATATACAGGCAGGGGAAATAAATCAAAACAAAAATAACAGTCATTATTGCGAGTGCAAACTTTGATGAAGCGTCAGGAAAACCAAAACTCATTATCAGGTTTAATGCAGATCCTGCACCAAGTGCAGCAAGCAAAGGTTTGCACAGGTCAGAAAACAAATTGAACTGTAGTTCAGTGGTTTTTAAAAGTCTGCTGAAACTCAAGGCGAAATTAATGATTTCACTTAAGAAAAGTATGAAAATATACCCCTTTACCGCAAATTTCGGAAGAAGGAAATACACAAGAACAACACACAGACCGGAATCAATAATATTGTACCGCATTGAAGCAAGCTGTTGGTCGAGTCCTTTTAGCAATCCGTCGGTAACTGTATCAAGGTACATTACAGGTAACAAAACACTGAGCAGTTTTATGTAAAAAGCGCTTTGTATGTCACCGTAAACGGCAAGTGCGGCTTTGTCTGAAAAGAAGAACATGAAAACCCCTGTACCTAAGGCAAACATCACTGTCAATTTTAAACATTCATTTGTAACCCTGTTGATTTTATCGTTCTGTCCAAGCGCAAGAAAACCCGAAAGTTCCGGCACAAGCAGGCCGGAAATCGCTGTAAGTACTGCGGCAGGGTAGAGTATTATCGGCAAAGCCATACCGTGTACTGTGCCGTAAGTACTGAGCGCTTCTTCAGTTTTCTGTCCTGATTTTCTGAACCCGACAGGTATCAGCAGGTGCTCAACAGTCAGCAGCACAGAGCGCATACCCGAGCCTATAGCATCGGGTACGGATATGTGCATAAGCCTTTTCAATAACCCATTTTCTGTAAAGATGTTCTTTTCTTTTTTGTCGTAAATATAAAGCGTACAAGATAGAACACAAGAAACAATTTCGGAAACAGTTGTTCCTGCGGCAATTGCTCCGCACAGAGCGGAAAGTCCGCTACCTGTCGCTAATGCAAGACCGAATACGGTTGCACCTATTCTGCAAAACTGCTCGATAAGCTGAACAATAGAATACTTTACAAGTGTTTTTCTGGCAGTAAAATATCCGTTAAGGGCGGCTGAAACAGCAACGGGTGGCAGACTGAGTGCAAGTATTTTTAACGAATATTCCGCACGTTCATCCATAATCCATTTTTCGCTTATAAACCCCGAAAGGATAAACAGTGCAGCTGCAACTGAACATCCCGTAAACAGCGAATACTTAATACAAAGTTTAATCACTTTTTCCGATGAGGCTTCTTTTTTGCACAGCGAATCAGTTACAAGCCTTGTTGCTCCGAGTTTTATTCCTGCTGAGGCAAAAGTTACTGTAAGTGCATAAACGCTCATTATAAGCTGGAAAAGCCCTATGCCGGCTACACCTATACGGTTGGTAAGATATACATTGAATGAAACCGCAATTGTCCTCATTAAAAAGCCCGAAAGCGTAAGTACGGTTGTGTTCAGTATCAGAAGCTTTGAATTTCTCATTTTTACACCTCAATGATATCTATGTGAAAAACAAAGTATAAATGCTTGATTTTCAGCTTCCATTTTGTTATTCTATTAATATAAAATTATGAAGGGTGACTTGTTATGAAATTTGAAGTAACCAAAGAATTTATAATTGACAGCAGCAATGCTCCCACTCCATCCGCTCATGCTTCCACATTGGTTGCAATGGATAACGGCGAGATACTTGCCGCATGGTTCGGTGGCAAGCACGAGAAGAATGATGATGTTGATATATGGTATTCCCGCAGAAGCTCAAAGGGTTGGTCAAAGCCTGAAAGAATTACTGCAGCAGAGGATATCCCACATTGGAATCCCGTTCTGTATAAAAAAGAGGACGGCACAATTGTGCTTTTCTTCAAAGTTGGTAAAGAGATCGCCGATTGGCAGACATACTTTGTTACAAGCACAGATAATGCACGCACATGGTCTGAGCCCGTTGAACTTGTCGAAGGGGACGTCAGCGGTGGCAGAGGACCTGTCAAAAACAAGGCTATACGTCTGCAAAGCGGCAGAATTCTTGCACCTACTTCCTGCGAAAAGAATAAGGACTGGAAGGCTTTTGTCGATGTTTCCGACGATGATATGAAGACTTGGGAGAGAACAGAGTTTATCGAAAGGCCCAAGAGATACGGCAGGGTAGTCGGTATGATTCAGCCCACACTCTGGGAATCTGAGCCCGATAAGGTGCACATGCTTCTTCGCACAAACGCACACTTCATTTACAGGAGCGATTCTGTTGACGGCGGCAAAACCTGGTGTCCCGCATATAAAACGCCGCTTTTCAACAACAACAGCGGTATTGATGTTGCACAGCTTGACGACGGAAAGCTCTATCTTGTTATGAATCCCATCAGACAGAACTGGGGTGAAAGAACACCGCTTAACGTTATTGTTTCCGAGGATAACGGCAATACCTGGGATATGGGCGTTGTTCTCGAAAGTATGCCCGGTGAATACTCTTACCCCGGTATGATTGCAAACGGCAACGAGCTTCTGATTACATATACCTGGAACAGAAAATTCATTGTATTTGCAAAAGTAAAGGTTATTAAATAAAAGTTATAGGTGGATGAAATATGAAAACCGAAAGAACCGAATTTTCGCTTCCCTCCTCTCTTGAGGGAACAAATATAAAGGGTTTAATGTATACACCTGTTGTAAAGGCAAATGTCAAGGCTATATTCCAGATAGCTCACGGTATGGCAGAACACAAGGAAAGATACGAGGAATTCTGCGATTTTCTTGCTCAGAACGGTTATGCCGTGTTCATTCACGACCATATCGGTCACGGTGAATCTGTCAACAGCGATGATGAACTCGGCTTCTTTGGCGAGAGTGCTGGCTGGAAAAACCTTGTTGAGGACTGTTACACTGTTACAAATTTTGCGAGATCAGAATTTGAAATGCGTCCCGTAATCTTTTTTGGTCACAGTATGGGCTCTTTTATTGCAAGGGCATACACGCGCCTTCACGACAAAAAAGACCTCAAGGGCGTTATATACTGTGGCACGAGCGGTGCCAATCCTGCCGCAGGTATTGCAATCAAGCTTGCTGACGCTGTTGCGAAAAGCAAGGGCAATATGTACCGTAGCGATTTTATCAATACACTTGCCTTTGGTACATACAACAAGAAATTCAAGCCCCAGCGTACCGCTTTCGATTGGCTTACTACCGATAATGATATAGTAGATAAATATATAGCCGATAAGTACTGTGGTTATTTGTTTACTGCTTGCGGATACAGAGATTTGTTTTCTGTTCTTAAATACGTTTCTGGTAAGGACTGGTATAAAAATGTACGCAAAGAGTTGCCGATATTTCTGGTTGCAGGTGACGAAGACCCCGTTGGCGAATACGGCAAGGGCGTAAAGCAGGTTGCCGAAGACCTTAAGAAAACAGGTCATACAGCTGTGCACACAAAGCTTTACAAAGGTATGCGTCACGAAATTCTCAACGAGCCTGACAGACTCACTGTTATGAACGATGTTCTCGAATGGGCTGACGCACAGATCGTAAAAAGATAATTGAATTATCAAAAAATAAAAGCCTTGAAGTCATCTGACTTCAAGGCTTTAAACATTATAAAATTAGCTGTTCATTGCTTCGACTGTTTCCATAAGGTAATCGCCGAATTCGCTGCAGGTGCAGCCGTCGTCACGGCCTGTGATGACGAGCTTCTTTTCCGTAATCATGCACTTGTCAAGTGCTGCTTCGAGAGCGTTTGCCTTTTCAACGTAGCCAATGTGAGAAAGAAGCATAACGGCAGCTCTGAGCATTGAGCAGGGGTCTGCATAAGCGCCTCTGCCTTCCTTGATCATTCTGGGTGCTGAGCCGTGGATAGCCTCAAACATAGCGTACTTCTTGCCGATGTTTGCGCTGCCTGCAGTACCTACGCCGCCCTGGAATTCAGCTGCTTCGTCTGTGATGATGTCGCCGTAGAGGTTGGGAAGAACAAATACCTTGAAGTCCTTACGGCGCTTGGGGTCGATAAGCTTTGCTGTTGTGATATCAATATACCACTCATCTGTGATGATTTCGGGGTATTCCTCGCCGATTTTCTTACAGATGTTGAGGAACTTACCGTCTGTGGTTTTGATGATGTTTGCCTTTGTGATGATGGAAACTCTTTCCTTGCCGTTAGCCTTTGCGTAGTTGTATGCAAGGCGGGCAATACGCTCTGTGCCCTCTGTTGTGGTAACAACAAAGTCGGTTGCAAGCTCGTCTGTTACGTTAACGCCCTTTGAGCCTACAGCATAAGCACCCTCTGTGTTTTCACGGAAGAATGCCCAGTCAATTCCTTCCTCGGGAATCTTAACGGGACGAAGGTTGCAGAAAAGGTCAAGTGCCTTTCTCATTGCAACGTTTGCGCTCTCGATATTCGGCCACGGGTCACCTGCCTGAGGTGTGGTTGTCGGGCCTTTGAGAATAACGTGGCAGGCTTTGAGCTCTTCCATAACATCGTCGGGGATAGCCTTGTTTGCTGCAACACGGTTTTCGATTGTAAGACCGTCGATTTCCTTGAATTCTACCTTACCGCTTGCAACCTCGTCAGCGAGCATATAGCGGAGAACTCTTTCTGCTTCTTTACAGATAATCGGGCCGATACCGTCACCGCCGCAGATACCGATGATGATTTTGTCAAGCTTTGCGTAATCGGTGAAATCGCCGATTGCCTTTATTCTTTCGTTTCTTTCAAGCTGCTCACGAAGAAGGTCTGCGTATCTTTCAGCAGCTGCTTTAATCTGTGCTTCGTACATTTTTAGTTATCCTTTCCGTTTTCTCTTGTGTAGTTGAGCAGGCCGCCTGCAAGAATCATATCACGCTGACGGTCAGAGAGCTCGTAGCAAAGTGTATATTCTTCGTTCTTTGTTTTGTTGATGAGTTTTACTTCCTTGTTTTCGGAAATTTCTGCTCTTACGTCGGGCAGGCAGAGAACGTCGTTCTGGTCAATCTTGTTGTAATCATCTGCATCTTTGAAGGTGAAGGGGATGATACCTGCGTTTACAAGGTTAGCACAGTGAATTCGTGCAAAGGACTGTGTGATAACAGCCTTGATACCAAGGTGAAGCGGAACAAGCGCTGCGTGCTCACGGGATGAGCCCTGACCATAGTTTGCGCCGCCTATGATGATACCGCCGCCCTCACGCTTGCAGTTTTCTGCGAAGTTTTCGTCACACTGTCTGAAGCAGAAGTTTGAAAGGAAGGGGATATTTGAACGGTAGGGGAGAATCTTTGCGCCTGCAGGCATAATGTGGTCTGTTGTGATATTGTCGCCAACCTTGAGTACAGCCTTTGCCTCAATGCTCTCGGGCAGAGCAACGCTTGTGGGGAAGGGCTTGATGTTCGGACCGTATTTGATTTCAACCTTGTCCATATCCTCAACACTTGCGGGAAGCTCAATCATATTGTCGTTGATGAGGAATTCCTTGGGCATAGTGATTTCGGGGAATTCGCCGAGCTCTCTCGGGTCTGTGAGTACACCGGAAATTGCGCTTGCTGCGGCAACCTCGGGGCTGACAAGGTAGATACCTGCATCTGCTGTACCGCTTCTGCCTTCAAAGTTTCTGTTGAAGGTTCTGAGTGAAATGCCGCTTGACTTGGGTGACTGACCCATACCGATACACGGACCACAAGCGGATTCGAGTATTCTTGCACCAGCTGCAATCATATCGGCAAGAGCACCGTTGAGTGAAAGCATTGTAAGCACCTGCTTTGAGCCGGGTGCAATGGAAAGATCAACGTCGGGGTGTACGGTCTTGCCCTTGAGGATGGCGGCAACCTTGAGCATATCATGAAGTGAGGAGTTTGTGCAGGAGCCGATACAAACCTGGTCAACCTTAATCTGACCGATTTCGGTAACCGATTTTACATTATCGGGCATGTGGGGCATAGCAGCCATGGGGGCAAGTGCAGAAAGGTCGATATCAATAACCTTTTCATATTCTGCATCGTCATCTGCTTTAAGCTCTGTCCAGTCTTCCTCTCTGCCTTGTGCGGCAAGGAAAGCCTTTGTCATTTCGTCGGACGGGAAAACAGATGTAGTTGCGCCAAGCTCTGCGCCCATATTTGTGATGGTTGCTCTTTCGGGCACGGTGAGTGATTTTACGCCTTCACCGCCGTATTCGATTATTCTGCCGACACCGCCCTTGACGCTCATAATGCGGAGCACTTCAAGAATAACATCTTTTGCGGCAACCCACGGAGAAAGTTTACCCGTGAGATTAACCTTTACAACCTTGGGCATCGGGATATAGTATGTACCGCCGCCCATAGCTACAGCAACGTCCATACCGCCCGAGCCGATTGCGAGCATACCGATACCGCCGCCTGTGGGGGTGTGGCTGTCGGAGCCGATGAGTGTTTTGCCGGGCTTGCCGAAGCGCTCAAGATGTACCTGATGGCAGATACCGTTGCCGGGGCGTGAGTAGCGAAGACCTCTTTTCTTTGCAACACTCTGAATAAAGCGGTGGTCGTGTGCGTTTTCAAAACCTGTCTGCAGAGTGTTGTGGTCGATATATGCTACGGAAAGCTCTGTTCTTACTCTTTCAACACCCATAGCCTCAAATTCAAGGTACGCCATTGTGCCTGTGGCATCCTGGGTGAGTGTCTGGTCAATTTTAAGTCCGATTTCCGTTCCGGGAATCATTTCGCCGCTGACAAGATGGCTCTTTATCAGCTTTTGTGCTATGTTGTAACCCATATTTCAATTTCCTCCAAAAAACATATGGTAATATATTAAATCTTATCGTTTTATTTGTCAATGTTAATATTGTATTTTATATAAAAATTAATATCCTTAATGTATTGAACAAATGTTTAAATAGTGGTATAATAACAAAAATATGTTTAATTTTATCAACTTTAATTTATAGATGAGGAATTCGAAATGGCAGAGAATACAAATAAGAAAAAGTCAACCGCACCCAAGAAAAGCTCGGGTGCCGCTTCTAATGCAAAGAAGCAGACTGCGCAGAAAAAAACGAACACTCAAAAAACTAATCAGACAAAAAAGCAGCAGTCACAAGCCGCAGAGAGAAATACCGCACGCAAGCAGGTTATCTCCAGCGTTATGTTTGCCGTCGGTCTGTTTTTGCTGTTTGTCACAATCGTGCCTAGTGGCGTTGCCGAGGGTGAATCAAACCTCTGGCAGGGGATGAAGGATATTTTCTTCGGCCTTTTCGGTGTTTGTGCCTTTGCTGTTCCTGTGCTGCTGTTTTATACGGCTTACGTGCTTGCCAAGGATAAGCCTCTCGGAAGTCTGGCAATGCGCATCAGCGGAATAACAAGTGCCACTGTCTGCCTTTCCTCTGTAATTCATGCCGCATCAAACTCGGCTGAGTATCTGAGCCATACAGCGTTTTCTGAGCAGATTAAGTCTGCGTGGAGTGAGGGACTGAGCCTTACTAACGGTGGTGCTGCCGGTGCAATATTCGGCGGGGCAATTGCCAAGCTTTTCGGTAAAACTGGCGGTCTTATTACCGTTATAATCATACTTCTTGCCCTTGTTATGCTTCTTACGGGTACAACCGTGCCCAAGCTCATAGAGCTTATAAGAAAGCCTTTGAGTCGTGCAACCGATTATACTCAGCAGAAAATTGAGCAGAAGCGCTATGAAGAGGTTATTCCCGCTGAAGAAAAACCGAAAAGGGCAAAGACGCAGGAGAATTATCAGCTTCCTGAGCCTGAAAAAACACTAAAAAAACCCAGACTCGGCAAGGGCTTTTTCAGCGACGATTACGACCCTGTTCCCAATAAAGAAGACGAACCTGTAGAATATGTTGAGCAGACGGAAAAGGAGCAGAATCCCGATATTCCTATGTTCAGCCCTATGCCTTCTGGTGTTGATTTAACTGTTGACGTTGACGATGAACCGGAGGTTACTGAGCCTGTTTATGAGGATATTCCCGTTTCCAAAACTCCTGCTCAGGCACAGGAGGTGGTTGACCTTATCGAAAAAGCAAGTCAAGAGGCGGAAAACGAATCACATATTCAGCAGAATTTTGAAGAGGATGAAACAGAGGAAGATGAACAGTCGGCACACGTATATGTTCTGCCTGATGTTGAGTGCCTTGCTGAAAACCGCAGTCTCGGTGATGCTGATGTTAAGGAAGAACTCACTGCCAACGCTAACAAGCTCGTTGAAACTCTCAAGAGCTTTAATGTTGAAACCAAAATTGTTGATATTGTAAGAGGTCCGTCTGTTACCCGCTATGAAATACAGCCTGCACCCGGCGTAAAAATCAGCCGTATCACAGGCCTTGCGGATGACCTTGCAATGAATCTTGCCGCTTCCGGTGTCCGTATTGAGGCACCTATCCCGAACAAAGCAGCCGTTGGTATCGAGGTTCCCAACAAATTAAGACAAACTGTAACCTTGCGTGAAATTGTAGATTCTCCGCAGTTCAAAACCGCAAAGAGCAAGCTCAATGTTGCACTTGGTAAGGACATTTCGGGTAATGTTACATGTACCGACCTTGCTAAGATGCCGCATCTTCTTATTGCGGGTACAACGGGCTCAGGTAAATCAGTGTGCCTTAACGCGATGATTGTAAGTATTCTGTTTAACTCAACGCCCGATGAGGTTAAGCTTATTATGATTGACCCGAAACAGGTTGAGTTCACTATTTATAACGGCATACCGCATCTTATGGTGCCTGTTGTTGCTGACCCGAGAAAGGCTGCAGGTGCTCTTGCTTGGGCTGTTTCCGAAATGCTTAAGCGTTACAAGATGTTCTCTGAAAAAGGTGTGCGTGATATTTCCGGTTATAATAAGCTTGCAGCAAAGAATCCCGAAATAACACCTATGCATCAGATAGTTATCTTTATTGATGAGCTTTCCGACCTTATGATGGTTGCTCATAACGAGGTTGAAGACTCTATCTGCCGTCTTGCTCAGATGGCACGTGCTGCAGGTATGCACCTCGTTATCGCCACACAGCGTCCGTCTGTTGACGTTATTACCGGTATTATCAAGGCAAACATCCCCAGCCGTATTGCCCTTTACGTTTCTTCGCAGGTTGACTCAAGAACGATTATTGACACAGCAGGTGCTGAAAAACTCCTTGGTAACGGCGATTTGCTGTTTAACCCCGTTGGTCTTTCCAAGCCCGTTCGTCTTCAGGGTTGCTACGTGTCTGATGAAGAGGTTGAGAAGGTAGTTGACTTTATCAAGACACAGGGATCGTGTCAGTATGATGATGCTGTCATTGAAGAAATTGAAAGACAGGCAGTTGCCGAAAAGAAGAAGGGTGACGGTTTGCCCGACCCTGACAGCAGTCCCGACAGTGCGGCTGATGAAGAAACTATGCGTGCAATTGAGGTTGTTGTTGAAAATCAGCTCGCTTCAACAACACTTCTTCAGCGTAAAATGAAGATAGGCTATGCGAAAGCTGCACGTATAATGGATGAGCTTGAAGAAAAGGGAGTTATAGGTCCTTTTGAGGGGAGCAAGCCCCGAAAGGTACTTATGTCTAAACAGCAGTTTAATGAAATGCGTGCCCTCGGCGAATCAAATTACGTCGGCGTTGACGGCGGTGAGGAGTAAAAAATGCCCTTTTTTCCTGTAAATATGCAAGAGGTTAAAGACCGTGGTTGGGATGAGATAGATTTTATCTATGTCTGTGGAGACGCTTATGTTGACCACCCCAGTTTCGGTGCCTCAATAATATGCCGTGTGCTTGAAAGCAGGGGATATCGTGTTGCTTTTCTTGCGCAGCCCGATTGGCGAGGAAATGACGATTTTCTGCGCTTTGGCAGACCTCGTCTTGGTTTTTTTGTCAGCAGCGGCAATATAGATTCTATGGTGGCACATTATACTGCCGCAAAAAAAAGCAGGCATGATGATGCTTATTCTCCCGGCGGTATCGGCGGCAAAAGACCTGACCGCGCCGTAATTGTTTACTGCAATAAAATTCGTGAATTGTACGGTGATATTCCGATTGTTATCGGCGGTCTGGAAGCGTCTTTGCGCCGCTTTGCCCATTATGATTACTGGGATGATAAAGTACGCCGTTCAATTCTTTTCGATTCTCAGGCTGATCTGCTTTCCTACGGTATGGGCGAAAAGCAGACAGTTGAAATTGCTGACAGACTCAATGCAGGTGAACATATATCAACCCTTCGTGATATCAAGGGTACTTGTTATGCCTGCGATGTGCGCGAAACACCTCTTATGGGTGCAGAATGTCCGTCGTTTGAAAATGTTGTTTCAAATAAACGTGAATATGCCGTTTCCTGCCGCATACAAATGGATGAGGCAGACCATATCAGAGGTAAACTTATCAAGCAACGCCACGGCAACAAAATGCTTGTTCAGAATCCTCCTATGCCTCCTCTTACAACTGAGGAACTTGATGCGGTTTACAAACTGCCGTTTATGCGTGCTGTTCATCCGATGTATGATGATGCGGGCGGTGTTCCTGCCATCGAAGAGGTTGAGTTTTCGATAACGCACAACAGAGGTTGCTTCGGTGCGTGTAATTTCTGTTCCCTTGCTTTTCATCAGGGAAGATTTATCACATCAAGAAGCAAGCAATCTATTATTGAAGAGGCAAAGTTACTGACTCAACAGCCGAATTTTAAGGGCTATATTCATGATATTGGCGGACCTACAGCCAATTTCCGCAGACCTGCCTGCGACGTTCAGCTTGAAAAAGGTTTGTGTAAGGGCAGAAAGTGTCTTGCTCCCAAGCCTTGTTCTAATCTTATCGCCAATCACGAGGAATACCTCGGCATTCTGCGCGAGGTACGTTCTTTACCTAAAATCAAGAAGGTGTTTATCCGTTCGGGTATCCGCTTTGATTATCTTATTGCAGATAAAGACGATAAGTTTTTCCGTGAGCTTGTCGAAAACCACATCAGCGGCCAGCTTAAGGTTGCACCGGAGCATTGTTCTGCAAGTGTGCTTAATGCTATGGGTAAACCTCATATTGAAACATACCTTGAATTTGCAAAAAGATATTATAAATACAACAAAGAAATCGGTAAGGAACAGTACCTTGTGCCTTATCTTATGTCATCTCATCCCGGCAGTACGCTTAAGGATGCTGTTGAGCTTGCTCTTTTCCTGAAAAATAATCGGATCAGACCTGAACAGGTACAGGATTTTTACCCCACACCGGGTACGGTTTCAACCTGTATGTTCTACACGGGTCTTGACCCATATACACTTAAAGAGGTCTATGTTGCACGTAATGAGCACGACAAGGCTTTGCAAAGGGCTTTGCTTCAGTACTTCAACCCGAAGAATAAGGCTCTTGTAACAGAAGCACTTAAAAGGGCAGGTCGAACCGATCTTATCGGAAGCGGTCCCAATTGTCTTATCAGAGGTGAGCAGGGTGATAAATATTCTGCATACAGCAAAGCACACTCAAGAAACAACAACCGAAATGTGAAAGGCAAAAATAATTATGGCAAAGAGAAAAAACGGAGCAAAAACTAAAAAGCTTATCGTCAGCATATTGACTGCAATTGTCGTGCTGGTGCTGTCTTTGTTTTCCGAGCAGCTCAAGCCGCTTTTTGAGCCTCTTGAAGCAAGTGGCGTAAAAATTGAAAGCGAATTTTCTGTGCATTTTATCGACATTGGTCAGGGTGACTGCACTCTGATTAAAACGCCGGACGGAAATATGCTTATCGATGCAGGAGAAAACGGGTACGAAACTACCGTGCTTGACTATCTTGAAACGCAGGGTGTTGAAAGCCTGAAATACCTTGTTGCAACGCATCCTCACTCCGATCATATCGGTGGCGTCGCAGAAGTGCTCGAGGCTGTGCCAACGGAAAATATCATTATGCCCAAACTTTCCAAAAGCAATACTCCCACTACGGTAACTTACGAAAAAATGCTTAATGCTGTTAAAAACAGTGGTGCAAAAGTAATATCAGCAAAGCCCGGTAATGAGTATTCCTTTGGCGGTGCGGATTTTACCGTGCTTGCACCGTTTGAGCAGGATGACAATCTCAACGATATGTCTGTTGTACTTAAACTTGAGTATAAAGGCTATTCCTTTATGTTTTCAGGTGATGCGGAAAAGAGTGTTGAAAATCAGATTCTTAAAGCCGGCTACGATATTTCTGCCGATGTTTACAAAGCTGCACATCACGGCAGTTCAACCTCAAATACAAAGAAGTTTGTCAGAGCAATCAATCCGACCTTTGCGGTTATTTCCTGTGCAGAGGATAACAGCTACGGTCATCCGCATAAGGAAGTGGTTGAGCTTTTGGAAAATGAAAGAATAGTTAGTTATTCAACTGCTGAACTTGGTTCAATTGTCTTTACTGTGGATAATAATCAGCTCAATGTTCTCACCGTTAGCGAAGCGGAAACCGAGGTGCTCAAATGAGACTGATTGTTGACAGAATTGAAGAAAACATTGCCGTTTGTATGGATGAAAATGAGGTTTTAACCGAGGTTAAAATTGCCGCATTGCCTGACGGTGTAAGAGAGGGCAGCATTCTCATTAAACTTGATGACGGAAACTTTAAGCTTGATTTGCAGGCAGAAGAAGAACGACGTGAAATGCTGTTTAACCTGCAAAATGACCTTTTTGATGAATAACTTTAATTTTTAGTGCAATATTTTTATCACAATCTTAATTGTATATTGGTTTTGGACGGATTTATAAGGAAGTAATTGAATGAAACAGTATCTTATAAAAGTGCTCGGTTGGATGCGCCGATTTATGTTGGGCAGATACGGTCCCGATGAATTGACGGCAGCTATTGTTATTTTGGGATGTTTGTTTACCTTTTTGTCTAATTTCAGACTCTTAAGATTTATGTATTTTATCGGCATGTTGGTTATGGCGGTTGCAGTTTGGCGTACGCTTTCAAAAAATATCGATGCACGTACCCGTGAAAGAATGTGGTTTCTGCGAGTGATTGAAAAGCCTAAGGCTGAATTTAAGCTGCTTTCAAATATAATACGTGACAGAAAAACACACAAGTATTTCAAGTGTAAAAACTGCGGTGCATCCCTGCGTGTGCCGAAGAGCAGAGGTAAAATCTCCGTAACCTGTCCGAAGTGCAGGGTGAAGACGCAGAAGAAAACGTAAGGGTAGTGCTGCAATGAAAAAACAGCTGAAAGTGATAAAAAGTACAATCGAAATCGGCCTTGAAAAGCCATTGAAACTGCTTCATATCACCGATACACATCTTGCTTTTGATGACCCCGGCAAAGACTGCGGCAGACGCAAGTATTTTGAAGGCGATTATGAAGGCTGTATTACCGACTATTATTTTCAAGCGCTTGATTATGCCCGTAAAAACGGCTTGCTTATCGTAAATACGGGCGATATGGTTGATTTTTTATCGGATGCAAATTTTGACTTTGTGGACAAGTATCTCAAAGATATAGACTGTATCTATGCAGCAGGAAATCACGATTTCTGCCACTGCGTAGGTGAGGCGAAAGAAGATGCGGAGTATAAGCAGAATAATATGAAAATTACTGCTCCGCATTTCAATACAAATCTCCTTTTTGATTCACGTATTATCGGTGGTGTTAATTTCGTAACGCTCGATAATTCCTATTACCTCATAAGCGACGGTCAGACCGATATGTTGCGTGCAGAAGCTGCAAGGGGATACCCGATAGTGCTTTGCGTTCACGTGCCTTTCTTTTCCGAAACCCTTGCAAAAGCGGCTTATGATGAGGGTAACGACTGTGCGTATCTTGTTGCCGCCCCTGAAGAACATCTGAAGAATTATAACGAGTACAGAAGAAGCCAGCAGACCCCCGATGAAGCAACCTTAATGGCTGTTGATTACATAAGAAATGAACCTGCAATAAAAGCTGTAATAGCAGGGCATATGCATTTCAATTTTGACGATATACTCGATAACGGAATACCTCAGTTTGTTACTCACGGTACTTATGCAGGCTATGCAAGAGAAATTACGATAGTTTGATTCAAGTGAATAAAAATTAATTATACCTGCCATACATCCTTGAAAACCAAGAGATGTTTGTGTATAATAAATCCTAGCAAAATTCCAATTAAAATAAATTATGAAGGTGATTAAGATGAACAAATTTGTACTTAACGAAACTTCCTATCACGGCGCAGGTGCTATTGCTGCAATTCCGGACGAAATCAAGGCAAGAGGCTACAAGAAGGTTTTTGTTGCTTCTGACCCCGACCTTATCAAGTTCGGCATTACCGCAAAGGTTACAGACCTTCTTGACAAGGCTGAAATTCCCTATGCTGTATACTCTGATATTAAGCCCAATCCCACAATCGAGAACGTTCAGAACGGCGTTGCCGCATATAAGGCAGCCGAGGCTGACTGTATCGTAGCCATCGGTGGAGGTTCTTCTATGGACACAGCTAAGGCTATCGGTATCATCATCACAAACCCCGAGTTTGAGGATGTCCGTTCTCTCGAAGGTGTTGCTCCCACAAAGAATCCCTGTGCTCCCATCATTGCTGTTCCCACAACAGCAGGTACAGCAGCAGAGGTTACTATTAACTACGTTATTACCGATGTTGAAAAGAAGCGTAAGTTCGTCTGTGTTGATGTTCACGATATTCCCGTAGTAGCTGTTGTTGACCCCGATATGATGGCTTCAATGCCCGCAGGTCTTACAGCTGCAACAGGCATGGATGCTCTTACACACGCTATCGAAGGCTACATCACAAAGGGTGCATGGGAGCTTTCCGATATGTTCCACATCAAGGCTATTGAGGTTATTGCAAAGAGCCTTCGCGGCGCAGTAAAGAACGAGAAAGAAGGCCGCGACGGTATGGCTCTCGGCCAGTATATCGCAGGTATGGGCTTCTCCAATGTCGGTCTCGGTGTTGACCACTCTATGGCTCACACTCTTTCCGCTTACTACGATATGCCTCATGGTAAGGCTTGCGCAACTCTTCTTCCTGCTGTTATGGCTTTCAATGCACCTGCAACAGGCGAGAAGTACCGCGACATTGCAAAGGCAATGGGCGTTGAGGGTGTAGATGCAATGAGCCTTGAAGATGCAAGAAACGCTGCTGTTGAAGCTGTCCGTCAGCTTGCAGAGGATGTCGGAATCGTTACAAGCCTCAAGGGTGTTGTCAAGGAAGAGGACGTTAAGGCGCTTGCCGCAGACGCATTTGCAGATGCTTGCCGTCCCGGTAATCCCCGCGATATCAGCGTTGAGGAGATCGAGGCACTCTACAGAAGCCTTATGTAAATAATAGCTAATAATATTATTAAAATTATTTCAAATTTATAGCAAAAAACACTTGAAAATGCACGGGCAATGTGGTATAATTGCCCGTGCATTTCGCACGTGGAGTGGTCATGCCGAAGTGCAGACGGGCAAGAAATCGTCTGTTCGGTAAATTCAAAACAGCTCCACGGAGGAAAAACTAAGGAGGAAAAAAACAATGGCAACAGTATCAATGAAGCAGCTCCTCGAAGCTGGCGTACACTTCGGTCACCAGACCAGAAGATGGAACCCCAAAATGGCTCCCTACATCTTCGCAGAGCGCAACGGCATCTACATCATCGACCTTCAGAAGACAGTTAAGAAGCTCGATGAGGCCTACAAGTTCGTAGCAGACATCGCAGCAGAAGGCGGCGAAATCCTTTTCGTCGGCACAAAGAAGCAGGCTCAGGACTCTGTCCGTGAGGAAGCTATCCGTTGCGGTATGCCCTTTGTCAACGCTCGTTGGCTCGGCGGTATGCTCACAAACTTCAAGACAATCCAGAAGAGAATCAAGAGACTTGCTCAGCTCAAGAACATGGAAGCTGACGGCACATTCGATCTCCTTCCCAAAAAGGAAGTTGTTCAGCTCAAGCTTGAAATCGAAAAGCTCGAGAAGTTCATGGGCGGTATCACAGGCATGAAGAAGCAGCCCGCTGCTATGTTTGTTGTTGACCCCCGCAAGGAAAAGAACGCAGTAGCAGAAGCAAAGAGACTCGGTATCCCCGTAGTAGCTATCGTTGACACAAACTGCGATCCCGATGAAATCGATTATGTAATTCCCGGTAATGACGACGCTATCCGCGCTGTTAAGCTCATCGCTGCTGAAATGGCAAACGCTGTTCTCGAAGGCAGACAGGGCGAGCAGGTTGCTGCTGAAGAAGCAGAAGAAGCTGCTGAATAATTAATTGAAATAAATCTTATTAATATATAGGAGGATAATCACTATGGCATTTACAGCTAAAGACGTTCAGGCTCTCCGTGAGAAGACCGGCGTTGGTATGATGGACTGCAAAAAGGCTCTCGCTGCTACAGACGGCGATATGGAGAAGGCAATTGACTTCCTCAGAGAAAAGGGCCTTGCTGCCGCTACAAAGAAGGCAAGCAGAATTGCTGCTGAAGGTATGGTTTATCCCTACTACGACGCTGAAAAGAACGTCGGTGTTATTGTTGAAGTTAACGCAGAAACAGACTTCGTTGCAAAGAACGACAAGTTTACAACATTCGTAAAGGCTGTTGCAAACACAGTTGTTAACGAAGCTCCCGCAGATCTCGATGCTCTCCTTGCTTGCAAGCTTGACGGCAGCGACAGAACTGTTCAGGAAAACCTTCAGGACAACATCCTCTCCATCGGTGAGAACCAGAAGGTTCGCCGTTTTGAGAGAGTAGAGGGCGTTTGCGCAACTTACATCCACGGCGGCGGTTCCGTTGGCGTTCTTGTTAAGTTCGATACAGACGTTGCTGCTGATAACGCAGAGTTCGTTGCTATGGGTAAGAACGTTGCTATGCAGGTTGCAGCTATGAACCCCGAATACCTCAGCAAGGAAGATATTTCCGACGAAGAGCTTGCAAAGATGAAGTCTATCACAATCGATAGCTCACTCAACAAGCCTGAGTCTCTTCCCAAGCCCATCCTCAGAGCTCTCTTTGAGAAGTGCGTAAGTGAGAAGCTCTTCAGCGATGAAGACATTGCAGCTTATGAAGCACAGAAGAACAACAACTTCCTCTTCAACTTCCTTTCCAAGGAAGCAGTTGCAACTCTTGCACAGCTTGCAGTTGCAGGTAAGGAAGAGTATGTTAACGATAAGATCTTCTCCGGCGCTGTTGAAGGCCGTATCAAGAAGCAGCTCAAGGAAATCTGCCTTCTTGACCAGCAGTTCGTTCGTTCAGACCTCTTTGACGGCACAGTAGGTGGCTACATCGCTGACGTTGCTAAGAAGCTCGGCGCAAACATCAAGATTGCAGGTATGGTTCGCTTCGGTAAGGGCGAAGGCCTTGAGAAGAGAGAAGACAATTTCGCAGACGAAATTGCAAAGATGGTCCAGTAATTAACCTATAACAAAATTAACGGAGAATGGTGTAACCGTTCTCCGTTTTTTATATTTATTTTGACATTATTATTTAACCATTGTATAATGATAACATATTGTAATACGGCGGTGCAGTTTTATGAAAATTGTTCAGAAGGCATTGGGTTTTGTTGCCCGTAAAATAAACTCTCTTGCACAGGCGCAGGGAAGCGGTTTTGCTGAAGGCGCGGTCACTTCAGGTATGCCAGAGCTTTTGCGTGCAGCTGCGGCTGAAGGTGCGGTTTTGCTCAAGAATAACGGTGTGCTGCCGTTTGACAAGGGTGAAACGGTTTCGCTCTTCGGCAGAATTCAGGTTAATACTTTTTTTGTTGGTTACGGTTCGGGCGGAGATGTAAGCGCGCCATATAAGGTCAGCTATCTTGAAGGTATTAAGAATTGTGCAGATATTAACTTTAATACTGAGCTTGCTGATGTTTACACAAAATGGTGTGAAAAAAATCCCGTTTTTGATTCTGTGTGGGGTATGTGGCCACGTTTTCTGCCTGAAATGCCGTTAGATGATAAAACCGTTAAAACTGCTGCTCAAAAATCCGATGCAGCTGTTGTTTTCATAGGCAGATCTTCGGGTGAAGACAGGGAAAACACTCTCAAAAAGGGCAGTTATTATCTGACTGATGAAGAACTTGATATGCTCCGTAAGGTTACTGCCAACTTTAAAAAAATTGCCGTTGTACTCAACATCGGTTGCATTATGGATTTTACACAACTTGAGGAATTCGGCGATAAAATCGGCGCTGTGATGATTTCCTGGCAGGGCGGTATGGAAAGCGGTAATGCTCTTGCAGACCTTCTCTGTGGTAAAAGTTCTCCCTGCGGTAAGCTGACGGATACCATAGCAAAGAGCTATAATGATTATCCGAGCAGTAATAATTTCGGTAATAAAAAATTCACCAATTACGAAGAGGATGTTTTTGTCGGTTATCGCTATTTTTCCACATTTGACAGGGAAAAAGTGCTTTGTCCCTTCGGTTTTGGTCTTGGCTATGCCGATTTTGATGTTGAATGTATTTCGGTTAATGTTGGTAAGGAAGACACAGATGTCACTGTAAAGGTTAAAAACAATTCTGAAAAATATTCGGGCAAAGAGGTTGTTCAGATTTATTACGGTGCGGAAAATACGGTACTTGTAAAACCCGGTAAACAGCTTGTTGGTTTTGCGAAAACAAGACTTCTGGCACCCGGTGAAGAACAGGAAATAGTTATTTCTTATTCAAATAAAGCGTATGCTTCGTATGACGATTCAGGTGTTACGGGGTATAAAAATGCATGGGTGCAGGAAAAGGGAAATTATAAAATTTATGTCGGCACAGATGCTGCTTGTGCATATTATTGTGCAGGCTTTGACTGTGAAACAAAGCTTATTGAACAGCTGACACAATGTTCTGCACCTACAGAAGCGTTTGACAGAATTGACAGTCTTGATAAGTCAATGCACTATGTACCGCTGAACATGAAGGATATCAAAGCTACAATAAAGAAAAATATTCCTGCGGATACCGAAATGACCGGTGACAAGGGCTATAAACTCAGCGATGTTAAATCGGGCGCGGTATTAATTGACGATTTCGTCGCACAACTCAGTCTTGATGAACTTGAAGCTATCAGCCGCGGTGATTACAGAATGAACAGTCCGTTAGGTGTGCAGGGCAATGCAGGTGTACTCGGCGGTGTTCTGGCTTCACTCAGAGAAAAGGGGATTACACCCGTAACAACAACCGATGGTCCTTCCGGCATCAGATTAAAGTCAAGCTGTTCGCTTCTGCCTATAGGTACACTTCTGGCTTGTTCATGGAATGAGGAGCTTGTTGAAGAACTTTATACTCTTGTTGGTAAAGAGATGCTTGACAGGGGATCTGACGTGTTACTTGCGCCGGGTATGAATATTCACAGAAATCCTCTCTGCGGACGTAATTTTGAGTATTTCTCGGAAGACCCCGTTGTTACGGGTCTTATTGCGGCGGCGGTTGTTGAGGGACTTCAGGAAACGGGTGTTTCGGCGTGTCCCAAGCATTTTGCCTGCAACAATCAGGAGACAAACAGAACTCATAATGATTCAAGAGTGTCTGAAAGAGCGCTCAGAGAAATATATCTTAAGGGATTTGAAATCTGCGTCAAGAAAGCAAAGCCGCAGAATATTATGACATCATATAACAAGATAAACGGAGTATGGGGTCATTATCATTATGAGATTTGCGAGAGAATTCTCAGAAAGGAATGGGGATAC
>JAZRQW010000003.1:0-55610 GCA_045650165.1 Acutalibacteraceae bacterium | reverse complement strand
TCAAGTCCCGTCTCTCGCACCAAAATGACATCCACCAACAGGTGGGTGTTATTTTTTATTTTTTGCCAAATTATTTTGTTGATATATTAAGTCTGTTGTGATAGCATAGAATAAAACGATGTAAGGATTTTTGATATGCTTTTTAATGAAACAATGATATCCGGTCTTACGGTAAAAAACAGAATAATCCGAAGTGCAACGCACGACGGACTTGCGGATGCAAACGGCGCGCCGAGCGACAAGCTGATTGAGAAATATGCACAGCTGGCGCAGGGTGAAATCGGGTGCATCATAACGGGCTATGCCGCTGTAAGCAGAAACGGTGTTTCGCCGTATCCGCGAATGATGACAATTTTTGATGATGGCGTAATCGGCAGATATAAAGACCTGACGGATGCTATACATAAATATTCAACACCCGTTGTTTTACAGCTTGCCCATTGCGGCAGACAGACTTCGTCAAAAGCAATCGGCGTGCAGAAAGTTGCGCCCTCGAACGTGCTCCACACCTTTTACCCCGACAAGGCAAAAGAGCTCACCGACGGCGAAATTTACGCAATTATTGACGATTTCGTTGCGGCGGCTGTCAGGGCAGAAAAGGCATGCTTTGATGCTGTTCAGCTTCACGGCGGTCACGGATATCTGCTCCACGATTTTCTTTCACCTTTCGGCAACAGAAGAAAAGACAGCTGGGGCGGCAGCATTGAAAACAGAGTCAGAATAGTTGAACTGATTATAAAAGGTATAAAAGAAAAAACTAGTCTTCCCGTCTGGATTAAAATCAGCGCCGAGGATAACAGAAAAGGCGGAATGAACATAGATTCGTCCGTTGAAATATGTAAGCTGCTTGAAAAAGCAGGCTGTGACGCAATTGAGGTTTCGTGCGGTACTGTTCAGGACGGAATGAACACCATGCGCAGTAAGCTGATGCCTATGGATGCCGTTTTTAAATACAGAGAACCGTGTGCATCGTTCCCGAAGTGGCTTAATGCAATTGCTCTGCCTGCCGCCAATCTGGTAAATCCGTTGATTAAGCAACCTTCACCGCTTGAAAATTTCAACGTGGGCAATGCTGAAAAAATAAAGAACAGCGTTTCAATTCCCGTGATTGTTGTCGGCGGAATACATAAGGTCAGCGATATGGAGAATATTCTTGCAAGCGGTAAGGCGGATTTTGTTTCGATGTGCAGACCGTTTATCTGCGAACCGAATCTGGTAAAAAAGCTCAGAAACGGTCAGCCCGAAGCAAAGTGCATGATGTGCAATTATTGCGGTCTGGTAATTGAAAAAGAGCCGACAAGATGTCTGTACGGCAGGGTGAAATAATAAAACAATGGCTGTATCGCTTGTGATAAGTGATACAGCCATTTTATGTTTTTGGTTTTTATTGCTTGCAATCTGCAATTGCCTGCGTTGCCCTTTGCGGGTAGTCGGTCATAATGCAGTCTGCGCCGTTATTGTAATCTGAACATCAGATTAGAGCATATAAACGCCGTGAAAAATGTTTTTAACACTCAGGAAAATTGCAGACATGTTTTTGCTGCTTTGAAACAATCACATTGTTTTCATCTGTTATTGTGCCGACACAAAGGTAATTGATTTCGTATGGTGCATCGAAGTAATTGTCCGTAATTTCGGCTTCGCGCAAATACTCGAGTAATATGCGGTGCTTACCGTTTCTTGCAAAGCAAAAACGGTTTGAGCTGAGGATAAGTTTCCCGTGGACAAACTCCGTTGAGTTTTCATTCATAACCTTCGGTGTGTAGCGTATTACGGGGGCGCCATCCCACGTTGAGCCGTATTCACAACCGATTACGGTATTATTTCTGAAAACAATTTCTTTTGTGTAGCCCGATTCAAACCAGAAGTTGCAGTCATCCTCAAGTAACAGTGCAGGACCCCACAGGTTTTCAAAGCGGTTGTTTTCAATAATAACCTCGCCCCTTGTGGTGCAGAGGATTCCTCTGCCTGCTGTAGGTCCGAAATCACAATTGCGCACATAAAGATTCGGAGTCCATGTTGCATTTTCGACAACGTCTTTCTCAAGCTCAATTTCGGGCAGGTCATGGTCGAGATATAATTTTATATCCGTATCGTTGATTTTTTCATAATTGACAACTTTTGCTTTTGCGTATGGCTGAAGCGTATCCCACTTGATAAATTCGAGTTCGTCGCCATTTTCAAATGCCTGAAATCCCCAGGACTCATTGTGCATAAAGCGGACAAGCAAGCTCTTTTCCGTGTCGCATTTCTCTATAATGCGAAGGTGTGTGCCGTGGACATTGATGTAGTCATCGTGCGCACCTCTTGCAACACAGTTTTCAAGAGTCAGGTTGCCTTTGCACCCCGAAAACTGGAAGAAATCCGCGGTGCTTGCAACTGTTTTGCCTTGGGCAGGTGTCAGGTTGCAGTTGCGGTAGGTTACGTTTTCGCAGAACTGCGAAACCATACCCAGACCGTGCATAAACTTAACACGCAGGTTTTCAAACACAAGGTTTTTACACCGCTGAAAAAGTGCACCCGTCTGGTCGCGGACTATGTTACGGGTGTTTATTATACTGCCCTCGGGTAATACAGCCTCTCTGTTTTTAAGGGTCAGGCGGAGTGTGTTGTTGCCAAGGTCTTCTATTTTTTCGCATTCAAGGTTGTTTCTGCCAAAGTCAATGTATATCTTTTGTTCAGGGTCAAAGTATTTGACATGGCGACGGTTGCCGATGTAGCTGTCCTCCCAGTAGGGTTTGCCGTCAGTACCTGTTTCACCCTGCCATATAAGCTCGTTGTTTTCAACGCGGTAAAGGTATTCGGGGTTGATTTTTATTGTACATACGCCGTTTTTGTTGGAAAGTACGGTGAATTCCGCCATTGTGGGGCAGGCGTAATCAATAGTAAGATTTCTGAGGGTTATGTTTTCGCAGTTGTCGAAAAGCAAGGGTGTCATCTTGCCGTGAACAAGCAGGGTGGCACCGTTACCGTCAATTTCAATATTGTTTTTGTCTTTAATATATATTGCCGTCCTGCGCAGTCCGTTTGGGTTTTCGTGCTTTTTGGCGGTGTTGGAACAGTGGTAGCCGACAAGCTCAAAGGAATCGTCCTGGCGGGCGTGATATGTTTTGTTGCTTTCAAGTGTGATCTTTTCGCCGCTTTGTATCTTTGCAAAAATACTGCTTAATTCATTCATTCATAAACAACCTTTCGTAGGGTGGCGAGCATAATCCGAACCCGTTTTTGCGCGGCGGATTATACTCGCCACCCTGGGGTGAGTTATTATTTGTGCAGAATATTTTCCGTGCTGAGGATAAGATTTAAATCCGCATCATAAATGTTGATATGGTCCGTATAGACTGCGTTTATAAAAGCCTTACCGCCGTATTCTCCGACGGTTATTTCTTCGCAGCCGTCAATCAGTGTTTCGCCGGTTTCATAATTGACAAGTGCATAAGTGCCGTCAAAATACGGGAACTCGATTTCCTTCAGGTCGCTTGCAATAGCCAGTTTTCTGTCGTAATCAATGAAATTAAGTGCTTTCATTTCGTCCTGCCTGTAGCTTACCTCGCCGAGCTTTTTACCGTTGTCTGCACGGTAGTATTTTTCGGTTGTGCTTTCACCGTAGGAGCAAGCTGTCAGATAGCTTTCGTCATCGCTGAGAAAGACATTTTCTGTGTCGGGAATCTTTATAATAAGGTTGCCGTCAATGTCAAATATCCACGCGGTACCCTTTTCGTCAATGGCACAGAAACGGTTGTTGCCGAGATAGCTTGTTGCGGGCATTCCGTTTTCATTGCAGGTGATGATTTCATCGGTGAACATATCACGGTAGTAATCGTCAACGGCACTCGAATGACCGCAGTAGTAAAGCAGTCTGTCCCCGACAGTTTCATAATAACGGTGTTCACCTTTGTAACTCCAAGTGCCGAATTTGTATAACTCGTTGAGTTTGCTGTCGAAAAGCGTTACCTCCCGGTCATCCTTTACGGCAACAAAGTATTCGTCGTTTACTGTGTCAATGTCGCTGTAAACGGGCTCAAGCAGCCATTCGCCGCTGTCGGTAATAATGCCGTAAAGTTCGGTTTCTGTAACTCTTACAACGGATTTACCGTTTTCAAAGCCTACAAAAAATGTGAACTCGTCATACACAACCTTGCCGTCTATATCGAAAACGAGCAGAGGGTTGTCGTCCTCATACCAGTTGTACGCACCGATGAGCTTTGCGTGTGAGCTTGTGCCGTTGTTCCACGCAACGGAAAGATTTTTGTTGGCTTTGTATATGAGTTTCCCGCTGTAATCGTAAATCTTAAAGTATTCGTCATACTTGCTTGTAATAATTCTTTCGGGTGTAATGTGGTTTATATCGCCGTCAAGCGTAACAGCCCACGAGCCGTCGGAAGGCATAAACAGTGATGTGCATTTAAGCTCCTCGGGTGAGCCCATTTCATTTTCGGATATCATCATACTGTAGTACTTTTTGCCGTCAAGCTCAAAAATCTCATACCTGTTGAAAATGGCTTTGGCAACAATTCTGCCGTCAAGAGTCATAAGCCCGTAACGCTTGGGTATGGTTTCATCAACCCATATATCGTCACGGTAGCCGCCTGTGAAAATTACAAGCTCGCCGTAGTCCTTACGGGGTGCAAAGTTATCCGTTGGTTGTGCTGCTTGGTCGGAAGGTGAGGTTGTTGAGTTTCCTATTGTTGGTACGGAATTACAGCCGCAAAGAATTAACGAAAGAACAAGTATTGTAAAAATAACTCTTTTCATAATAATAACCCTCCCTGCTTACATTATTGCAAACAGAGAGGGCGGAAGTCAATAATTATAAATAATTTGTAATTATTTTGTAACTGTTAAAATCAATCAAAGAAATATAAATTCTGTGCGTCATCGCAGTACTGGAACTGCGGATAACTTTCGTTGGATTTCACTGTCGGCTGACCGTCAAATTCGCTCATCCAGAACAGCATATCCGCAACATCCGAGCCGTATTTGCAGCATACATGCGGCGCATCCTTGATGAACCATGTATAGTCGGCGAAGAGGCAGGTTGAAGCATCAACAACTCTGTCGGGTGAGAGCTTTGTCGGGTCTGCGGCTACATAGTCGTCGCCGAGCGTTTTGCCGTAGGGGGCAACTGTTGCGCCGGCGCTCATAAGCTCTGTTTCAAGTACGGCATCGCTCTGTACATATGAGTGCTCGAAAGCGGGAATATGGGGCTTGCCGTAAGAGGTTAAGAGCATAACTGCAACGCCGTCTGCCTGCATCTTTGTGAGGAAGTCGTCACGCTGAAGTCTGTACTGCTGGTACTTGTCTATTCTTGAGATAAGGCCTGCATATTCCTCTTCGGCACCGCTGAACATCATCTTCTTTGCGGACTCAAAGTCAGCTGTCTGCTGCATACCCCAAAGGCCGGCCCAGGTGGCGAAGGTTGTACGCATAAGCTCTGAATAAACCTTGTCTTTGTAGTTGTTCATAAGGTTGTTTGCAAAATCTGCAACGGTGTCAACAAGACCCGTTATCTGAAGAATCTTCCAGAGTACGCCAAGGTCGGAAAGTGAGTCGTTGAGGAAGGTCATAAGAATATCGACATCAATTCCTACCTTGCCTGCGTACGGGTCTGACGAGCAGTAAGAGCCGTAGATTGCAGAAGAGAGGAAGAGACAGTTTTCAACCTTTTCGTATCCGTATTCGTCGAGGTATGCCTGGGTCATAACACCGCCGAGGCTGCAGCAGATGATTCGGACTTTATCTGCACCGCTGTCGGCAAGTGCAAGGTTGACAGCAGCATCAATCTTCTTTGCGGTTTCATAGGGGTCAAGACGCCAGTCATATGTGATGTAATATACATTTTCTGCGCCGTAACGCTCAATCGCCTCGCGTACAATGGCCTCTTCGCCGCCGTCTGCGTGGTTGAATATTGTTTCAATTGCTTCGGGGTAGTTGCTCATTGCAAGCGGATATTCCTTAACGGAAATGTTGCCTATGCTGTTGCCGTTTTTGTCGCAGGCAAGGGGAGCAAAAATACCGCCCGCAATATCAATAACCATATCGGCAAAGCCTTCCGTGCCCTTGAAAATGCTCATAAACAGCCCTTTGAAAACAGAACCGATAATCGGACCGACCTGAACGCTTAACGCAGGGCGCTCGTTTTCCGTGCCTTGGTCAAGAATAAGACCGCCAAAATCCATACCGCGCACAATGACAATGGGGTTTTCGGGCTGAGAGCTGATTGCAAGTGCATTCGCCGAGCAGGAAAGAGCAATCACAAGTGCAAGAATAACGCAAAGTGTTTTTTTCATAAGATTTACCTCCAAGCGGTTTTGGAAATTATTTATGTTAGAAATTATACATTGTTTTTTTGTTTAAATCAATATAAATCTCGCTCGGATTTGACTTGAAACAAAAATTTTTGTATAATTCTAAAAGACTGTATTTCAGGAGCAAAACAATGAAATTTGACAGAGAAAAAAATTTCTTTCTGAAAAGTGAAACTTCGGTTCTGAATAACCGTTTCGGCGGTTATCTCAGCCCGCAGGCATATAAAGCACTTAAGATAGTTGCGCTTTGCTCATATCTGCTTATGTTGGTTATGCAGATACGCAATGTTATTGTTTTTGAGGGTGAGCCTGTCAGTGATGCTGCACGTTATGTCGGTGATGCGTGGCGTAATGCAGAGAGGGGAACATGGTATCCTTCGGAAAAAAATTTTGTCGGCGGAGGCGTTGCGGGTACCGGTTTGGTGAACTATTTTATTTTCCTGTTCCGTATAGTGCCGGATGTGAAAATTTTGTATGTCGGCAATATACTGCTTGTTCAGCTTATGCTTTTTTCGACAGTATATATAGCTAAGAAAATTACAGATTCCGCAAGTGCAGGATATCTCACGGCAGTCTTTTTCTGCCTTTCGGGTACCTTCTGGGCGGAGGTTTGTGTTGCAAGAACAGAGATTTTCTTTACTGCTCTTGCTGTGTTTGCTCTTGCGCTGGCAGTCAGGAATACAGGTTTCAGCCTTGTTCTGGCAGGTGCCGTTCTGGCGTATGCGCAATGGGCGAGACCGCTTGCAATAGCGTTTATAGTGTCAATCGTGTGGCTGTTCATACGCAGGGCAGACAAGTTTACCAATTATATAAAGTTCTTTGCGGGCTTTGCCTGCGTTGTTGCTGTTTTAACGGCCTTTACCTATGTGAACAGCGGTCGTGCCGTATATTCGCCCACAATTGCTGACGGTAATTTCCTTATGGGAGCAAATGAAGATGCCGACGGAAGTTACAACAGCGCCGTATTCAAGGAGGGTAAAGCCGGCTACATTTCACCCGAGGACAGAGCCAATATGACGGTAGAAGAAATTAATGCAGTATATAAAAAAGCTGCAACCGATTGGATTAAAGAAAACCCCGGCAAGTATATATCGCTGATGCCTAAAAAACTGTTTTATTTTCTTGCGACGGATACCTACTCGGGAGATATTTATTTCAATAACAAAAGGTCTACCGCAGGAATTAACTATTACCGCTCGTTGGCAGATATATTGTGCGGACAGGGTAACAGGCCGCTTGAATTCGGCGACATAGCTGTTATGCAAATGCAGATGTTTTATATGCTGGTGCTTTTACTGTTTTTTGCGGGTGTTATCCATTCTATGAAAAACGGTTATTGGCGCACTATGTCCTTCCTTTACGGAATTTTTCTCATAGGTGTAGCTTCTGCACTCTATACTGTCGGCGCAGGCCGTTACCATTTTCCGTATTTGCCGGTGATGATTATTACTGCCGCTGTATTTGCCGATACTGCAATTTTAAAAAGAAACCGAAAAAAATTAAAATAATCTATTGACAAACGACATCAGCTTGTGTATAATAGCAAATGTTGTTTGTGCGGATGTAGCTCATCTGGTAGAGCGCCACCTTGCCAAGGTGGAGGTAGCGAGTTCGAGCCTCGTCATCCGCTCCAGAAAAGCGGTAAGGTTTTTAAACCTTACCGCTTTTACTTATTCACTATTGCTTTTTCATTCTTTGCTTTCAAATTTATCCTTGACAAATTTGAAAATCCGAAGTATAATCCACTCAACAATTGAAAATGCCAGATGGGGTGCTGATGTTATCGGCTGAGAGTCGGGCTAATGAGCTCGTGACCCTTGAACCTGATCCGGGTAATGCCGGCGTAGGAATTTTAAAAGTTGCAATGTTTTAAACGCCAACAGGAGAAATTCCTTTTGGCGTTTTCTTTTGCATTTTTTAAAAGGAGTGTTTTCAATGCAAAAAACCGTACTTACACGAACAGAAAAAACAAAACGCCTTGCCTTGAGCGGTATACTTATCGCAATGGCAACTGTCCTCTCATTCATCAAGGTGTTTGAGTGGCCGTTTGGCGGAAGTATCACTGCCGCATCAATGCTGCCGCTTGCAATGCTCGGCTACACCTATGGTGTAAAGTGGGGTCTTGCCGTCGGTCTCGTCCACGGCGTAATACAGGCGGTCACGGGTGCCACAATGAGTTCTGCTTTTGCGGGGCAGACTCCCGGTGCTGTTGCCGCAATCTGTCTGATTGATTATTTTATTGCCTTTTCCGTAATCGGCCTTTCGGGCTTGTTCAAAGGCAGAGTCAGAAACCACACCGTTGCCTTTGCCCTGGGTACAGCGTTTGCTGTTTTCCTGCGCTATATCTGCCACGTCGCCTCGGGCTATATTTTCTATAAATCCTATGCCGATTGGTTTTTTGGTGAGGTTATGGCGAATAATTTTTCCGCAATGCTGGTTGAAAAATGTTCGCCCAATCTGCTCGGACTTATCTACTCACTGATTTATAATGCCGCATATATGATGCCCGAGCTTGTTATAACGACACTTTGCGCCGTGCTTCTGATTACGCTTGTACCGCCCGTGAAGCGTGAAATGGTAAAACCAAGATAATTTGTATGGACAAAACAGCTTTCTTGTGATATACTAACAATGTTTACTTACATTCGGAAGGAGTGCGGCGTAACAAAAGCCGCAGACAGACAATATGCTTGATATCAAAGAAGCTCTTGCTAAAATACATTCTTCTCTTGCTCTTACAATGAAGGAGGCGGGCTTTACCGCCGTTATTCCCGAGGGCGTTGAAAAGGGTGAGGCCCCTATTGCTGCGGGCGATAATGGTGTCGGCTACAGAATGATATACAAAAGCGAAGCTGCCGCAGTAAGAGTTGATTATTTCGACAACAAGCTCAATTTCTCAATTTCTCAGGAAGTTAACGGTGAGGGTGAGTTTATCAACTACGACCTTGTTTCTGTTTCGCTTCTTGACCCTGAAACGGCTGACCAGAGGGATATCAGCTACATCTCGGGTGAGATTTCTGATACAGTAATGGCAAAATTCTGCAAGCCCGACCCTGCTACACAGAAGATCAAGGCACCTAAGACGGTTTCCAAGGCTGCCGCAAGAAGCGGTGCTGTTTATTACGATTCAAACACACTCGCAAGCCGCCTTACATCCTCACTCTATCCCGAATTCAGAGCACAGTATAATGACAATATCAACCGCTATGGTGAGTTTCTTCCCGAAGAATTTTTCGCAGCCGGTTGTGCTGATGCAATTATTGCTACAATCAAGCAGAACGATCCTGCAAAGATGAAGAAGCTTTTCAATCTCCTCAACGAGATTTATCTTGATGCCACTAACGAAACACAGAGCCTTATCGTTGTTTCGATCCTCGGCAGGATGGATAACGACCAGACTCTTCTTGCAAACTGTGTTGACTATATGTGCGACGATTTGCTCAAGCCCACAATCCGCGTGAACAAATTCTTCGCAACAGGCGCTGGTAAGACAGCCAAGCAGAAGCTTGCAAATCCCCCTGCATACAAGCCCAAAAAGGCAAAGCGCCCCACAATTGCAGACCGTATGCTCAGCGCACAGCAGAATCAGCAGCAGGGCAGAAAATAAGATGAAATTTTTAAAGGCTTATGAGTTACACATAACTCATAAGCCTTTTATGTTGTGTTGATTTCTTATTTCCAGATAAACCAGATGAGCAGATAACCTGTAGTTACTGCGGCGAGGGTGAAGGGCACGCCGAATTTCATAAAGGTAGAGCTCTTTACCTCGTAACCCTCCTTGCGGAGAATGCCGATACCCGCAATGTTTGCGCTTGCACCGATGGGGGTAAGGTTACCACCCAGGGTTGCGCCGCAAAGCAGACCGTAGTAAAGAAGCTTGGGCTCAATTCCGATATCGGCTGCAATAACGGGCATAATGGAAAGCATTGTTGCTGTGTAGGGGATGTTGTCTATGAATGCGGAAAGCAGAACGGACATCCATACAATAATGGTGTAAATGACAAATACGGAGCCGGAACCAAGTGAGGAAATAGCGTTGCCGATAACGTCGATAACGCCTGCGCTCTTGATACCGCCGATAACAACGAAAAGACCTGCGAGAAGGACGATTGTATAGTAGTCGATTTCTTTTATTGCGTTCTTGACAATGTCCTTGTTCTTCTTGATGAACAACTCACGCAGAATACCGATTACAAAGAAGCCGATACACAGAACGCCGTTTGTGATGTCGGGCTTGTAGAACTGGCCTTCAGCTGCAGCATCTTTGTAGGGGATAAACGAAACCGCAATAAGGGAAATGACTGTGCCGAGGAGAAGGAATGTGGGGAATTTGTCCTCAACAACTGTTCTTGAGTTGAACTCAATCTTTGTCTTTTCCTTGCGGAACATAAGCATAATAATGAATGCACTTACTATTGCACCTGCCTCAACAACCCAGAACATACCTGCCTTTCCGCTGTCAACAAAGAAGTCGGAAAAGTCGAGGTTTGCCTGCTTGGCAAGCAGAATAGAAGTTGTGTCGCCGACAAGCGTTGCTGCACCCTGAAGGTTGGAGGAAACTGCAATGCATATAATCGACGGAACAGGGGAGATGTTGACCTTTTTGCAGAAGGCAAGGGCAACGGGGGCTATCATAAGAACGGTTGCAACATTATCAACAAAGGCGGAAACAATGCCCGCAAACAGTGACAGCGCAACAACTGTCCACATTATGTTAGGCATACGGGAAATGAGGATGTCGGACATCAATTGCGGCATTTTGCTTTCAATGAACAGATAAACCGTACCCATGGTACCGGCTATCATCATAATTACGTTCCAGTCAATTTCGCCGAGTGCTTCGGCAAAGCCGTAGGAATAACTGCCGTTGGCAAGGGTGAAAAAGCCTTCGCCGAACAAATCGGGTGAAACGGATGCGATAACGCCCAACGCAACAAAAATTATTGCCGAGCCGACGGTGATGTAGGGCCTGATTTTCTGGAATGCCAGCATAAGCACATAAGTGATGGCAAAGAGAATCAGAGCGGTAGTGGTAACAGGACTCATAACAATCTCTCCCTAAAAATTTTTTCGGCGGAAAACAAAAGGCAGAACCCACTATAAAAGCGGATTCTGCCGAAAACACAGATTTAACAGCCGTATAAACTAAATATACCGCATAAAAATATCCGTATTCCGCAACCCATAACAAATAGAATAAATGCTTATTCTATGACAGACTCCACCGCTTATTTTGGATTGCGTTCAAATTATACCCAAATATATCGTGTTTGTCAATAGAGAATATATGCAATATAGACACAATAGCAGGGCTTAAAGATAGTAGTTAATCAGCTTACGCAAATCGGCATACTGCCTTTCATATTTTTCAAAGATTTCTTTGATGAATTTTACGAAAGCGTTATCTTCGGTTTCTCTCGGCTGTATAGCTTCGCCGCTTGCCGTACTGTCGAAGACAAAAGTGAATCTTCCGCCGGGGGCAACATCGCCGTCGGTGTAGAAGTCCATAATATCTTCGCTCTGAACATTGTCCGCCCATTTGAAGTTGAATTTTACGGTTTCACCGTCAAGACCGAGTGCGTTTCTCGGTACGGCAATCTGTAAAACATTGCTGTTTATGCTGTAATCGGCGAGAGCAACCGTTTCAAAACTCCAACCGCCCGTTGAACGTTCAACCGTTACCTTGCCGTTTTCGGGCGAAGAGCGGTTAATAACAAATTCAAAGCCCTCCCAGTTGGGTGAAATACCGCTTGTGTCGGTATCTATAAACAAGCGCATCCAGGCATTATCGGTTTCGGGAGTGAGGTTATCAACGGTTTCAACATAGAAATAAACGTTTTCGCTGTCGTAGGCAACCTTTGCTTTTGCTATATCATTTCGGCGGGTATCATTTGTGTAGTATGTGCCGAGCCAGCCTGCACTGTCGCGGCTTTCACCGCCCGTGTAATGATTGTATTCGGGATTTACATTGTTCCATTGAGCCGTACCTGCCGAAATATCAATTGTCTTTTCGGCATCCGTTGCAGGCATATTGTCGACGCCCTTGAAGCGGCGGATATTTTCAACAAGCTGATAGTAATAGTAATCCTTCAGCACGCCCTTGCTCGGCTCGATATCACGGCTGTATTCGGGGCTGAACTGGTCGGGGAATGCATTTTCCGTGCCCCACATTTCCTTCCAGCGGCCTGCAATCCACTCGTTGAAGCCTGTTACAAAAATGAACTCAGGGTCATTTTGGAGTGCATAATCCCATTGCTGCTGGAAATTAAGGCCGTAGAAAAGTGAGTTTTCAATATTCTTGTCAACCGTTATTTCTTTGCCTGCATAGGAGTAGGTGTAGGAAAATGCTCCGTCGGTAAAGCTTCTGCCCTGAACGGTGCCGTCGGGACAGTTAAGCGCATTAAGACCGTTTTCGTTTGCGTTCTGTGCAACGGAAACACACATCTGCTCAACACCGCCGAAAATGCGCTTGCCGAATTTTGTTTGCTTGTAATCGGAGCACCAGCCCCACGTATCCTCAAGGAATGTTGTATCGCCTGCAAAATAGGTTGATTCGTTATCACGGAAAGTAAAGAAATCAAAAATTTCTTTATCAGTTTCATCCTCAAGGTCAAGGCAGGTTATGTCTGCCATTACGAGCGGTTTGCCCTCCCACATAAACCACAGGTCCTCGTAAAGTCCCTGTGAGTACATTATGTCGTAGAGTGTTCTGAGCTGTGTGCGTGTGTCCTCGCCGCCGCCGAAATTTAAAATAAAGGCTACCTGAGGAACATCTACGCCGTCTGCCTTGGCTTCGCTCCATACCTCAAGCAACACGGAGGCGGAGGGCTCAAACAGCAATGTGCCGTTTGTCGTGTCAAAAATTACAACGTCAACATCGGCATCGGCAAGCAGCTCGGCGTGCTTGCGCAGGACGTATCTGTCCGTGCTCGTGTAAAAGCCGTATAGCGGCTCATCCCAGAAGTACGGTCTGCCGTCGTATGTGTTGCCCCAGGCAGGGTGTTCCCAATCGTTTTTGGCCTCGGGGTATTTTTCAAGCACACTGCCTGTGGTCAGAGGTTCGTGGTCCTGCACCCAGCGGTAATGCCACGTCCAGTAAAAAACGCCGACAAACTTGTCTTGCCGTCTGCCGCCTACGGCTTCACCGTCCGAAAGAGTTCTGCCGAGCCCGTCAACAGCTGCCCAGGTTGAGGGGAGCACCTGCGGTGCTTTTTCTTCTGCACCCGAGGCTACGGTACCGAGCCCGAAAAGAACAGCCACGCAGAGAAGAGCGGATATAAAATGCCTGAATTTCATAATTAATGTCTCCTTTGGATGAGGATTGTGCAATTATTCTATCATTTTCAACTCTTTAAATCAATAAATTATATAAAATTAGGTTGTTTTTAAAAGAGTTATGTGATATAATTCCTTTATTATTTTTATAATAGGGTGGTTATGCACTATGGGTTTCTTAAGTAACCTTATCGACGGTATCAGCCTTGGCAGCATATATGCGGTTATTGCACTTGGCTATACCATGGTTTACGGCATTGCGAAAATGCTTAACTTCGCACACGGCGACGTTATTATGATCGGTGCCTACGTTGTCTATATAACATTTATGAAAGCAGGGCTTCCGCCTCTTGTTGCGTTGCTTCTTGCAATGATAGCCTGTACGCTGTTGGGTGTTACGATTGAAAAAATCGCGTACAAGCCCCTTCGTAAGGCAACCTCGCTTGCCGTTCTTATCACGGCTATCGGCGTCAGCTACTTCCTGCAGAACATTGCGCTCGTAATTTTCGGCGCAAACCCGATAACCTTCAAATCCATCATCGACATTCCCGAAATCAGACTTTTCGGCGGTGAGGTTGTTATCGCAAGCGAAACCTCAGTTGCTGTTATAGTTTCGGTTGTTATTGTTATTGTTCTTTCACTCTTCATCAAGAAGACAAAAAGCGGTAAGGCTATGCTTGCCGTCAGTGAGGATAAGGGTGCCGCACAGCTTATGGGCGTTAATGTTAACCGCACGATTTCGCTCACCTTCGCAATCGGCTCTGCTCTTGCAGCGGTTGCAGGCGCACTCTACTGCTCTGCCTACCCCGTTCTCTCCAACACAACAGGTGCCATGCCCGGCATCAAGGCCTTCGTTGCAGCTGTTTTCGGCGGTATCGGCTCAATCCCCGGTGCTATGATAGGCGGTATTCTTATCGGCGTTATCGAAAACCTCGGCAAGGCTTACATTTCAACACAGCTTGCTGATGCTATTGTTTTCGGTGTGCTCATTCTTGTTCTTATGTTCAAGCCCACAGGTATCCTCGGCAAGAAGATAAGCGAAAAGGTTTAAGGAAAGGAGAGAAAAGTACCAATGAAGACAAAATCCAGGCTTGCTGTAAAGCCATACACCAAGCAGAGCTTTATAACCTACGCAATACTGATTGTTGCTTTTGTCGCTGTTCAGATTATTCTTGAAACAGTCGGTATGCCCCGAATGATAAAGGGCCTTCTCGTTCCCCTTTGCGTTTACTCTATTCTCGCTGTTTCTCTCAACCTTACGGTCGGTATCCTCGGCGAACTTAGCCTCGGTCAGGCAGGTTTCATGTGCGTCGGCGCATACGCAGGCACACTTTTCTCCACGCTTATGCGTGACGTTATTCCCGAGAGCATTATCCGCTTCCCGATAGCCCTCGTGCTCGGCGGTCTTGTTGCCGCAATCTTCGGCGTACTTGTCGGTATTCCCGTACTGCGTCTTCGCGGCGACTATCTTGCAATCGTTACTCTCGCTTTCGGCGAAATCATCAAAAACATCTTCGGCTCGATTTACCTGGGCCGTGACGCAGAAGGCTTCCACATCTCTTTCAAGAGTGCAACGGATATGGGCCTTGCTCCCGACGGTGAAACAATCATCGACGGTGCACTCGGTATGAGCGGCATTCCGAAGGATTCAAACTTCACGGTTGCTTTTGTAATACTTCTTATCACCGTTATCATTGCTTACAACTTTGTCAATTCCCGTACAGGCCGTGCAGTTATGTCAATCCGTGACAACAGAATTGCGGCTGAATCCGTCGGTCTTAATATCACAAAGTACAAGCTTATCACCTTCGGTCTCACAGCTTTCCTTGCAGGCGTTGCAGGTGTTCTTTACTCCCACAACTTCTCTTCGCTTCAGGCTACTGCAGCAAACACATACGACTACAACCGTTCAATCCTCATTCTTGTTTTCGTCGTTCTCGGCGGTATCGGCTCAATCCGCGGCAGTGTTATTGCGGCAATTGTTCTTACCCTTATCCCCGAGCTTCTTCGTGACACAATCGGTGAATACCGTATGCTGTTCTATGCGATTATTCTTATTGCGATGATGCTCGTAACATCCAATGCAACACTCAAGAGCAGAATCAGTGCTTATGCAGGCAAGGTTATCGGCCTTGTCAAAAAGGAAAAGAAAGGAGAGGTTAAATAATGGCACTTCTTGAAGTTAAAGGTCTCTCCATCAATTTCGGCGGTCTGAGAGCCGTTGACGAATTCAGCGTCAACATCGAAAAGGGCGAGCTTTACGGTCTTATCGGCCCCAACGGTGCAGGTAAGACAACCGTTTTCAACCTCCTCACAGGCGTTTACAAGCCCACAGCCGGCACAATCACTCTTGACGGCAAGAATATCACGGGCAAGAGCACAATAGAAATCAACAAGGCAGGTATTGCAAGAACATTCCAGAATATCCGCCTTTTCAAGGACCTGAGCGTGCTTGACAACGTTAAGGCAGGTCTTCACAACCACCACAAGTATTCAACGGCAGAGGGTATATTCCGCCTGCCCCGTTACTTCAAAACAGAAAAGCTTATGGACGAAAAGGCAATGGAGCTGCTCAAGGTTTTCGGCCTTGACAAGGAAGCTGCAACAAAGGCGTCCAACCTTCCCTACGGTAAACAGCGTAAGCTTGAAATTGCAAGAGCGCTTGCCACAAATCCGAAGCTTCTGCTTCTTGATGAGCCTGCAGCAGGTATGAACCCGCAGGAAACAGCAGAGCTTATGGAAACCATCCGCTTTGTAAGAGATAACTTCGATATGACTATCCTGCTTATCGAGCACGATATGAGCCTTGTTTCAGTTATTTGCGAAAAGCTTTCCGTTCTCAACTTCGGCCAGCTTCTCTGCCAGGGTAAGACAAGCGACGTGCTTTCAAACCCCGAAGTTATTACAGCATATCTCGGCGAATAAGGAGGGAACTCAGATGGCATTACTTGAAATCAAAGACCTTTGTGTCAACTACGGTATGATAACCGCCCTCAAGGGTATCTCTTTCGAGGTTAACGAGGGCGAGGTTATAGCACTTATCGGTGCAAACGGTGCCGGCAAGACAACAACACTCCACGCGGTTACCGGCCTTATCCCCGCAAAGTCGGGTTCAATCAAGCTTAACGGCAAGGAACTCACAAAGATTCCTGCACACAAAATTGTTGAAATGGGTATGGCACACGTTCCCGAGGGACGCCGCATATTCCAGCAGCTGAGTGTTCTCGACAACCTCAAGCTCGGCGCATATACACGCAAGGACAAGGAAAATATCGCGAAGGACCTCGAAATGGTTTACGAGCGTTTCCCCAGACTTGCAGAGCGTAAGAGCCAGATTGCAGGTACACTTTCCGGTGGCGAACAGCAGATGCTCGCAATGGGCAGAGCTCTTATGTCCAGCCCGAAAATCGTCGTAATGGATGAGCCTTCAATGGGCCTTTCTCCCATTCTTGTAAGCGAAATCTTCGATATTATCACCTCTATCCGCAAGGACGGTACAACAGTTCTTCTTGTTGAGCAGAACGCAAAGAAGGCACTTTCAATTGCCGACAGAGCCTATGTTCTTGAAACAGGCAACATCGTCCTCAACGGTAAGGCAAGCGACCTTATCAATGATGAATCCATCAAGAAGGCATATCTTGGCGAATAAGGGGGATAAAATAAAATGGCAAGAGTTATTACCATTGCACGCGGCTTCGGCAGCGGCGGCAGAACAATAGGCAAAATGCTCTCTGAGGATCTTGGCATCAAATACTATGACAAGGACCTCATCCGTCTTGCAAGTGAGGACAGCGGCATCAATGAGCGCTTCTTCGGCCTTGTAGACGAAAAACTCAAGGGCTCCCTTATCCGCAAGGGCGGTATTTACAAAGGCGAGCTTCTCTCGCCGAGCAGCCCCGATTTCACTTCCGACCAGAACCTTTTTAACTACCAGGCAAAGATAATCAAGCAGCTTGCAGACAAAGAGCCTGCCGTTATCGTTGGCCGCTGTGCAGACTATATCCTGCGTGACAGGGATGACGTTATAAGAGTTTTCATCTATTCAGATATGAAAACTGCAATAAAGAACGTTGTGAATATGTACGGCATCACCGAAAAGGAAGCTGAAAAGTTCATAACCAAGACCGATAAGGAGCGTAGTGAATATTACCGCCACTATACAGGTCTTGATTGGGAAAACGCAAAGAATTACAACATCTGCCTCGACACAAGCAAGCTTTCATACGACAAGTGTGTTGATATGATTAAAGGCTTTATTGAGATTATAGACAGATAAGTGAAATAAAAATCACACCGCAGACGGAGAGCAAAAGCTCTTATCTGCGGTGTCTTTGTTTTGTTGAATTATTTTTCGTTCTGTAACTGTTCCGTGGGTTGGTTCAGGTCTTCTTTTATCAGTCGGTAGATAACTGCCGCCAGAGGTACGCCTATGAGCATACCGCCTATACCGAGCACTCCGCCGCCGACCGTTACTGCTGCAAGAACGAGCATTGCAGGTAGCCCCATTGAAGAGCCGACAACCTTGGGGTAAATGAGGTTGCCTTCAATCTGCTGAAGGACGATTATAAATATAAGGAAAATAAGTGCTTTTACGGGTGAAACCATAAGGATAAGGAATGCTCCCACACCCGCGCCGATAAGACCGCCGACAATCGGAATCAGAGCGGTGAAGGCAAGCAGAGCACCAATCATCGGCGCATAGGGGAGCTTAAGGATAAGCATACCTATCATACAAAGTGTGCCGAGAATTACTGCTTCGGTGCACTGGCCGACAATAAAGCGGTGAAAGCAGTCATCTGCAAGTGTTAAAATGTGTATTGTTTTGTTCAGAAAGCGTTCCGGTATATATCTGTTCATCAGACGCTTTGCCTGGTCGCCCAGCCTGTCTTTATCCATAAGCAGGTAAAGCGCAAAAATGAAGCCGATAACAAAGGTCATGATACCCGTGAATATACTTGAAACCGCAGAAACAGCAACATTCATAACATCACCCACTCCGGAGAAAAGGGTATGAGCAATATCACCTATTTTGGATTTCCAGTCGATTGACGAAAGCGTTGCAATCAGATCGTCAGATACGAAGCTTAATCCGTTGAGCTTGGCAATAAGCATTTCAATGGCACCGGGAAGCTGAGCGATAAGCATTTCTATACAGGCTGCAAGCTGTGGGGCAATAAGCACAACAACAAGAGCGATTACGCCGATGACCGTCAGAATGGCGCTTAGCATACAGACAGGGCGGCGGCTTCTGATAACAGCTTTTTTGCGTGAGGAGGGGAAATAGTGGCGCTCATAAAAGCTCATAAGAATATTGACTATGTACGCTATTACAAGTCCGGCAAAAACAGGGGCGGCCGCAGAAAACAGTTTGCCTATAAGGCCGGAAATGTTGGGCCAATAATGTATGCCCAGGAACAGAATAAATATAGCGGAACCTATTCGCAGACAGGATTTCCAGTCAATCTTTTTCATTTAGCCACATCCTTTTTACACTTATAATGATTATATATAAAAACGCCTCGGAAATCAAGTGCTGTTACTTTAGTGGATTTTATATAAATATAACCGAGGCGGATGGAGCAGATGTTGTATATCCGACGAAATTTTATTAACTGATTGAAAAGCGGATGGCTTTATGCTAATATAGACAATGTATATTTATGTATTTTGGGTTCGTTAAGAACGAAGAAAGGTATGGTGCTTTCACGATGAGGGATGTACCCGAGATTTTCGGCAGTCTTGTGTTCAATGACGATGTTATGAGTGCACGTCTGCCAAGGGAAATTTACAAATCGCTTCACAAGACCATTGAAGAGGGCAAGGCTCTCGATATCACGGTTGCAAACGCAGTTGCCGCAGCTATGAAGGATTGGGCAATTGAAAAGGGTGCAACCCATTATACTCACTGGTTTCAGCCGCTTACAGGCATTACCGCAGAAAAGCACGACAGCTTTCTGACTCCCCAGCCCGACGGCAGAATCATAATGGAATTTTCAGGTAAAGAGCTCATCAAGGGCGAGCCTGATGCTTCTTCATTCCCCTCAGGCGGCCTTCGTGAAACCTTCGAGGCAAGAGGCTATACCGCCTGGGACCCCACGTCCTACGCTTTCATTAAGGACGATTCTCTTTGTATTCCCACTATTTTCTGCTCCTTCGGCGGCGAGGTGCTTGATAAGAAAACTCCGCTTCTTCGCTCAATGGAAGCAGTCAATGCAAAGGCTGTACGCCTGCTTAAGTTAATGGGTGACGACCAGGTTACAAGAGTTAACACAACTGTCGGCCCCGAGCAGGAATACTTCCTTGTAGATAAGGAAACATATAAAAAGCGCCGTGACCTTGTAATTACGGGCAGAACGCTTTTCGGCGCAAAGCCCCCCAAGGGCCAGGAGCTTGATGACCACTATTTCGGCGTTATCAAGCCCAGAGTTATGGCATTTATGCAGGAACTCAATGAAGAGCTGTGGAAGCTCGGCGTTTACGCAAAGACCGAGCACAACGAGGCTGCGCCTGCTCAGCACGAGCTTGCACCTGTTTTTGCAACGGCTAATATTGCAGCCGACCACAACCAGCTCACAATGGAAATAATGAAAAAGGTTGCCGACAAACATGGTCTTGCCTGCCTGCTTCACGAAAAGCCTTTCGCAGGTGTTAACGGCAGCGGCAAGCACAACAACTGGTCGCTTTCCACAAACTACGGCAAAAACCTTTTTAAGCCCGGCAAGAAGCCGCAGGACAACAAGACCTTCCTTGTCTGCCTTTGCGCAGTGCTTGAAGCCGTTGACATGAGCCAGGATCTGCTTCGTATCACATCTGCTTCCGCGGGTAACGACCACAGACTTGGTGCGGCAGAAGCACCGCCCGCAATTATCTCGATTTTCCTCGGTGATGAGCTGACGGAAATTCTTGATGCAATTGAAAAGGGCGAGCACGGTGAAAACAAAAAGGCTGAAACAGTTGTAACAGGTGTTGATGTTCTTCCCGATTTCAAGAAGGACACAACAGACCGCAACCGTACATCTCCTCTTGCTTTCACGGGTAACAAATTCGAATTCCGTATGCTCGGCTCTTCTTTCTCAATTGCCGATGTTAACACAGTTATCAATACGGCTGTTGCCGATGTTTTTGACCGCCTTGCGGACAGGCTCGAAACAGCAGAAAATGTTGAAGCAGAACTTGACAAGTGGATGAGCGAAACTGTAACTGCCCACAAGCGCATAATTTTCAACGGCAACAACTACACTCAGGACTGGATTGATGAGGCTCACCGCAGAGGTCTGTTTGAACTTAAAACAACGGCAGATGCTGTTCCGCATTTTGTCAGCGAAAAGAATGTTGAGCTTTTCACAAAGCACAGGATTTTCACCAAGAGCGAAATTGCTTCCCGTTGCGAGATTATGCTCGAAAACTATTGCAAGGTTCTTCACATTGAAGCACTCACAATGCTTGAAATGGCTAAAAAAGAGATTATGCCTGCAGTCCTCAGCTACACAAACGAGGTTGCAAAGAGCGTAAAGCTCAAGAAGGATATCGGTATTATGACAGATGATGATGCTTCGCTCAAGCTCTGCACAAGACTTACCGACCTTTACAACAAGCTCTACCGCAGAACGGATGCGCTTGAATCAACAGTTGCAGGCCTCGACAGCATGGGTGACAGCCTTGAGGCTTCCGCTTATTGCAGAGATATGCTTGTCCCCGCAATGAACAAGCTCAGAACGGTTGCGGACGAGCTTGAAACAATCGTTGCGGAAAAATACTGGCCATATCCCAACTACAGCGAACTTTTATTCAATGTATAATACATATGGATTAAATAACGGAGAGTGATTAAAATGAAGTGTGCGATTTACGGCGCAGGCTCCCTCGGTACTGTTCTCGGCGCTTATATGACCCAAAACGGTGTAGATGTTGAGCTTGTAAACAGAAACAAGGCTCACGTTGCAACCCTCAACGAAAAGGGTGCGCACATCACGGGCACGGTTGATTTTACAACACCTGTAAAGGCAATCACACCGGATGAAATGTCGGGTAAGTACGACGTAATTTTTCTTATGACAAAGCAGCTTCACAACAAAGAGGTTGTCACTTTCCTGAAGCCGTTTCTGGCGGAAGATGGCGTTATTGCAACGCTTCAGAACGGTATTCCCGAGCCGGGTATTGCAGAAATCGTCGGTAACGAGCACACAGTCGGCTGCCCCGTTGAATGGGGTGCGGCACTCACTGCTCCCGGTGAAGCAACACTCACTTCTGAGCCCGACAGCCTTTCTTTCCACATGGGCAAGATGCCCGGCATCACCGACAAGCAGCTCGAACTCGTAAAGGAACTGCTTGAAAAAATGTGCCCCGTTCACATTGAAGACAATCTTCTCGGTGCACGCTGGTCAAAACTTCTTATCAACGCCACATTCTCGGGCCTCGGCACGGTTGTCGGCGGCCGCTTCGGCGATGTTTCCGAAAACAAGGACGGTCAGAAGGTTGCCGTACGCTGTATGAAGGAATGTATTGATGTCGGTCACGCTGCAGGTGCAACATTCGCACCCGTTCAGGGCAAGGATATCACAAAGCTCTTCTACTACACCAACCCCATTAAGCGTGCAATTGCACAGTTCCTTGTTCCGATTGCAATGAAGAAGCACAGAGATATCGAGCCCTCTATGCTCCAGGATATCAAGAACGGCAAGCCCTGCGAGGTTGACGCAATCAACGGTGTTGTCTGCGAATGGGGCAGAAAGTGCGGCATTCCCACTCCCATCAACGACAGAATTGTTGAAATCATCAAGAAAGAGCAGGCAGGCGAGCTTAAGCTCGATGCATCCAACATCCGCCTGTTTGACGATTTGCTTTAATAAAAAATCAAGGCTTATGAGTTTTTGCTCATAAGCCTTTTTTATTGATTATTTATGAAATATTGTCGCCAGTCTTTCATGGCTTGCCATTGAGAACGCATCAGAATCACTTAAAATAATGTGATCGGAAACGGTTATTCCTATCGGTGCCATTGCGGCAACAAGTGCCTGCGTTGTTTCAACATCCGTCCTTGAGGGGGAGGCAACACCCGCCGGGTGGTTGTGCGCAAGTATGACGGATGAAGCGTTGTTGTTCAGCGCAAGCTGAACGCATTTGCGCAGGTCAAGCGCAGTTGTGTTAAGTGAGCCTTCACAAACAAAGAGGAAGTTTTTTACTCTGTTCTGCGAATCAAGGAATATCAATGCTCCTCGCTCCGTACTCAGCCCGAAAAACTTCGGCTTTGAATAATCGATGGCTTGCTGAGCGCCGTTGATTTCCGTGATATCGCTGACTTTGTCGTCTGAATAACGGCGGAAAAGTGCGGGCACCATAGTAATCAGCGTGGCGGCAACATCGCCTATATCCTCAACCTGTACAAGCTCATCGTAAGTGGCTTCAAACACAGCGGAAAGTGAACCGAAACGCTGTATCAGCCTGTGTGCTGTTTCGTTGGTATCACTGCGTTTGTTGGCGTAGAACAGCAGTAATTCCAGCACCTCGTGGTCGGCAAAACCTTCCAGACCGTTGCGACGGTATTTCTCTCTTATTCGTTTTCTGTGTCCCTCATGCATAGGGTTACCCTCTTATGACAGGTCAACAGAAACGGAGAATTCGTCGAGATTCACACCGTTGCCGTCCCTGAATGTGCTGATTGTGGAGTTTGCCTTGAAAGATGTTGTCTGAGAAACAAGGGGCCTTGCTTCCTCGGGGATTATAAGCGTGACAACCGTCTGACCGCCCGTTTTTGTAACATAGGCCATTTCGTTATATTTTTTTGTGGGTGAAAGGCTGCAGGTGCCCTTGTAGAGGTTGTATGTGAGGGTGTCGGGTAATGAAATCATACCGCTTCTTTCGCGCAGAGTAAGTGTCATGACACTGCTTCTTGTAATGTCATACTCGCCGTCAATATAAACCTTCATACGCACGTATCTTTCGCCGTCGCTGAAGCCCTGCGCCCATTTTGACTCGCCGGAATTGTTGTTACCGACTACCGCAGTAGTGGCTTCGGTAACAATTGTGCCGAGTTCTGTTACGGGATTACCGCTTTCGTCAGTAAGCTGTTCGCCGTTCTCGCCCGTTACGTATACGGGTGGCGGTGCTGTTGTGACAACCTCGGAGTGCATTTCTGTTACGGGCTCACCGTTTTCGTCGGTTACGCTTTCACCGTGTTCATCTGTGACATACTCGGTGTAAACTGTGGTCTGCGGCTTTGTGCGGATTTCCGTTACCTCACTGCCGTCCTCGCCTGTTACAGCCTCACCCTTCCAGTTGGTGATAACCTCGTAATAGGTTTCGGGCACGTACTGAGTGGTGGGGGGCTCTGTGGAGCTTTCCTCTTCCTCGGTGGAAATTTCAACAGGTTTGTCGCTTGCTATCTGTTGTGAGCCGTACTGCCACAAAAACTTTGTGTGCACAATCGGAATAAGACCGTCGAACTGTGTTGTTGTTTCGGTGGTAGTGATTTGGGTTGTTGTTTCCTGCGGCTGTGTCTGCTGAGTGTTGTCCTGTGAATCATTCTCTGTCAGCAGAAGTACAAACAGTATAACAGCAAGCGCAAGCAGAATTATCGCTGCAGCCGAGATTACTTTATTGTTAACGGGTTTTGACATTTCAGCCTCCGATGACAAATTATATGATGTGTATATTAAATAATAACATATCCGCGAAAAAAACACAATAGTCAATTGCCGCGGCACTAACTGTAGACCGCAACCTTGACAGAAAGACTATATATAGAAGTTTTATTTTAAATATAAAAAAAGGTTGACATCGGGGACGCTTTTGTTATATAATATCCCGATGTAAGGTCTAAAGTGGGGTATAAGCCCGATACGCTTTTTTCCGCTTTAGTCGTCAAATCAACCCTTGAATGGAGGTTATGCACCAATGAAGAGAACGTATCAGCCCAAGAAGCGTCATCGCAAGATGGAACACGGCTTCCGCAAGAGAATGGCAGACAGAAACGGCCGCAAGGTTCTCGCCCGCCGCAGAGCAAAGGGCAGAAAGCAGCTCTCCTATTAATTTAACGGAGCTGACACAAGGGAACGGTTATGGCTTCGACTATTAAAACACTCAATCTGAATACCGATTTTCGCCGTGCGTACAAGCGCGGTAAGGTGTACACAAGCCCTGCACTGGTTTCTTATGTAACGAAAAACCGTGCAGGTATTTGTCGTATCGGAATAACTACAAGCAAGAAAATCGGAAACGCTGTCGAACGCAACCGTTCAAGACGAGTGATAAGAGCGGCGTACCGTGCTGTTGCCCCACTTACGGGCGGCGGTTGGGACATCGTTTTTGTCGCAAGAAGCAAAACAAAATACCTCAAAAGCACTCAGCTTGAACCTATCATACTCAAGCATCTTGAGCAGGCGGGTGTTATCAACCGATGAAAAAGGCAGTTTTGCGGATTATCCGCTTCTACCGTGAAAAAATTTCGCCGCACAAGCCGCCAATGTGCCGCTATTATCCGACGTGCTCGCAGTACGCTATGGAGGCAATAGAGGTGCACGGCTTGCTTTTAGGCGGTCTGCTGGCAATACGCCGGCTTTTGAGGTGCAATGTTTTGTTCCCCGGCGGATACGACCCTGTTCCGCCAAAGAAACACCAATCGGAGGACGATTAATGGACATTCTTTACGATGTGTTCGGTTGGCTGCTCGGCCAGTTTTATAATCTTGTAGGCAACTACTTTGTTGCAATTGCTCTCTTTGCGCTTTTCTTTAAACTTGTTCTTCTTCCCAGCGCAATCAAACAGCAGAAGAGCACCGCCAGGCAGGCAAGACTCCAGCCCAAGCTCCGCAGAATTCAGGAACGTTACAAGGGCGACAAGAACGCACAGCAGAAAATTCAGGAAGAGCAGCAGGCTCTTTATCAGCGCGAGGGCTTCAACCCGATGAATCAGGGCTGTCTTCCGCTGCTCATTCAGTTCCCCATCATTATGGGTCTTTACGGCGCCGTTTACAAGCCGCTCACCTATGCGGTGCGTATTTCGGAAGACGCAATGGCCACTCTTACCAAAATTGCCCAGGACCTCAAATTAGTTGCAGAAACAGCATCCAAGGGCAGAAGCACTGTAGAAATTGCAGTAATCAACAACATCGAAAAGCTCTGGGACAGCGCACTTGAGGCAGGCGTTGATCTTTCAGTTCTTGAGCGCATTAAGGAATTTTCCGGTGAATTTGATTTCTTCGGCTATTCGTTGGGTCAGAACCCCTCTTTCAAGCCGATTACACTCCTCACACTTATCCCGGTTTTATCCTGCCTCACATCACTTGCAACATCACTTATCGGTCACATCCGAAACAAGCGCAATAACCCGACAATGGCAAACAACCCCACTATGGGCTGTATGACCTTTGGTATGCCCCTTTTCTCTCTTTACTTCGTTACAATGTTCCCGGCTGCCATCGGTATTTACTGGATTATCAACAACGTATATTCTTTCCTTCAGACTCTTATTGTAGGCCACTTCTACAGTTCTGAAAAGGTTATTGCAAGACAGATGGTTGAAGAAACCATTGCACGCCGCTCAAAGGAAGCCAACACCAAGCTCATTGCGGCAAAGAAAAACGAAGAATAAATTTAAGGTGGTAAAACATTTTGATTAAGGAAGCAATCGGCGTCGGCAAGACCCCCGAGGAAGCTCTCGAAAACGCAAAGGTTGTTCTCGATGCTCCCTTTGAAGCTGACGTTAAGTTTGAAATTCTCGAAATGCCCAAGAAAAAGACCCTCGGCATTTTCGGTAAGGAAACTCCCGCAAAGGTAAGAGCTTATTACGAAGCTCCCGACCCTGTTGAAGCACCCAAGCCCGTAAAGGCAGCTCCTGCAAAGCAGGCAAAAGCTCCCAAGGCTGAGTCCGCACCCGTTGCAGCTCCCGTAAGAAAGCCCGTTGCAAACCCCGAAGCCTTCGCAGGCACGGAAAATTATATCCGTTCAATCCTCAAGGGTCTCGGCATTGAAGAGTGCACCGTTGCTTTTGCAGAAGAGGATGAGGGCATTGCAATCGACCTTGACTGCGGCGAAAACTACGGCGTAGTAATCGGCAGAAGAGGCGAAACACTCGACTCTATCCAGTACCTCGTACGCCTTTATATGAACAAGGGCAAGGAAAACTACAAGCGTGTTTCCATCAACATCGGCAACTACCGTGAAAAGAGAGCAGAAACTCTCCGTGAGCTTGCCAAGAGAAACGCTGCAAAGGTTCTCAAGAACGGCAGAAATATGGTTCTTGATCCGATGAACCCCTATGAGCGCAGAATCATTCACACCACAATCCAGGAGATTGAAGGTGTTGAATCCCACTCCGTAGGCTCTGACGCTGACCGTAAGGTTGTTATCACCCTTGCAGAAGGCTTCAAGCCCACCAATCCCGATTCCAAGGGCCGTTACAACAAGGGCGGCAACCGCAACGGCGGTTACAACAGAGGCAGAGGCGGCAACAGACAGGCAAAGCCTGCTAAGGAAGCTTCCGCAGCACCTGCACGTCAGCCCCGTTCTGACCTGTCCAATGCTTCCCGCTACGGTAAAATCGAGCCCAAGAAGCCCGTTGTAACAGAAGAAACAGCAGAATAAATCAAAAAGCTTGTACAAATCGTACAAGCTTTTTTTATTTATATATCCTGACCGCCGCACGAAGGCGGTCTTTTTTTGTTTTGCGCAAGACACCCTCAAATATGAACCTTCCGCTTCCTCTTACCGAAACCGTATCGTGTTCTTCAACAACTGAATCGGGGCGCAGCGTAGCAACACTGTTGACGCTGACACGACCCTGCTCAATCAGTTCCTTTGCGGTACTGCGTGAAAAATCGTAAACAGCACAAATAAGTGCATCCAGCCTTTGCGAAGCGACAATGATTTCGCTTATATCGGGCAGGGCAACACTTTCAACGGGTGGTGCAGCGACTTCGGTACAGCTGACAGTTGTTCTCTTTACGGATGTTAAGTTTTCACGGATATAACCGCTTATTTCTTCTTTGCAGAAAAGGTAGCCGCAGTTTTCATAAACGATTATATCACCGAGCACCTCTCTTTTCAGTCCGAGTGCCATAACCGAGCCGAAGAAATCACGGTGAGTGAGCTCGTCTGCAAATTTTTGCGCTACGGGTTCTATTTTTATGCACACAAAGTCGGGCGCACACTCATAGCCGCAATCTTCTTCACTGCCGAAGCAGGCAACTCTGCGCTCTGCACCCTCGTATCCGCCCTGAAGCTCAAAGCTGTACGGCAGGCGCATTGACATAAGCACACCCTGCTGAGCCGTGCTGAGAAAATCCGAAAAAACCCATATTCCCTTGTTGCGGCTGCGCGTGGCAAGCTCTTCAAATCTCTTTTTTAAAAGAAGTTCATCATCGATCATAATATCTTTACCTCAAAAAAATGCAGGGGTATTTAAACCCCCACATCTTATAACTCTCTGGACTTGTCAAAAAGCCCGCTTGCGCAGGTGCGGCATACCTTTTTGCCGTTATAATCAATTACATCCTCCACGCTGTCGCAAAAAATGCAGGCAGGTGAATATTTGCGAAGGATGATGCAGTCGTTCTGTGTGAAGATTTCAAGGTAATCCCTGTTTTCTTTCAGGTCAAGCATCGTGCGTAATTCCTTGGGCAGAACAACCCGGCCAGCAGAATCAATCTGCCTTGTTATTCCTGTTGATTTCATTTTCATCCCTCCGTGAACAATATTACCACAATAAGGTAAAAGCGTCAATCGTAGGACTTGTAAATATAAAATTTCTGCAAAATATTACTTTACAATCTGCGCAAAATATTCGGCAAGCTGTTTTATGTTCTTGCCTGTTGTGTTGATACAAAGGTCGTAGTTGAGTTCATCATTCCAACGCTTGCCCGTGTAGAACTGGTAATACTTTGCTCTGCCCTTGTCTATTTCGTTAATCTTCTGTTTGTATTCCCTGTCGCTCAAAGACTCGCCCTGATTTTCTCTTGTTTTGCAGCGTTCGATACGTGAATTCATATCGGCATAAAGACGGATTCGCAAGGGATTGAAGTCGCTGAGAATATGGTCTGCGCAGCGACCGACAATAACACAGTCCGATTTTTCAGCAAGTTCTTTGAGTAAGTTTGTCTGTTCGATAAAAATTGTATTGTGCTGGGTCCACATAGCGTCCATCACGGGTGAAAAAGTGTGGCCGACCGTAATCGGGAAAAGAGGCGCAGGACGCTGTTCGTTGAGCGAGTTTATATATCCTTCCGCAAGGTTTGTGCGCTTGGCAAGCTCTGTGATAATCTCTCTGTCGTAATAGGCAATTTCCAGTTTATCTGCAATACGGCGTGCAAACTCTCTGCCGCCGCTGCCGAATTCACGGCTTATGGTTATAACTCTTTTCATAGCAAAGCCTCCTTACATTCATATTATATAGTTAAGTATAAGCAGGTTGTCAAGAAAAATTTGCAATATTTGTTGTGATAAAAACAAAATTCTCCGCACATAATACACTCGAAAGGTTACGGTGATTTTTTGCAAAACAGAGTTGAAATGAAAAATGTTGTCAAGAAATTTCCGGGCGTAACTGCGCTTGACGGAATTTCGTTTGATATACGCTCGGGCGAGGTGCACGTTCTGTTGGGCGAAAACGGTGCAGGCAAATCAACGCTGATGAAAATTCTCAGCGGTGTGCACAAGCCAACATCGGGCGAAATTGTTATTGACGGCAAGTCGTTTTCCTACCTGACTCCGCACGATTCGTACAAAAACGGAATCAGCGTAATTTACCAGGAATTAAGTGTTATAAATGAACTTTCAATAGGCGAAAACTTGTTTATCGGGCGGTTGCCCATGAAAAAGCACGGCTTTTTTGAAACGGTTGACCATTCGGAAATAAATAAAAAAGCAAAGGAAATCCTTGAAACGGTAGGTCTCAACCGTGACCCGAAAACTGCCGTTGAGGAATTGAGCATATCTGAAAAACAGCTGGTAGAAATCGCCAAAGCGCTTGCCGCTGACAGTAATGTAATTATTATGGATGAGCCCACAGCTTCGCTTACAAACAGCGAGGTGGAAAGCCTTTTTAAAATTATACGAAAACTAAAAAAAGACGGCAAGGGAATTGTTTTCATTTCGCATAAACTGGGCGAAATTATGGAAATCGGTGATAGGGTTACGGTGCTCAAGGACGGTGGATATGTCGGCACAAAAAATGTTTCCGACATAACGCAGGACGACCTTGTGACAATGATGGTCGGACGGCAGATAAGCAAAAACTACCAACACGGTTCGACGGACTTTGAAAACGAGCCTATAATTTTTGAGGTTATGAACCTATCCCGTAAAGATAACAAGGTAAGGGATGTTTCCTTTAAACTGCACCGTGGCGAAATACTCGGTTTTTCGGGACTTGTAGGGTCGGGTCGGAGCGAAATGATGAACGCAATTTTCGGCGCAGAGCCCAAATCCGCAGGAAGGATTTTTATTGACGGCGAGGAAATCAAAACTCCGTCACCATATTCCGCAATAAAAAAAGGGCTTGCAATGGTAACCGAAAACCGCAGGGAAACGGGCTTTTTTCACAACTTCGACATTGCCGAAAACATTTCCGTGCTTCCGTTTGTAAAGACATCTGGTGCAGGCGGAATATCGGGGCTTGTGAGCAGGAAAGACGAAACCCAATGGGCGGATGAACAAAAGGAAAAACTAAATATAAAGTGTTATTCCGTCAAACAGCTTGTGTCCGAGCTTTCGGGCGGAAATCAGCAGAAGGTAATACTTGGCAAGTGGCTTGCTGCTGACTCAAAAATAATTATTTTTGATGAGCCGACAAAGGGTATAGACGTAGGCTCAAAAAGTGAAATCTATTCCCTTATGCGCCGCCTTGCGGATGAGGGCAAGGGTGTGCTTGTTGTGTCGTCAGAGCTGCCCGAATTGCTCAGCGTTTGCGACACGATAGCCGTATTCCGTGAGGGGAAAATAGTAAAATTCTTCAGTCACCGTGAAGCAACGGAGGAAAATATAATTCACGCATCAACAGCACAGGAAAGCGAGGAATAGATATGCCGACAAAAACAAGGGAAAGGGAACTGTCCTTTTCGCAGGCGTGGCAACGCTACGGAACACTCGGAATACTGGTTTTACTGCTGGTTATTCTGGCAGTGCTCAGACCGTCATTCTTCTTTAAAACAAGCACAATAACACAGATTCTTTCACAAAGCTCTGTAAATATTCTCATAGCTCTCGGCGAATTTTTTGCAATACTCATCGCAGGCATTGACCTGTCTGTGGGCAGCGTGGTTGCACTTTCGGGTATGTTTATGGCAAAGCTTATGGTGTCGGGTACATCGCCGCTTGTTGCTGTGTTGCTCGGCGTTTTAATGGGCGCTTTTCTCGGCTTTATTAACGGAATACTCGTAAACGCAACAGGTCTGCACCCGTTCATAATTACCCTTGGCACGCAGGCAATTTTCAGAGGCGTTACACTTATTATTTCAAATTCAAGTGCCGTTTTTGGTTTTCCTGCGAGCTTTTCAAGGTTTATGGCGAAGCGTCTGCTATATGTGCCTGTGGCGGCAATAATAGCAATTGCCGTGGCGCTTGTGCTGGCGTTTCTTACCAAACAGACAAAGCTCGGGCGGAATATTTACGCCCTGGGCGGCAACAGGGAAAGCGCCTGGTATTCGGGTATCAACATTAAACTTCACACGCTGATTGTGTTTGTGATTTCGGGTATCTGTGCAGGTATTGCGGGCGTTGTGCTTCTCGGACGAGTCGGCTCGGCAGAGCCTGCGGCGGCAACGGGCTTTGAAACCTATGCAATAGCTGCGGCGATAATCGGCGGTACGAGCTTTTTCGGCGGCAAGGGTAAAATTTTCGGCGTTGTAATGGGCGGACTTATAATCGGTGTTATCAACTTCGGTATGAATCTGCTTTCTGTTTCAAGCACATTACAGCAGGTTGTAATGGGTGCGCTGATTATAGGCTCAGTAACGCTTGACCGCTTTGTTGCGGGGAGGAAATAAAAATGAAACCTATGTTCAGTCCTTCGCTTATGTGTATGGATTTTCTCGATATAAAAAAGCAGGCAGAAACTCTTAACAGCCGCTGTGATTTCTATCATATCGATATTATGGACGGGCACTTTGTGCCGAATATAACGCTTGCGCCCTGCTTTGTTGAAGCCTTCAGAAAGGTGGCGGAAAAGCCGCTTGACTGTCACCTGATGGTTACCAATCCGCAGGACTATATTCAGCCACTTAAAAATGCAGGTGCGGATATAATCTGCTTTCATGTTGAGACGGTAAGCAATCAGGCGTTCAGAATAATTAAGGCGATAAAGGATGCGGGTTGTCGGGTCGGTGCGGTTTTCAGCCCTGCAACACCGCTTGAAAGTGCCTGTTATTATCTTCATCTGCTTGACAAAATTACAATAATGACCGTTGATCCGGGCTTTGCAGGTCAGCCGTTTATTGCGGAAATGATTGGGAAAATTGAACAGGCAAAAAAACTGAAGGAGGAAAACGGCTACCGCTACTTTATTGAGGTTGACGGGTCGTGCAACGCCCGTACTTTCGGTAAACTTTACAGGGCAGGTGCGGAGTGCTTTGTCGTGGGCACTTCGGGGCTGTTTTCGCTGGATAATAACCTTGAAAAAGCGTGGGCAAAAATGGAAGAAATTTTTGAAAAATGCACGGCTTGAGGAGGGATGAATTTGGCTTGTGTTTACACCCTCGGCGCAGACATTGGTGGAACGAATTTCAGGCTGGGTATTGTAGCGGGCGACGGTAAAATCATTTCGTTTGACCGCAAGCCGAGTTCGGTTCTTTACGGAAACGCTGCAGAAAACCTGGCGAAAGAAATAACCGCGCACATTGCTGAAAACGGCTTTTCAGGGCAAATTTCTGCTGTTGCAGTAGGTCTGCCGTCGCTCATTGACAAGGGCAGGAGCACTGTGCTTTCCACACCAAACTTAAAAGGATTTGACAACCTGCCGCTAAAAAACGAGATTGAAAAAATTCTCGGTATTCCCGTTTTTATTGAAAGAGATGTAAATTTTCTTTTGCAAAACGATATGGAAAAACTGGGGATTGAAAGCGGAAAAACCGTGCTCGGCTTTTATGTGGGAACGGGTTTTGGTAATTCCGTTTTTCTGGGCGGCGATTTTTACACGGGCAGCAACGGTGCGGCAGGTGAATTGGGACATATTCCGATTCTCGGTAACAGCCTGAAATGCACCTGCGGTAATACGGGTTGTGTTGAAACCGTCTGCTCGGGGAAGGCACTTGAAGAGCTTGCCGGAAGGCACTTCCCAGAAACGGATATCAAACAGGTGTTTAAAGTACACGGTAACGAGCCAATACTCAAAACATTCGTGCATAACCTTGCCGTGCCGATAGCAACCGAAATCAATATTCTTGACCCCGATGTGTGCATAATCGGTGGCGGTGTTATTGATATGGAAGCCTTCCCAAAGGAGATGCTTTTTGATGCGGTGCATTTTTACGCACGAAAGCCGTATCCCGAAAAAAGCCTTCGCCTGCTGTTTACGCGCCACGACCAGAAAAGCGGCGTTTTCGGCAGCGGAATATTCGCACAAAAACAAATTATGAAACGAGGTAAAACCAAATGAAAATCAGAAAACTTACGGCACTCGCTCTTTGCGTTGCCCTGCTTGCGGTTGTGCTTTCCGCCTGCGGCGGCAACGATGATTCGGACAAGACAAACCCTAACGCTGACGGTGTCTCGGAGGTAGGCTCAGGCAAGGCGGAATACGCAGTAATACTCAAAACCCTTTCGAACGATTTCTGGGCAACGATGAAAAAGGGCATTGAGGACGAAGCCAAAAAGCTTGGCATTACAGTTGACATCTTCGCCGCACAGAATGAAGAGGATACCGCAGGACAGCTCACCATTCTTGAAAACTGTCTGACAAAGGGCTATAAGTCCATCGGTGTCGCTCCGCTTTCGCCCACAAACCTTATCAACGGTATTGTGCAGGCAAATGAAAAGGGAATTTACGTTATGAATATCGATGAAAAGATTGATATTGATTCGCTTTCAAATGCAGGCGGCAGCGTAATCGGTTTTGCCACAACGGATAATGTTGCAGTCGGTGAAAAGGGCGCACAGTTTATTATAAATCAGCTTGGCGAAAGCGGCGGTGACGTTGCAATTATCGAGGGTAAGGCGGGTAACGCCTCAGGTGAATCAAGAAAGCAGGGTGCAACACAGGCGTTTGAAAAAGCAGATGGTATCGACCTTGTTGCTTCACAGCCTGCCGATTGGGACAGACAGAAGGCTCTTGACGTAGCAACGGGATATATTCAGATGTATCCCGAGCTTAAGGCAATTTATTGCTGTAACGACACTATGGCACTCGGCGCACTTCAGGCGGTTATCAACGCAGACAAGCTGGGTAAAATTATCATTGTCGGCACGGACGGCTCTGCTGAAGCACTTGAATCAATCCGTGCAGGTCAGCTTTCCGCAACGGTTGCTCAGGACCCTGCTGAAATCGGTGCAACATCACTGAGAAAAATGGTTGAAGCCGTAAAAGACAAGCCCGGTTTTGACCCGACCGCAACTCCGCAGACCATACCTGTTGATTCCTATGTTGTCACAAAGGAAAATGTAAAATGACAATTGCAATGGGCAGTGACCATGTGGGATATGCTATGAAAGCGGAAATTAAAGCGTATCTCGAAAGTAAAGGGCATACGGTGACAGATCTTGGCACCCACAGTGAGGAAAGAACGGATTATCCCGTTTTCGGAAAGGCGGTTGCCAAGGTTGTGACAGGCGGAGATGCAGATTGCGGAATACTCGTGTGCGGTACAGGTGTCGGCATTTCAATTGCCGCAAACAAAACATGGGGTGTCCGTGCCGTTGTTTGCAGCGAGCCGTATTCGGCTATGCTTTCAAAGCAGCACAACAATACCAATATTCTTGCTATCGGTGCAAGGGTTGTCGGAATTGAGCTTGCAAAAATGATTGTTGATGCGTGGCTTGGCGCAGAATTCGAGGGTGGCAGGCATCTTTACAGAGTAAATATGTTGGAATGAAGTTTTGGCTTATCCGTGCTTTTCGGTGCGGATAAGCTTTTAAATTGACAAATTTTGTTTTAATGCTATTATGTAAATATAAATTGAAATGGAGGTTGAGATAATGAATTTTCTTATACTTATTTACACTTTATTTCTGACATTGTTTTCTACGCTCGGCACATTTCTGCCTGTTGTCGGATTTAAAATTAAGGCAGAGCCTTCCGTTTTCGATACCGGCGCGGATTATTATTCTGTTGTCTGGTCCACTACGGGAAAGGGCAGCGGTTACGTTAAATATACGTATAACGGCGAAGAAAAAACCGTCTGGGATGCTTCTGCAGGCATAATCAGAACGGATGACACCATTCACAGTGTACAGATTCCCAAAGAGGAGCTGCAGGGCAACACATACAAGGTCGGCTCACAGTTTGTCGCATTCAAATTGGGCTACAACGCTTCCAAGGGCAAAACCGTAGAGAGCGAGGAATACAGCTTTAACGGTGTACCTAAGCAGGACGATATAAAAATACTGTGCATTTCCGATATTCACGAAATGGAAAAGAAAATGAATAAGGCGGTTTCATATCATACGCACAAGCCCGATATGGTTATGCTTCTTGGCGACATAACTTCCAATATGGAGCTTACAATGCAGTTCCATTCTCTGCTCAAGTATGCCCACGGTCTGAGCGGCGGTGAAATTCCCGTTGCTTACGTAAGAGGCAACCACGAAACACGTGGCGAATTCGGCGCACAGATGCTTAAATATTTCCCGTCAGAAACAGGAGAATTCTATTTCACCTTTGATTTCGGTCCTCTTTCAGCTATAGTTGTTGATTCGGGTGAGGATAAAGAGGACGACCACGAGGAATACAGCGGTCTTATTGATTTTGCAACCTACCGTGAGCAGGAGTACAACTGGCTCTGCTCGCTTGAGAGCAGCAGGTTTGAAAACGCAACCTACAAAATTGTTTTCAGCCACGATCCGACACTTGTTGACCACTTCGGTAAGGATTGGACAGCACCTATGCTTAATCTCGGCATGGATCTTATGGTCGGCGGTCACCACCATACAAACGGGTTCAGGGAAGAAACTTTGCCCGTGTTTATCGACGGCGGCAAGCAGAATGACGGTTCAGGTGCGTGGGTAGCTTCAATGCTCACCCTTAAAGACGGCACGATTAATATGTTCTCGGTTGATGACAGCGGAAACGTTCTGCTTGATAAAACCATAACCGCATAAATACTTGCGGATTTTGTCTTAATATGTTATAATCTCCTTCGTTTTGACGGAGGAGATTTTTTTATGAATTGGGACTTTTCTTTTTTCAGTACAAGCATATTGCTCGGCGCAGGCCTTGCAATGGATGCTTTTTCCGTTTCGCTTGCAAACGGTCTTAACGAGCCGAAAATGAAAAAAGGCAGGCTGTGCGGTATAGCAGGCGTGTTTTCTTTGTTTCAGTTTGCAATGCCGATTATAGGCTGGGTCTGCGTACATACGGTAATGCAGTATTTCTCGGCTTTCGGCAAGCTTATTCCGTGGATTGCGTTTGGCTTGCTTCTCTTCATCGGCGGCAAGATGCTTGTTGAGGGCATTAAAGATAAAGACGGCGGCGATGAAAAGCCTGCAGTCGGTATCGCAGGGCTTCTTGTGCAGGGTGTTGCAACCTCGATTGATGCACTTTCCGTTGGCTTCACGATTGCTGATTACGATGCGTTGAGTGCCTTGGTATGCTGCCTTGTGATTGCCGTTGTAACATTCTTCTTGTGTGTCGGCGGTCTTGTGTTAGGCAAAAAGTTCGGCACAAAATTTGCGGGCAAGGCTTCAATCTTCGGCGGTGCAATACTCATTGCCATAGGTCTTAAGATTTTTATTGAAGGAATATTTTAACGCATTTATACTTATTTTAACACTCTGTTAATTGACAGCAACCTTTCCGTGTGTATATACTTGAATTAAAGTATATTCGGAAAGGTTGTATTTTTTATGAAGAAACTTGTTTCGCTTGTTCTTTGTCTGAGTCTTTTCTGCGGCTTTGCTTTTGGCGCAGCTGCCAAGGAGGGTGGAATATCCGTGAAAGATGTTACAATTATCATCGGCGCAAACGCCTGTGAAACAGATGTTTATGCTGCCGGAAAGCTCGAATATTACCTTGAAAAAATAACCGGTACAGATATTGCCGTCAAAACAGATGAAACCGCCAAAAACGGTGCTGAAATTGTTGTCGGCGAAACGGCAAGGGCAGAATTTGACCTGAGCGAATATGACAACGGCGGTTATATCATAAAGTCCGAAGGTGATACCGTATATATCTGCGGCGCAGGTACAAGAGGCACTGTCTATGGCGTTTACGGCTTCCTGGAGCAGTACTGTGATTGCCGTTGGTACAGATACGATGTTATCTCCACACCTTCTGATGCAGACCTTGCTTTCCCGACGGATATTGATTACAGCTACAAGCCCTTCTTTGAATACACGCAGACCGATACCAATAGCTCGCGTGACCCTGAGTTTTCCGTTGCAAACGGTCACAACGGCGGTGTTTACTGTTACCTCAGCCCCGAGCAGGGCGGAGGCGTTAATTACATAGGTTCGTTTGCTCACACGCTCACAACTCAGTACTGCAAGCCAGCGCAGTATTTTGAAACAAACCCCGAATACTTTGCTCTGCACAAGGGCAAACGTACACCGAATCAGCTTTGTCTGACAAACCCGAAAACACTTGAAATTGTCACCCAAGAGGCTCTTGCTGTAATTGCCGCAAACCACGACCCGAGTGCAAGCGTGCAGATTCTTTCGCTAACACAGCACGACAATCAGGAGTACTGCGAGTGTGAAAGCTGCAAGGCTCTCGATGAGGCAAACGGTGCACATTCGGGCACTATGATTACCTTTGTAAACGCTGTTGCAAAAGCAGTTGAGGATGCAGGCTATACCAATATTGCAATCGATACCTTTGCTTACCAGTATACCCGTCAGGCACCGACAAAGGTTGTTCCCCGTGACAATGTCATAGTACGCCTTTGCTCAATTGAATGTTGCTTCGGCCACACACTTGATGATGAAAAGTGCAAGGAAAATGCCGCATTTATGGCAGACCTTGAGGCATGGGGCAAAATCTGCAACAGAATTTATATCTGGGACTATGTCAACAACTATAACGAAACTGTCTGCATATTCCCGAACTTCGGTGTTATGCAGAGAAACGTTCAGATTTTCTATGAAAACAGCGTCAAGGGTGTTTACGAAGAGGGTAACTATTATATTTCCGAATCCGACGGCGAATTTGGCGACCTTCGCACATATCTGCTCCAGAAGCTGATGCAGAATCCGTACATCGACCTTGAAAAAGAGCTTGACGGCTACCTTGAAGCCGTTTACGGCGCAGGCTGGGAGAACATCAGGGAGTTTCTTGAGATTATAACAGCCCACGCAGTAACGGACAGAAAGCACCTTAAAATTTACCAGGACGCAACCGAAACCCTCTACGGTATGAAGAACGAGGATGTCAAGCGTTGTGACGAATTGTGGCAGGCGGCTATGGACGAGGCAACAACCTCGGCACACTTCCGCAATGTTTTGCAGTCAAGGCTCAGCTGGAGATACTGGAAATGCGCCAACGCCAAGGGTGAATTTTCACGCCTGCAGTTCCCGTATGTATGGATGAAGGCACAGGACGACCTCTACAACGACCTTAAGGCCTTCGGGGTAATCCGTCTTGGCGAAGGCGGCAACAGATACCTTTCAGACTGCGATATACTCCACCTCATCAGACAGCCGCAAAAATGGACAATACTCTATGATGAGCCGTACTGGGATGCCTTTAATCCCTATATGCTCAAAATCTATGCTTTCCTTGAAAAGGTTTACAATTTCTTCAATGCCTGAGGATAAAGAAATATGATAATTCTTATTTCGGGTGCAAGCCACACGGGCAAAACCCTGCTTGCACAACGGCTGTTGGAGAAATACAAATTTCCCTACCTTTCGATAGACCACCTTAAAATGGGTCTTATCCGAAGCGGTCAGACAATTCTGACACCCGAGGACGATGACTTACTCACCCCGTACCTGTGGAATATCGTCAAGGAAATGGTGAAAACGGCCATTGAAAACGGGCAGAATTTAATAGTCGAGGGATGTTATATACCGTTTGATTGGGAAAAGGATTTTTCTCAGCAATATTTAAAGCACATAAAATATGTCTGTCTTGTTTTGAGCTGTGAATATATCGGAAAGCATTTTGCGGATATTAAAAACAACGCAAATGCAATTGAGCAAAGGCTCAACGATTCGGATTTCACAAAAGAGCTTGCGATAAAAGAAAACGCAATGTATCTGCAAGGCTGTAAAGAAAACGGCTGTAATTATATGCTGATTGATGAGTGCTACGATATCGATGAGATTTGTAAAAACATAATATAATGAAAAAGGCTTGTTCTTCAGACCCGAAGAACAAGCCTTAATATTCTGTTAACCGCCGAAAACGTCGGACTCGATATAATCTACACCAAGTGCCTTGAAGTGCTCAAGCTCTTCTTTGGTGTTTACTGTCCACACGCCGTATTCAAGTCCGTGCGCATGGAATTCATCAACGAATTCTTTTGTTGTTATTTTAGTTTCGGCGTCAATGGCTATGCCGTAGTCAAAGCAACGCTCATAGCCAGATTCGTTGGAGCCGTAGGTGAGCATCAGCGGCAGGTCGGGGAACATCTCACGTGCCTTTATAAGGTTGTCAAAATCGAAGGACTGGAGTATGCACTTTGAAAGGTCATAAACCTCTGCCGCGAGGTCGAAAACAGCCTTTACCTGCTCGTCAGTATAGCTGCCCTTAAGCTCGATAAAGCAGACCATATCGTTTTCTTTCATAATTTCGAGGTAGTGTCTGAAGGTGCAAAGATAAACAACGTCGTCGCTCTTTTCATTGAGCAGGGGCTTTGCGGTAAGCTCCTCAAAGGTGTGCTCGCTGACAAGCAGCTCCGTACCGTCAAAAAAGGTTACCTCGGAATTGTGGTTGGTTACAAAAACGCCGTCCTTGGTGATTCGCACATCAGTTTCAGCACCGCCGGAGCGGTTTTCAGCCGCCTTTTCAAAGGCGATAGCCGTGTTGTCGGGGTATTTTGAGCTGTAGCCGCGATGAGCTATCATACAGATATTTGACATGTATTTTTACCTCCGTTAAATTATTTTTTTAATAAGTAAGACCTGTCTTAATCGGACAGGTCTTTGTTGATTTGAATGAGAAATTATATGTCCGTGTTTTATTCTCTGTTAATCAGTGAAATTGCCGCACCTATACCTGTCCAGACAAGCTGGCAGATACAAATCTGCAACGCGGAAACATTGAATGCACCGCTGAAAATTGTGATTATAGCCATAAGCAACAAGCCTGCCGCCGTGCAGAAAGTCTGTTGTGTGGTGACTATACCTGCCGAAGCGCAAAGCGAGCTCGCCTTGCTCACGCAATGCAGGAAGGCGGCGGCACTGCCGTTATGCAGCAGCTTGGCGTCCGCTTTTGGGGTAACGCTGTCGGCGTAGCTTTTGAGTACTTCACCTGCAGGGGTGCTGACAACCTTTACGGAGTTGAGGGGCAGCCCGAAGGTGTTTGCCACAAATTCCTCGGTTATGTTGGAGTCGGTTGTGCGGATGAGTATGTTTATGCCGTTGTTTTCAATTTTTCTCAGGTGCTCGGCAATCCTCGGCTCGGAGCCATAGCTGACAACAAAAATGGCGGCGATTTTGCCTGCGTCGGCAAGGTAGATGACTCTTCTGCCGTCGTGGCGGTATTTTGCCTCGTCAACGCTCATCGGTATTTCGATGTTGTGGTTTTCAAGCAGTTTTCTGTTGCCGACGAAAACACGTCTGCCTCTTATCCAACCTGAAAGACCGAGTCTGTCCTCGTAAACCATTTCTTCAACGTTCATAAGCAGTTCTTTTCTGCCCATAACAACCTCGTTGAAAAGGCTGCTTATCGGGCCTTCTGCACTGATTAACATTGAGGCGGCGGTAAGTATCGCATCGTCAATCCTCACGCCGTAGAAGGTTTTCATACCGTGTATGTTACAGCTGCTGCCGGGGAAGACGTCTGCCGCATCAACAGCTACGGCGTTTGTGGATTCGTATTCAAAAGCGCCTGCATAGCCGGTGATAATACCGCCGTCCTCGCGCAGGGCTTTGTTTGCTTTGGAGAGGGGAAGGTTGGCTGCCAGCACTGCTGAGGCAGGTGCGCCCATGCACATTGCGCCTGCAAAAATGCTCAGCCCGCAAAGCACGCTCTTTGAAGCTATACCCGCAATCAGGCCGATTACAATGCTTGCCGCTGCTGCAAGGGGTACAAGCTTCACGCAAAGGTCGTCTGCTGCATCACTTGCAAGTGAATAGGCGAGGAAGTTTGTGGCGAACTTTGTTCTGCCGCTGTAGCGGATATCCGCTTCGCCCATTACGACATTTCTGCCTATGCGGTTTGCGTCGGCAATGTTGTCGATTGTGCGTACGGTGTAAAGTCCGTCTTTGTTTCGGGAAGCAAGGAAATCAAAGTTCTTTTCAACCCTGCTGTAGGCAAGCAGACTGCCTGCTGCACCTAAGCACAGCACAAGTGCCGCCGCAGGAGCGAAAACGGGCATTTCGCCGTGAATATCAAAAATCACAAGCAGAAGCGATTGGATAAGTGCAACCGTTGCCGCAAGGAAAACCGGCGTGCGTGCGTTGGGCTTGCCCGAGCCATTGAAGAAGCAGGTGATACCTGTTGACCACTGCGGGAGTGTTGCAAAAAATGCAACAACGAGAAGTGCGAGCGAAACAACGGCAACCACGCTGAAATCAGGGGAAGCTTCGTTTATCTTTTCGGACAGGGTGGGAATGGCGGTCATTATAAGCATTACCAAAGCACATATGCCGCTGATAACCGTGCCGATAAGCGCAGTAATTCTTTTGTGCGAAATAAATCCGCTTATCTTTGCTTTGTCGGAGGGCTTGCGGTATTCTACACCCTGTCTGTTAAGGCGTGTTCTTGTTTTTGTTGCGGAGAAGCGCTTGCGCCTTTCCTTGATTTCGCCGCCGAGTTCTTCTGCGATATCCTCATCTATGCGAGGCTCCTCGGGCTCTATGCCTTCAAGGCGGAAGCTGTCCACCTTCTTGCTTCTGCTTCTGCGAAGCTCGTCCTCAACAACGTTTTCGTCAACCTGCTCGACAGGCTCTTCAGGCTCGCCGAAGCCGGGGAGTACCATCTGACCGTCGTCGTGGTGAACGCTCTGTGGTTTTGCAGGTGCAACAATCGGAATTGCGCCCGTGCGCACGAAGGTTTTTTCGTTGTCTGCTTGCTTTTCATTGAGCATATCGTCTGCGGACAGAATTGCGGGCACGGCACGAAGGTCAGCCGTCTTTTCAAACATATTCTTGCCCGTGATGATACCGGGACGCTCGAAAATAACCGTCTTTTCGGGCAGCTCACCCACAACAACCGTCTTTTCGGTTGCTTCGGGCTCATCCTCGCGGATTTCAGGGAACATTGCACCGATGTCGGACTCTATATCTATACTTCCGAAAATTTCAAATTTCTCCGTCGGACGTTCTTCTGCTCTTTCTTCTTTTTCGTTTGCAGGTACAGCCGGCTCATAAACGACCGTTTCGGGCTGTGCTGTTTCATCCTCGTCGATTATTTCAAGCGGAGCAGGAGGTGCAGGGGGATTATATATAATTGTTTCAGGCTCGAAAAGCGAAACGGTTTCTTCCGCCTGCTCCTCGATAATCTCAATCGGTTGTTCGGAGTAATAAACAGGAGTTTCCTCAACAACCTCTGCTGTTTCGGGCTCTTCAATTGTTTCAACCGTTTCATCGACCTCTTCACTGTCAAGCGAAAGGAAGCTTTTCGGCTCATAGGTATCAATAACCTGCTCTTCCTCGGGTTCTTCGGTTTTTTCAATTATTTCAGGCTCTTCGGTGATTTCAGTTACTTCAATTGCTTCAATAACCTCGGGCTCTTCAATAATTTCAACCGTTTCTTCCGTTACGGGTGCAGGTGCAGTTACCTTTTCAGGTTCTTTATATCCGCTGTCGGACTTGATTTGTGCCAACAGCTCATCCAAAGTAAGGTTAGTTAAATCCATTCTCCCAAAATCCTTTACGTTTTATCTTTGGCGGGAAACCTCAAACATCAGTATTCCTGCGGCAACCGATGCATTGAGGGAGTTTACCTTGCCCTTCATCGGAAGCGAAACAATAAAGTCGCATTTTTCTTTTACGAGTCTGCCAAGGCCCTTGCCTTCTGAGCCGATAACGAGGGCTACGCCGCCCGTGAAATCGGTCTCGCACCAGCTCTGGCCGTCCATATCTGCACCGTAAACCCACACGCCTTTTTCCTTGAGCTCGTCAAGCAAAGAGGGGAGGTTGGGCACTCTTGCGACAGGTACATACTCGACAGCACCTGCCGAGGTTTTGCCGACAACATAGCTGAGCGTTGCGTTGCGGCGCTTGGGGATTATGACGCCGTGTGCGCCTGCGGCATCTGCGCTTCGGATGATTGCTCCGAGGTTGTGCGGGTCCTCAACCTCGTCACACACAATGATAAACGGCTTTTCACCCTTTGCCTCCGCCGCTGCAAAAATGTCGTCAACATCGGCGTATTCGTGTGCTGCCGCATAGGCCGCCACACCCTGATGGCTGCTGCCGCCGCACATAAAGTCAAGTTTCTTGCGGTCAACCTCTTTTATGACTATGCCTTTTTCACGGCACTCGCCTATGATTTTACCCATGCTGCCGCTTCTGTCACCCTTTGCGACAAGAAGCGTATCTATTGCACGCTCGCTTCTGAGCGCTTCGGAAACGGCATTTCTGCCGATTATAAGGTCGTTTTTCTTTTCTTCCATAACGAAAAACCTCTTTAAAGTAATTAATATCGATTTATTATACCATATATATTGTAAAAAACCAACGGTTTTTCAAAAAAAGACACAAGATAATGACATTTTTTTCTTTCGCAGGCTTGTAATATGAACTTTGTATAAAAAAGGAAAGGACAAGCCCTATGAACAAGCGACTCAGGCTGAAATCCGCTATCGCGCCTGCGGATATACATATTCTATTAAAGCAAACAGGGGCTCTTGTTGCCGGGCTGATATTTTCTGCGGCACGGCTTTTCGGAGGCGCTTCACCCTTTGCTGTTGCAATTGCCGCTGCCTGTCGGACAGATGTTGCAGCAAGCGTGCTCGCAGGCTGCATATCGGGCTATCTGCTGGGTTACGAGGGCGCGTGGACAGCGAGAATACTTGCTGCCGTAATCGGCGCGGGAACAATAAATCTTATCACGCGAAAAAGCAGGTTTATTAAACACAGCGCATATATAGCCCCGATAAACGCGGCGTTGTGTATGCTTCTTACGGGTGTTACAGTACTGCTGGCACAGGGTTTTGACATAAACGGTCTGATGCTGTATATCTGTGAAAGCGTTATTGCGGCAGGCACGGCGGCGACACTTGAAACGGCATTTGGCGCCGTGCCGCTTTTTGCAAGAAAAGAGCCCTTGCCGCAAAAACAGCTTGTGTGTGTAACGGTTTCGGTCTGTGTGCTGTTGATGTCACTTGAAAACCTGCAGATTGAAGGAATATCACTTGCCCGTGCGGTTGCGGTTTTTGCCGTGCTTTGTGCTTCAAAGTGGCTTGGTACAACGGGCGGCTGTGTGTGCGGCGGTGCAATGGGCTTTGCAATGAGTATAGGCAGCGGCTTTCCGTTTCTCGGCGGTGCATACACCTTTGGCGGACTTGTTTCGGGGCTTTTTTCACCCGTAGGCAGGTTTGCGCAGGCTTTTGCCTATGCTGTGTGCAGTGCCGTTACCGTGCTTATGAATACGGGCACGGCTGACCTTATGCCGCTTCTTTACGAAACGGCAGTTGCAACGGTTGCTTTTGTGCTCATACCCGAAAAATTCTTTACGGCGGCATCGGTTTACTTTGTCGGCAGACAGACTATGCCCGAATTTGAAACAATGAAAAAGGCCTTGCTGTTGCGGCTTGACGGAGTCAGAGCAGGTCTTGAAGAGGTTGCCGATGCACTTGAGCAGATAGTACGCAATATGGTAAAGCTGGATAAAAACGCAGAAAGCCCTGTCAGCGGTGAAATCAAACAGCTTGTTCGCGACCAGTTTTCCACACTCGCTCTTGCTGTAGGTGATATTTCGGAACGCTTCTGCGGCGAAACGCGCTTTGATACCGTTACGGCTTCAAAAATAGCCTTTGTATTGGAAAGCTACGGCATAAAGCCGCTTGAAATCATCTGCAGCGAAACATCGGGAATATCACGTATTGAGATAAGCGCACAAAAGCTCAAGGGAAAATTCAGCCGTTCAGCACTTATGAGCGATATGGAAAGCGCTTGCGGATATAAGCTGAGCAATCCGACAGTCAGAGAAGAGAGGGACCAAACGATGCTTACCTTTGTGAAAAAGCCCGTGATGAACATTATTGTCGGCAAGGCACAGTTTTCTGCCGATGAAAGCTCAATGTGCGGCGATACCTGCGACTGCTTTGCAGACAAAGACGGAAATCAGATTGTGGTTATCAGCGACGGTATGGGTACGGGTCCGCGTGCGGCGGTTGACGGTGCGGTGGCGGCGTGGCTGTTTGCAAAGCTTCTCGTGGCAGGCTTGAATTTTGACAGCTCTCTGCGCCTCTCGAATTCTGCGCTCATAGTCAAATCGCAGGAGGAAACCGTGGCGACAATTGACGCCGCAAAGATAAACCTGCATACGGGTGAGGCACAGCTTTTTAAGGCGGGTGCAGGAGTGAGCCTTGTATGTAAAGGCAGAAAGATATATCAGCTCGGAAAGCCCTCTATGCCACTCGGGATACTGCGCGAAATTGAGTTCAGTAAGGAAAGCGTGACGCTTTCAAAAGGCGATATCCTGCTTATGATGAGCGACGGTGTGAGTGCCGCCTGCTACGGAAAAATCGCAGATGAACTTCGTAAATCAAACAGAAAAGACCCCTCCGCTTTAGCGGAAAGGGTCGTTGAAATTGCAAAAAACACAAACTCTAACAAGCACACGGACGATATAACTGCCGTTGCTGTTATTGTTTCGTAATGTCATATATTGAGTTGGCAAGCAAAGCAAGCTCTTCCATTGTAAATCTCTCTGCCCTTACGGTTTCAGCGTAGCCTGCCTCGGCAATTGCAGCATAAACCGTGTCTTTCGGCAGGGACATACCTGCACTGATTGAGTTTGCGGCGGTCTTTCTGCGCTGGGCAAAAACGGCCTTGACCATTCTGAAAAACAGCTTCTCGTCCTTTAACTCAACGGGGGGCTGTTTTCTTATATCCAGCTTTATAACGCTGCTGTCAACCTTGGGCGCAGGCATAAACGAGCCTGCCGAAACGTCAAACGCCTTTTTTGCGTCCGAATAATAGTCCACTGCAACGGTGACTGCGCCGGCATCACGGCTGCCTACCGGTGCGCAAAGGCGCTGTGCCGCTTCTTTCTGCACCATAACAGTAAGGTTTTCGATAGGCAGTCTGCTTTCGAGCAGGTGCATAATTACGGGTGAGGTGATGTAATACGGCAGGTTTGCACAAACGGCAACATTCATGCCGCCAAACTCTTCCTCAATGATTTTCTTCAAATCTACTTTAAGTACGTCGGCATTTATTATTTTTACGTTATCAAATTCAGCAAGTGTTTCGTCAAGTACGGGCAAAAGGCGCTCGTCAAGCTCAATTGAAACAACCTTTTTTGCTTTTTTCGCAAGCTCTGCCGTGAGCACGCCGAAACCGGGACCAACCTCGATAACGCCTGTGTTTTCGTCAGCACCGCAGACCTGAGCCATTCTCGGGCAGACGGTGGGGTTAATCAGGAAATTCTGACCCAGTGCCTTTGAAAACTTGAAGCCGTGGCGGCTGAGCAAATCTTTTACAACCGAAGCGTCGGATAAATTCTGCATAATTCAACTCCTGTATTTACGGAAAATAATATTTAAATTACTCTTTACTAAACCCCGTTTTAGTTATATAATATAAATTCAGTAAGAATTAATTACCATATTAACACGGAGGCAATATCTATGGCAATTCTTGTAACCGGCGGTGCCGGATATATCGGCTCGCACACCTCAATTGAGCTTATCAAAGAGGGTTACGATGTTATTATACTCGATAATTTCTATAACAGCAAGCCCGAAGCGCTTAACAGAATCAAAAAAATTTCAGGCGGAGATTTCAAATTCTACGAATGTGATATCCGTGACAAGGCAGGTCTTGATAAGGTTTTTGCCGAAAACGATGTTGAAGCGGTTATTCACTTTGCAGGTCTCAAGGCTGTCGGCGAAAGCTGCCGCAAGCCGCTTGAGTATTACGAAAACAACATCGGCGGCACGGTAACACTGTGTGAGGCTATGCGTGACGCAGGCTGTAAGAAAATTGTTTTCAGCTCTTCCGCTACCGTTTACGGCAACAACAATCCCTCACCGCTTCGTGAGGATATGCCTGCAGGCGGCACAACAAACCCCTACGGCACAACAAAACTTTATATCGAAACAATTCTTGCCGACCTTTATAAATCCGACAACGAGTGGAGTGTAGTGCTTCTTCGCTATTTCAACCCCATCGGTGCGCATAAGAGCGGTCTTATCGGCGAAGACCCCAACGGTATTCCGAACAACCTTATGCCTTACATAACACAGGTTGCTATCGGTAAGCTTGACCACCTCGGCGTTTTCGGTGACGATTACCCGACCCACGACGGCACAGGCGTGCGCGACTACATTCACGTTGTTGACCTGGCACAGGGTCACCTCTGCGCACTCAGGAAGGCTTGCGCAGGCACGGGTTGTGATATCTACAACCTCGGCACGGGCAACGGCTACAGTGTTCTTGACGTTGTAAAGGCTTTTGAAAAGGCAAGCGGTGTTGAGATTAAATACGTTATCGGTCCCCGCCGTGACGGCGACGTTGCAACCTGCTACTCCGACCCGTCAAAGGCAAAGGCAGAACTTGGCTGGGAAGCAAAGTTCGGCATTGACGAAATGTGTGCAGACTCCTGGAACTGGCAGAAAAATAATCCGCAGGGACTGTAATTAAATACTGAAAGGGTGTACAAAATGGCCAGAAGAGAAGGCTATGTAGTTGATAAAAAAGAGCTCAATATGTTCGCTATCGGCTCAATGGGTCAGGGTATGATTTATGCCATGATGTCAAGCTATATAAGCGACTATTATGTAAACGTTCTGCAGCTTCCGCTTACGTTTGTGCTTATTCTTATGCTCGGCGCAAGAATCTGGGACGCTATCAATGACCCGCTTATGGGTATGATTGCCGACCGCAGACAGCCCACAAAGCGCGGCAAGATGAAGAAATACATTCTCTATGCCGTCCCGCCCATTGCGGTGCTCACTATGCTTATGTACTATGCTCCGAATCTGAGTTCAACCTCACTTATGATTTATGCTGCTGTTACATACATCCTTTGGGGCATGGCATACACTATGGCGGATGTTCCGTTCTGGGGTATCCCGAACCTTATGACACCCGGCGCAGAGGAAAGAGGTTACGTTATTTCATACACCAAGAACCTCAACGGTATCGGCTCTGCGCTGCCTGAGGTACTCTTCCTCATTGCAGGCTTTACCCTGCCCACTCTTCTCGGCACAACAGGCCTTGAATATGAAAAGCAAAGATATTTCATCATTGCCCTTGTTGCTGTTGTAATCGGTACAATTATGTACGGCAACTGCTACCGTTATATCAACGAGCGCGTTATTCCGCCCGTAAAGCAGCGTCAGCCCGGCGAACCCTCAAGCCTGAAGAGAATCTTCACCTGCAAGCCGCTTATGCTCGTTGTTGCAATGGGCGTTCTCTCCAGCGGCAGATATATGGTACAGGCTGCAGCTGTTCACGTTGCCCGTTATGCTTTCTATATCGGCCCCGAGCTCACACCCGATATGAGCCTTGCCGACAGAACAAAGTACATTTCACAGAGTGTTTCCTCGGTCAAGACTATTTTCCAGGTTTGCGCTATCGTCGGTATGTTCGGCGCAATGCTTCTTATGCCCAAACTTATGCGTAAGTTTGACTACAAGAAGATTGTTATCACAACCTGCCTTGCAGGCTTTGCCGCAAGTATTTTCACAACTCTTATCGGCTGGTTTACGGCTAACCTTTACATCTGTATTCCGTTTATTCTCATTTCCTGCATACCGCTCGGCGTTCTCAATGTTGTTTCCAACGCTATGATAGGTGACTGCCTTGACTACCTCGAGCTTAAAACAGGCTTCCGTGATAACGGTCTTGGTTCAGCCTGCCAGGGCTTTGTAAATAAACTCGGTAACGCACTTGCAACAAGCGGCATTATTCTTATGTATATGTTCATTGACATTGACCCGTCAATGATGCTCAGCAACGAGGTTGTTGTTGCTGCAACAGAGCTCACAAGAACACAGAACTTTGCAATGTTCTCGCTCGTTTCAGTCGTTCCCGGTGTCAGCATGCTGCTCTGCTCAATCCCGATGTTCTTCTACAAGATCTCGGGCAAGGAGAAGCAGAGAATTGTTGACGAGCTCGCCGCAAGAAGAGCAGCTGAAGCAAATGTATAACGAAATATAAAATAAAACGGCAGAGAAATCTGCCGTTTTTTCTTTTGCTTATTCGTGATTTCTTATTTTTGTCAGCGCGCCTTTTTCAAGGCGGCTTACCTGAGCCTGTGATATGCCTATTTCCTCGGCTACCTCTATCTGAGTAAGACCACGCATAAACCTAAGTGAAAGTATCCGTTTTTCTCTCGGCGACAAATCCTCAATTGACTGCCGCATTAATATTTCGTCAATCCAGCCTTCATCGTTGCCGCCGTCGCCAATCTGGTCCATAACATAAATCGTATCGCCACCGTCATTATAAACGGGCTCATACAGCGAAACGGGGTCAACAATTGCCTCAAGCGCAATTACAACCTCTTCTTTTTTTAGCCCCATCTCTTCGGCAATTTCGTTTATCGTCGGCTCTCTGCCGAGCGCATTGACCAGCTTTTCCTTTGCCTGAATTGCGTGGTAGGCAGTGTCACGCATCGAGCGGCTTACCCTTACGGGATTGTTGTCACGCAGGTATCTGCGCACTTCACCTGCTATCATCGGCACGGCATAGGTTGAAAACCGCACGGGTTGTGAAATGTCGAAATTGTCAATTGACTTTATAAGCCCTATGCATCCGACCTGGAACAAATCATCCATATTTTCATTTCTGTTTGAAAAACGCTGAATTACACTGAGCACAAGCCTTAAATTGCCGTTGACGAGCGCCTCGCGCGCTGCTGTGTCGCCGCTCCGTGCTTTTTCGAGCAACACTCTCTTTTCGCTTTCTTTTAATACCTTTAGTTTTGCGGTGTTTACTCCGCAGATTTCCACCTTGGTGAACTGCATTCAACCTATCCTCTTCTTTTCGTATTTGTTAGGATAAGTATTGGACATACAAGGCGGAAATATAAAGGCAAAAAATACTGAATTTCAATCAAATTTTTCCTGTGTTTTTTGTGCGTTTGTTGCACACATTATATGTGCGGCTCATTTCTCCTTTTTGGAGGTGAGATATGCGAAAGGCAATTAAGGCTGTAAGCGCTTTTATGGCTTTGATATGTACCTTTGTTTTTGCGTTTATCTGTTACGGCACGGTTTATGTTCCCGATTCCATACTGGCTCAGGACACATATTCCGCGGACACCGGCAGCCCGTTTTTCAACTGCGTCTGCGAGGGCGGAACAGCTGTTTCGGCGGGCTCTCTTTCCGGGGTGTATCCTGCACAGATAAAGCTTTGGGGCGTCGTTCCGGTCAAAAACTCGACCGTCAAGGTCGTCAACCGCCGTTATGTTACTCTCGGCGGCACACCCTTCGGACTCAGGATTTTCACAAACGGCGTTCTTGTTACGGGTGTAGGCTCCGTTCCCACAAAAAGCGGTGCGGTATATCCGGCAAAAAAAGCAGGCATAAAGCAGGGTGACATCATAATCAGAATCAACGGCGCAACGGTAACCTCCAACCAAGATATAACACAGCTTGTTGAAACCAGCGGCGGCAAGGAAATTGTCGTTGAGTTTACAAGAGACGGTAAGAACAAGTCAGTCAGTCTGCTTCCTGCAAGGCAGTCAGCAGACGGCAGGTATAAGATAGGGCTCTGGGTGCGTGATTCAACGGCGGGTGTCGGCACGATAACCTTCGTTGACGGCGACACCGGTGTGTTTGCAGGGCTCGGTCACGCAATATGCGATGCTGAAACCGGGGATATTATGCCCCTGAGAACAGGCGATATATTGGGTGCAACCATCCGCGGCTGTGTTAAAGGAACATCCGGAACGCCGGGTGAATTGTGCGGCGTTTTCTCTACGGGAATACTGGGTGAGCTGTATATAAACGGCTCAAGAGGTGTTTACGGCGTGCTGAACAAGCCACCCGAAAAATCTGACAGAATTCCTGTTGCTCTCAGTGACGAGGTAGTTACGGGTAAAGCTCAGGTTATTTCAACGGTCAACGGCACCGAGCCGAAGTACTATGATATTGAAATAACGAAGATTCACAGGGTAAATGACGAAGAGAAGAATATGGTAATCAAAGTAACCGATGAAGAATTGCTTGAAAAAACAGGCGGTATAGTTCAGGGTATGAGCGGAAGCCCCATTGTTCAGAACGGAATGCTCGTCGGTGCGGTGACACACGTTTTTGTCAACGACCCGCAGCAGGGCTACGCAATTTTTGCCGATACGATGCTCGATACGGCAATCGGGCTTTACGAGAGCCTTGAGGACGCAGCTTAAGAACACAAAACCTTTCCTCAATTTTTTTACGGCGTTTTAGGAGCCGCAAACGCCGTAAGCTTATAGAAACTTCACAAAAAAATCACCCGAGAAAAGCATAAGCCTTCTCGGGTGAAGTTGTTTTATTTTGCGTAATCTGTTGCTCTGTTCTCGCGGATGATGTTTACCTTGATCTGGCCCGGATATTCGAGCTCTTCCTCAATCTTGGTAACAATATCTCTTGCAAGGAGCACCATCTTGTCGTCTGTGATGATGTCGGGCTTGACCATTATGCGAACCTCACGGCCTGCCTGGATGGCGAAGGAACGCTCAACACCGTTGAAGGAGTTGGAGATTTCCTCAAGCTTTTCAAGACGCTTGATGTAGTTCTGTACGTTCTCTCTTCTCGCACCGGGACGGGCTGCGGAGATAGCGTCTGCCGCCTGGACAAGGCAGGCGACGATTGTCTTTGCTTCGATATCGCCATGGTGAGCGTGAATAGCGTGGACAACCTTTTCGTTTTCCTTGTACTTGCGTGCGTATTCAACGCCGAGCTCGATGTGTGAGCCGTCAAGCTCGTGGTCGAGAGCCTTACCGATATCGTGGAGAAGACCTGCACGCTTTGCAAGCTTAACGTCTGCACCGATTTCGGCAGCCATAAGACCTGCAAGGTAGGAAACCTCAAGTGAATGGTTGAGAACGTTCTGGCCGTAGCTGGTACGGTACTTCAGGCGGCCGAGGATTTTGACAAGCTCGGGATGGATACCGTTGACGCCTGCGTCAAGAACGGCTCTTTCACCAGCCTGCTTGATTGTGTGTTCAACCTCTTTGCGTGCCTTTTCGTGCATTTCCTCAATGCGGGCGGGATGAATTCTGCCGTCGGAAATGAGCTTTTCGAGAGTGAGTCTGGCGACCTCTCTGCGAACGGGGTCAAAGCTTGAAAGTGTGATTGCTTCGGGTGTGTCATCGATAATAAGGTCAACGCCCGTGATTGTTTCGAGGGTACGGATGTTGCGACCCTCACGGCCGATGATTCTGCCCTTCATTTCATCGTTGGGCAGGGCAACAACGGAAACTGTAGCCTCAGCAACCTGCTCTGCAGCGCAGCGCTGGATTGCGGTGGAAACGATTTCGCGTGCCATATTGTCGGATTCGTCACGCAGCTTCTGCTCGAATTCGAGTACCTTGTGTGCCTTTTCTCTGGTGAGGTCTTCCTCAAGGGACTTGAGAAGGTAATCTCTTGCCTGGTCCTTGGTGAAGTTTGAAATTCTTTCAAGCATTTCAAACTGGCTGCGCTTGATAGCTTCGATTTCTTCGAGCTTTGCGTCAGCTGCCTTGATTTTGCCGTTGAGAACTTCGTCCTTCTTGTCGAGGTTATCAGCCTTTTTGTCGAGCAGTTCTTCACGCTGCATGTTGCGTCTTTCCTGCTTCTGAACCTCGGAGCGTCTTTCGCGCAGCCCGTTTTCGGCCGCTGTACGCTCTTTGTGAATGGTATCTCTTGCTTCAAGAATTGCTTCTTTCTTTTTGGATTCGGCCTGTGCAAGTGCATCGTTTACAATGCGGGCCGCTTCCTGTTCTGCCGAGCCTATCTGGGCTTCGGCAACTTTACGCCTATGTAAACCGCCGACGAAGAAGAAAACAACGCTTCCTACTGCGAAGGCGATAACTATAAGTGCGATTGCAAGTATCGTATTCAAACTGTTGGCACCTCCTTGATTGTGATTTTGTGTTTTAATAACAGTTCAATAAAAATTTATCGGCGCCCGTGCGGAATGGAAAACCGGCTTGTGTTCCGCTCAGACGGCAGGCGAAAAAGGCGGCATCGAAGCATAATACCCCTTTTTATGCACTACATATTGTATATTATAACTTTTATATGGGTATGTCAAGTATTTATATGTATAATTTTTTATATTAATAATATTTTTATCATCATTAATTGTGCAGTTCGTTGCAAATTGCACAAACAGTGCAACAAAACCTTGTGGCAAAAAACACTTGCCTGCGGCGGTTAAGTGTGATAAAATAAACAAGATATAACTGTTGATAAAAGTAGGTATAAATATGAAAAAAGCTCTTCTTTCCATTGCTCTTGTTATTGCACTTGTTGCGGGCCTGTGCTCGGTTTCCTTCGGCGCCTCACAAAAGGCGGGCGACGTTGATTTCGACGGCCTCGTAACTGCAGAGGATGCTCTGCTTGTTCTTCGTGCAACAACGGGCAAAAACTCACTTTCCTCTGCGCAGATTAAGGCGGCAGATGTCACTTACGACGGCAAGGTCAATTCCGTTGACGCACTTCGCATACTTCTCTATGTTTGCGGTAGCGTCAATTCGCTTGATAAACTTGGTGGCGAAGAGGGCGACGACATCATTATTTAAACACGGTGTACACAGCCCGCCCGATTAAGCACAAGGCATATTGTGCAAATCTCCCAAAATTGAAAAAATGCTTGACCTGATCCTCTTATTTGTGGTATAGTATCTGTACCTCTGTAAGAGGGTTATTTTTTTGTGCCCTTTTTTGAGGGAGGCAATTTAAAAATGGAGGTGCCGAATTATGGCCGGAGATGCAAGAGTAAAGGTTACTCTCTCCTGCACTGAGTGCAAACAGCGCAACTACAACACAATGAAAAACAAGAAGAACACGCCTGAAAAACTGGAGATGAACAAGTACTGCAGATTCTGCAAGAAACACACACTCCACAAGGAAACAAAATAATCGGGAGGTAGAAAAATGGCAAAGGATCAAAACTCCGAGGCAGCTAAAAAGGTTGCCGATGCCGAAAAAGCCTCAAAGAAAAAGGCCGGCAAAAACGGCGACCGTCCGAACTTCTTTGTTCGTGCGGCCAAGGCTATTGCCAAGTTCTTCAAGGACCTCAAGGGTGAGACCAAAAAGATCGTATGGCCCAACGCCAAAACCGTTCTCAAGAACACCGGTATTGTTCTTGCCGTAGTTCTTATCATCGGCGCAGGCATTTGGCTTGTTGACTGGGGTCTTTCCGAAGGTATCAATGCGGTTCTCGGAATCAGCGTCGGTGCAGAGGAAACCACTACTGAGGCAGCTGCTGAAACAACAACTGCAGCAGCACAGGAAACAGAAGCAGCAACACAGGCAGCTACTGAAGCCGTAAGCGAAGCTGAATAATTCAGTTTACATTGACGGTTAAAAAAATCTGTTTCTCGGAGGATAACAATGGCTGATGACGCAAGATGGTATGTTATCCATACCTATTCAGGCTACGAAAACAAGGTAGCAGACAGTATTCAGAAAATCGTTGAAAACCGCAGCATGCAGGATTACATCCTCGATGTTAAAATTCCTACAGAAATTGTCACGGAAATCCGTGAGGACAAGACAACCCGTGAGGTAGAGCGTAAAATCTTCCCCGGTTATGTTCTTGTAAAGCTTGCAGTGTTCTACGATGACGACGGCCAGCCTAAGATGACCGACGACACATGGTATGTAATCCGCAACACACGCGGTTGTACAGGCTTTGTCGGTCCGGAGAGCAAACCCGTTCCGCTTACGGAAGAGGAAGTTCTCAGGTTTGGCGTTGAGAAGCGCAGCATAGAGGTCAGCTATGAGGTTGGCGACACAGTCAACATCATGGACGGCATTATGGATGGCTTCAGCGGTACGGTTCAGGAAATCGACCTTGAAAACAATATGGTCAAGGTTACCGTTTCCGCTTTCTTCGGCAGAGAAACCGTTGTCGAGCTTGAGCTTGACCAGGTAGAACCCGCCGTTGACTGATTTCTAATTATTACAGGTAACTTCGGGTATATCCCGTGTTATGGGGCTTTGGTCCCGTGGGAGGAGCAAAATCTTTTTTATGTGCTCCGCTCAACCACAATTTTGGAGGTGCAAACTAATGGCTCAGAAGGTAGTCGGCTTTGTTAAGCTGCAAATCCCCGCCGGTAAAGCTACACCGGCTCCGCCCGTTGGTCCCGCACTTGGTCAGCATGGTCTTAACATCATGTCTTTCACCAAGGAGTTCAACGAGAGGACAAAGAACGATATGGGTCTTATCATCCCTGTCGTTATCACAGTTTACGCTGATCACACATTCAGCTTCGTAACCAAGACTCCCCCCGCAGCAGTTCTTATCAAGAAGGCTTGCGGTATCGAGGGCGGTTCGGGCGTTCCGAACAAGACAAAGGTTGCAACAATCACATCAGAACAGATCAGAAAAATCGCCGAGCAGAAGATGCCCGACCTTAACGCTGCAAACATTGATACCGCTATGAGTATGATCGCCGGTACAGCTCGCA
>JAZRQW010000002.1:0-36414 GCA_045650165.1 Acutalibacteraceae bacterium | reverse complement strand
GGGTTACCTGCCCCTGGCCCGGTGAATATCTCGAGATCCTCGACTATCAGTGGAACGAAATACTCATTCCCTATTGGAAAGAGGCCGGTGCTTTCGCTGTGGCTCACGGAGTCAAGCACATCGCTCTTGAGATGCATCCCGGATTCTGCGTTTACAATCCCGCAACCTGCCTGCGTTTACGCGAAGCTGTCGGCACTTGCGGCGGCGACGAGCCCGTTATCGGTGCAAACTTCGACCCCTCTCACCTTATTTGGCAGGGAGTTGACCCCGTTGCGGCAATCCGCAAGCTTGCGGATGCAATATATCACGTCCATGCCAAGGACACCAAGGTTGACAAGTACAACACGGCTGTCAACGGCGTGCTTGACGTAAAGCCCTACTCCGATGAAATTCACCGTTCATGGGTGTTCCGCTCTGTCGGCTACGGTAACGACGAAACCTACTGGAAGGATATCATTTCCAACCTGCGTATGATAGGCTACGACTACGCAATCAGCATCGAGCACGAGGATTCGCTTATGAGCCAGAACGAAGGCTTCTCAAAGGCAATTGATATGCTCAAGCGTTGCGTTATGAAGGAAGACCCCTGCACTATGTGGTGGGTATGATTTTAAAGTAACAAGTCAGAAGTAATAGTGAATAGGTGAATAATATGAGTAACAAAATCGGTCATGCTGTTATAGGCTACGGCGGAATGGGTCATTTCCACGGTGAACGCCACGAAAAAATAAAGGATCTTGAATTTTTAGGCTTTTACGATATTGATCCCGCTGTTCAGAAAAAGGGTGAAGAAGAAGGTGCGCACAGTTACACAAGCCGTGCAGAACTCCTTGCAGACGAGAGAATTGACCTTGTCACCGTTGCAACACCCAACGATGTTCACAAAGAAATCGTTATCGACGCCCTTCGTGCAGGCAAAAACGTAATCTGCGAAAAGCCTGTCACCATGTCGAGCGAGGACCTTGAGGAAATGATAGCTGTTGCCAACGAAACAGGCAAGATGTTCACCGTTCATCAGAACAGGCGTTACGACGGCGACTATCTTAAAGTGAAGAAGCTTTATGAGGACAACACTCTTGGTAAAATTCACTGCTTCGAGCACCGTGTTCACGGCTCGAGAGGAATACCGAGCGGCTGGCGTTCAGAAAAAGAGCACGGCGGCGGTATGGTACTCGACTGGGGTGTTCACCTTCTTGACCAGATGCTGACCCTTATGGCAGATAAGAAGATGCTTTCCGTTTATGCGGAGTGCACAAACATCACAAACTTCGAATGTGATGACGGTTTCAAGGCTATCATTAAATTTGAGGACAATGTAAGCTGGCAGATTGAAGTACTGACAAACAACTTCATTGAAATGCCGCTGTGGTATGTCTGCGGTGAAAACGGCACAGCAATAATCAGGGACTGGAAGGGCAACGGTGAGGTTGTTATGGTTGAAGACTGGGAAAACCGTGACAGCGTGCCGATTAAGGCAGGCGTAGGTCTGACAAAGACAATGGCACCCAGAACTGATGACTCAATAAAGCACTTCCCTCTTCCCGAGGGCGAGGACGATTGGAACGCCTACTACCTCGACATCTGCGATGCACTCAAAAACGGCAGAGAACCCAATGTCACACACGACCAGCAGCGCAAGCTAATAAAGCTTATCGAAGCCATTTTTGAATCCGCAGAGAAAAATGAAACCATAAAATTCTGAATAAAAATCAACCGCATCACGGTAAAAATCCGTGATGCGGTTTTTCTTAATATAGCGGTAAAACAAACAAATTACAGATACTTACTGTTAAGGCTGGGATGAATCTTTATTTCTCCGTTGGGTGCTATATCGGTAACGGTTACGCCCTGCGGCCAATCCTTTTCGGGCACACCGAGGTTATCACCGGTTGTATAGGTTTCGTAGCCACCCGTCTGGTTATAGACGAGGTAAACACCGTCGTGACGCACGCAGAAATCGTTCATATGGTCGTGGCCGCAGAACATTGCCTGAGTACTGTCGAGCTTCTTAATCAGCGCAAACAAGCCCGAATTGTGCAAAGACGAGCCCACCGCTTCACGCACAGCACCGTAGATAATCTCGCACTTATCGCTGAACATAAAGTTACCTTTTTCATCCTTGGCAACGGCAAGCTCATACTCCTTAATCGGGATATGCATATACATAAAGGATTTCACTTCACCGTACTGCTTTTCAAGCGTTCTGAGTTTATTCTCGTACCAGTTCATCTGGTTGTTTTTTATGTAATCATAGCCTTTATATTCCTTGGGGCAATTATGCTCGGCACGGTATTCGTCGATAATGTCCCTGCCCGAATCAAGCATAAACAGTGTTTTGAGGATTTTGTTTTCGCTGCCGAGAATATTTATGCAGTAATTACAAAGGCCGAAAAGCTCCTTTTTGCCCTGTCTGGCAAGGCAATGAGGAAAGTTTGTCTGGCATTTCATAAGCAGTTCTTTGAATCTGCCCTTCTCTTCTCTTGCCTCGTGATTGCCGAAAACAAAAGCCCAGTAAACACCAATTTTCTCCATAAACTGTGCAAACTGAATTGCATCGATGTGCTGAAATCTGCCGAGGATAATATCACCCGTGAGCACTACCAGATCGGGCTTTGTGTCCGCAATCTGGCGCATAAGCATACCCATACACTTGTCACGAAGAACAGGGTCATCGCCGAAATGCAGGTCGCTCGTTGAAATAATACGGAAGCCCTTATTAACAATATTGCCGTCTGCATCAAATTTTGCTATCGTCACGCTGTCCTCGTCCTCACGGATAATTCTGACATCCGTGCCAACCTTCTTAACGTCAAGGCTTTCGGTAAACATTAATTTGCCGATTTTACCGCCGCTTAGCCTGTATGCGGCGCCCTGAATGTCAAGCAGCGCCTCGTCAATTCCGATTCTCAGTTTTTCGTAGATTACGTTCATAAGTTTTACCTCTTTATTCTTCTGTACTGAACTGTCATTAATTTTAACACAACTTTACTGAATACGCAATAAAAAAACAGCAGGTTTTACCCTGCTGCAAAAGTTATTCTTCCATCTGTCTGCCAAGGAAGTTTGCGGCGACCTGAACGAGTTTGACATCCGCCGTATTGGGCACGGAAAGCTTTTCGTCGCCAAGCAGCACAACTGCGCCCGAAACGTCACCCGCCGCTATAATCGGAGCGGCAACGCTCGCCTTACGTTCAATCCCTGCTGCAGGTGTAAGCCCTTCACCTGCTGACTGCGCAATAAAGCTTTCCCGTCGCTCCATATAATCCTCAAGTTCCTGCGACAGCTGGCGATCCAGCACCTCTTTTTTTGGCGCACCCGCACAAGCAATAACCCTGTCCCTATCGCAGATGAGCACGGGCAGATTCGTCCCCCTGTGAAGCACCTCTGCATACTGCGTTGCTACGGTTGAAAGCTCGCCCACCGGCGAATACTTTTTGAAAATGACCTCACCGTCCGGAGCGGTGAAAATTTCCAACGGGTCGCCTTCACGGATACGCATAGTGCGTCGGATTTCCTTGGGGATGACGACCCTGCCAAGGTCGTCAATTCTTCTCACAATTCCTGTTGCTTTCATTAAATATCTTTCTCCTTGTTTTGCATTGCGTTAATTCGGGAGGCACAACGCCTCTCCTGCACAAATTTTGAAATTGTGTTGTTAGGATATGTAAAGCAAGGAGATTTATACTTAAATGCTATTTCAAAAAATGCTTTTCAAGAAGTTTTTGAATCGGTTTTTCTATATATTTTCCAACAAACCAAGTTGCAACAACTGTTCCGATTATAGCTAAAACTGCAATCAATATTTTTGACACGCCTAATATGTTTAATCTGTCAATAAGACTACAGAACACTACACCATGCATAAGATATAATGTGTATGAATATTTATCAAGAATATTAACTATAGTTTGTAACCAATCAGGCAAATTGATTTTATCAATCGAAACCAAAACCAAAATTAAACATGCGAAAATAAATACATATGCATATTCAGATTGATGCAATATTATCATACATATTGATGACAACAATAAGAATACAAGTGCAAATTTGTCACGTTTTTTATGAACACAAGCATATATTACGGCACCTAAAAAAAGTATATGCAGATAACTGAAAATCTTACAAGTATAAATTTCATCCAAAACTTGAGTTGTAGTAAAGATTATAAACCAAACAAAAACGGTATACATCACAGAATTTGCTTTTCTTAAAAGCCAAGGCGCAATCAAATAAAAAAACATAAATATCGGAATTGTCCAAGTTATACCCAAATTACTCCAGAAGTATGTATCGCTATTCAAAAAGCCATTTAATAAAAAGATATATCTAAGCCATCTAAGCCCCAACTCGTCAGCAGGAATAACGTCAATTATACTGTTCAATATGTTTTCTGAAACAAAATAATATATAATAACAAGATAATATAGTGGCAATATTGCTATCATTCGTTTTTTGTAATATTCTCTAATATTTTTATTTGAGTTTGCAAAAAATGTTTTACAAGCTAAAAAGCCACTTATCAAAAGGAACAATTGGACACCATATGCTCCAAAATCCGTAAAAGTTCGTACAGCGCCTGACAAACCAACACGTTGACCGAAATGTACAACAAACACCATGACGCAAGCACATATTCTTAATAATTGGATAGAAACATTCCTTTTTTCCGCCACAACAAAACCTCCTTTGTAAACAGAATTGTAACATGTTTAGCAGGACTTTTCAACTTATTTACTATATCTTATCGCTAAACTGTTTACGCACACAAAAAACTTGTCAAAAAGTGTCAATAATGTATGTGACAGGTCGCCTTCACGGATACGCATTGTCCGGCGGATTTCCTTTGGGATAACTACCCTTCCCAAGTCATCAATTCTTCTCACAATTCCTGTTGCTTTCATTAAATATCTTTCTCCTTGTTTTACATTGCGTTAATTCGGGAGGCACAACGCCTCTCCTGCACAAATTTTGAAATTGTGTTGTCAGGATATGTTAAACCCGTGGAAATATACTTTTGATTTATTTTTGATATAACAACCGAAAGCAGCCTGTCACCCCTTTGACAGGCCGCTTCCGATTCCCAAAAATCCACTTATGAATTTGTATTTTTACACTTTTAATGATTTATTTTCTATCACTCAATCAACACTGCGACTTTGACAGATTTGGAATAGGGTAATTCACGGTCGTTATAGCCCATTGTAAGGCCGCCCGGTGTACAGGTTATTGTATCTCCGATGATACTGCCGTGGATATCAAAATCACCTGAGGCGAGGGCTACATTGCCCTTGGGTGCATAGACTATGCCCCACAAATCGAAACCACCCTGCTGAGAATAGAGGGTTATATCACCTTTTCTCGAATAGAGCGAGAGAGTTGCGCCTGCTTCATTATAGGTGTGTGTACTGCCGCCGATAAGGATATCGTCTTCTGCTACCATACAGCCTGTCAGCGTTATACCGCTTGAGCCTTGATTCGTTGTCAGCTTTCCGCCGCTGTAAACCACGCCTTTTATGTTATATTCGCCCTGACCCGAGAGCGAAAGTGTATGCTTTCTGTTGTACAAATCGCCATTGAGTGTGAATGGGCCTGCGATATCGGTTGCAGGTGTTTCGTTATTTGCGTTTTTACCCCAGACATAGATACTGCCGTTTACGGTTGTGCCTCCGCTTTGCAGTTTAAGAGTATCGTAAACATACATATTTCCCCTTGCACTCATCGCTACGCTGCCCTGCTTATCAAACACGCCTCTGCAATAGACAGCACCGTTGAAATCCGTCGGGCCGTTGAGGGTTGCATTACCGCCGACATAGGTTTCACATTCGCAGGTGAGCTTGTAGTTTGAGCCTCTGCTGAGGTTGCCGCCCGTATAGAAATACTCACCGTTGATTGTTGCATCACCCTGGAATGTCGTGTTACCTGCAACATAAAGGTTTCCGCCAACGATAAAATTCTGGCTCCACATTGTTGTCAGGTTGCCGCCGATATAGGCGTTACCCTTTACGTAAACAGGGCATTGCGGATTGAAATCGCCCTCAACATAGAGGTCGCCGTAGATAATCAGCAAATCGGAGTTATAACCTGTTGAAAGTGTACCCGCACAGTAGGTGTTGCCGTTGATTGCGAGCGAGGAATTTATTACTGCGCCTGCGGAATATCGGTTGAGATAAAATCCCGACTTTCTTATAGGATCGTAAGTCTTGCTGAACATAGACTCTTCCACTATGGGGACGACGGACATTATTGTTTCGTCGAAATCGGGCATTTTCTGCGAATTGACGTTACTTTCAAGCCTGCCTACGGTTATGCTGTACTGATTGTAGGTTGCGTTGTTTGCGGAAAAAACGGTGCCTGTAATTGTACTGCCGCTGCCGTCGGCGTGGACATTGCCGTTGCCAAAGATACTGCCACCCAGGTTATAGTGACCGCCGAGGGTGAACTGTGAATTGTCGCCGTGGAACATAAGATATTCAAAATCTATCGCCATATTTTTGTTGACGTATTTTGCCGCGGCTTTAGCCTTAATCTGAATGGAATCTACCTTGAAAAGGCTTGCAAAAATTGTCTTACCCTCTCTTGAGTCGGACACACGGACAATTTCGTTGCTCGGGAATTCGACAACAACGCTTTCTGTGCTAAAGCCGTTTTTTTCGACATATTCGAGGGCAACCTGCTTTGCCGTCTGCTCGTCGGGCATATAGCGCACCGCCGCTAAAGCCGCGGCATCCATTGCGCTCTGGAGCATACTTTTCTGGTGGTATTTAAGCCCCATATCGGTGACGAGGGAAACGATTGAAAGGAAAGCGACAAGACTGAAGGCAGCAATAACCATTGCCGCACCGTCTTCTTTTCTGACGAAACGCTTCCATTTTGTCATACCGCATCTTCCTTTCATCAGGTTTTTGTTTTGCTTTTATTCGAGAGAATCTTTTATCTGATTCATCTGCTTCTGGAGTTCTGTAAGAGTGAGCTGTGCCTGCTCAATGTAATAACTGTGAAGCTTGAGTTCTTTTTGCGATTCGAGCCTTTGCTTTGCGTGCTCATTTTCGAGGGTGTTGATTTTTTCCGCACACTCAAACGCCTGCTGTTTGTTGACGTCCTTGAGCCTTGCTATTTCCGTTTCGTTTTCTGCTGCACGCTGCTCAAGCACGCTGTACTTTATTTCAAGCTCTGTGTTGAGCTTTTTCACATCCTCATTTTCTGCGTAGAGAGTTTTGATTTCTTCAATCTTGCCTTCAAGCTGTGAATTGAGGTCCTTCAGCTCATCCTCTTTTGTGAGGAGCTTTGCTTTGACTATCTCATACTGTGAATAAATGGAATTGTAGGAGTCAAACAAACCGTTGTATTTTTCCGAAACGGTTGCAAGCTCACCGTTTTCGTTCTGAAGTGACTGGAGGGTCTGGGCAAGCTGTGCCTTTTCCTTTTCAAGAGCGGCAATTCTATCCGTATATTCAAGTGCCTTCGTTTCGTTTTTCGCTTCTGCCGCCTTGCGGAGGTTTTCGTTTTCACGCTCGGAAAGCTCCAGCTTTTTTCTGAGGGCAGCAATTGTCTCTTCATACTCTGCGGAATTGTCGTGAGCCTGAGGCTGTGCGGAGTTTGCAAGGAGAATATCAAGCTGAGCCTTACATTCCCTATACTTTTCGGAGTAGGAATCCCTTTCTCTGTTTGAGAGAAGCAACTCTTCCTTGAGAGAAGAGAGCTTGCCCTCGTGAATACGAAGAGAGGAATCGTATGTATTGCTCATTTCGTCGATATATGCCGCAACCTCTTCGGGGTCGTAGCCGTAGAGGGCTTTTTTGAAAGGAAACTCACCCTGCTCTTTTGCCTTTTGCGGTATAATTTTTTTTGTGTTTTCCGCAGGCTTTGTGTTGTTATTCTTTGCGGTATCGTTTTTTGCTTTTTTCATTTATGACCCCTCGCAATACTTGTTATTTTTGTACCGTGATTTCAAGGACATCGCCCTGACAGACACCGAGCCTCGATGCGGCAAATGCCTTCATTTCGATTACGCTATTCGCCTGCTTTACCGTTTTACAGATTCTGCCCGGCTGAACGTTTTCATCTACCTTTACTACCCTGCCGTTTTTGTCAAGGTAGATTACATCGAGCGCAAAACGCATATTGAGCATATGAATCTGGTTACACGGCGTTATGTGCAGAGCGTAATCATCATCTATTTCTTTAACGAACATCAAGCCCTTAAATCGGCTTAAAAAGCCGTCTGCCCGTCGGGCGTTGTGCGTAATTATTTTCGAATTCTTTTTTATTATTATTTTCTTCATATTATAAGCAAATTAAAATGTTTCCATTATGTTCATTACGGTCGGTCCCATCAGAATTATAAATACGACGGGAAAGATGAAAAGGAGCATCGGAAGCAGCATTTTGATTGATGCCTTCATACCTTTTTCCTTTGCCTGCTGACTGCGCTCAATTCGCAGCTGTTCAGACTGGGCACGCATTACGTTATTTATCGGAATACCGAGCTGTTCAGCCTGAACAAGTGCCGAGGCAAAGGTTTTGAGCTCGTCAAGGTTTGTTGCATCGCACAGATTCTGCAACGCCTCACGGCGTGTTCTGCCCATCTGGATTTCACGGTAAACTATGAGAAGCTCGTCGATGAACGGCCCTTTAAGTTTCTGCGAAACCTTTAAAAGTGCGGCATCAAAGCCGAGACCTGCCTCAATACAGACACACAGCAAATCCATTGCATCGGGAAGCTGGTTTTTGCTACCCGTCTGGTGGCTTGTAACACGGGAACGAAGATACATTGTCGGCCCCATGACACCTATGAGTACGCCTACCATAAGAACAAGCAGCATAATCAGCGCTTCCATTTCAACCGCCAGGGTGATAACAAGCGTAAGGCCCACCACACCTATGAGGAAGGCGTATTTGATAAACTGAAAGTCTGTAGCCTCCATAAAAACACCTGCGTAACGAAGCTGTTTTTTAATCGCCTCAAGCTGTTTTGTTTTGTTTGAATTTTTCTTTTTCGGTGCAAAACGGCTGAGCTTTTCGGAAACAGCCTTTACTCCCTTGCCGATAAACCTGTCATAGAAAGATGATTCAAGTTCCTTATATATCGGCTGACCGACGGAATTGTTAATTCTGTCGATTCGGCTTTGCTTACTGTCCATACGCTTGCCCAAAGGGGAAGCGATAAGCACAACAAGAATAAATGCAAGAAACGAATATGCAATAACCAACAGCTCCAAAAAGCTCACCTCCGTATTAATACTCTATTGAAACGACCTTTCTTATGGCGAGGAAACCGAGAATTTCCATTATGACGGAAACCGACAGCATTATATTACCCGCCGTTGTTGTGAAAAAGGTTGACATATAGTCGGGATTTACAACCATAAGTATTGCGGCTATGCCTATAGGCAGAGAGCCGATTATAATACCTGACATTCTGCCCTGGGCGGTAATTGAACTGATTTCGCCTTTTATCTTGATTCTGTCCCTTATGGTTTCGGATATTGTTGAAAGTATTTCAGAAAGATTGCCGCCTGTTGTGCGCTGTATGAGCACGGCTGACACAACCAGCATAAGGTCGGGACTTTTTACTCTGTCCGCCATATTGTTGAGCGCCTCTTCCATTGTTGCGCCGTAGCGTATCTCGTTGCATACTCTGCCGAATTCCATTCCGATTGGTGCAGGCATATCGCTTGCAACGTTTTCCATTGTCTGCTGAAACGAAAAGCCCGATTTAAGGCCGTTGCACATCATAATCAGCGTATCGCCAAGCTGTGCTTCAAACGCCTTTCTGCGGTTTTCTTTTTTTATCTTGATAAAGATTATCGGCAGGAAGGCACCTATTGCCGCAAGGGTTACTGACGGCATCAGACCGAGCTTGAAAAGTGCCGCAAGCCCCGAAGGGATAAAGGTAAGACCTATCCACACAAGGCAGAATTCCTCGGGCTTCATCATAATATCCGCAAGTATAAGCTCATTGAAGATTGTATCCATGAGTTTCTTTCGCTGTACGGACTGCTTGCCGCCGTTCATTGCACGGTTTACAAGTGAGGTTTTGCGGCTTTTCTTTCGTTGCTGAATCTGTAAGGTCAGACCGCTCTTTTTGCTTGCGATTTTATCGACACGCTTTTCAACACGGCGTTTATCCTGTGTAACGCCGCCGAGAACACTAACGCAAAGAAAGAAACCGAGAAGCGCAAAGGCAACCGAAAGGATTACTATACTAATTTGCAAACCATTCATTGTTGACCGTCACTCCGTTTCCTCTGATTTTTTCAAGGCAATTCGGTCTTACTCCCGTTGCACGGAATCTGCCCACAAACTTACCTGAGGCATCAACCGTGCCGTCGGTTTCGTAAACAAACAAATCCTGCATACTTACTACATCACCTTCCATACCGATTATTTCGGTTATGGAGGTTATTTTTCTTGTACCGTCACGCAGACGGCTTTGCTGAACGATAAGGTCTATAGCCGAAGAAATCTGGTCTCTTATAGCTCGAAGCGGCAATTCCATACCGCTCATAAGAACCATTGTTTCAAGTCTTGCAACGGTATCTCTTGGTGAGTTTGCGTGGGTTGTGGTGAGTGAGCCGTCGTGACCGGTATTCATAGCCTGGAGCATATCGAGCGTTTCTTCCGAACGGACCTCACCGACGATAATTCTGTCGGGGCGCATACGAAGTGCATTCTTTACAAGATTTCGAATTGTAATTGCACCCTTGCCCTCAAGGTTTGCAGGTCTTGCTTCAAGTGTGATTACATGATTCTGCTTGAGCTGAACTTCGGCGGCATCTTCGATTGTGACTATTCGCTCGTCTTCGGGAATGTAGGAGGAGAGAACATTGAGAAGCGTTGTTTTACCCGAGCCCGTACCGCCTGCAACAACTATGTTAAGCTTGCCCTTGACACACGCTTCAAGAAAATGGAGCATATCCGGGGTCATTGATCCAAACTGCAAAAGCTGCTGTGCTGTAATAGGCTTTTTACCGAACTTTCGGATTGTAAGCACAGGGCCTACAAGTGAAAGCGGCGGTATAATTGCGTTAACACGGGAGCCGTCTGCAAGTCGGGCGTCAACCATCGGGCTTGCCTCATCGACGTGACGGCCGATGTTTGAAACAATACGGTTGATAATGTTCATCAGGTGTTCTTCATCCCTGAATTTTATATCCGTGAGCTTGAGCTTACCCTTTTCTTCTACATAAACGTTATCCGGGCCGTTTACCATAATTTCGCTGTAAGCAGGATTCTGTACAAGCTCTTCAATCGGGCCGTAGCCCATAATGTCATTAAAAAGCTGGTTGGCAACCTTTTCTCTGTCAATTCTCGGCACCATAAACTCGTCGTCATTGACCTTGTCGTCAACGAGCTTATACATAACCTCACGGTCGGTGATGGTTTTGCCGCTCTTATTCATTTCGTCGATGATAGCGGTATGAATACGGCGTTTCACTTCAAGATAAGGGTCTTCAACAATTTCTTCTGCCTTTGCCTGTACCGTTTCCTTAACCTCGGGCTGTGTTTCAGCCTGAGCCTGAAGTTTTTTCTGACCGTCTATTCTGTCTAAAAGTCCCATAACAGCACCTCTTATTTCTTCTTAAAGCCTCTCTTTTTAATCGGCTTTTCCTTTATGGGAGTTATGCCTGTGTGAGTCTGAATTATTTTGTCTGCCATATCGGTTATACCCTTTGCAAGCGAGGATTTCGGCTGTGCAACCGTTGCCGCCTGACCCTTATTTATGCTCAACAGAGCCGCCTGATAATCGGCAGGGATGTTGGCAAAAATCCCTTGAGCGAACATATCCTCAAAATCCTGCTGTTTGATAAGGCTCTTTTCAACCTTGTTGAGCACAAAGCGGATTTTTTCACGCTGATGAAGCTGGTCAAGTATCGTATAGCAGATTTTCGCGTTGTTAAGCGAAAGGATTTCGTTGTTGTAAACCAGGTAAAGCTCTTCGCAGTTTTCGCAGGCGGTTATCGTAACATCGTTGAAGGCTGAAGGGAAATCGACGATTATGTATTCGTAGTAGGGTCGCATTATGTCGATTATCCGCTCGATGTGGTTAGGTGTTACGAAGTCTGCGAATTCCGAACTTTTCGGGGCACACAGCACGCTCATACCGCTTGAATGTTCAACAGCAAAGGCGTTTATATTTTCTATCGTTATGCCTCCCCTGTCCTGAACAAGGTCAACGATTGAATTCTTCGTATCGAGATCGAGCGCCATTGCAACATCGCCAAACTGCAAGTCGAGGTCGAGAAGCATTACCCTTTTGCCCGATTTTGCAAGGCTAGCAGCAACGCCGATTGCAAGAGTTGTCTTACCCGTGCCGCCCTTACCGCCAAAGAAGCCCAGTGCCTTGCAGCGCACCTTTTTGCTCTCGTTATTATCGAGAACTCTCTGCTGTTCGAGGGCGTAAACCGTTCTGATGTTTTCAGAAAACTCTGCAGGCTCTATACCGTAAATCGGGAGCACCTTGCGTATTCCGTACTGCGCTGCCTTATTGACAAGTTCAACGGAGATGTTGTCGTTTACGAGGATAACCGTTGTTTCTCTTGCAACCACAAGCAAATCCTGAACAAATGTAAAAATGCTTTCGGGCACCTCACCCTTGACCGCACAGAGGACAACCTCGGGGAATTTATTGACTATTTTCGTTTTGCCGTCGGGCGTAAAATCCGAATAACCGCTGATTGCAAAAGCTTCATCGGAAACAAGGTTTTTAATTTCTATGCGTAAATCCAGGTCATCGGACAAAACAAGAAGATTTATTTTTTCCATTACTGTTCCCTCCCCGTTTTACTGCTGTGCTTCGGGTGCTGCTGTTGTGATTTCGCCCATACCATAGTTTGTCTGCGGCTCGGGCTTCTGATCCTCGGGTACGCCTGCAGCGTTTATATCATCCACAAGACTGTATGCCTCTACATACGGCACCAGTACAGCTCTGAATCGTTCATCACCCTGACCTGGAGCACTGCCGGGAGTATCGACTTTCATCATCTTGGTTATTTCCGCCTTGCTGAGTGCAAGCGTCATAACCTGAAACGACGTTATTTCCATTCCGGTGTCTTGTGAGAGATTCGCAGGATAATCGCTGATTTTCAGCACTCTTACGTTTTCGAGCAGCGGTTTTTCCGGAGACATAACATCATAGATGTTAACCTTATCGTTTTCCTTTATAAAGTAAGAAACTGCATTTTCAATAGCAACGCAAACCGAATAAGCGTATTTTCCTTTTTCCAATTTATAGGAAAGCTTTCCTACCGCTTGATCCTCACCTACCGGGATGAGTTTACCTGCCATAAGCTGTTCGCCGCGGAGAATCTTACCCGATGACATATAACCGATAACGTCATTTACTTCGGCAACCGTACCGAAGGAAACTGCGGTCTGCGGCAGCTTTACCGCCTGAAACATATCTGCAGTGAGTATTGTGTTTTCGTCTATATCCTCAAGCGCAATCAGTACCGTTGCTTCGTTTACGCCGGTTACGATTTTGCTTGTTTTAAGCTCGTTTGCAAAAAAGTAAGTAGCAAGGCCTGCCGCAAGTGCGATAACCATCGCTATAAGATAAATTTTTTTCATAACAGACAAGCACCTTTCTATGATTCAACTTTCATTATTACTGTAGAAGTTATTGTTTTCTCTTTGCCCATTACCGTACTTAACACGGGAGTGAAAAATGAAATATCCGCTTGCATATTCACCTTTATATCACCCGCTGTCGGGTCGTTGGGGGTGGTGTAGGCAACCGTTATCCGAACACCGTCGTTGCTTATAACGGTTGAGCTCAGGTTTTCAATGTGGGTTATTATTGCCTGCGTGTCGGCATTTTCTGCGGTGTGAACGACAGCGTAACGTGCGCCTTCACGGCAGGCGTTGTTGAGCGAGAGCTGATTGTAGAAAAGCCAGCCGAAGTCGATTATTCCGCAGAGAATGAGCAGAAATATCGGCAGTATGAGCGCAAACTCAACCATCGACTGTCCATCCTCACGCTTTAACGCCTTTTTCAAACGCCTTTTCATTTTCGCTGTCACCTCCGCATTTATTCTTTCTTTTATCATTATTGGGGTAAGCTCGCTCAGCGAGCGAACTTACCCCAACTGTCACTTCAGGATTGTATTAAAGTTATTTTCGCTTTTATGCTTCGGGAGTGCCGATTGCGTCAATCTGATCGTTGACTTCGTTGAACATATCACGGATCTTCGGACCGAGTGCTACAAGAGCAACGATAACGACGACTGCGATGAGACCGATGATGAGACCGTACTCAACCATACCCTGACCTTCTTCATCCTTAAACCATTTTCTTAACATATTAAAACCTCCGTTAATTTTTAAATAATTGTTTGTTTTCTGAACCGTTTGTTTTATTGTTTTCTCTGAACCATAAATTTTAATGAACCGTTTTTGGTTTGCTTTGCGTTTTGCACTTTATCAGGTTTCCGGTGTACCGATTGCGTCAATCTGATCATTGACTTCGCTGAACATATCGCGAATCTTCGGACCGAGTGCGACGAGGGCAACAATTACGACGACTGCAATGAGACCGATGATGAGACCGTACTCAACCATACCCTGACCTTCTTCATCCTTGAACCATTTTCTTAACATTAGTAAAACCTCCGTCTCTTTCTTAATAATTTTTGTTTTTTGTCTGAACCGTTTGTTTTATTGTTTTCTCTGAACCTTTAAGTAATCTGAACCTTTTTGTTTTGGACCTTTTCATTGAACCGTTTGAAAAGGTTTTGTTTTACTGCTTCTGGTTATCAGGTTTCGGGGGTGCCGATTGCGTCAATCTGGTCGTTGACTTCGTTGAACATATCACGAATCTTCGGGCCGAGCGCTATGAGAGCGACGATTACGACGACTGCGATAAGGCCGATGATGAGACCGTACTCAACCATACCCTGACCTTCTTCGTCCTTGAACCATTTTCTTAACATTGTTTTTTACCTCCGTTTTTATTTTTTTACCCCTGTGGTCGGGGTTAATGTACTTGTTTAAAACAGCTGCGAGAAGACTGTTGTCTGAAGCTCACCGAAAACCGGGAAGAGCACCGTTACCACTGCGCCGAGTGAAAGGTAGGGACCCATCGGAACCGAAGTTTTAAGCGAGCCCTTTTTGGTTGCCACCAGGTAAACTAAGTAAACCAGAAGTCCGACTGCCATTATAAGCGCTGCCTGGATGTATCCGAAAGCTCCGAGGCAGTAGCCTATCGCCGCGCTGTACTTGACGTCGCCTGTTCCTATCGGTATTCCTATCAGCATCGGAAGCTGGTAGAGAATGAAGCCTGCCGCCAGACCTATCAGCGAAGGAATGAGGGTTTCTTTAAGCGGTGCACCTGTTGCTATTGCGTAAATCAGAGCAACTGTTCTGACTATCAGCAGAGCCAGCACCGAGGAGTTGGGGATTTTCTTTATATCCATATCAACCGCACCGATTGAGATTGCTATTGATATGTAAGCCACCGACTCAAGTCTGACCGCTGTGTCCGTGTACCTTGCGAAGACCGCTGCGAAGAGCGCTCCCGAAAGCAGGACCCATCCGATTATCAAGGCTGTGTTTTTCAGCGTTTCGATTTTTGCGGTTTCCTGTGTTCTTTTCTGCACCTGAAAAACCGATATGCGGTTGAACGCCAACGCTGAGAGTGTTCCGAGTGCCGTACCGTAGATTGCTTCTATCATCGGCTTTCACCTCCCTGTGGATTTTCGTTGTGTTTGTGCCGTGTTGTTCTCTGTGGCTTCATCGTAGCACCGGCATTTGGGCAAGTCAACAGTTGGAATTTTCAATTGTGAACAACTTTTGAACACCTTGCACAAATACCGCTTTTTTCCTTTGTTCCGCTTTATATCAAGGGTTTTTACACGATTTTGCACAATTTCGCCTTTTAATAAATTTATAAAGTATAGCAAACAAAAATCGCAGCTGAAAAACCGCGTTTTTTCAGCACCTTGCACAACGAAAAACAATAGTTATTCGCACAATGCTAAATATTCAACAAAAATACAGATTCGGGACTGTTTTCTGAATAAAAAGCTGTATATTCTGCTTGAATTTTCATATTTATACACTCGTTATGCATCAAACCACCCCAAAACGCAGGAAAAACTCAAAACACAAGATGAAAACATTCCCAAAAACCCTTGCATTTGTCGCACAAACGCTGTATAATAAACCTGCATTCAGCGTACAAACGACGGATACTGCGTATTAGGGGATGAAAAAATGAATAAAATGAGCGTACAGCAAGCGGCAGAAAAATGGAACGTTTCCGTAAGGCGTGTTCAGGACTATTGCAGGCAGGGTAAAATACCCGGTGCTGAGCGTTTCGGACTCAACTGGACAATACCTGCAGATGCAGTAAGGCCCGCCGACGGTCGAAGCAGAAGCGCAAAAATTGAGGCACAGGCAGATATGCCTATGCCCCGAAAGAGTCCCTTCCTTGATATGACCGACCTTTATTCCGAGCCGGGCACAGCAGACGACTGTATTCTTGCCCTTGCCGCCCACCCCGAGGCACAGGCACTTTTCGCTGCAGAAATAGCTTACAGACGTGGCGAAGTCAATAAGGTTTACAGATACGCCCAATACCTGCTAGAAAGAAAGTCCGGCTTCTATGCCATAATTGCAGGCGGTATGCTTCTCGCCCACTGTGCATTGTGGACGGGAGATGTCAATATGTTCCAGCAGGCTAAAAAGCACATCTGCGAAGCCACCTGCCACACACAGGCGGACAGAGATATAGTTGCACTTTCGCTTGCGGTAACCGACAGCTCTATCCGCTCCAAGGGTGATTACCCCGAATGGTTTACCCAAGGCCGTTTCGACACACTCCCAAATGATGCACACCACGCTGCAAGAGTATATTACGCCAAGAATTTACTTGTGGGCGCACAGGAGGTTGCAACAGGCGAAAGGCAATACCCCAACATCCGAGGCCTTGGCATGATAAGGTTTTATCCTTATATAGTTGAGCCGATGATAACAAAGGCACACACCGACAAAACGATAATACCCGAAATATATCTAAGGCTTCTGTGCGCAATCGCCTACAGCCAGTCTGGTGATACAAAGCAAGCAAAATTCCACATTGATAAAGCAATTGCTTTCTGCCTGACTGACGGACTTTACGGACCGCTCGTTGAATACCGAAGGCAGCTGGGTAAACTGCTTGACGAAAGAATCGCGGCGGTTGACCCCGACGCCTTAAGAGAAGTAAAAGAGCTTCACAAGCAATATCTGACGGGCTGGACAATAATACACAACACTATGCTCGAAAGAAATGTTTCCGTATCATTAACCATACGCGAGCGCGAAATTGCACGCCTTGCCGTTTTCGGACTTTCCGATAGACAGATTGCGGAACAGCTCAAAATATCCGAAGCCTCGGTCAAAGGCTTCATCCGTGCCGCAAAAAACAAAACGGGCGTTGACAAACGCTCCGAACTCGTACTTTTCATATAAAGTCACTCTAAAACGCCCTACTTTTTTGCCATAATTTTGGTGGATGTATTTTATACATAAATACTATATAATACAGTTGCAGAGAGTTCTGCACACAAATTACTTTACCAGATACTGTTTAATTTCTTAACAAATTAAACTTTTGTCTCTGAACCGCAAAAATCCGACGGCTTGAACCACCGTCGGATTTTTGTTATGTATATATATTATTTTTTATTCACGGGTTTGATTTCGTTCCACAGGGTAAATCCAAGTATCATTGCACCGCCTATAATCTGCAGAACACCCATGCTTTCGTGAAGAACCACGACCGAAACAAGCACCGCAACAAGCGGGTCGATATAGCTGAGAATCGCCGCCTTCTGACCGGGTAATTCCTTGAGTGATGAGAAATAAAGGCAATATGTAATACCCGTATGCACAACGCCGACAACAACTAAGCTGACCCATCCCTTTGAAGTAAGGGAAGAAAGATTGACCCCACTTGTAAAAGCCACATAGGGCACAAGCACGGCGATTGCAGCAAGAAACTGCAAAAACGTTCTGTGTATACCATCAACATTCTTAATAAATTTATTAAGCAGGATAACCGTTGCGTAAAGGCAAGCAGCACCAAGACCGAAAAGTATGCCTATAAAGTGTGAATTGCCTGCACTCAGGTCGCCCAGACCCGTAATCAGCACTATACCGACAGTTGACCCAACAAAGCATATCCACTGCTTTGCGCCCATCTTTTCTTTAAACAGAAGCGGACAGGCAAGAGTAACAATAACGGGTGCAAAATAATAACTGAGCGTTGCAACTGAAACAGTTGTATACTTGTACGCCTCAAAAAGCAGTATCCAGTTGAAGCCCATAGCCACACCCGAAAGAAGCAGCAACGGCAGCTCTTTTTTGATTTTTCCGAAGGGTATTTTCTGTTTGGTAACCAGCAGATACAGGCCGATTATCATAGCAGCAAACACCGCACGGTAAAGCGCAATTTCACCTGACGGCAAGGGTATATTACGCACGAAAAGACCTATCGTACCGAACACCGTCATTGAAATTATCAGCATCAGCCGCGGATTTAAAAGTTTCTTCATACTGTACAGCTCCGTATTTTTGCAAAATATGAGGTTATTATATTATAAAATCATTTATAATGCAAATTTTATTTTTCTGTTGAAAAATAAATACAAAGAGAATATAATATCAAACTGTATCAAACATACGGGGCGATTAAATGAAGAACACTAAAAAGCTTGCGTTTCTGTGCTGTGCAGTATATTTCGTGAGCTACATAACGAGAATTAACTATGCCGCAACACTTGCGGAAATTATAGCGGATTTAGGAATAACCAAACAGCTTGCGAGCATTGCCGTTACAGGCAGCTTTGCAACCTACGGCTTCGGTCAGATTATCAGCGGCATTGTCGGCGACAGATTCAAACCGCACCAGGTTATTCTTTTTGGCCTTTTCGGCACCTCGGCAGTCAACCTTTCAATGGTATTTCTGCCGAACATCTATTTAATGAATGCTCTGTGGTGCCTCAACGGTTTTTTCCAGGCACTTATGTGGCCGCCGCTTGTCAGACTTGTTTCAGAATACTTCAAAGGCAAGGACTACACGAGGGTTATTGCAAAGGTCAGCCAGGCTTCATACGCCGCAACGATTGCCGTTTACACGGTTACTCCGCTTATCATTACAGTTTCACATTGGAAGGCTGTTTTTGCTGTTTGCGGCACGGTCGGTCTTGTGTTTGCGCTTGTGTGGCTTATGTCAACAAAATCACTTGAATACACGAGTACATCTTCCGCCTCAGAAAGCAGTAAAGAAAACCGCAAATTGCCTTTAAAGCTGCTTATTTCCGTTGGTATCATCCCGATTATGCTGGCGATAATTTTACAGGGTTTCCTGCGCGACGGAATTACAACCTGGATGCCCACATACATATCCGAAGTCTTTGACCTTGGTCCCGAGGTTTCCATTCTTTCAACGGCAATCCTGCCGATATTCAGCATTCTGAGCCTTACCGTTGTTACAAAAATCGGCGAAAAAATCGCAAACGAGCTTAAAAGCTCCTTTGTTTTCTTTGTCACGGCACTTGCCTGCAACCTTATACTCATTGCCTTTTTCTCAAAGGCAGCGGTACTCGATATTTTAACAATGGCAATTATCACAAGCTGTATGCACGGCGTAAACCTTATGCTTATCGGAAATGTACCCTACCATTTCTCCCGTTTCGGCAAGGTTTCCACAGCCTCGGGCATACTCAACAGCGCAACATACATCGGCTCGGCTGTTTCGACCTATGCTTTTGCTGTTATCTCGGACAGGCTCGGCTGGAATTTCACCGTCTGCTTCTGGGCAGGAATTGCGACTGTTGGTGGTCTGCTGTGCCTTTCGTGTGTTAAAAAGTGGAAAACATTCCGAATAGAAAAGTAAAAATAGAGATTCTCTCAAACAATCAAATAACCAATAAACGGCAACTGCCCTATCCCGATAAGGATAAGGCAGTTGTTTTCATTTGATTATCATATTAATTATAAGGTTTGCCACACCACAAAGGCACATAACCAGTATTGCGTTGAGTTTGAATTTGCGAAGAAGAATAAAAGCAACGGCAAACAGTGCAAGACCTATGAAATTGACCGCATCAAAGTTTACCGTCTGTCCGCCGAAAACAACATTGAGCAGAATTGAAATGCCTGCGCCTGCAATCAGCGCAACAACAGCAGGACGAAGTGTGCTGAGCACGCTTTCCATAACCGAAGCACCTTTGAACTTTTTATAGGCAAAGGCAAGCAGGGAAACAATTATTATTGACGGTGTTATACAACCGAACGTCGCCGCAAAAGCACCGGGTACACCACCGACGCTTGAACCGACAAAAGTAGATGCGTTAACCGCTATGGGACCCGGTGTCATTTCAGCTATTGTAACAAGGTCAGTAAACTGGTCCATTGTAATCCAGCCGTTTTTTTCGACAACCTGTGCCTGAATGAGTGGCATTGCGGCATATCCGCCACCGATACTGAAAAGACCGATTTGTAAAAAACTTAAGAAAAGCTGAATATATATCATTTGCCAATCCCCCTCTTATGAAGGATTATAGCTTTTACAACGCCGATAACAAGTGCGGCAAGAATAATATAAACAACATTCAGATCAAAGAAAAAGGTTGCGACAAAGGCGGCTATCATAAGAAGATAGTTGAGCCATTGTTTGGTTTTGATAACCTTAAGACCCAATTCACACACGACATCAAGAATTACCGCCGCAACACCCGCCTGCATACCTTTGAGCACAAGAGCAACATATTTGTTGGAAGCAAAGGCGGCATAGAAAAGCGATATGACACCGATTATAACCATAGGCAGAATTATTGTGCCGAGCACGGCAACTATCATACCCGGCAAGCCTGCAACATTCCAACCAACAAGAATTGCGGCATTTACGGCAATTGCACCGGGTGAGGACTGTGCAAGGGCGGTGATATCGAGCATTTCCTTTTCATCAATCCAATGAAGCTCATCAACGAATTTCTTTTTCATAAAGGTGACGATAACAAAACCGCCGCCGAAGGTAAAAGTGCTGATATAAAGGGTTGAGGTAAAAAGCTTCAGCAGAGTTTTAAGTTTATTCTGCTTTGCGTTGCTCATTGTATCGCCTCCTTTTTTGAGTGCAAAGTGCAAAATTAAGGGTTGCTTCACTCCAAACATCATAAACAAACCCATAAATCGCGTAAAGTTATTATACTTTACTCACTCGATATTTCACTTATTATTCTTTAATAAGTTATTGATATATCAACGATTTCAGAAATTTATTTGTTATTGCTGTAACTTTATGAATTTGTACGATTTTGTAAGGTTATTTTGCTTTACTTTGATAAAAGCCGATTAGGCGCAGGGATTTTGCAATTTCCTGCTCGTTTTTATTCAAAAAGGCTTTTACAGCGTCACAACGGCGGTATTTCCCATAGCTTCCATCCGGCAAAAACTCTCTTTCACGGCGGCAACCGTTACGGCACACGACAAACCAACGGCAGTTTTTACATTCCTCAGGCACAGACATACTGCGCTTCAAAAAGTTTTGTGCTGTTTCACACTCAAACATTTCTTTGAGTGTGTTTTCGCTGACCGTACCTATTCTGTATTCATCCAGCGCATAGAAATCGCAGGGGTAAACGCTTCCGTCTGCCTCAACGACAAACTGCACTGTGCAATGGCCGCACATATTACACGCTTCGGGCGCACCGCCAAGGAGAATATTAAACCAGTTGTCAAACTGTCTTATGTGAACATATCTGCCGCTTTTCAGGTCAGCAAGCCACAGGGCAAAAAGTCTGTCAAGGAAGTTAAAATATTCGTTATTATCGGCGCTGAAAGCGGTTTTACCGTCAAAAGAATCTATACAGTCTATGAATTGCAGGTTATCAAAACCCTGCTTTTTGAAAAAGTTATAGTTTTTTTCAACCGTGCGTGTGGCCTTTGCAGTAACAACACTTAATATATTGAATTCCACCTCGTGCTTTTTAAGCAGTTTTGCCGCTTTTAAAACACGGCTGTGTGTGCCGCTACGTTGTTTGGAAAGACGGTTCAAATCGTGCAAATCGGAATTGCCGTCAAGCGAAAGTCCCACAAAGAAACCGTTTTCTTTAAAGAATTTCACCCATTCCTCATCAAGTGCAAAGCCGTTGGTCTGGATTGAGTGGTAAAATTTCAGGTTTTCTTTTTTGTACTTTTTTTCCGTTTCAAGGAAAACCCTATAAAAATCCAATCCTGCAAGAGTTGGTTCACCGCCCTGAAACATAAAGCTGACACTGCCTTCGGCGGCTTCACAGGCTGTTTTTATTAATTTTTCGGCCATTCCGGGGGGCATAAGCCCGCGGAAGCCCTGCTCACGGCAGGAAGCCTCATCCTCATAAAAGCAGTATTTACACCGCATATTACACGCAGAGGAAGCAGGCTTTATCAGCATACTGATTGGCGGCATAACTTTACTTGTTCAACTCTTTCTTTTTCGTTTTTATTGTAGCAGCATAGGCACTGTTGCAAAGACCAAGCACGGCAGAGATTATAAACAACAGCTCCATACCGAGGGTCTGCCATATCCAGCCGCCGAAAAGTGCGATAAAAATTGTGATAAGATGGTTGATTGAAACGCCCGTTGAAATTGTAGCCTTGATTTCGTTGGGGTCGTCCGACAAATCCTGCACGTAGACATTAGATGCCATTGAAGCAAGGGAAATAACCGAATCAAGAATATATGTAACACAGCAGATTACATAGGCAACGTTCATCGGGAAAATACGGTGGGCAAAGCCGTAGAAGAAGCAGACGGCTACAAGAATAATTGTGTCGGAAACCATTACAACCTTATAGCCGATACGGTCAATAATTCTGCCAACTATGGGCGAAGCAAAGAAGCAGGTAATTGCCGAAACAGCAAAGAGAAGGCTTATTGTTGCGGCATTGGCACCATAAAAGAGAATGAGCACATAGGGGCCGAAGGTAAAGAAAACCTGCTTGCGTGCACCGTAGAACATTTCGAGCATATAGTATTTCGTGTACTTCTTATGGAAAAAGAAACGGCGTTTGTTTTTGTCCGTTTCGCTCTTGCCGGTAATGCGAAGCGAAAGCACAGCACTGACTGCGGCAAGCACAGCAGCAATTGCAAAAAAGAGCTTGTACGGCTGGTTTGCAGTAATCATCGAGAATACAACCACGACAACCATATAACCTATGAGCGTACCGACCTGACTTGAAGCATTCTGTGCACCAAGTGCGGCACCACCGTGACCGGGCTTTGCATATTTGAGGGAAAGGGTGTTTTTCATACCGATCTGGATATGCTCACCAAGCGAATACATACAGATTGAAAGCGTTACAAGCACCTTTCCGGGCGGAAGAATTGCAAGCATACCCATACCGCCGAGCATAATAATTGCACCCGCTTTATACAGCGTTTCGGCAGAAAACATATAGAAAAGCGCAAGGATGAGGATGAGCATTACACCGGGGATTTCACGGAAGAATTCCGCCACTCCCCTGTCCATTTCGCCCATACCGACAATTTCCGCAAGATAGTTGTCAAGCAAACCCTTGTAAAGACCGTAGGACAGACCAGTTACAAGGATGGAAAGCAAAAGAAATTTGTAGTTTTTGCCTTCAAGGAAGGTATCCTTGAAGCGTGGCATCAAGCCCTCTTTTTTCATAAAAATTCATCGCCTTTATATTTTATTATCCTAAAGAATTTTACACTTTACATCAGTATATGTCAAGAAAAAAGACTGCCTTGCATAGCGCAAGACAGTCCTTGAAAATTTATTCGGTTTTGTTTGCTTTTGCGGCCTGCTTTGCCTTCTTTTTCTCTGCGCTCTTCGCCTTTCTGTCGGGAGAAGTGACGTAGTTGAGAAGTGCTACACAGGCAATGATAATAGCCATAACAAGCAGGATACCTGCCATACCCTTAGCCATAATGGGAAGGGAGTCGATAAAGTTGTCGGGAGTTATGGCAAACTTATACTGCATAGCCTCTTCGACAGCCTGAGTTGTCTGTTCGATAACAGTTGTATTTTCCATTATAATTCCCTCCTATTACTTAACAAGTGCGCCTACGAGCGTGAGGATAAGACCGCCTGCGATAACGGAAGCAACCTGACCCGAAACGTTAACACCGACAGAGTGCATGAGAAGGAAATTCTGGTTATCCTCTGCAAGACCCATCTTGTGAACAACACGTGCGGACATCGGGAAAGCGGAAATACCTGCAGCACCAATCATCGGGTTGATCTTTTCCTTGCTGAAGATGTTGATAATCTTGGCTATCATAATACCGCCGAAGGTATCAACAACGAACGCTACAAGACCGAGGAGCATAATGAGGATAGTTTCAAATCTGAGGAATTCAGAAGCAACCATTTTGGAAGCGATTGTAAGACCAAGGAAGATTGTGATGAGGTTTGCAAGAACGTTCTGTGCTGTTTCGGAAAGGGAGTTAACAACACCGCACTCACGAAGCAGGTTACCGAACATAAGGAAACCGATGAGAGCTGTTGCATCGGGTGCAACAAGACCGACAAGAACGGTAACAACAATGGGGAAGAGAATCTTTGTTGTCTTGGAAACCTTCTTGCCTGTATTCTTCATACGGATAAGGCGTTCCTTCTTTGTTGTGCAAAGCTTGATGATGGGCGGCTGAACCAGCGGAACAAGCGCCATATAGGAATATGCTGCAACCATAATTGCGGAAATATAGTTGGAATCGAGCATATTTGCAACGAAAATGGATGTGGGACCGTCTGCCGCACCGATGATAGCGATAGAAGCGGCGTCCTTGAGATCAAAGCCAAAGAGAGATGCAAGGCAGAGAGTAAAGAAGATACCGAACTGTGCTGCCGCACCGAATATCATCAGTTTCGGGTTGGTGAGAACGGGCTCGAAGTCAATCATAGCGCCGATACCGATGAAAAGAATCAGGGGCATAAGCTCATGAGAGTCGATACCGATGTGGAACAAAAAGTCGATAACCGCGCGGACACCGGATACGGGGCCCTCTGCAATGGGGAGGTTAACAAGGATTGCACCAAAGCCCATGGGAAGCAGGAGTGTAGGCTCCATTCCCTTTTTGATTGCAAGGAAAATCAGCAGACCGCCGATAATCCACATTACAACCTGGCCGGGTTGCAGGTTGCCGAGATTAGCAAAAATTTCAGCCATTTGAAAATCTTTCCTTTCTTAAAACCAAATTCTACGCCATTATAGCATAATTAATACAATGCTTATTATAAACAAAGGCTTGCCAAAAAGCAAGCCTAAAAATGAAAATATTTGGATTATTTCTTTTGTTTGGTCAACTGCACGACCATTTCACAATGCAAGGTAAAAGGAAACATATCGACCGGTCGCATTTTTGTGACAGAGTAACCGTTATTGGTCAGGTAGCGCAAGTCACGCTCGAGAGTTTCGGGATTACAGGAGATATACACTACCCTTTCGGGTGCGAGGGCGACAACACTTGAAAGGAAGCGTTTGTCGCTGCCTGCGCGTGGCGGGTCCATAAAAACAACATCTGCCTTTTCGCCTGCCGCCGCCATATCGCGCATAAACTCACCCGCATCGGCACAAATGAAGCGGATATTCTCTGCGTTATTTCTGACAGCGTTTGACTTTGCATCACGCACAGCAGAGGCGTTAAGCTCTGCGCCGATTACCTCGCCTGCCGTTTTCGAGGCGATTATACCGATTGTGCCCGTGCCGCAGTAGGCGTCAATAACACGCTCCTTACCCGTCAGTCCTGCATACTCCACAGCAAGAGAATAGAGCTTTTCAGTCTGCGCAGGGTTAATCTGGTAAAACGACTGCGGAGAAATACGGAAGGTACAGCCGCAAAGGCTGTCCTCTATATAACCGTTACCGTACAACACTTTGTTCGTGTCACCCAAAACGAGATTCGTGTGTTTGGAATTTATATTCTGCGCAACAGTTGTGATTTCGGGGTGAGCCTTTAAAAGTGCGCCGACAAAATTGTTCTTCGACGGAAAAACAGAGCTTGCCGTAACAAGCACAACAAGTATTTCACCGCTGTTGCAGCCCTTGCGGATGAGCACATGGCGAAGGAATCCGCTTCCCGTATCCTCGTTATAAGGTCTTAACTTGAATTTCGGCAGTAGGTTTCTTATTGTGACAATGATTTCGTCCGCCTTTTCGTTTTCAATCATACAGCTGTCAACATTTACTATACGGTGGGAGCTGCTCTGGTAAACACCCGAAACGATTTTACCGCCACGGGTTGTACCGAAAGCCGCCTGTACCTTATGGCGGTAGTGATACGGGTTTTCCATACCGATTATTTTGCCTACTCTGCCGAATTTGCCGAGCAGTTTTTCAACCTGCGCCTGCTTGAATTTAAGCTGGCGGGGATAGTCCATATTCTGAAGTTGACAGCCGCCGCATTTTTTCGCAAGCGAACAACGTTTTTCCTGTGCTATGACAATCACCTTTTCAGTAATCTTTTTTCAACAATCAGTCAGCCTTGCTTATTCTGAAGCCATAGCTGAATTTTTTGAACGCGTGGAGGATATACGGCTCGCGCAGGCAGGCGTATCCCGGCATATCGCCGCCGACACCGCAGGAGAAGCCGTCAATACCGACGGAAACATAATCCTCATCCTCTAATTCGTAGAGGTGCTTTGCCTTTTCGAGCCTTTCCTGGCTGTAGTTACGGGCGTTGAATTCAAAGCCTGAGCCGTCCAGAGCCTCAAATCTGAAGCCTCTGCCCTCGTTATCGGTAAGTTTTAACATACGTACATCAACACGCGTGCCGTTTTCCTGCGGACGCATATAGCGGTGCTCAAGACCTTCTATATCCGCATAATGCTTGTCAATTCTTGCACCCGTCTTACGGTCACAATAACATTCGTGCGGACCTCTGCCGTACCACTCGACATTCTGCATTGACTGCGGCATGCCGAAGCGCATACCAACCTTGAGAAGCTTAAGGAACAGGCTCATTGAGCTGTGGCGCACGTCAACCGTACCTGCGGAATTGATGATATACTCCGTCTTTACCTTTACGGCAGGAAGTGCAAACCATTTGACAGTTACAAGACACTGTGTATCGGAAAGCTTCTTCACCTTGAAAGATGATACGCTGCAGACCTTTGTTGCAACCCTCCACAGATATTTCGGGTGGATGAATTTAATCATCGGGACAAAGTTGAGGTAAGCAGCATCGTTATCGGTCAGCGCACGGAAGAAATTGGGGCGCATTCCCTTACCGCTTTCAAGCATTTCCTTGCCGCCGATAATGAGTGAAGAAAGAATGCCGTGGGTAAACTCAACATTGATTGCGGGAGATTTTACGGTAAGATTTCTGCCGCTTCGGATAATATCAAGTGCTTCTGCGCCCTCGGGTGTTTCAAGCGACTGAGCTTCCTTAACAACAAACTGCTCAAAGGTCATTTCAAAGCCTTTCATTGCCCAGGAGGTATCATCATTCAGTTTCCAAGAGAAGGTAAGCACACATTCACCCTTGGGGAGCTGGTCAAACTCATAAGGCACCTGCACCTCTAATGTGCCACGGGGAGCAATATCAACCGTGCCGAAGGTGCCTTCGCCTATCAGCTCGCCGTTTTCGGTGAGTGACCAGTCAAGAATATAGCGTGTATGATTGGTGAAATAATGCTTGTTGAAAATTTCGTATATGCCCTTTTCGATATCAACAGCCTTCGCCGTCACATCGGCATAGCACTTCTTTACTTCGTAATATGACGGGTGGGGAATTCTGTCTGCACCGATAATACCGTTGGCACAGAAATAGTAGCTGCTTGCACCCTCTTTGAAATCGCCGCCGTAGAGCCATTTTTCCACACCGTTGTCATTGACGCGGATTGCCTGGTCAACATAGTCCCAGATAAAGCCGCCGCAGAGATTGTCGTACTTTTCAAAGGAATCGATATACTCCTTGAAATTACCCAGGCTGTTTTCCATAGCGTGAGCATACTCGCAGAAAATAACGGGGCGAGTTTCGTAGTGCTCGGGCTTGATGGGCTTACTGTCTGCCGCAAGCATATTCAGGAAATTTTCGATAATATTTACCTTTACCTCCTGCTTATTGCCGAGCTTTTCGACATAACTTTCAACAGGATACATACGGCTGATAAAGTCTGACTTATCAAAGTCAAACTCACCCTCGTAATGGATAAGCCTTGTATCGTCAAGAGCAAGGATAGCCTTGCGCATGTACATAAAGTTTTCTCCGTCGCCCGCTTCATTACCAAGTGACCAGAAGCAGACACAGGCGTGGTTTCTGTCACGAAGCACCATACGCTGTGCTCTGTCAACACAGGTACCCGTCCACCTCGGATCATCACCGGGACAATTCTTGCGGCGTACGCCGTGGCTTTCAAGGTCGGTTTCATCCATTACATAAAAGCCCATTTCGTCGCACATATCGTAGAGAATCGGGTCGTCGGGATAGTGGCTTGTACGGATAGCGTTGATGTTTGCCTGCTTCATAAGAGTCAGGTCGGCAACATAGCGCTGTTTCGGGACTGCCCAGCCGTTATCGGGATCATAATCGTGACGGTTGACACCCTTTATGATAATCGGCTGACCGTTGATATAGAGCACATTACCCTTCTTTTCAACGCGTTTAAAACCTATGCGTGTTGTTTTGACGCAGATAATTTTATCCTGACTGCGAAGCACAACACTTACTCTGTAAAGGTTGGGGGTCTCGGCTGACCAATGTTTCGGCGTGGGTACAATATGAGCGAAGTTGAAATAACTCTCACCCGGCTGAATAACAATCTGCTCACTGCCGATAACCTGCGGGTCCTCCTTATCCTCCATAAACAGCACGTCTGCAAAGGCTGCTGCCGCACCGTCGGTAAAATTGCGGAGATTGATTTCTACATCGAGCTTACCGTCTTTATATTCCTCGTCAAGCTGTGCCCTTGCATAGAAATCCCATATAGTGATTTTAGGTTCGGAATAGATATATACCTCACGGTAAATACCGCTGAAGAACCACATATCCTGGTCTTCAAGATATGTAGCGTCGCTGTAACGGTAAACCTCTGCCGTAACAAGGTTTTCGCCCGGCACAAGATATTTTGTGATATTGAATTCAGCAGGTGTCATTGAGCCCTGTGAGTAGCCGACACGCTGACCGTTGATATAAAGGAAGAAAGCGGATTTGACAGCACCAAAGTGGATGAACACCTCTCTGCCGTCAAAATTGTCAGGCACAGTGAATTTTCTTCTGTAAATGCCGACCTCATTCTTCGAGTGGCTGATTTTCGGAATCTGACTCTTGACAGTTGAAAGCGGACCGGGAATAAACGAGCAGAGATAGACATTCTTACCGTAGCCTCTCATCTGCCAGACAGAGGGTACATCAATATTATCCCAACCGCTGTCGTCGAGCGACGGAGAAGCATATTCGCCGGGCAGAGTGTCAACACCCATCTGCCAATGGAATTTCCACTGACCGTTGAGCGTTTTTTTGTACGGCTTTTCCTCGCCGTAAACAGCCTGTCTGAAATTATCGTACGGATGTGCAAGAATATGCGCATCCTCCTTGTTTTCTTTATAAATCGTCGGATTTTCCCAATATTTGAGTTCTTTCATTTCGTTTCCTCCAAACACAGATTAGGTTCATTCGGACATACAAATTTATTATACAATAAAGAATATATATTTTTCAACTATAAATTAACGAAAGAATAAATAATAAAAGGAGCTATCCTGCCGACCAAGCAGAATAACTCCTTAAATAATTTAATTATTGTCTATGCACCGTCAATCAAACAGCGGCAGTAATCAGAGACTGTTTATCATACCGAGGTGGTCAACATAGTACTCAAACACATTTGTGTTTGTCTTGAGCAGACCACCCTGGAGTGACATATGGTCACCTCGGTAAACAGGCATAATCTGCCATACGCCTTTTTCAATGTTCTGAACGTCAAAGTCTTTGCTCGGAGCACTGCTAGGAGCCTTTGCGGAAATTGTGTTTACAAGTCCGTCGTTTTCGAACCAGCTTTCATCAACCTCAAAGCCGCCTGCGGTGGTGAAAGAGAATTTACCCATTTCGTCAGCACTTGATTGGAAAAGGATTTCCATTATTTTCTTTTCGGACGAATGTGTACCGTCTGCATTTTTTGTTGTTGAGCTGCAGGCAATGGAGAAATAGTATGTCTTGTCGCTTGTGTAAATCGTTTTGTTAAGCTCAAGGGCATTGTCTATGTACATATCGTATGCAGCGCTGTCAATGTCGGTTGTTGATGAAGCGTATGCACTTGTACCGTTGTGAGGTGCGGCAAGAGCCGTAAGAGAGTATATCCAATCCTCTTTACCACCCTTGAAAAATTCCGAAACATCGTCAGGGCTGGCATTTTGTTCAGCCTCGCTACCCACGGCCATAAGCGAAGCGAAAACTCTCATTGTTGCACCGCCGAAGGAATGACCGAGGAGGTTGATTTTGTTTTCTGCATCCCACTTCTCAAGCAAAGCTCTGCCTGAGTAATCCTCACCGTATCTGTCGTGGCCACAGCGTGCGCTGTGTTCTGCACCGTAGTCAACCACAGTACCCGTAAGCTGGGCGTAAAGTTCACACGCTCTGTCCCATGCGCTGCTTGTCGGTGCGACAGATGCAGCATAGCAATCGAAACCAACGCTATTCAGTTTTTTCATAAGGTCGCCGTTGAACATACCCCAGTAGGGCATAAGCTTGTACTGTGTGTCATAGCTTCCCCAACCCATAAGACCGTGTACCCAGACATAGCTGTAGTTGGTGTTCCAATCATCCTTGTTGACTTCAGGCTTATCAAACGGAAAAATAAGCGAAATAAGTGAAATAATTATTGCCAGCGGAAAAGAAATTATTTTTGCCATTGAATTACCTCCGAAATACATTTCTGTTTTGAGATTATTTTACAACAAAAAAATACTAATTTCAATAACAGCATGAAATTTTCAATAAAAAAAGCGTATCACACGATACGCTTTTTAAAATCATTCATTTGTTGTACTTTCATCAGTTGTCATTTCCTCTGTAGCTGAAACTTCTGCCGTATTGCTTTCTTCGGTCGAGAATTCCTCGCTTGCGGTTTCTTCAGTAGAAACTTCTTCGGTTGTGGCCTCGGCAGCACCTGCATTTTTATCACGGAAATAGATACTGCTGAAATTTGCGGCAAATTCATCGGCTGCAGAACCGGTCTTACCGTAAATAATAAGCTCCGTGCAATACTTGAAAGCATCTTCGTGAATTTCTGTTACCGTGTCAGGGATGCTGGCAATTTTAAGCGACTGACAACCGAGAAAGGCGTTAGCACCGATTCGCTTCAGCGAGCCGGAATGAATTGTAAGATTCTGCAGCTTCCATGCGTTATAAAAAGCTCCATCTGCAATTTCGGTGTATGAGCCGGGTATAATCACGGTGACGATAGTAAGGCTTTCACTGAATATTTTTCCGAATGAGGTTACAGGCTTACTATTGATGCTGCTCGGCAAACTAACATAGGAATCATAGCCCTTGTAAGCAGTAAGCTCTACATGGTCTGAATACTCGAGATATTTATATTTTTCATTTTCACCTTCTGTGGGTGCCTCGGTAACAACTTCTTCGGTTGTGGTTTCTTCAACGGGATCATCGCCGTTGCAAGCGGTAAAACAAAGAAGTGCACTCAAAGCCAGAAGCAAAGCAATAATTCTTTTCAAAACAATTCTCCTCACAATAACACTTTTTACATATTAGCACATCGCTATAAATATTTCAACCGACAAAGCAACAATAACAGCAAAAGAACGCACATTTTTTCGGTGAAATTGCAAAAAAACAGCCGTAAAGATACTTGACAAGCGAACATTTGTTCGATAGAATTAATATCAGAGCCGCAAAAACACACTCCCCAAGCAACCATAGGGTGCAGGATGAACCAACAATTCCTAAACGGCTCGGCGGAAAACTTTACAAAAACAAACAAGGCACCTCTAAAAACTCAGGTTACAAAGATCGCGCAGTAATTTCTGGTCAGATTGGCTCAAAAACGCAGGTCATACTTTGGAGCATTCTGAAAAGATACAGCCAAAAGCATGCACGATTTTGTTCGATGATTTTTTAGAGGTGTCCAATACAAAAACGGAGGAATGAATGAAAAACAGCAACTGCAACCCCAGAATGAGAGAGGGCGATGACGTAAATACCGAGTGGTCGCAGGTTTCATACGAAATGTGGTGCAGAGAAAACGCCGTTGACTTTATCTCCTTTCCCGAAAAAAGAGTTGTTGACCTTTACAATGTGGTGCGTTCCGTTATTGAAAACGATTTTTCAACCATTGAAAAAAGAGCCGCCGTACTTCACTGGTACAAGGGGCTGAGCGTTGCCGCAGCAGCAAAGCAGGAAGGAACAAGCACAGCCAATATGTACAGGGCACTTGCACGGGGTAAGGAAAAAATACGGCTTGTTTTAAAACACCTTATAGACTGCGAGGAATACAAAATCCCCGTAGATTAACAAAGATTAACAAAGAAAGGAAGTAAAAATGACAGAAAAATCACTTGACCGGCTTGCCGACGAATACTCAGAAACTATAAAAATGATTGACGAACAGATAGAGCTCTGCCGCGCGGATATCCGCCGAGCAAGGCTTAGCCACAGAAATTTTGCCCTTGATAATCTTAACCGCAAGCTGTCTGTGCTTTATGACCAACGCAATGAGCTACGTGAAACTCAGGCATATCTGCGACACTATTATGATGACGATAAATTGAGGTGTGCCGTATGAGAGACTGCCTGATTCTTATAAACAACGACAACACGGTTGAAATCAGCCCTGTCAGTCAGTACATCGGCGAACACGCCGCAACACGGCTTGTAATTACGCTAAACGATGAACTTTGTGCTGAAAACATCAGTTATTATACGCTGAGTTTCAACATCGGATCCGATACTACCAATCCATACAAAATCAAATTTTGCACCGATGCAATAACAGATATACACGATTACGGCTACATAGATAACGGTATAATTTACTTTACACTGCATAATTCACTCACTCTTTTCAGCACATTAAGTGTTCAGGTTGAAGCGCACACGGTTGACGGCAATGCCAACATCATAAAAACCGTCAAATCCCCCGTGTTCAACATTCCGTTTGAAAGGTCTGTTGATGGAGAAGAGGACACAACCGCCCTGACAGAACTGCTCTCCTCTTTACGTCATACCCACGGCAACAAAAAGACATTGGATTTATTCAGCTGCGTTACAGTTGACACGGGCTTTTCACAGGATGTAAGCAGTGATGAGCTCAAATGGCGTGGCAAAATAGTCGCCTTCGAGGGCCCTGGCTCGAAGATTTTCGGTGTTGAGGAAATCGAAAAAGACGGACAGACCTTTTTGCGGCTCAGGCTCGGTCACGGAAGTATAAAGTATGACAACCTGCCCGACTACATTGACATCCCCGTCACAAGCGTTAAAAACGTTGAGGAGGAAATCGGTCCCGACATCACGCTTAACGGCTCGGAGATTATGTTCCCGACAGGGTCAACCAGCGAAATACTTGACACGATTGTAAATAATGACGGGCGAATTGAGATTGACGGAATAACGCTTCTTTCAAGCGAAGATGGCTATTTAATAGAAGATAGCACAATTGAAACAATAAACGGTGCGTTGTGCTACAAGCTGTCTTTTGCAGGCGGTTTTATAGCTATTCCTATTCTACACCGTACAAATCTGACTGATGCTGACGGAAAACGGGGCTGGGGAATTTGGTTGAATCCACACGAGCACACAAGCCTTGAAACGCTCAACAACTTCACCGAAGATGCAGACGGCAACCTGCTGTACAAGGGAGAAGGAATCGGCGGTGGAGATACCGAGGAACTGTGGGCAGCCATTAACGAAATCCGTGGCGGTGTTGATGAAATCGAAACGCTGATTGACAATTCGGGGGTGCTTGAATGAGTTTAGCGACACTTAAAACAAAGGTTGAACAGCTGATTGACTATACCGAGCTTGCAAAAACTTTTTATGAAAAAGGCTCAAATTACATTAAAACAATTCCGCCTATGGACTATACAAAGAAAGCATCATTGCAAAATTTGTTTCAGAACTATGGCGAACTTGAAACAATAGAAGGCTCAATAAATTGCAATTCGCAAACAAATATATCCAATATGTGCCACGGCTGCAAAAAATTAAAATCTGTAAGGTTAGACAATACAGAAAAAGTTGAAAATTTTTATAACGCTTTTCGGTACTGTCAAGCATTAACGGATATATCAATTTTGGATTTTTCATCTTGTGCAAATGCAGGACAATGTTTTCAAGTGTGTGGTTTATTAGCAAATGTCGAAATTGTACCGCAAACAATAAAAGTGAGCATTTCGTTTGGCGATAGTCCACTATTAACAGTTGAAAGCAAACAAAGTGTTTTTGACGGTCTTGCAACTGTAACAACGGCACAAACGCTGACCTTAAACGCAAATGCAAAAATATTACAATCTCAAGTTGACACTGCTAACGCTAAAGGTTGGACTGTTGCAGGCGGTATAATAGTGAGTGAGGAGGTATACTATGGATAATGTTTTAATTGCCAAAACTGGCTATGTCTTTACCAACGGAGAAACCTTCTCAAATATAATTCGCTTGGGCAAGAATGACAGTGTTGAAAATTGGCACGAAATCACCGAGGAAGAAGCAGAACGCTTGCAGAGTGAAGAGCCAACAGACACCGAAGCAACCGAAGCCGACTACATCAATGCACTTGAGGAATTGGGGTAAAATTCAATGAATAAAGACACATTGAACGAAGCCGTCAATTCTTGCAAGGCAGAAACAAGGGAAGCACTTGAAACCGTGCTTACTGAACTGAATCAGGGTCAGCGTAAGAAGATTGCAAACAATGAGGTAGTCAAGCCGATACTTGAACGCTTCGGCGTAAACACGGAGGTGTAATATGATACACTTTCTTTTTGTTTTTGAACTCTATATTGCTTATTTACTGCAATGGCTTGAGGTGATATTCGGATGATTTACCGTTCACCGTTCAACGCAAAGAGCCGACAGACAACGGCTTTTAAAAAAGAAGGCAGTTGGAAACTCGGCTACCACACGGGAATTGACCGTGTATGCGATACTGACCGCACGCTTGTTGCAATTGCTGACGGCGTTGTTACACGCACCTCGGGCTGCGGTCAGAGCTACGGCAACCACATTGTTTACCGCACGGCTGACGGCAGGTGCGTTCTTTATGCCCATATGAGGGATAAAACCCGAATCCCGGTAGGAACAAAAATAAAGGTCGGGCAGAAGCTCGGAACAATGGGCAACACGGGCAACAGCTATGGCGCACACCTGCACATCGAAATCCAGGACAGCACTTCGTGGGGCTACGGCAAAAAATTGCTTGACCCGAATGATTATATTAATTGGGCTGACTACAGCGCAAAGGAGAGTGATTATATGGCTAAACCGTGGAAAAACAGCAACACAAAAGAACCTGTTTACCAGACCACAGCCGACTGCAAGGCTAAGAAAAACAGCATCGGCAGCCTTTATGCAAAGGAAGCCGCTGAATGTGTTGCAGAGGTTGACGGCTGCTATCTGCTTACATATAACGCAGGTGACACTACCAAAGCAGGCTTTGTTGCCTATGCGGGAGGTGTGTAAGAAAAGTGACGCTTGAAGAAATGGAACACCGTATAGAAAAAGCTGAAGCGGACATAAGAAAGCTTTACAGCCGCACAAATAAATTCGGAGAAGAAATGGCTGTTGTGACGACTAAGCTTGACAATATTCTCATAACATTGGGCGAATTAAAGGAAAGTGTAGGCAAAATCAACGCCCGACCCGCAAAGCTTTGGGACAAAGTTCTGCTTGGCTTTGTAGGCGCAATCGCCGCCGCAGTTGCAACGGCATTGATTGCAAACATGTAACAAGGAAGGAGTAAATGATTGAATATCAGCGATTATCTTTTTGAGCAGGGACTTGCAATAATCCCCCTGCTGAACATCATAGGTAAAATTATAAAAGAAACAAAATTTGTAAACGACAGGTACATACCCGTAATTTTGCTTGCAATCGGTATAATCTGTGCTTTCGGGCTGATGGGCATTTCACCCGATTCAGCAATTCAAGGTGTACTGCTGACAGGCACAGCGGTTTTCGGCAACCAGCTTGTCAGACAGTTTGAAAAAAACGCACCGACGGCAAACGAATAACAAGTATATACGCATAAAAAAAGGCACCCGATGGTGCCGTTTTTTCGTTTAATATATTTAGCAATAACCAATCGCCAGGCCTAAAAGCAACAGACCGCTTGTGACGAGCAGGTTGATAAGCTGGAATTTCCAGGAGAATTTTACCCATTTGCCGTAGCTGACATCGGTTAAACCAAGAGCAATAAGCAAAGCAGCGTTTGTGGGATAAAAAGTCGGATCGTAGCCATGTCGTTCTGT
>JAZRQW010000001.1:0-2705 GCA_045650165.1 Acutalibacteraceae bacterium | reverse complement strand
GTCGGTGGCATAGAAGCCGTACTTTCGGATGGTGGGGAGGACATCATCAAACACCCAGCTCTCAAAACGCTGTGCCGATTCCAGTTTGGAATGGATAATAAGGCGATAGAGATTTCCTTCGGTGATAAACTTCTTACTTACGGTCTGTTCAGTCGTAACACCGTGCTGATTCGTTGTTTTGGAGACCACGTCACGAATCGGAGCTGTTGACAAACCCACTTTTTTACGGCAAAATGAAATGCCAAAAGAGGATTTGAATCATATTTTCTGTATTCAGGCAATAAAAAAGGGCTACTCACATAGCCTTTACCAGTCGTTTTAAGTTTAATGCGCACGCCGAAAGGAGGCATTGCTCGGTTATTTTTTCAATGCCTCTTTTGAATGTTCGTTTTAAATTGTGTCGCTCTTTCTGATGAGAGAAGTTTCCTTCACACCAGATTTTCCGAAGTCGCATAGCTTCGTAATATTCTGTTGTTCCGTTATTCTTAGCTTGCTCTCTACGAGCTTCTTCATGCATATTACGCTCAATTTTTCGTGGATTATTTGACTTTCCGATGCACTGCTCTTTATACGGACAGCTCATGCAGTCTTTCTTTTTAGCAACATATCGTTTATATCCTTTTTGCTTAAGATAAGAACGATAATGAAGTTCCTTTCCGGCAGGACAAATATACACATTCTTATTACTGTCATACTGAAAATTACCAGGGTTGAAGTCTTCTTCATAATTACAATTTACAAAAGGCTTTTGTCTTCGTGGAATGTATGTCTTGATATTTCGTTTAAGCATTGCATCGTAAACCTCAGCGTTATCATATCCTGCATCGGCACAAACAGATTCTGTTTCAAAACCGAATTTATCAATCTGATGTTCAAGTCTTTCAGTATGCGGAGAACAATCATTGACATTTGCAGGTGTTACAAAAACATCAGTAATAATTCCGTTTTCTGCATCAGTCGTCTGATGATTAAGATAACAAAAAGCATTTGGTTTTCCGGGACGATTTAATAATCCACTGTCAGGGTCAGTGATACTTTTCGTAACAGATTTTGTCTTTTCGGGATATACAACAGGCTCTTTGATAAGTCCCATTTCAAATGCTTCACGGTCAAGCTTCTGCATATATTCCGATGGTGTATCAGGAGCCTCAATCACTTCTCTCAAATCATTACGAGCATTTGCTCTGATGTGTGTGGAATCGGTAAGCAAAAGCTTTCCTGTTACAAGACCTTCTTCCATACACTTGCGTACAATCTCATCAAATATATCTTGAAATATTGTAGTTCCGCTGAATTTTCTGCGGCGCAGTTGTGAAATTGTAGAATGGTCTGGCACAGGCTCATCCAATTCAATTCCGAGAAACCAACGATACGCAATATTTACACGGACTTCCTGTTCGAGTCTGCGCTCAGATTCTATTCCGTAAAGATAACCGATGAGCATCATTTTTATGAGCATAACAGGATCAACAGACGGGCGACCTGTATTTGAATACAGTGCTTCAACTTTATCATAAATGAAATTGAAATCAACACATCTATCTAAATCGCGGAGAAAATGTTCCTGTGGCATAAGCTCATCAAGCGTTACCAAACACATCTTCATTTGTCTGTTTTCGTTCCTGTTAAGCATTGCAACTACCTCGCTTTCTGTACTTATATTATACCATATTTCAGCAGAAAAGTAGAGATTTTTCTGAGTTTGTCAACAGCTCCAATTCACCACCCCGTTGGCACATTCCCAAAATGGGAAGCTGCCATACAACTCCGCAAAGGCGTAACCATTCGTTACTCCCTTGAAATGAAACGAAAGGAATTTTAATTATGCCGAGAATGAGCAAGAAAAGAAAACTGGAATGGTCGCTGTTTCTGAATGGGCGTGGCCGTATCACCTGCAATGAATTATGTCGGCGGTGCTTTTACGATTGCAAGCAGAGCTACCGTGCTATTCTAATTGAATGTCCGAGGTATTTATCGAAGCGTTCTTCTGCAGTGGTACAACTGAAAGCACGGTGAAGATTTTTCGCCGTGCAGTAAAAATATAGTAAACACTCCTCTGAAAATTTTTTACATAACGCAAAAGCGTATGTCGGCAGAAATCTGCTGAAATTTATTTTTATGGAGGACATTACTATGAAAAGAAAAATTCTCACAATCAAGGAAGCCGCACAGCTTATCGACGGACTCACCGAATATCGTATCCGTCAGATGTGCATTTCGGGACAGCTCCAGTGCTTTATGGCAGGGAAGAAATATCTGATTGCAGAGGAAAATCTGTATCGTGCTGTTTTCGGAGAAAATTATGACCGAAAGGACGGTGATGTTGCGTGAGTAATTATAATGAAAAGGAACTTATCCGTACCGAAGACGAAATTGAAAAAGCCCTTGCCGAGCGTAACAAGCTTCAGGCTGAACTTGACCGCCTGACGAAAAAGGAAAAGCAGGAAGAACACCGACTTTCCACTATGCAAAATCGGTGTAAGGAGCTGAAACGTCGTAGTCGAACTCACCGCCTTATAGAACGTGGCGCAATTCTGGAAAGCTTTATTCCCAACGCCGAGAGCTACACTAACGAGCAGATAAAGCATATCATCAAAATAGCTTTCGGCAATCTGCCCGGTGGCTTGCAGGGAATACACTTTCCCGAAAGTCTGCGTGATAATTCTTGAAAAAGCTGTTTTGGAAGCTCAGCAATACTGCTTCCC